>NZ_LDQA01000013.1 GCF_001475935.1 Aureimonas ureilytica
TAGGCGCTAACAGACCCTAGGCCTCGACTTCTGTCAAGGCGTTAGTGAACACCTGAACGTCGTTTTAAGTGCTTCGACTTTGGCTAGGATCAGCTCAATCCCAGACCCCAGCTAGGGCCTGTTAGCGCCTAATCCAATCGAGGGCTGCGGCGAGACAGAGGACACCGAGGAAGCTGGCGGCGGTTTTTTCGTATCGGGTGGCAACGGCGCGCCATTCCTTGAGCCGAGCCCACAGGCGTTCGACCCGGTTGCGGTTGTTGTAGATCCAGTCCGGGCAGGCAACTGGCGCTTCGTGGCGAAGCGGCGGGATGGCAGGTCGTGCGCCCATATCCCAAATGTGCTGGCGGAAGGCATGGCTGGTGTAGCCACGATCGGCAACCACCCACTTCGGAACGTCCGGCAAGCGATCGAGGAGTGGAACAGCATGCGGCAGTTCGTGGGCCTGCCCGGGTGCGAGGCGAAAGGCGATGGCGCGCCCGGCGCCGTCGGCCATCACACAGGCCTTGGTGCCGTAGCCGCCACGAGATCGGCCAAGCGCTTCACGGCCGTCTCGCTCTTTTGCAGATCCCCCTTTCGGCTGGCACCTGCCGCTTGTCTGTGGGCGCGGATGTTCGTCCCGTCCAGGAACACCATGCCGAGCCTGACGCCGCGCTCCTGAACCAGCGCCAGCAGTCTCTCCCAGACGCCGAGCCGCGCCCACCGGATGAAGGTCTGCGCCGCCATCCACCAGGGGCCAAACTCGGCAGGCAGAGCACGCCACTTGGCTCCGTTCTGGTGACGCCAGAGAATGGCCTCGACGGTCCGGCGAAGGTGCGGACTCGGAACCTTCGCATGCGGGCGGCACGCCTCGATCAGTGGTTCCAGATCAGACCATTGCTCGTCGCTCAGCATCTGCGCACTTCTCCTCATCGGAAAAGCCAGCGACATAGAGTCGGCCCCAGACGCTAACAGGCCCTAGTTCCCGATCCTTCTTTCGGGACTCTTCAACCTGCGTCACACAGCTGTCGAGGAGGTCGGTCTCGTGGACCTGATTGTTGACCCGCCATCCGCTGCAACGTCATCGCCTTATTTCGGAAGGGTGTTTGCGTCGGTAAAAAACCTCTCTACAAATCTCTTTGGGCATTTGGACCGAAATTAGGTCAGGCATAAAGCTAATTGGTTCTGGGTTCCCTCCAACAAAGAACCTAATTGGAACTCCGCCAGAACCGAAAAGGAACCCGTCTAGAACCTATTAAGAACCCACTTAGAACTGACAAGGATGTCGACATGTACCGAGTTCTAAGCTAGTTTCTTTCCGCTTCCTTTCCGGTTCGTGGCCACAGTATGGTAACCAAGAACTGTAAGGGTGGCTGATGGGAACCAATGGGGAACCGAGAAGATGCCAGTAATCGTTCTGTGCTCGACAAAGGGTGGTGTTGGAAAATCGACGACTGCTCTCCTGCTCGCGCAGGTCTATGCCGAGGCTGGGTCGCAGGTGACCTTGATCGACGCTGATCCCAATCAGCCTCTTGCTACTTGGGCTTCACGCTTCACGAAAAGCGTCCCAGAGAGATTGGAAATCATAGGCGGCGTTACGGAAGAGACGGTCGTCGAGGTCATCGACGACGCTGCCGAACGCAAGCCATTCGTCATCGTCGATCTAGAGGGATCCGCGAACGTGACGGCTAGCTACGCGATCTCTCGCGCCGATCTAGTTCTCATCCCAATGCGTGGCAAACAGCTCGACGTCGATCAAGCGGCGAGGGTGGTTTCGCTGATCGAACGGGAGAGCAAAGTCTTCCGACGACAGATCCCCTACCGGGTCATGTTTTCAATGATCGGCATGCTCCAGAGCCGTGAACAGAAGCACATCCGCGCCACACTCGACGGCAAGGGCATTCCCGTGTTGGATACGGCATTGTTCGAGCGCGCGGCCTTCAGCGCTATCTTTCAGATCGGTGGAACAATCTTCGACCTGACGGCCGAAGACGTCTCCAACCCAAAGGCGGCTCAAGAGAACGCAACCGCCGTTGCCCAGTCCGTAATTGCAGCTCTCAATGAGGAGACCACGCGATGAGCCGTGAGCGTATCACCCTAGATTTGCCCGATATCGCGAGCTTCCGTCCCCGCACGGAACGCCCAGCCCCGCCGGCGCCAGAGGTAGCAGAGGCTGCGGAGAAGGCTGGGTTCCGCACTCGTCATGCCCCGTCCCCCAAGCCGAAGCCTGAACCTGTGAAGGAGGTCTTCGACGCCCGCGCCCTTCGTCGTTCGAACCGGACGGCCAAGCTGAACATCGCGACGTCGCCAGAAGTGCGGGAGCGTTTTTGGAAACTGGCACAGGAGCACGATCTCCTTTCGGGGGAGGAGATGCTTGTCGCCTTGATGGACGCCTTTGAGCGAGTCCCGTAAGGTGTCCTTCCAATGAAAGAGAGTGATAGCACCATTCTTCCGGCCACCCTCGCAGATATTCGCGATGAGGATTTGCTGGCCGAACTCAAGGAGTACGAAGGCCGTTCCGTCTATGCCATCATGCTCAAAGAGTTGGGGCGTAGGCAGGCCAAACGCGATCGGGAGGCGAGAGCGAAGGAGGCCACGGACGCCGCCGTTGCACAACTCACCCCTATCCAGCGGAGACGGGCAAAGACGCGCGTGGAAGTGGACAGCGACCGCACCTCTTCCGATTATCTGCGTTTCTTGCCCACCCCATTGGCGATCTGCAGCCTTCCATATCGTGCTCTGCCCGAAGATGTGACGCGCTATGAACGCCGACAGGGGAGAATGACCCTCGTTGTGAATTCCGGCGAACTCCTCGCCCCGAACGGAGAGTGGACACCTCAACCCGTTCCCTGGGGGCCGAAAGCGCGTTTGATCATGACCCACCTCTCGACGGAGGCGCTCAGGAACAAGAGCCCGCTCGTCGAGACCACTGGATCCCTGTCAGAGTTCATGCGTGAGATCGGCTTCGAACCTACGGGGGGACGTTATGGAAACCTTGGTCTTTTCAAAGAACAGCTGAGAGCCCTAGCTGCATGCAGCATGACGTTTGGTGCCTGGGATGGGCAGCGCTCTGCGGTCATGAAGATGAAGCCGCTGGAGAAGGTTGAACTTTGGTATGAAGGGCATCCCGATCAGCGCAGCCTGAGTCCTAACACGATTAAGTTCTCTGAGACCTTCTACAACCAGCTGAAAAAGCATGCGCTGCCGATCGACGTGCGAGCGCTGAAGGCTTTCTCGAACTCCGCGCGCAAGCTCGACCTCCTGTTCTGGATCACCTACCGCGCCACGCGTCTGGATGAGCCGCTCATCCTCGACTGGAAGCCACTCAAGGAGCAGTTCGGGGAGGGGATCGCCCGCGATCGGAAGTTCAAAGAGCAGATCACAGAGGATCTGGCTGCGATCAAGGAGGTCTTTCCCAAGCTCAAGATCGAGCTCACGTCGCAGGGCATGGAAATGAAGCCGGTCGACCCTTCCATTCTAGCCCTACCAAAAAAGCGGTAACAATACGCATAATCGGGGGCGCAGAGGTATTTCCGATTACGCATAATCGGGGGCGGGGCACAGTCGACTGAGTTAAATGCGCCCCCAAGGGGAACTACGCATAATCGGGGGCGCTTCCTACGCATAATCGGGGGCACCAGAAGTGCTTTTGCCCACGCATAATCGGGGGCGAAAACAGCCTACTGACTCCAAATGCACCCCAAAGGGGATCTACGCATAGTCGGGAGCGCTTTCTACACATTGTCCGGAATACGCGAGTAGGCTCGCTGACGCATAATCGGGGGCGTTCTTTTCAAACTTACCTATAGAAAATTCAATGCCTTAGTTTTTATCTCCGCATAATCGGGGGCGGTTTTACGCATAATCGGGGGCGTAAGTCGCGGAGTCTCCGCATAATCGGGGGCGGGCATGCGCATAATCGGGGGCGTATTCCACGCATAATCGGGGGCGCTCTTTATAAGGAACAGAAACGTACAGAAACGTCTCCACAGAAAGCTCTTCACAGAACCCATTCAGAATTTCAGAAAAAGCCTTCAATAGGATCGAACATGAGGGCGCTAGAAGGGCGCAGGACGGCGATTAGAGGCTTTTAGCTACACAGACAGCCAAAACGCACCAGCGCGCGTCGGTGAGGCTCTCTGTGGAATTCTGCGAACGGAGCAAAACGCCAGTTCTCGCCGTCCTCCGGATCGCTCCGAACCATCGGGATACGGACATGTCCGCCATTAGGTAGCAACCGCCACCAACGTAGCAACGGCCGCCTCTGTATCCCGAACCCTGGTTTCCAGGATGGACCGGAATGGACGTTGCATGGGATCCCAAGCGGAAATGAGCAAGAATCGGGACGCAGATCGCGCAGACGCGGGCGACGGCTCCAGCCCTGACCGTGTCTTCCTTCTCTAAGACACGGAATGGACGGCAGGGAAGCAGGTGCCTTCCGATCTGTTGCCGACCCGTGCTAAAGTGAGAAAGTAGCAGAGACCGCCCCGATGAGCCGTATCGAAGAAGCCGACGTTCCCGAGGCCTGGCGTTCCCTAATCGTGAACGCCTGGACCCCCTATGGACGCCGTGGCTCCACGCTTGCCACGGTCTACGCCGTGATCGCCGGAGAGCGCGGCAGCGACCACGACCGCTTCATCGTTCGAGCGCTCCTCGAGGGGGGCGATCCATCCCTTCTTTTCTCGGCCATCAGGCGATCGGCACTGGGCTATCGGTCCCTTGCCGAACTCGCGGACAACGTGGGCGCACGAAGCGGCGACAACGTCGCCACGATCCGGGACAGGGCCAGCCGACATGGAAACCGAAACGTCAGAGAGATGGCCGGCACTACTCCGTGATGCCGAGGCCATCCTCGACCATTACCGACTGAAGGAGGGTTCGACGCTCCGCGTTGGGGGCGGAACGTCGTTGACGTTCTTCATCGACCACCGCCTGTCCTTCGACCTCGATCTCTTCGTCGGCGACCCAGCTCCGCGCGCCGGCCACCTGCAAAGGTTGATGGCGAGCGGACTGCCGCTCAGCCTCACCCGCGACGTTCGGTATCCCGGCAACTTCGTGAAGTTGGTGTGGGACGGCATTGGCGAGATCGACCTGCTTGCCGCCGCGCCGCTGACCCCTCATTCCGGCATTCCGGTACGCGTCCAAGGCGTCGACCTATGCTTGGAGCATCCCGAGGAGGTCGTGACAAAGAAGCTCGTCTACCGGGCAACCAGTCCCGGCGCCGTGAAGGGCCGGGACCTCTACGACATCCACGCTTGTCTCGGTGCGGGTCTCATCCGGCCTTCCAACCTTGCGGGGGTCGTCGGCACCGAGCGGTTCGATGCCGTTCTCGAAGCCTTGGACTACGATACCGACCGGATCATGGAAGAAATCCGTAAACTCTCGCGGCGCACGTTTGATCCGGACCCGCACGATCTCCGCCGCAGCGTGCTGGAGCTCGCGTCGGCAACCCCGGCCGTGGATTTCGTCGAGCACGACCCAGTCCTGAACTTCGGACATCTCGAGGCCAGACTGGGACTGCGCTTGGAAGTAGATGCCGACATCAGGCGTTGCCCTTGAGATCTGGAGCTCGCCAGCCAACTCATCCACCTAACCGAAACGGAACGGTTGGTGGCGGTTGCTACCTAATGGCGGACATGTCGATCCATTGTTCGATGAAGGCGAACTAATCGACCGGGGCGTCAGTCCGCATCGCTCCACATCTCGTCCATGAAGCGCTCTGCACTTCGAAAGTGGTCGGAGCAAACGGGCCTACCCAGGCCTTGGCGAGGATCGGAGCCAAACGTTCCTGCCGAAGGCGTGGATTGCGGACCCAGCGCGGCGTCACGACCAGGGCATCGTCGAAGTCCTAATGGTCGAAGTGTGCCCCGGCGGGGTGGACTGAATGAGGGTGCCGCTCGGGAGTGCACTGTCGACGCTTTGGTGGACGTGGCCGTGCACCCGAAGATCGATCCGCCCGGTATTGAGGAGCAGGGAGAGATCCGACGCGCTGTGGCCCGCGTTCGGGCGCATGTTCCTGCGTCCGAACGCGGGCGGGAAGGGGCGTGATGTGTGACGGCCACCAGCGGATCGGCTCCGGCATGGGCATCGATCAGCTCGGTGAGGCGTGCCTGATCGATGCGGTGCTGCGCGACGGTCGCGTCGATCGTCAGCGGGACCGTCCCGCGCTCTTGTTGGACCTCCTTCTGTTCGACCCGGATCGCTTCGCCGGTCTCGTTCCGCGGCTCCGCTGTGTCTGCCGGCGGGGGCGTCGTCGGTCCATAATGTGGTGCCGACAAAGCGACAGCCCGCCAGCATCACCGCATCCGCTCGTAGGTCGGTAACCCCAGCAGCCTCGGCGGCCTTGCGCGCGGCGGGCAGCCGTTCGCCCAGCATGCTGTTCCCGTGCTCGTGGTTGCCCAGCATGCAGACGACGGGCTTCGTCCCGGTTAGGCGTCTCGGGACGTGGATCGCGCCTGCGCGGTCAGCGCGCCAGACGTTGCCGGTGCCTATCAGGATGTCGAACTCGGGCGGCACGGGTGCGAAGGCATCAGGGGCGATGACGGCCTCCGGATGAAGATCGGACAGGACCCAGAGCCGGGCGATCGTGTCGGGTGACGATCCGTGCCACCGCGGCTGGCACCCTCAGCATCCAGCTGCGATCCGGCGCATCGACTCTGTCGTGGAGGCCAAGGTCTGATCCCGAATGGGAGCGCCGCGGCCCAGAGGACGAGACAGGCAAGGGGAGGGGACTTCGTCCATATGGAGAGAGAGACCCCATGCCCCGTTTGCCCTTTGCGGAAGCCTGCGAACTCGCGATCGAGGATCTGTCGGTGGATGCCAGCCTGTTGTTCGATGAGGAGGATCTGCGCTCGCTGCGCCATGCCTGTCTGTGCGCCTCTGCGATGGGTCTTGAGAACCAGCTGAGCACGTTCCGCGACGCCCCCGATCCCTATGCGCCGACACACTGGGTCTATGCCATCTGCAATCCGGATGGGACGCCGTTCTATGTCGGCATGACGACCTGTCTGGAGCGCCGCTGGCAGCAGCACCGTTCGAGCGTCAGCCTGCTACCGAAGCTGGAGGAGCGTCTGGCCGATCCCTCCGATCGTCCCGCCGATACGCAGCTGATGTTTCGCAGGATCAAAAGGATCGCGACGTATCTGAACCAAGGCACAGGACCGAGGTTCAAGCAGCTGGGCGAGGCGTTCTCGCGCGAGGAAGCGCTGGCCTTGGAGACGACCTGGGTGCACCGGATGACGGCGAAGGGCTACGAACTTCTGAACCCCGGCGAGCACCGCGCGATCAAGAAGCACTACCGCAGCCACCGCCGCTACGAGCTGAAGTATCATCGCGAAGCGGCCCCAGTCGGACCACGGTAAGCGATCCCGGCCGGTCGCCTTCTCAGGCGCATCATGACGAGGAAGCGCGTTCAGTGTCGCAGCGGCTGGAGCGGGCAAAAAACCTCGGCGGCCGCTGCCAGTCCGGCGGCCAGACGAGGCTTGCTCTGTTGTGCCTCCCGGTGCTTTTGCCGGGTGCGCATTCTCGCCTCGACCCAACGCTCTGCCGCCCCGCGTAACGCGGCCTTCTCGCCACCTCGAACCGGCGTCGTTCCGGGACCATCTCTGTCCTGGCCAAGGCTTGGCCAAGGGCGGCCAGCATCTGCGTGGCGAGGCGTCCCGCCGCCTCCGGATCGTCGTCTCGTCCAGCGGTGGGGTGCATGTGCTCCACAACGTCCCGCAAAGGGATCGACCCCTCCTTCAACCAGCGCTCCAGCAGAAAGCGTAGATGCGGCAACAGGGATCCCAACTCGTTTAAACGGACGCGGCCGTCGGCGTCGGTGGCAAGGGCCAGAACGCTGGCCATGCGCTCGGCGCCCATCCCCAAAGCAGCCTGCAGGATCGCAGGATCGGACGCGTCGATGGCGCGCTGTTCGCAGGCATACAGTCCGATGCGTCGTGCCCGAAGGGCGTCTTCGATCCAGGCATCGCAACGAGGGCCGATGGGACCGCGCTCACGTGTCAGCCAGACAAAGCGTTCGGTGTCGTAGCAGGATCCGAACACGCCCTCGATCGCGTGCTCGTCCGCAAAAGCGAACGCCTCGCCTTATCCTGTTTCTCGGCAGACACGGGCCTCGCCGCGAGCAAAGCGCCGATAGGCGTCGATGCGCGTGTCACCCATGCGGTGGTCCGTCCTGCTTCCATCGACGGTCTTTCTGCACACCTTCGAGCCGAGCCTGACGGGACCGTTTTGGCGATCCGACCCAACCCGCGCGTCCGCACCGATGAGGCAGGGACTGCAGCTCCTGAACGGGACACTTGAGAAGGGGAGGCATCCTCTCCTCGACGCTTGCTTTTGGGGAAAGAGGGACGGTTCCCTCCTCCTCTTTCCCCAAACCCCTATCACCTCTCCCGTGCCCTCACCGCTGCGCGGTTTCGGGCACATCCCGCGCGATCGATGGCTCGATCCAGCGCCTGGGATCGTCCGACCTCGGATGTCGAGTTCGGGGCTCCGCCACGGGCGTCGCTCGATGCGTTCGTGACCTCCGCAGCGCCGCCCGCGACCCGCTGTGTTCGCCTCCCGCGCCCCTCCTATCGGCCTCTCCGGAGCGGAGCGACCGGCTTCAAGCGGACCGCGCAGCGGGCTCTTGAGCATCTGGTTGCAGGAGCAAACAGCGCAATTACCTGTTGCTTTTCGCAACAGGCCCTGCCAGAGATCCATAAGGGCGCTCAGAAGGGCGTGTTTGGCATGACGATCGGTTCGGCGTGGCGATCTATCACTTCCGTCAGACGGTCATCTCGGGAGGATCAGGGCACTCCGCTGTCGCGGCGGCCGCTTATCGTCACAACGTCGCTATGCAATCCGATCGCGGCGCGACGGTTCACGACTACTCCAAACGCCAGGGCACCGTGCATTCCGAACTCGCCATTCCAGCGGACGCGCCGGATTGGGTTCGTAATCAACTCGGCTTTGCCGCCGGTCCTGATGCACCGGGCTCAGACGGCTCGCGCCTCGTCGGCCCGGATGCGATCAACGCCTCGCTGGAGCTCTGGAACAAGGTCGAGAAGGGCGAGAAGCGCTACGACGCCAAATACGCCACCGAACTCACCCTCGCCCTGCCCGTCGAGCTGACCGAGGACCAGCAGATCGCTCTCGTGCGCGCCTTCGTCGACGAGCATCTGACCGCCAGGGGACGGGTCGCCGATTGGGCCATCCACGTCCCGCCCGGACGCGAGCACAATCCCCATGTCCACATCCTCTCGACCGTTCGGCCCCTGACCGAACAGGGCTTCGGGCCAAAGGCCGTGATCGCCCGCGATGAGGAAGGCCAGCCGCTGCGCACCCAGCGCGGCGATGTCGTCTACGAGAAGTGGTCGGGCTCGAAGGACGAACTCTACGAGATGCGCGCCGCTTGGGCCGCCGAGATGAACCAGGCGCTGGCGCTCGCCGGTCACGACATCACCGTCGATCACCGCTCCTTCGAAGATCGCGGCATCACCGACATTCTGCCGACCCAGCATCGCGGCAAGACCGAGCACATGCGCCAGTTCGGACCCGAGCATCAGGTGCCCGCCAGGGACGCCGCCGACCGCGCCGCGACCTTTGCCCGCTTCGAAGAGAACCCCTCCCTCGTGCTGGAGCACATCACCCGCGAGCAGTCGACCTTCTCGACCCGCGACATCGCCCGCGTCGTGCATCGCTACATGGGCGAGGGAAACGACTTCCAGGGCCTCATGAACCGCATCGGGATGCTGCCCGAATTGGTCACGATCCAGGCCCAGATCCACGACCCCGAGACCAACCGCGTCGTCCAGGGCGAGCGCTTCACTACAGAGGCCGTTCTGGAGCGCGAGGCCGCCATGCTCAGGGCCACGCTGAACCGCCACGCCGATCGCGGCTTCGAGGTCGATGCCGCCACTCGCGAGGCCGCGCTATCACGCGCCCAGGAGCGTCAGGGCTTCACCTACACGCCCGAGCAGAAAGCCGCCGTGGATCGCCTCACCCGTGACGAGGGGATCGGCGTCATGGTCGGCATCGCCGGCGCGGGCAAGTCCACCGTCATGGCCGCCGTTAACGAGATCTATTCAGCGGCGGGCGCCGGCGTTTACGGCGCCGCTCTCGCCGGCAAGGCGGCCGACAATCTTCAGCAGTCGTCGGGCATCGAAAGCCTGACGCTCGCGTCCTGGGAGAATGCCTGGGCGGGCGGCTACAATCAGCTCTCGCGCGGCGACGTCTTCGTGATCGACGAGGCGGGCATGGTGGCCTCCGCGCAGATGGCGCGCGTCATGGCGCAGCTCGACGGCTTCGGCGCCAAGGTCCTGCTCGTCGGCGATGCGCGCCAGCTCCAGCCCATTGAGGCGGGTGCGGCCTTCCGCTCCATCGCCTCCGAGGTCGGCTATGTCGAACTCACCGAAGTTCGCCGCCAGGAGCGCGAGGACCATGCGCGCGCCAGCGTCCTGTTCGGCGCGGGCGAAGCGCGCTCGGCCATGGACATCTACAAGGGCAACGACACGTTCCAATTCCACGACGCGCGGGCCGGCGCGCTGGAAGCCGCCATCAAGGGCTGGGACCACGATCGCCGCGCCGGCGCCGATGTGGTCATTCTCGCCCACACGAACCGCGACGTTCTCGACCTCAACGCGATGGCGCGCGCCTCGATCAAGCTCGACGGCGGACTGACCGGCGGGGAGACCTTTGCGACGGCGCGGGGACCGCGCGAGTTCGCCCCCGGCGACCGCGTTCTCTTCCTCGAGAACGACCGCACGCTCGGCGTTCGCAACGGCTCGATCGGCCATGTCGAGAGCGTCGGCTCGAAGGGTCTCGTGGTCAGCCTTCCCGATCGCGCCGAGCCGGTGGCGATCACCCGCGAGGGCTACAACAATATCGACCACGGCTATGCCACGACGATCCACAAATCCCAGGGCTCCACCTACGACCGCGTTCATGTCGTCGCCGGGGCGATGATGGACGCCCAGCTCAGCTACGTCTCGCTCAGCCGCCACCGCGAGGACGTCACCTTCCACATTCCCCTGGATGTGTTCACCCGTCCCGGCGCCGAGCAGCTCGCCACCCCCGAGCAGGCCATGAACCGCCTGTCGCGCGAGACGCTCAAGGACACCTCGATCGACTTCCGCAAGACGCCCGATTACGCTGAGGCAAGGCAAGCCCTGGACGCCCGGATTGCGCTCGCCGCGAGCCCCGCCGGTCGCTTCGAGACCTTCCTCGAGCAGCGCGGTCTGCCGCACCCGTCCGAGGTGCTGGAACAGGTCAAAGCCTATGCCGCCTCGTTCCTTGCCCAGAACGGCCCGCAGGACGCTGCGCAGCAGATCCGTGTCGATCCGCCCGCACACTATCGCGACGCCACGCAGGCGGCCTCCCTGGAGCCGCACGACGACCTTCGCCAGCCTCTGAACCGCCTCCAGCATGTGCAGGACCATTCCGCCTCCATGAACCATGAAGGCAATGCCCGTCGCTCGGCCTTCCACACCGCCGAGAACGAGCTGACGCGCTATGCCACCTCGCAGGGTCTTCGCGACTATGCCGAGCGCGTCGCGGACGTGCTCGCGCCCTCGATCGTCGTGGCGATCGGTCCGACCCTCGCCGACCCCGATCACGAGCCCCGCTTGGCCGGTCTCTCGCAGACCGTTCGCGATGCGCTCGCCGCAAACTGGCGGGACGTTCACACGGTCTCGCGGGCCACCTGGGAGCTGGGTCTCCTTGAGACCGTGCGCGACGTCGACACGAGCTATCAGCAACAGCGGGAGGATCAGCGCGTGCTGGCCGATTACGAACGCAGCGTCTCGCCTGCCCCGGCATCGCCCCCAGCACCAGTGGCAGTCGAACTGCCGGCGATGGCGGATCGTTCGCCCTCCGTCCAACCGTCCGAGCCAGAGCGGACCGCTCCCCTTCTGAACGTCCCCGTCCTGCCCTCCGTCTCAGCCTGGTCGCAGAGCGTGGAGCAAGCAGCGGCGGCAGCCGTGCCCAATTGGCCAAGCGTCAGGATCTTCGAGGCGAGTGCGCTCGCGCAAGCAAGCGGTGTCTGGCGCAATCCCGCCGAAGCATTGGGCCAAATCCGTGCTGAGATTGCGGTCGATCCGGACCGGCTCAACGACGTGCTGAAGGCGGTCGCACGCGAGCCCCAATCCTATGGCGATCTCGTCGGCGGTCGAACCATGTTCCTTCAGCCCGATGCCGAGCGTAAGGAGGCCCTTACACGCATCCCTCTCGTCAGCTCTACGGTTTCCGAACTTGTTGATGCAGAACAGCGTTCGATGGTCTTCCTGACACAGCAGGAGCGGGATTGGCGCGCTCATATGGCGACGCCAGCGCCGAGCCTCTCACCCGAGGCGCTTGGGGTTCTTTCGACGCTCTCGGCCGCGCATGATCTCAAGCAAAGCGATCGCGAAGCAGGCCATCACATGGCCGCGCCCACGCTCTCGAACCCCAAAGCGCTGGAGGAGATCAAATCCTGGCGTCAGGATGTGGAAAAACGTTTGACTGTACCGGACGCGCTGGAGCGTCTGCCGGACATGACACCGGAGAAGCGCGAAGAGCTCCGTTCGATCGTCGCAACCGTCGATCAGGCGGTGAAGACGGCAGATATGTCTCAGAGCGTGGAGAGAAGCAACGACCGCGAAAGGGAAGCGGCCAAGAACACGGATCGCGACCTTGGAATGGAGATGTAGCAAAGCACTCGCCTCTCTCCCTGTGGTGCCTGTAGAGTGGCGGCAAACGAAGATCGACAGGCTCAGGATCGCCAAGGCAATCGACGGTGCCGGCATCGGCCGACGGAAACCCCGACGATCTCGCGCAAGAACTCGCCGACGCTTACGACAACGCGGAGAAAGACATGGTCTCGCTCAAGGACCTCGAAGCCTTCAATGCTCGCTCCGATGCGCGCATCGAGACCATCACTGCTCGTTCAGACGCGCGCATCAAGGCCGCCTTTCACCGTCAGAGAATTTGGATCGCCGGTATCGCCTTCCTCTTTACGATCGCGATCGTTGCCATCGTAAAGCTCTGACAAGCGACAGAGGCGTGCCTCTTTGGGCCGAGCTTTGGTTGCTGCTCCCTACGCCCCTGAAGAGCTCTCAGCTCTTGGGATCGCAATCCTTCACGCGCACGGCTGGCGCCACCCGATACGAGAAAACCGCCTTCGGCTTGCTTAGGTATCCTCTGCCTCGCCGCAACACTCGATTGGATCAAGCACTGACAGGCACTGGCGTGCATGAAGGCCCGAATGAACGGTAGAGCTTTTCGGAAGCGCAGACGGCGACGACCATGATCGCTTCCGCGCGCGTGTGGCGCCGAGCTGAAGGAAGGCGTGGCGAACAGGGAAGCCCGCCGAAGCCGGCTTCCGATCCTCGTTAGAGCTTCATAGCGACAATGATGATGGCAGCTGCTGCCGCGTACGTAGCGACGGTCCAGACGATCTGGCGATTGATGGCGGCCTCGATGCGCGCATCGGAGCGTGCATAGCTGGCCTCGATGCGCGCATCGGAGCGGGCGTTGATGGCATCGAGATCTTTGAGCGAGACCATGTCTTTCTCCGCGTTGTCGTCGGCGTCTGCGAGTTCCTGTGCGAGGTCGGCGGCCTTGTCTTGGTCGATGCCGGCAGTCTTGAGCACCTTGGCGATCTTGAGCCCGTCGATCTTCACGCTCGCCTCCAATCTAGGTGTTTGAGCTTGCGGAGCCAATCCCCGCAGCCACCCGATCAGCCGGGACGGCTCTGTTGCGAATAGCTATTGTGGATGCGGGCCTCGGTGCTGAAGGTGCCTATAGTTGGGGGCGTGAGGCATGACCGGGAATGTCGCTCGCACCGTTGACACAGTCAGCTTTGCCGCTGTGAGGGCACGTCGACTTCTCAACGAAAGGGGCTTTTACTGCCGTCCGAGAGAGGGGCTGACGCCACTGAGGTTGCCGTATGCCGCGATGTCTGGTTCTCGGAAGGCCTGGCTAACGTCTATCGCTCGTTCTGGTCGAAGGCCGATGAGTGGCTTTCGAGCGTCGGCTTTATCGACCGTTAGAGACCGGACAGGGCCAAAAGCGGACCGGCGGCTTTCGATGTGATCGAGCGAAAAGCTGACGTTCAGCAAGCGCTTTAGTTCTACGTTAGGCTCGCGCCGTTCTTCACGTGGCCAACTCACGCCACGTCCGAGGTGCTATTGCGCATCCTCGACGAGATAAAAATCTCTAAAAATAGTTCACGAACGCTAGTTTATGAACTAACTTGGGATCTGATATGAACCCTTAGAATTTTCCCTTAGTGTCTGAGTTCTAACCCCTAATTCCTCTGAGTTTGGCTATGGAAGGGTCATCTGTCTCTAGAGATAAGATGGGTCTTCAAGCATTTTTGCGCAGTCGAGCCTTTTGAGTCGAGGTGCAAAAATGTCGGTGGTTTCAGACGTGATGGATGCCATCGCGCAAATTTCGGATGAGAAACTGGAGGTCGTCATGGTGCTCGCCGGGTTTGGGTTGGCTGCGTATGCGATCTACGTCGTGGCGAGTTTTACTCGGGGTGGCAAATGACTCGCCGCGAGTTCAAAAAACTCCCTTCGGTGTGGATCCGCGAGGGAGGCCTGAAAGCCTTTCAGTGGACGTCTGGAACAGGATCAGGCTCCGACAACACGGCCGCCTTAATGGTTCTCATGGCGATCACTCACCATATCGACGAGGACACAGGTGTAGCTGCTCTGACCTATGATAGTCTTCAGGAGGCGACGAACCTCAGCCGAGCAAAGATTTCAGGCGGGCTGAAAGTTCTCATCGCTCTGAACAGGATCGTGAAGGACATTGAGGGTCAGAGCACTTACGGCCTGGTTGACTACGATCCATACCGAAACTGGTGCAAAATTCCCATCAGCAAACTTTATCAGGGAAATAGGATTTATCCTCTTCAAGACTTCAAGCTTCGGTCTATCGTTGAGCTGCACGCTTTGAAAGTATATTTCCTGCTTCTTGCCCAGCGGGGTACCGACACAAACCAAGCCAACATCAGCCTTTTAAAGATTCATGAGAAAACAGGTGTCCCCTCTCATCGTCTTAAAACAGCTTTGAGCCACCTAACCGTTCGATCAATGATCTACACTGAGCGAACGCCCAGTATGAAAGATCCTTCCCACACGGCTAATGCTTATCGGATCGTGGGTATCGACCCTTACCGCCATGACGGCACGCGCTCAGAGGATGAACATATTCGAGAAGTCGATTTTACATCCTACCAGCGTTCGAGTCCGAAATCATATTGACTAAGCCGCTGCCGTTCGCGTCGCAGTTACCAAAATACCCTAATGGGGGCCGCCAATGGGACTATGAACTACATGGCTCGGCTGCCCGAGATCGCCCATTGTCGGGTTCACGATAGGACTGTTGTTGCCCCCGAATGATCGGACAGGATCAGAGGGATTGGCGGGACGCGATGAACTCTCGCGGTGAGAGATAGCCGAGCGCCTTGTGCGGGTGAACGGTATTGTAGTGTTCGAACCAGATCGGCAGCGTGTTGATGACGGTTTGAGCGTCCGGAAGGGATGAGAGGCGGACGTAGTCGCGTTTGATGGTGCGAACGAAGGCCTCGGCCATGCCGTTGGATTGCGGGCTTTGGACGGGCGTGGTTCTGGGCTCCAGACCGATGTCGCGGGCCAAACGTCTGGTCTCACCGGCGATGTAGCCTGAGCCGTTGTCAGTGAGCCATTCGATCGTTTGCGGCAGGCGGTTCACGCGGCCGAAGCGGGCCTCGACGGCCAGGAGCATGAGGTCCTGGACGTCCTCGCCCTTGATGCCTTCGGTGGTGGCGACAAAACCGATGCTTTCGCGGTCGCAGCAGTCCAGCGCGAAGGCCACGCGGACCTTCTCACCGTTGTCGCAGCCGATCTCGAAGCCGTCCGAGCAGTGAGCCAGCGAAGGCGCCACCGGTTCAAGCCCGCTGGCGAACGCAGGTTCGAGCGCTCGACGGCCACGCGCCCATCGTGACGTCGCCTGTCGAGATTGCCGGCGTGGCGTTGGAGAAGAAGGCCGTGGGCCTTCATCACCCGGTAGACGCGCTTGTGGTTGGGGAGCGACGCGCCGGCGGCGCGGGCCTTGCGGCAGAGGATGGCGTGAATGCGCCGCCTTTCAGCGATTGCAAGCAATCGCCTGTCGGCCAAGGGTAGCCATAAGTCGGCATGTCGGCGATCACCGCCTTGATCGCGGCGACAAGCTCAGCGTCGGGCTGCGGCGGTCGGCCGAGGCGCTGATGCGAACGTCCCGCCATGCGCTCGGCGATGTTCGACCGTGCGACATCAAGCACCGTGCAGACGGCGCTCACCGCGAACCGTCCTTGGGCCACGACAGCGAGCGCAACAGCGCTTTTTTTGGGCCCGCGGCGACCTCGAGGGCCTCTTTGAGGATCTCGGTCTCCAGCGTCTTCTTCCCCAGAAGGCGGTGCAACTCGCGGATCTGCGCCTGGAGAGCGCGATACTCCGAGGCCGCAACAACGTCCTCCTGCGCTCGCGTGGCGACCAACGCGCCTTGCGAAGCCAGCTTGCGCCAGCGGAAAAGCTGGTTGGGCGCAACGCCATGACGACGCGCCACCAGGCTCACCGTCACATCCGCCTCGTAGGTCTCCTGGACGATCGACAGCTTCTCGGCCGTCGACCACGATCGACGACGCTCGGGACCCGGCAGAACCTCTGCCTTCGGATAAGAACCAGTCATAGACACAACACTACTCCTAACCCTTGCGGGAGTGGGAGATCATGTCCGGGGCATTCGGGGGCTATTTCAACGGTCGAGCTCGGGTGCATAGTGCTGAACCCATCTGTAGATCGTCGTGTGATCCACCGAGAGATGACGCTCGGCCATCATCTCCTCAAGGTCGCGGTAGCTGAGGGCATAGCGACAGTACCAGCGCATACAGAGCAGGATGATGTCGGGAGCGAAGTGCCGGCCTTTGAACGCCAAACTCATGCCTTACGCCTCCAACTGTAGCAGCCTTCAGCAGCGAAACTCTCATCCCCTATGGCTATTCGCAACAGACCCGGAGCGAGTCAATAACTGGAATTCTCCAGCTCAAAACGGTCCGGGAAACGGGCAGCAGGTCGAGGTGTGTGACGTCAGCACTGCTGCAAAAATGCAATGAAGTGCTGCGATATCGCAGCACATGATGACGCTCTTGAGGCTTTTTCAGCATTAGTCGATATAGAGCGTTGCGCTCGGCTCTACGATCGCCACCATATCACCCATCAGCCCGGCGAATTCGCTATCCCTGCCGGCCGCTGACGAGGTTGCATGTTGAACTTTGGCCCGCAAAATCTTGACGCCCTACCTGTCTTCGTCGATCGAATCGACGAGCGCGGTCGGATTTCCTACCTCAACGAATATGAGGCTCGGGCACTCGGCTGGAGCGCAGTAAAGCTTCAGGGTGAGCCGCTCGAGACTATCTACTCCAGCCAATCCGCGAAGATGATTAGAGGCCTTGCTACTAAAGTCGACCAGGGGAAGTGCAGTTTCCCTGTGTGGATGAAATCGGTGGCAAACCAGGAAATCCCCCTGATCGCAACCGCTTTTCGCGATGCAGAGCAGGGATGGGTTATCCTTAAGCAGCTTCTGACGCCTGACGTCCTTGATACCGCTGTGGAACTCGTGGAGCGAGTTGAAATCCTGTCCCAGATGATCGGTTCAGCGACGGAGGCCTGTTGGTGCATCGAGTTCCTAGAGCCGATCGATGTGTCGCTCGCAGAAGACGAGATAGTTGATCGCATCTTTTCTCATCAGAAGCGCTGGCGAGCCTGCAACGATGCGATGGCTCGTCTCTACAGGATTCCAGACGGCCTCGACTTCAACACGCAGCCCGTCGAACGCTACTTCCCCGACACCAGCGTCAACCGGCGCATGGTTCGGGATCTGGTACGGTCCAGTTATCGGTTGGATCGGGCTGTCGCTACGGATCGGCGCCACGACGGCAGTGAGATGCTGGTCGAGAACGATTTTCGCGCGGCAATCGAAGGTAGTTCGTTGATCCGCCTTTGGGGAACTGTCCGGGATATCGGTCCGTCCAAGCGGCGCGAGCAGCAGCTCTCAGACCACGCGACCGCGATGCTAGACATTCTGAGCGCGCTGCCGGACCCAGTTCTGGTGTTGGCAGGCGACGGAATGATCCTGGCCGCCAACCCGGCGGCTGAAGCGGCTTGGGGGCGGTCGGTGGATAGCCTACTCGGCAACTCGATAGAGCAGATCCTGGAGGGGAGGGGAGCCGTCCCGAAGCTGTTATCCAGTCCGGAAGGCGGTTTGGACGTGCGGGAGGGCTGCGACCTGACGGTCTTATTGACGGGCGGTAACAAGGATGTCTGGCGCTTCCGCGTCGCCGTTCTTGAAGGTGACCTGCAACGTTACGTGCTCACGGCCCGTCTGCAGCCGCGCCGTAAGGCCCGATCCCAAATTATGGCGCCGACGCGATGAAATTCTACGCTAACGACCCTGCTTCGCCGCCCCTTCGTCGACCGCGTCCGTCCCTCATCGACGACCCATCTATCATTGGCTTTCTTGAAGCTTTGCCTGATGGCGCGGCGCTCCTTGAAGTCGACGGTACGATCAAGCTCGTCAACACCAAGATGCAGCTTCTCTTAAACCTTGCGAAGGGTGATCTTGTGGGCAGTGACCTCGCAAAGCATGCGAGGACGGTCGGCCCGATTATGGCGAAGATTGCGACCGCTATCCAGCACTTAAAGCGAGCGGAACTGACGGGATCTTTGAACTCGCAGCGCAGCGTCTTCGCATCGATCAGTATGCTGAGGACAAACGACGGCGCGGCTTACGCCGCTCTTTTTACAATGCGCGAACTTACTCGGTCTACGAAGGATGTCGCACCGGACAGGTTCCGTTTCGAGACAGACATCTTGCAGGATGCAGCTGTACGCTACGTCCAGAACGATCGCCTGCGAGACCTCGCCAAGCTCGCCGCAACGGCGCTTGAGCGCGGCAGCCCCGTGATGCTGTTGGGCGAGAGCGGAACAGGAAAGACTGAATTCGCTCGTCACGTCAGACAAAGCGACGTCGCGACCGGTCTCCCGTTCGTGCACGTCAACTGTGGCCTCCTATCAGAACAGCACTTTGATACGGAGATGTTCGGAATTGAGCCGGGCTCTGCACTGGACACTTCCACGCGTGGAAAGCTTGGATATGTCGAGGTCGCTGACGGAGGTATTCTCTTTCTTGATCAGGTCTCCGATCTGTCACTTGCAGCCCAGATTAAGCTTGTCGCCTTTTTGGAGTCGAGAACCTTCAGCCGTGTTGGATCAACACAGCGTCGTCAAACCCGCATCCATCTCGTGTCAGCGACGAACCAGAACATATTATCTCTGATCGATGCCGGCCGCTTTCGAAAGGACCTCTACTATCGGTTAGCGTCCGTCGTGGTCGAGATCGGAAAACTATCCGGTCAGGACGACCTGATAAGGCTTCTCGTCGATCTAAAAATGAACGCCATCAATCATAAGATCGCGGGTGTCCTCAAAGTGTCAGAAGGCTTTCACGAAAAGCTTCTGACATACGACTACCCCGGCAATGTCCGAGAGCTCTTCAATATTTTGGACCGTGCCGCGGCTCTAGCGAGCGACATCATACAGCCCGAGCATTTCATCATTCCCTATTCACCGGCTGGGCCGTCTAACATGTCTGCTCCAAAGGCCCAAGAGCCGACATCCCGGACCTTCAAAGAACTCGTGCGCGAGTTCGAGGCTTGGCTAGTCGAGAAAGCCGTTGCTCAGAACGGAAGCAAGAGGAGCGCCGCAAAAGCCCTGGGCATTGATGTCGCAACTCTTCTCCGGAAGAGCAATCGATAAATTTCAAGCTTTTACCAAGGAGAAGGGCAATGACATTTCGGAAGTCCATTGCGGCGATCATCGCGGCTGCATCGATCATCCCGTCTGCCGCGACCGCGTCAGCGGGTGAGTTGAATCTACTCACGTGGGAGGGCTACGCTCCCGATTCATACATCAAGCCGTTCGAGTCAGCATCGGGCTGTAGCGTCAGCGCGACATATGTCGGATCGAACGACGACTTCGCCGCGAAGCTCGCGGCCGGTGGCGGTGTCTACGACATCATCACCCCCTCCCTCGACACCGTGCCGATGATGCAAATGGCTGGTTTTACAGAGCCGGTAGATACGGCCAGAGTAGAAGGCTACGATAGCATCTATTCTGAATTCTCGAAGGCAGAAGCTCTCGTTGCCGATGGCCAGACTTGGGCGGTTCCGATGGTTTGGGGATCCGTCTCGATCATCTATCGGCCAGATAAGGTCGCGAAACCGGACTCGATCGGCGTGCTCTTCGATCCGCAATTCAGCGGACGAATTTCGATGTGGGACGACAAGTCCGCTATCTACTGGACCGCTCGGCTCCTCGGGTACGACAACATCTTCGACCTGTCGGATCAGCAGCTTGAAGCTGTCAGATTCAAGCTAATCGAACAAAAATCCCTCGTCCGCAAATACTGGACGTCGGCGGGTGAGCTTACCGAACTCATGGCTAACGGCGAGGTCTACGTCTCGAATGCATGGACCGGACTGACTTTGAAGGAGGTCAACTCGCTCGGCAAGGACTTCGCCGTCGCGGAGATTACTCCCAAGGAGAAGGCCGAAGGCTGGATGGACTCCATGATGCTCGTGGCAGGATCTCCGAATACGGACTGCGCGTACAAGTTCATGTCGTTCATGCAGTCTCCCGAAGGCCAGTGCGGCATTGCGGCATCGACAGGCTACTTTCCGGTCAACCCCGCTGCTGTCGCTACCTGCATGGATGAGACGATGAAGGCGGAGCGAAAGGTCGGCAACATCGACTTCGTCAAGAGCCTCGTCATGTGGAAGCAACCCAAGCGGCTGGATAAGTATCTCGAAGTCTGGAACGCGGTGAAGTCCGCGCCCTGACGAGCGGGATCCGACGGGTCCATTTCCCAGAGCCGTAGCGTCATCGCAAAAAGGCGGCTCTCCTCCTCAAATCCATGAGTTAACGATGTCGCAACCTATCGTATCGATAGCCGGCGTGACGAAGACGTTTGGCCCGTTCACAGCGCTCCACGAGACCAACCTTCAGTTGAATGCAGGTGAATTCGTCACGCTGCTCGGCCCCTCGGGCTGTGGAAAGACGACGACGCTTCGCCTCATCGGAGGCTTCGAGTTGGCGACAACGGGATCGATCGCGATCGAAGGGCGGGATGTGACATCGCTGCCGCCCTATCGTCGTCCGGTCAACACTGTTTTCCAGGACTACGCGCTCTTCCCGCATATGAGCGTTGAAGAGAACGTGGCATACGGCTTGACCGCGGGATCGAGCGTCGTGCCGAAGGCAGACCGGGAAGCACGTGTTCGAGACGCTTTGGGACTCGTCGGTCTGACCTCTTATGGATCTCGCCTGCCGGGGGCTCTCTCCGGCGGGCAACGTCAGCGCGTCGCAATGGCACGGGCGATTGTGAAGCGGCCTCGCGTGCTTCTTCTCGACGAGCCTCTCTCAGCGCTTGACGTAAAGCTTCGCGAGACCATGCAGATCGAGCTGAAGCGCCTGCACCGAGAACTTGGCATCACATTCCTCATGGTGACCCATGACCAGGGTGAGGCATTAGCCTTGTCGGACCGTATCGTGGTCATGAGCCAAGGCCGCGTTGTGCAAGTCGGGGCTCCGACCGACCTCTATGACCGTCCTTGTTCGGCCTACATCGCAGACTTCATCGGTGCATCCAATCTCTTAGATGCAACCTTTGAAGCAGCCTCTGGCGGGGTTGATGTCTTCCAACTGAGCGATGGTACGAGGATTCACAAGGCCCGGCGGGACGGCGAGTCGATCCAAAAGCTGCAGATCGGCTCGCGCGTTCAGCTTGGCATCCGCCCCGAACACGTTCACCTGTCACCCATAATTGACGGTAATGAAATAGAGGCGCGCCTAGCTGGTAACCTCTTTTTGGGCGATCGCCTCCGTCTCGAACTGTTTCCCGCGCGTAGCGACAGACCCTTCTTCGTCGATCTACATCGCGACGAATCCTCGCGTCGGGCGCCTGAGCTGGGCGAGAAGGTCAAGCTCTATGTTGGAGCGGCAGACATCATGTGCTTCGCGGAGGCGGAGCGATGAACTTCGTCACGAGGCGTAATGCTCCGGCCTTCCTAGCCCTCTTCTCCGGTCCCTTCTTATGGATCGCCATCTTCATGATCGTGCCGTACGCGGTCATGATCTCGGTAAGCTTCTGGACCCGCCAGTTCCCGCTCTTCGTCCCCGACTTCCAGTTCGGAAATTACGCTCAGCTCTTCCTCGATCCGCAATATGCGGCAGTTATTTTGCGAACATTGAAAATCGCAGCTATTGTGACTGTCATTTCTAGCATCCTCGCCTATCCGGTCGCCTATATGCTAGCGTTCACGATCAAATCCGAAGCGCTGTCTAACCTTGTTTACATGCTAGTTATCGTTCCGCTTTGGGTCTCGTATTTACTGCGCGCTTATACATGGAAGATAATCCTGGGAACGAACGGAGCACTCAATTCCCTCCTGATGTCTGTCGGCATCATCAACGAGCCGCTGTCCGTATTCCTGTACAATCAGACCGCGATGGTTATCACGCTGGTCTATATATTTATTCCCTTTATGATCATGCCGCTCTATGCGGTGCTGAAGAACATACCCAAGTCACTAGTCGAAGCGTCGGAGGATCTCGGCGTTGGCCCGTTCCAGACATTCGTTCGCGTCATCCTGCCTTTGTCCATGGGTGGACTGGTCGCCGGAATGACCCTGACCTTCTGCCTGTCCTTCGGCGATTTCGTGGCCCCGGTCTTGGTCGGCGGACCCGATGGCACGATGGTAGCGAACCTACTGCAGAGCCAGTTCGGCGCCGCGCTCAACTGGCCTTTGGGCTCGGCCCTCGCGACCCTCGTTCTCCTACTCGTTCTCGTCGTCCTCCAAGTATCCAGCCGCTTCGACCGGGCTGGGCAGCTCGACCTTCGATAGGAGCCCCCATGCGATCGCTTCTCTGGTGGCAACAAGCTCTCGTCGGCGTAAGCCTCCTTGTCCTTGCGTTTCTCTACGTGCCGATCAGTCTCCTCATCCTCTTTTCGTTCAACGACAGTCCGGTCACCTCGTTTCCGCTCGCCGGGTTCACATGGCGATGGTACTCGGCAGCTCTCGCGAACGGTCAGATGCTGACGGCGCTGCAGAACAGTCTGATCGTGGCAGTTTGTGCCACGATCGTGAGTGTCGTGATCGGCGTTGCGGCAGCGATCGCACTCGATCGTTACGATTTTCTAGGCAAGCGCCTGTTCCAAAACGTCATCCTATTACCGCTTAGCCTACCCGGCCTCGTCACGGGTATCGCGATGCTCAACTTCTACAAGCAGATCGGCATCCCGCAGAGCCTCACCGCGGTTGTCATCGGTCATTCGACGGCGCTTCTCGGGATCGTGGTGTCGCAGGTCATGGCCCGGCTCGCGAAAGTCAATCGACGGATGTTGGAGGCCTCAGCCGACTTAGGTGCCAAGCCTCTTGAAACGTTCTGGCGCGTAACTCTGCCTCAGATCCGCACGTCAATTATCGGCGCCGCGCTCCTGTGTTTCACTCTCTCGTTCGACGAAATCCCGGTGACTTATTTTCTCACGGGGCGGGACGTGACGCTTCCGATTTACATCTACTCGACCCTTCGGCGCGGCATTACGCCTGAAATCAACGCCATCGGCAGCATTATCGTAGCGGCATCGCTCTTGCTGGTGATCGCGTCGGTCAAACTCCTCCGAAATTCGAAGTAAAACGCCTCAAAGGAGAAAATCATGAACGATACATCGTTCACCAAGGAATTCTGGCACGCCAAGGCGACGGCGGTGAAGCTGCGCACGCAGCACTTCATCGATGGCGATTATAGGCCTGCGGCCGATGGACGTACGTTCGTCTCGATCAACCCGGCGACGGGAGCCCCGATAGCTGAGGTCGCACGCGGTAGCGCTGCGGAGGTCGATCTGGCCGTTAAGGTCGCCCGAAAGGCGTTCCGCTCAGGGGGCTGGTCCCGAATGGATCCGCGTGCTCGCATGGCCGTCCTGGAGAAGTTCTCCGCGCTCGTGGCCGAGCATGCCGAGGAGTTCGCCGTGCTCGACAGCCTCGACATGGGCAAGCCGGTCATGGACATGATGAATATCGATGTCCCAGCATCGGTGGGGGCGCTGAAGTTCTTCTCCGAAACGATCGACAAGATCGAGGGCGCTGTTACATCGACGACCTCCAGTGCCCTTCACTACATCCTGCGACAGCCGCTCGGCGTCGTCGGCATCATCGTTCCTTGGAACTACCCCCTGATGATGGCTGCATGGAAACTGGGGCCTGCGCTAGCGACCGGAAACTCGGTCGTTCTGAAAGCGGCGGAACAGTCTCCGCTCTCGGCGAACCTTCTGGCCGAACTCTTTATCGCAGCGGGCGGACCAAGCGGCGTGCTGAATGTGGTGCATGGCCTCGGCGAAGAAGTGGGCAAGGCGCTAGCCCTCCACGACGATGTCGACAAGATCGGTTTCACGGGCTCTACCGAGGTCGGCAAGCTCCTGATGATCTATGCCGGCCAGTCCAATATGAAGCGGGTGACGACGGAATGCGGCGGCAAGACCCCGCAGATCATTCTCGGCGACTATGACGACCTCGACACCGTGGTAACATATGCCGTGAATGGCATATACGGAAACCAAGGGGAGGTCTGTAACGCCGGCTCGCGCATCCTTGTGGACAAAAGCATCCACGATGACTTCGTGGAGCGGTTCACCGCACGCACGCGCGAGACTTTCGTCCTCGGCGATCCGCTGGACCCGTCGACGACGATCGGCCCGCTGGTCACGGCGTCCCACCAGAAGCGCGTGCTCGACTACATCGACGTTGGGCGCGCCGAGGGTGCCTCGCTTCGCTTTGGTGGTGGGCGGTTCGACGCTCTTCCCGATGGTGCCTTCGTTGAGCCGACCCTCTTCACCGGTGTTAATAACTCCATGCGGATTGCCAAGGAGGAAATTTTCGGACCGGTTGCGGCGATCATGCCGATCTCAGGCCTCGAGGAGGCCGTGGAGATTGCCAACGATTCCATCTACGGGCTCGCTGCCTCAATCTGGACGCGCGACGTGGGCAAGGCCCATCGCTTCGCACGTGACGTTGAGGCGGGTGTCGTCTGGGTGAACTGCTTCGATCATGGCGACATGACGTCGATCTGGGGGGGCTTCAAGCAGACCGGCAACGGGCGCGACAAGTGCCTTGAAGCCCTCAGCCAGTACACTCAGACGAAGTCAGTCTGGGTCAATCTCGACTGACACTTGCAAGGGCGGCGGCTTTCGAAAAAAGGGGAGCCGCCTCCACGATTGCGAGAGCTTTGTGCGATACCCTGCTCTTTACCGATGCTATCGGAATGCGATGTGACTGCTCATAGCAGTCTCATATGCATGATATATTGAGCGCAGGGTATATATGGCGGATAAAGAGTTCGATGTGGGCGGTCGGCTTCGAACGCTTCGGGCGCAGGCAGGTCTGTCTCAGCGCGGCCTTGCGGAACGTGCCGGTGTGCCTCATGCGCAGATTTCGGTGGTCGAGCAAAATAAGTCGAGCCCTTCGGTATCCACTCTGCGCAAAATCCTTGGCGGGCTCGGCGTCAGCATGTCTGACTTTTTCAACGACAGCCGCTCTGCAGAGCAGGCTGGTCCCTTCTTCGCTGCGAACGGTCTGATCGATCTAACGTCGCGAATTCGCAGTCCCGGCTACCTCTCCCTTCGTCAGGTGGGCGACGCGAAGGAGCACAATCTGCAGATTTTACATGAGGTTTATGGGCCGGGAGCCGATACGGGTGAAATCCTCCTGCAGCACGCCTCGAGCGAGGGCGGCATCGTTGTTGAAGGAGAGATTGAGGTAACGGTTGGCACTCTAGTGCGCATTCTGCGCGTCGGGGAGTCCTATCTGTTCGACAGCCGCATTCCGCATCGCTTCCGCAACGTTTCATCGACGACTGCCGTGGTGATCTCGGCCTGCTCGCCGCCGTATCTTTGATCTAGAGCGTTTTCCGGCCGGGTAGAGTCTTTGCGTCATTCGCGATTCCCTCTGTCGATTGGAAGGGAGGCGTGTATGGCGCGAGCGTTATCGATTGATCTTCGACATCGGGTTTTGCGGGCGATGCGTGATGGCGCCTCGACGCATGCGGCGGCCGAGCGGTTCGGGATCGCAATTGCCACGGCTGTGCGCTGGCGGTCGCAGGATCGTGCAGGCCGCAGTGATCCCCTGCCGATGGGCGGGGACAGGTGCTCGGGTCGCATCGAGGCGCAAGCCGAGTTCCTGCAAAGCCTGATCGACGGCAAGGACGACATCACGCTGCACGAGATGCAACGGCGTCTGGCCGAGGAGCGGGGGCTCAAGGTCGGGATCGGCACGCTCTGGCGCTTCTTTGACAGGCATGGACTGACGTGGAAAAAAAGACCGTGCACGCGAGCGAGCAAGAGCGCCCGGATCTCCTGAAGCGGCGCCAGGCCTGGTTCGACGATCAATTCGATCTTGATTCCGCCAAGCTTGTCTTCATCGACGAGACCAGCCTGTCGACGAAGACGGCACGGCGCTTCGGCCGCGCGCCGCGAGGTGAACGCTGCCGGTCCGGCGTTCCGCACGGCCATTGGAAGACGCCAACGTTCACCGGCGCTCTGCGCCTGACGGGCATGACCGCCCCTATGGTGCTCGATGGTCCGATGAACGGCGTGGCGTTCCGGGCTTATGTCGAGCAGGTCCTGGTGCCGACACTCTTGCCCGGCGACATTGTCGTGATGGACAGCCTTCCGGCCCACAAAGCCGAGGGCTTGCGATTGGCCATCAAAGACGTAGGCGCTTCCTGCTGCCCTACAGCCCCGACTTCAACCCGATCGAGACGGCCTTCTCAAAGCTCAAGGCGCCCATGCGGGCCAAGGCCGAGCGAACGGTCGAGGCGCTCTGGAAAGCCGTCGGCACCCTCATTCCGCTCTTCCAGCCTGCCGAATGCGCCAACTACTTCAAAGCCGCAGGCTACGATCCAGACTGATCGGAAAATGCTCTAGGTCCACATGCGCCAACTGAGTTCGCTCACTGGCCCAGCGAGCGCATTGGCGTGATCCGCCTTGGCTCCGCAAATAATGCGCTCCAAATTATTGCAACGTTGCGCAATATTTAGAGCGGTGCTACCTCTACCCCATTCAATCCAGGAGGACGATGATGGGACAGGCACAGGCACTGCGTGCACGGCAACAGAATGCAGTTGCGGCAGGCGTGGCGACTAAGGCCATATTTGTCGAGAAGGCTGCAAACGCCGAATTGTGGGATGTCGAGGGTCGGCGCTTCATCGACTTCGCAGCGGGCATCGCCGTCAATAACACAGGTCATCGTCATCCCCATGTAATGCAGGCTGTGGCGCGGCAGGCCGAGCAGTTCACGCATACCTGTTTCCACGTGGCGCCCTACGAGAGCTACATCCAATTGGCCGAACGGCTCAATACGATCGTAGACACAGGCGAGGTCAACCGGACCATGCTCGTCACCACTGGCGCCGAAGCCGTGGAAAACGCGATCAAGATCGCCCGTGCCCACACAAAGCGGTCGGCCGTCATCGCTTTCACCGGCGCCTTCCACGGCCGGACGATGATGGGCATGGCGTTGACTGGTAAGGTGGCTCCCTACAAGAAGGGCTTCGGGCCGTTTCCGGCGGAAGTCTTCCATGTACCATTCCCTGCGGCCTTCTCGGGCGTGGACGTTGAGGCGTCCCTGCGGGCGCTGGATCATCTTCTGGCGTCCGATGTGGATCCCGAACGCGTTGCGGCCTTCATCATCGAGCCCGTACAGGGGGAGGGGGGCTTCAATGCCGCTCCCGCGTCCCTGTTGCAGGGGCTGCGCGACCGGGCCGACCGTTATGGGATCGTCCTCATCGCCGACGAGATTCAGGCAGGCATGGCTCGCACCGGCACGATTTTGGCCATCGAGCATTCCGGCGTGAAGCCCGATCTAGTCACGCTGGCCAAAGGTCTGGCGGGTGGCTTCCCGCTCTCTGCTCTGGTTGGTAAGGCGACAATCATGAACGCCGCGCATCCAGGCGGACTTGGCGGAACTTATGCAGGCAATCCGATTTCCGTCGCGGCTGCGAACGCTGTGCTTGACGTGATTTTGGACGAGGGGCTCTGCGCGCGGGCAACTTGGATCGGGGAACGCGTAGGCTCGTTCCTGATCGACCTCGCCGCTCGCCAAGGGATGGAGCGCCTGGGAGACGTCCGTGTCAATGGCGCGATGATCGCGTTCGAACTGGTCGAAGATGCCGATGGGTACCAAGCCGCGCCGCAGCTGACGTCGCAGATCGTGGCGGAAGCTGAGGAGCGTGGTCTCATCATTCTCTCTTGCGGGGTCCGCTACAACGTCATCCGCCTGCTTCCCCCTCTGACAATCGAGGAATCGGTTTTGGAGGAGGCCCTACGCATTTTGGAAGTCTCGATCGAGGCAGCTTTCGCCAAGGTGCCTGCGGCACCGCCTGCCACGGCCTGAAATCATGACGATCCATCAGAATCTAATCGGTGGCGACTGGGTGGGTATGGACGGCGTACCCAACATCAATCCGTCCGACACGCGGGACGTCGTGGGTCTTTATGCTCAAGGGTCCGTTGATGACGCACGACAAGCCGTTGCGGCCGCAAAGGCCTCGTTTGCGAACTGGTCGCAGACTGGACTTCTAGAGCGTCATGCGATCTTGAGGCGGGCTTCCGACCTCATCCTCCTGCGGAAGGGCGAGCTTGGCCGCCTCTTGTCGCGGGAGGAGGGCAAAACGCTGCTTGAAGGCATCGGCGAAGTCGTTCGTGCGGCGCAGATATTTGATTTTTATGCGGGGGAGTGCCTTCGGCCTATGGGCGAGTGCTTGCCCTCGACTAGGCCGAATGTGGGTGTCGAGATCACACGCGAGCCGATTGGTGTTGTTGGAATCATAACACCCTGGAATTTCCCTATCGCTATCCCCGCATGGAAGATCGCGCCGGCTTTAGCCTATGGTAATTGCGTGGTTTTCAAGCCTGCCGAGCTCGTGCCTGGTTCGGCCTGGGCTCTGGTCGATATCTTGAAGCAGGCGGGTCTGCCGAACGGAGTGCTCAACCTCGTCATGGGGCGCGGATCGGATGTTGGTCAGACTCTGCTCGATAGTCCCGATTTGGCCGGAATCTCCTTTACTGGCTCAACCGGTGTCGGCGCCCGAGTTGCCGCCTCCTCAATTGCGCACCAGCGCAAGTACCAACTTGAAATGGGCGGCAAAAATCCGTTCGTTATTCTAGACGACGCCGATCTGGCGATCTCCGTAGAGGCCGTAGTTAACTCAGCGTTCTTTTCGACGGGCCAACGCTGCACCGCGGCCTCACGCCTGATCGTGACGGAGGGGATTCACGACCACTTCGTGGCGGCGCTGGTGGCTCGTATGGCAGGCCTTAGGGTCGACCATGCCCTCAAGGATGAGACGCATGTCGGACCGGTGGTCGATGATGGACAACTCCAGCAGGATCTCCGCTTCATCGAACTCGGACAGAAGGAAGGCGCGAGGCTCGTCACGGGCGGTCACCGTCTTAACCGGGAGACGCCCGGATTCTACATCCAGCCAGCACTCTTCGCCGAAGCGACCAGCAAGATGTCGATCTGCCAAGAGGAGATATTCGGACCTGTGGCTACGGTCATCAAGGTGCGGAATTACGACGAAGCTTTGGAAACGGCAAACGACACGCGCTTCGGCTTGTCCGCAGGCATCGCGACGAGCAGCCTTAAACATGCTTCGCATTTCAAGCGAAATGCCCAAGCTGGAATGGTTATGGTCAACCTGCCGACAGCTGGAGTAGACTTCCACGTACCATTCGGTGGTCGAAAGTCCTCGTCCTACGGCAGCCGCGAGCAGGGGCGCTATGCGGCCGAGTTCTATACGACCGTGAAAACAGCCTACACCTACGCCGGCTGATATAAACGCAAGGCCTGGGCGATCGACACGGTCTGCTCGATCGCCCCTGCGAACGACGTAATGATTGACCTGATACTAGGGCCAACATCCCGTAGGCAATTGCTGTCGCCGTCGGACAGGGGCGTGCCGTTGAAATCGCGGGTCGTGTCGCTCATGCCCTCAGCCTTTCAGCGGGTCGGGACGGGCGTCTCGCCGCGATAGTCGTAGAAGCCGCGCTTCACCTTGCGACCCAGCCACCCGGCCTCGACATATTTCACCAGAAGCGGGCACGGCCGGTACTTCGAATCGGCCAGCCCGTCATGCAGCACCTGCATGATCGACAGGCAGGTGTCGAGGCCGATGAAGTCGGCGAGCTGGAACGGGCCCATCGGATGGTTGGCGCCGAGCCGCATGGAGGCGTCGATCGATTCCACCGAGCCGACGCCCTCGTGCAGCGTGTAGATCGCCTCGTTGATCATCGGGATCAGCACGCGGTTGACGATGAAGCCCGGAAAGTCCTCCGAGATCGTCATGGTCTTGTCGAGGCTGGCGACGAAGCGCTTCGACTGCTCGAACACCGCCTCGTCGGTGGCGATGCCGCGCACCAGTTCGACGAGCTTCATGACCGGCACGGGGTTCATGAAGTGGATGCCGAGGAAGCGCTCGGCCCGGTCGGTGCCCGACGCGAGGCGCGTGATCGAGATGGACGAGGTGTTGGAGGCGAGGATCGCGTCGGGCCGCAGCACCGGGCACACCTGCGCGAAGATGCGCCGCTTGATCTCCTCCTTCTCCGTCGCCGCCTCGATCATGAGATCGCAAGGGGCGAGGTCGTTGACCCCGTCGGCGGGCTTGAGGCGGGCGAGCGCGGCGTCGCGCGCGCCCGCATCCAGCTTGCCGCCGGCGACGAGCCGGTCGAGACCGGCCGCGATCTTCTCGACGCCCTTGGTCGCCAGTTCCAGGCTGACGTCGTAGAGAACGACGTCGTAGCCGGCCTGCGCGCTCACCTGCGCGATGCCGGCGCCCATCTGCCCGGCGCCGACGACGCCCACCGTCCGAATGTCAGCCATCGTCCCGTTCCCCGCCGCGCGCCGTCGTCAGACCTTACCCGTCAGCTCGGGGATGATCTGGAAGATGTCGCCCACCAGCCCGTAATCGGCGACCTGGAAGATGGGAGCGTCCTCGTCCTTGTTGATGGCGACGATGACCTTCGAATCCTTCATGCCAGCGAGATGCTGGATCGCGCCCGAGATGCCGCAGGCGACATAGAGGTCCGGCGCCACGACCTTGCCGGTCTGCCCGACCTGCCAGTCGTTCGGCGCGTAGCCCGCGTCCACCGCCGCCCGGCTCGCGCCGACCGCCGCGCCGAGCTTGTCGGCGAGCGGCAGCATGACCTCCTCGAACTTCTCCTTGGAGCCGAGCGCCCGCCCGCCCGAGACGATGATCTTGGCGCCCGAGAGCTCCGGCCGCTCGGAATGGACGACGGCCTCGGAGACGAACTTCGACACGGCGGGGTCGGAGGCTGCCCCGACGCTCTCGACGGAGGCCGAGCCGCCCTCGGCGGCGGCGGCGAAGGCCGCGGTGCGGATGGTGAGCACCTTGATCTTGTCGGTGGAGCGCACCGTCTCCACCGCGTTGCCGGCATAGACCGGGCGCTCGAACGTGTCCGCGCCGTGGACGGCGATCACGTCCGACACCTGCATGACGTCGAGAAGGGCGGCCGCGCGCGGCAGGGCGTTCTTCAGCGCCGCCGTCGCGGGCGCGACGATCGCACCGTAGCTCGGGGCGAGTTGGACGACGAGGGCCGCCAGCGGCTCCGCCAGATGATGGCCGAGAGCGGGATCTTCTGCGTGCAGTACCTTGGCGACGCCTTGGAGCTTGGCGGCGGCCTCGGCGACGGCGCCCGAGCCCTGGCCCGCGACGAGGACATGGACCTCGCCGCCGAGTTGGGCGGCGGCGGTCAGGGCCTTGGCGGTCTCGCCCGACAGGTGGGCGTTGTCGTGTTCGGCGATCAGGAGCGTGGTCATGGAATGAACCTCACGGAAAACGGGAGAAGACGAGCAGGGTGGCGGGGGGCTCAGACCAGCCCGGCGCCCTTGAGGGCCGAGACCAGCTCGTCCACCGAGCCGACCTTGACGCCCGCCTGGCGCGCCTTCGGCTCGGCGACCTTCACGACCTCGAGGCGCGGCGTCAGGTCGACGCCGAACTCGGACGCGTCCTTCTCCTCCAGCGGCTTCTTCTTCGCCTTCATGATGTTGGGAAGCGAGGCATAGCGCGGCTCGTTGAGGCGAAGGTCGGTGGTGACGATCGCCGGGAGGGTGAGGCCCACCGTCTGGAGACCGCCGTCCACCTCGCGCGTGACGTTCAAGGCGCCGTCCGCGACCTCGACCTTGGAGGCGAAGGTGCCCTGCGCCGAGCCCAGAAGCCCCGCCAGCATCTGACCGGTCTGGTTGCAATCATCGTCGATCGCCTGCTTGCCGAGGATCACGAGGTCGGGCTTCTCGGCTTCCACCACGCCCTTGAGGAGCTTGGCGACGGCCAGCGGCTCGAGACGCCCTTCGGCCTTCACCAGGATGCCGCGGTCGGCGCCCATGGCGAGCGCGGTGCGGATCGTCTCCTGGGCTTGCGCGGGACCGGCCGACACGACCACGATCTCGGCGGCCGCACCCTTCTCCTTCAGCCGCAGCGCCTCCTCCACCGCGATCTCGTCGAACGGGTTCATCGACATCTTCACGTTGGCGAGCTCGACGCCCGTTCCGTCCGCCTTCACCCGGACCTTCACGTTGTAGTCGACGACGCGCTTCACGCAGACGAGAATCTTCATGGGTCGTTGGCCTCTTACAGTTTTGTTGAGACGTTCCTACCATCCCTTGCCCGTTCGGCATCGGCATCGGCATCGGCATTGGCCTCGCCGAGCGCGGGCGAGGCCCGCTCGACGACGAGGGGGCTGCGCGAGAAGCGGATCGGCGTGCGCAGGCCCGGCACGCCCTCCGGCGCGACCTGAAGGCCGCGATGGCGGATCTGCGGGTGATCGAGCGCGTCGGCGACATCGTTGATCGGGCCGCCTGGCACACCCGCGCCCTGCATCGCCGCGATCAGGACGTCGCGCTCGAAGGTGGACGCGTGCTCGGCGAGGAGGGCGCAGAGGGTGTCTCGGTTCTCGACGCGGGCCGGGTTCGTGGCGTAGCGCGGGTCGGCGGCGAAGTCCCCAAGGCCCAGGATCGCGGCAAAGGCGGCGAACTGCCGGTCGTTGCCGCAGGCGACGATGACGTGGCCATTTGCGACGGGAAACACCTGATAGGGCACGATGTTCGGGTGGGCGTTGCCCATGCGCCGGGGCGCGATGCCGCCTGCCAGATAGTTCATCGCCTGATTGGCGAGCGCCGCCACCCCGCAGTCGAGGAGCGAGAGGTCGACATGCTGCCCGCGACCCGAACGCGCGCGTTCGGCAAGCGCGGCCTGGATGCCGATCGTGCCGTAGAGGCCGGTCAGGATATCGATCCAAGCGACCCCGATCTTCTGCGGCTCGCCGCCCGGCTCGCCCGTCAGGTCCATGATTCCGCAGAGGCCCTGGATCAGGAAGTCGTAGCCGGGGAGCGGCGCATAGGGCCCGTCCTGCCCGAAACCGGTGATCGAGCAGTAGACGAGCCGCGGGTTGAGCGCCGATAGCGTCTCGTAGTCGAGACCGTACTTGCGCAGGCCGCCCACTTTGAAGTTCTCGACCAAAACGTCTGCTTCCCGCACCAGATCGAGGAGAGCCGCGAGGTCGGTCGCCTTGTCGAAGTCGCAGGTGACCGATCGCTTGCCCCGGTTGGCGGCGTGGAAATAGGCCGCCGTCCGGTCGATGGCGCCGCCCGGCAGTTCGCGTTCCACGAAGGGCGGGCCCCAGCGCCGCGTGTCGTCGCCGCCCGGCGCCTCGACCTTCACGACCTCGGCGCCGAGATCGGCGAGCGTCTGGCCGATCCAGGGTCCGGCGAGGATGCGCGCGAGCTCCACGACCTTGAGGCCGGCGAGCGGTGCCGCCGCGCCACCGGGCGATGTCCCGTCCGTCATGGCGGCGGGCCTCAGAAGAAGGCCTGGAGACCGGTGACGGCACGGCCGAGGATCAGCGCGTGGACGTCGTGGGTGCCCTCGTAGGTGTTGACCGTCTCGAGATTGACCATGTGACGGATCACCTGAAACTCCTCCGAAATGCCGTTGCCGCCATGCATGTCGCGGGCGCGGCGAGCAATCTCCAGCGCCTTGCCGCAGTTGTTGCGCTTGACGATCGAGATCATCTCGGGGGCCGCCTCCGCCTCGTCCAGCAAGCGCCCGACCCGCAGGCTCGCCTGCAGTCCGAGGGCGATGTCGGTCAGCATGTCGGCGAGGCGCAGCTGAAAGAGCTGCGTCTGCGCCAGCGGGCGACCGAACTGCTTGCGGTCGAGCCCGTATTGGCGCGCGGCATGGAAGCAGAACTCGGCCGCGCCCATCACGCCCCAGGAAATGCCGTAGCGAGCGCGGTTGAGGCAGCCGAAGGGCCCCTTCAGGCCCTCGACGTTGGGTAGCAGGGCGTCTTCCGACACCTCGACATCGGAGAGAACGATCTCGCCGGTGATCGAGGCGCGCAACGAGAGCTTGCCGCCGATCTTGGGCGCGGAAAGGCCCTTCACGCCCTTCTCCAGCACGAAGCCGCGGATCTTGCCGCCATGGGCCTCGGACTTCGCCCAGACGACGAAGACGTCGGCGATCGGGGCGTTGGATATCCAGGTCTTGGAGCCGTTCAGCACGTAGCCGCCGTCGGTCTTGCGGGCGACGGTGCGCATGCTGGCAGGGTCGGAGCCGGCGTCGGGTTCTGTGAGGCCGAAGCAGCCGATCCATTCCCCGCTGGCGAGCTTGGGCAGATACTTGCGGCGCTGCTCCTCCGAGCCGTAGGCGTAGATCGGATACATCACCAGCGAAGACTGCACGCTCATCATCGAGCGGTAGCCGGAGTCGACACGCTCCACCTCGCGCGCGACGAGGCCATAGGCGACGTAGGAGGCGCCAAGGCCGCCGTATTCCTCCGGGATGGTGACGCCGAGGAGGCCCATCTCGCCCATTTCGCGGAAGATCGCGGGATCGGTCTTCTCCTCGCGATAGGCCTCGACGACGCGTGGCTGGAGCCTCTCCTGCGCGAAGGCGCGGGCTCCGTCGCGCAGCATGATCTCCTCGGCGCTGAGCTGACCGTCGAGCCGGAACGGATCCTCCCAGGAGAAGCGGCCGAGATCGGGTGCGTCCTTGGGCTTCAACGTCATGACGGCTTCCTCGAAACGTCGCGCGGCTGCGCGCGGACAGACCACCAGACTAAGCGTGCGACGCGTGGTCTTCCAATGAGTTCGGCTGGCCAAACCATGAGAAAAAGGAATGAACTCGAAGGGGAGGCCGCTTGTCGCGGAACCGTTGCCGCGCCAAGGGTTGGAGGAGGAGGCCTTTCATGAAACGATCCTTCACGCCCACCTTGTCCGAGCTTCAGGCCTTCGGCGCCTGTGCCGACAGCGGGTCGGTGACGGAGGCCGCGCGCCGCCTCGGCCTCACGCAGAGTGCCGTGAGCCGTTCACTGGCCTCGCTCGAAGCTCGGCTCGGCGTCGAACTGTTCCACCGGGTTCGCAAGCGTCTGGTGATCTCCGATGCCGGCCGCGCCATGCTGCGCGATACGGAGCGGATCCTCGCCGATCTCAACACAGCCGCCCTGACGGTGATGGCCTTCGGCGACAAGGCCCGCGTGCTACGGCTCGCCGTCCTGCCGACCTTCGGCACGAGCTGGCTGATCCCCAGGCTCGCCGACTTCCATCGTCGCTCGCCCGGTCTTTCGATCGACCTCGCCGCCCGCCTTGGCCCGGTCGACTTCGAGCGGGAGCCCTTCGACGCGGCCATCCAGCGCACCGAACTCGCGGCACCGGGCACCGACGTCGTGCCGTTCCGGGAAGAGACGCTGGTGGCCGTGGCCGCGCCCTCGCTGCTGCCGCCGGGCGGCGGGCCGACCTTGAGCGATGCGGCGATCGCCGGACTGCCGCTCCTGCAGCAATCGACCCGGCCGGAACTCTGGCTGGAATGGTTCCGCGACGCAGGGCTCGACCCCGTCGCGATCCTGCGCGGCGCGCGGTTCGAGCACTTCGGCATGGTGCTGGCCGCCGCGCGCTGCGGTTTGGGCGTTGCCCTCGTGCCGAAGGTCCTCGCCCTCGACGATCTGGCGGAGGGTCGCCTCTGCCGCGTCTCGGACCGCGAGTTGCCCGGCCCGTCACACTACGCGCTGATCTATCCTGCCCGCAGCCGCGCCAATCCGGCGCTGGCCGTTTTCCGCGAGTGGATTGAGTCGACGGGGTCTGTTGCGAATAGCGATTAGGGATGCGAGCCTCGGTGCTCAAGGCGGCTGAAGTCGGGGGCGTAAGGCATGAGTTTGGCGTTCAAGGGCCGGCATTTTGCGCCCGATATCATCCTGCTCTGTATGCGCTGGTACTGTCGCTATGCCCTCAACTACCGCGACCTCGAGGAGATGATGGCCGAGCGCCATCTCTCGGTGGATCACACGACGATCTATCGATGGGTTCAGCACTACGCGCCCGAGCTGGACCGCCGCGTCCAGTGGTGCAAACCCCTGCAGACCAAGACCTGGTACGTCGACGAGACCTATGTGAAGGTCCGAGGCGAATGGATGTATCTCTACCGTGCGATCGGCGACGGTGGCGAGACGCTCGACTTCTATCTCTCGCAAACCCGTACGACGAAGGCGGCGAAACAGTTTCTCAGCAAGGCTTTGAACCGCTTGCCGCATCACCGGCCTTCGGTGATCTCGACCGACAAGAACCGGGCCTATAACGAGGCGATCGCCTCGCTGCGCAAGGAAGGACGCCTGCCACCGACCTGCGAGCATCGGCAGGTGAAATTCTTGAACAATCGCCTTGAGTCAGACCACGGGAAACTGAAGCAGCGGATCCGCCCGGTGCGAGGGTTCAAGTCGCGCAAGACGGCGCACAATACCATTCGCGGGTTCGAGGTGATGCGGATGTTCCGGAAGGGACAGTTCCGCTCGATGGTCGACAGCTTGGCTGGAGGATCGGAGGCCCGCTACATCGGACGGCTGTTCCAGGTGTTCATCGCCTGACGAAAGAACATAACGGGATCATTGCGACCAAGTTGGCTATTCGCAACAGACCCTCCTGAGCCTATATCACCCCTCAGGGTTCTTCAGCATTTGCCTCGGGATGAGCGCTCGTCTGAGACGCGCCTCGTTACCGGCTGCGGGTCAACCGAAATGCTTGTAATAGATTACGATGGCGCAGATGCCTGATACCAGGACAATCCCAATCCATCGGATCGTATTCAAGACCCTGACACGTCCGCAGTCTCGGCCGCCGCTCGGGCCAGGATCAAAGCCAGCAATTTGCAGAAGAAATATGATCGCTTCGAGCATGTGACCGCCTTTCGCAGACCGATGCTATCCATCACGCATAGCCCTTAACGACCCTCAAGACCTTTCTAGCGGCGGGCTCGCGGCTTTGCCGCTGGAGGCCGTTTCGGATGCCGTCCGATCTGTGCGCGAGAGCAAACAGCGCGCCCTATGGGTGCTGCTTCTCAGTGATGCGCCCCACGCCTAACTGCTTCCGAGGCGGGAACACGTCATCACTCCAGAAACCCGGTGAACGAATTGGCTCAATGGTCGCAACGTTGTCTACGAGCGAATGGGGGACACCAGCGAGGATACCGTGGTCGCCGACGTTGGGAATTCGGTCGCAGGACGATACCTCATCCATGTCTATGACAATCTGCGTGACATCAGGGCCACCCGAAATAACAGAGCGCACTTTCGTGATGATAACGAGCTGAGGAAACGAGCGTTCTACAGACGTCACTTCGACCTCTGCGACGAGGCTGTCAGCAGGCAGCTTAGGAGGGATAGTGGTCGTTAGATAGAACCTCTCATTGCCATATGTGCAGGCATGAACTGGCTCGCGCATCACGAGGACGGCTGCGACTGCGGCCAAAGCGATTGATGAGGAGCGGTGTCTCGCACAATAGACGAGTGTCATGATGGCGGACAAAGAAAGAAATCCGAAGCGATTGGCCATTCTAATGCTGCCCCGTGTTGGTTGCCCCTGGTGCATGCCATTTCAGCGTCGGCCGATCTGAGGGCACTCGCGAACTGCGCGCCCGAATTGGATAGGCCGGTTCGCTATCGGCAGGCTGTGCTCACTTCGACACGAGGTATCCCAAAGCGAACAGCGCAACCCATGCGGCGACCGCATATCGGACCTGAGAGCCCTCGATAGCGAACTGCTGCAAGGCTCCCCTTCGAGCTTTGCGCTACTGCGGAAGGGAAGCGAGGCGTAGGTTCTGGGCATCGGAAGAACACGCACATGCCGGCCACCACCGATGAGAGGCCGGGCACGAAAGGCAAGACACCATGTCCCTCGCTCGCTCCTTCAGCACCTGGCGCCAGTATCGCAACACGGCCGCCAAGCTGAACCGCCTGTCGCAGCGCGAACTCTCGGACCTCGGCATTGCACGCTCCGACATTCCGGCCATCGCCCGTCAAGCGGTCCGCTAAGAGTTTTCCTCTTTCACTTCAGCTGGTTCTCCCCATCTGAAGTGAACCGGTCGAGCGGTTCCTCCCACCCTTTGGCTTATCTCAAACGCCCTTGCCGGTCCTCCCCCGGCGAGGGCGCTTTCGTTTGCAGACGCCTAGTACCGCTTTCACGAGATCAGGATCCCTCTTCAAACAAAAGGGGCGCCGCTCAAAAAGCGACGCCTTGGTGGCTAGAAATCAAACTGAATGTTTAGGCGGCGGCAATCGCCTTCTCGATGTCGGCGCTGGTCTGCCCCGTCAGATCCTTTGAGATTTCGCCGACGAGGGCTTCCTTGAGCTTGGCGTGGTAGTGTTTCCGCATTTCACCAAGCGCCTTGGGCGCTGCGATGACCACGAGTTTCGTCAGCTTCCCGGAAATGGCCTGATTGTTCAGGATGTCGGTCACCCCAGCCACAAAGCCGTCTTCATCCTGCGTGCTGTCATCCGGGTTGGCAGAACTGCTGGCGTGACCTTTGCCCCCGCTCTTGTTGTCGGTGTTAACGGACTCCGTGGGGAGGGCGGTCAGGTTCGGCTGGCCTTCGTCGCCGCTGTTGCGGAACAGGCTGAGTTTCTGACCATCGACCACTGCAACCGTCGCGCCGCTGGGGAGCTGCATCGCTTATCTCCGTTCTGATGGACAGCGAATATCGCTGCCTTTAAGCGAACTTAACGTCGTGCGCGCTTCATCGCTCCAAGCTAATCGATGCTCTACAGGTCAGAAGCGTCGTCGCATCGCAGGCGGCGCCTTCCATTGCGCCAAGCTCTCACGCTCCAGCTTGTCCAGAAGCGTGTAACGGACATAGGTGGACCGTGTTCGGCAGCCTGAACACCGCCAGTTCAGCGCCTCAATGTCGGCACCGGGCGCGATGAACCCTTGGAAATCAAGGCAGCGATAGATGGTCCGCGCGTTGCAGGGATCGCAGCGTATGACGATGCCCAAGCCCTTGCGCAGCCCTTCCTCGAAACTCCGTATCGCCTGCACCATGCGCGGACCCCATTCCTAATTCTGTGAACAAAATAGGAACATCGTCTTTCCAGCAAGGCCGTTCGGAGTCATGGTCGGCGCACTGATTCATGAGGCGGGGCCATGTCGAGAATTGCAGAACGGATCACGGACCTGTCGTTGAAGGACGATCTGGACGAGGCGATTGACGAAGCCATCCGCACTTGCGGCGGTGACGCCCGTGTCGCGGTCGGCGCGTTAATCCTGGGGCAGCGCTCGTTGCAGGAAGCCTATTCCGAACGGATTTCCGCTGGCTACGTCAGGCGAGGGCTCGCGAAATGATCCGTGAGGGCAAACGACCCGTTGGCTCGGGCAAGGACGCGGAAACGATCGGGATCGACGCCCTGTCGTTCCTGGCTGGCAATGGCGAGCTTCTCACGCGCTTTCTGGACCTGACGGGCCTGACGATCGAGCAGCTCCGCACGGAAGCGACCAAACCCGCCTTCTTTGTCGGGTTGCTCGATTTCATCCTGGGACACGAGCCGACGCTCATGGACTTCGCCAATGCGGCCGAACTGGACCCCGCAGAGGTCGCGTTGGCCCGCGAGCGCCTCGCCAACCGTCAAAGCGCAACCTAAACGATCCTTGTGTTGCATCCTCTGCGCGTATGGGGCTTCCTACATGCTGATGGCGCAGCACAAGGGCTCTCATGGACGACCTTCCAGAAAGCCGAGAGATCGATATCCATCTGGGGCGCAGGCTGCGCGAACTGCGCCAGCGTGCCGGTCTACCCATGTCTATGCTGGGTGAGCAGCTGGGTCTGAGTCATCAGCAGATTTACAAATATGAGTCCGGCGCGAACCGACTTTCCACTAGCGGGCTGGTTCGTCTGGCTCGCGTGCTTGGGGCTGATGTTCCTGATTTTTTCGAAGGGCTTCCGGGCTTCTCGTTCTCGGGAAAGGGTGCGGAAGTTTTGCAGGACCCGCATTCGAGTGTTGAAACCGTACCCATCGATCATTTGCCTCCCGTCATCCAGAAGCGACTGGCTGACCTCGTTGACGCAATCGTGAAGTCGTCTGAACGAGATGCTCTACAGGACCAATAGCCTTCTCACGAAATAACAACTTGTGCGCCATATTTTCAAGAAAGGGTAATTTGAGCGTGTGGCGAACGGGTGTGCTATGGGCGAAGCGAATGAGAAAGATGCAGAGCGTTCGTTGATCAATGTGGCATTGAGCCATCTCGACTCTGCCATGCGTGAAATGGCTCTGGCTCGCCAGATGATCGATTACGTCGTGAACAACACCAATCCGGCAGAACTGCCTTCTGAGGAGCAACTGCAGGGAGGCTAGACCTCGCTGTCGTTCCGCTGTCCCCGCGCCACGATCCGCAACGCATCATCGGGCAGAGGCCGCTGGAGCGCTGACGCATCTTTCCAGTCGGAACGCAGCCAGATCTCGAACTCGTCCGGCTCCGTCAGGATCACCGGCATAGCTTTGGGATGGATCGGCCCGACCACGCCGTTCGGTTCGGTGGTCAGAAAGCCGTAGGCGTCCACCGTCACCTCGCCCTCCGCCTTCTTCCGCGTGCTCGTCCACTGCGTCCAGAGGCCTGCAAAGGCCATCAGAGGGCGCTCCTCGTTGGCTGCGAACCAGACCGGCACCTTCTTGCCGTTCTCGTCCGTGTCGTATTCGGAGAAGCTGGTGAACGGCACGAGGCACCGATGCGCTGGCCCCAGCCAGCGACGCCAATGCGGCGAGGCCGTGTTGCGGATATTGGTGACGCCTGGGTCGGTCGCCTTGCCCTTCAGGGCGAAGGCGGGAGATGGCATCCCCCAGCGCGCCATCGCCAATTCTCGCTCGCCCTCCACGATCCGCACAATTGGCGCGGCCTGATCGGGGAAAATGCCGGGCATGGGTGGCAGATTGCCTGTCCTGTCCTTCATCGCCCGCGTAAACGCCAGGATCGCGGCTTGGCCTTTGGTCAAGGAGTAGAGGTTGCACATGGTCCCGCTCCAGCGTCTGCGAACGTCTCGCTCCGAACATATGGAAGAGTGGATAAAGCGCCACGCGGCCCCTCTCGCCCCATAGACAACCTCGGGGCGTGAAGACACAATCCTGCCTTAATCGGGAGGAGCTTATGGGACGCTTCAGTTTCGCGGCATTGGTCGCCTTCTTCATGCTCGCTAGCGGTCCAGTTCATGCGGTGGAGGCGACGCCGATCCATCCAGAGCAGTCTGGTTCAATCCTCGCTCAGCTTGAGACTTACCGCGTCGCGGCTGGCAGGACATGCAAATCGATATCGACGTGCCGAGAGGCTGTAGAGCTCTGGTGCAGCGGCTACAGGCGAGCTGATGGGGATGGAGACGGCATCCCCTGTGAAACGGTCTGCCATTCGAAGGCGGAGGTCGATAGGATTAGGGCTGAAATCGGATGCTGAGCCGATTTCTAAGCTTGGCTGTTGGCCTTCTCTCGTTGCTGAGCGTCGATCTCGCCGCAGCTGCCGAACCGTCGGCTCTGGCCCCTTTCCGACTGGACCCGGCTCGCCTCGATATTATCGAGCTCAACGGCGAATTGACGTCAGGTTCAGCGCTGGCCTTTCGCCGTGCTCTGCTCGCCGCCCCTAATGCGAAGATCCTCCTCCTGAACAGCCCTGGTGGGAGTGTCGATGCTGGTCTTCTGATCGCGGACGACGTTCACACCCGTAAGCTTGCGACGCTCATTCCTGAGGGCTCGACCTGCGCATCTGCTTGTTCTTACATCTTTTTGGCAGGGCACGAGCGGCAAGCCGATGGTCGGCTCGGCGTCCATCAAATGTGGTCACAGAAGCCAGATCTCGAAAGTGCACAGATGTCGATTGCGGACGTGATCGATACGCTGAACCGCTTTGAGACGCCGATCGGCGTGGTAACGATCATGTTCCGTACGCCGCCCGATGACATGCACTTCTTCTCGCCCGAAGAAGTCGTGCGCCTTGGGATCAACAACAAGGGCGGCAGCGTCGAGCAAGTCGGACCGCAAGTCGCCGGCTCGGAGCGTGCATCCCCGCAGCCTTCGCCATCGATCACAAGTGCGGACGCCGAACCCAAGGAGGCCGCCAAGCTTTCGGAAGGGATTGCAGCAGCCGCACCCGCGCTCTCCGATCGGTCGTCAGCAGCTCTTTCGACGCTCGAAACCTACACGCGCCAGCCGACGCGGATGGCGATCTACGCAGGCCTCGACTTCTTCGGTGAGGATGTCGGAACGGCGAGCGTGGCTGACGCTCCGGCTTGCGCTGTGAAGTGCTTCGAGATGGGCGGATCGTGCAAAGCCTTCACCTTCAACATGAAGACCCGGCCGGGGCGAGGGCCGAACTGCTTCATGAAGTCTGGTCGCGGCGAGGTGGATGGCAATTCCGCAGCCTTCTCAGGTCAGTTGCTCGCACGCTCCGAGCGCGACCCCCCGTCCATGACGCTCGACGTTATCGATCCAAACTCGGACCTTTATCAGGATGTGGACATACCGGGCATGGACCTTTCGCGCCGGCCTCATCCTGCTACATCGCAACTGGATTGCCGTCGCGCCTGTGTGACGGATGCTCGCTGTGTCGCCTTCACCTATCTCAAACCAAAGAAGCAGTGCTGGCTGAAGAGTGGTGTGGGTACGCCTCGGGCGCTTACGGGAGCCGTGACAGGGGGAAAGAAGTCGCAGACGTTCTCGCCCAAAGTCATCTCATTGGACTGATCCCATGACCCGTCCTATTGCGGATACGAAACTCCGAACTCTCGATCAGGAGCACGCATGGGCTGCGCTCGCGGATGTCGTAGAGGGGCGGCCGATCGATATATCGATGGAGCGAATTATTCGAGAGCGAGAAGCCATGGAGCGAGCGCTGTTCGAGAGATTGGCAGACAAGCCGGAGGAGCCATCCCTTCCTGTTGCAACTCGCACATTTTGGCGCCCTTGGCATGGGCTAGCGATAGCTGGCGCTGCGGCCTTGACCATATGGCTCGCCTCCACACCAGCCCCGGCCGCTGAGCGCATCAAGGGCGCCATCTCCTGCCATACTTCTGCTTGGAACTGATCTCAAGCGATCAGCCGAATGGATTACGAACGCGCTTGGTTGGGGCATTCTGATCGGCGGAAGTCTCCGGCAAATCGCCTTTCTTCTCCAGCGCGTCCACAATCGCGTTGATCGCTGTTTTCAGTTCACGCGCTTGTTCGAGGCCCCGCTTGTCGAGAGCTAAGTCAATCGAGCCGCTGATCGAAACCCGATCCGTGCCGTTCTCGATTGTGAGCCCGCCAACCGTCAGAGCCACGCTGTCATTAGCAAAAGGATGGAAAGGGTTCGATCCCTGCGAACTGGAGGACGCGCCTTGAGCCGCTTCGGTCTCCGAATGCTTGTCGCGTGTCATGCCTACTCCTGACGACAGGCCCGTGGCTGCGTCAGCGCCAAGCGCTGCGTTCCTACGGGCAATGATGGGTATATCTCGATGCCGCTCATGGTCTTGAACGCTTCGACGCTCATGATGCGACAATTGGGCGTGTCGTCGTTGTCGGCAACATACACGGCCGCTCCGCCTCGTTTGGGATCATAGACCGCCTTCCAGACTATGGTCGGAACGAGGACATTGTTCGTGCCTATGGCCTGGACATCTTGGCCAATGAACAAAGGGCCGGTGACGATCCACACCTCACCGTCCATGGAGGCGACGTCACGCACCGTTTCTTCGATCTGGCTCCATAGGCCGGTGTTCAGCCGGTGATTTTGCGGGACCATGTTGGAGAGCGAGAAGCTCTCGGCTTGCGACTTTGCATCGGGCATATCGCCGGAGGGGGCCATATGGCCCCGATCGAAGCCAGACCCCTTGTAGTCCGCCAGCTCGGATCGCTCTGAAGGGGGCAGAGCCTTCTCTGCGTGAAATCGATTGGTTCGGGACATGCCCTCGGCCGCCTCGACCTGGGCAGCCGTCAGATGCTCACCGACCCAGAGTGGGGTTCGAGTTATGCCGGAATGAAGTACGGCGAATTGGCGAAAGCAGAGTTCGCGCGTGGGCATTGCCTGAGCCAGACGGTTGAAATCTGGTGCCTGCCCCTGAAGGAAGCTGTCGGGACAGTTCGAGGTGACAGCGTAGGCCGGTGAGCCGCAATTCAGAAAAGCCAACGCAGCGAGACCTAAAAGGCAATTCATGGTCCCGATAGCTCTGATCACCACCTCTTCCCCTCATTTGCGTTCGAATGCAGCGGCTGATGATCCGATGCTCTTCTTTACACGATCACCAGAAACTGTGTTGCTCTTCTCATAGGCTCCGTTGCGAGGCTTTTCGAGTATGGTAGCCCCTGGACCGAAGCCTCTTTGAAGAGGACGATCCGTCTGTCCAATCGAGCGGCGTGAGAACGCAATCGATAACATCAGGGCGACATGCTATGCCGCACCGCACACTATGGCGGTGGACGGGCGACGATGACCTACAGGGAAGACATTGACGGCCTTCGAGCGATCGCTGTTCTCAGCGTAATCCTCTATCATTTTAAGTTCACCTCTTTCGGGGGTGGCTACATCGGCGTCGATGTCTTCTTTGTCATCTCCGGCTATCTCATCACCGGAATTATCGCCCGCGAGATCGAACAAGGCAGGTTCTCCTTCCTCTCGTTCTACGAGCGCCGTATCCGCCGGATTTTTCCGGCCCTCTTCGTCGTCCTTATGGCCACGGCGGTCTATGGGCTCTGGGGTCTCTATCCCACGGAATACAAGGAACTCGGGGGCAGCATCGCCGCCACCCTCGCGTTCGCTTCGAACTTCTTTTTCTACTCTCTGAGCGACTATTTCCGACCAGACGTCGAGATCAAACCCCTCCTGCACACGTGGTCGCTGGCGGTGGAAGAACAGTATTATCTGGTGTTCCCGCTCTTCCTGGTGTTGGCCTATCGCTATAGCCGGCGTCTCGTCGTGCCGCTGATTGTCGGGATCGGTCTCGTATCGTTCGCGCTTTCGGTTTGGCTTGTACGATCGCAGCCAGCGGCAGCCTTCTATCTCTCGCCTCCGCGGTTTTGGGAGATGCTGGTCGGCTCCTTCCTCGCTCTCGCACCACTGCCAGCCCTGAGGGCACGCTGGTCGCGTGAGATCGTGTCCATTCTCGGATTGGGTGCGATCCTGGCGTCTGCGCTCTTCTACAAGTCTGGAGCGCCATTCCCTGGGTTTCGCGCGCTACCGCCCGTCTTGGGAGCTGCGGCCGTTCTCTATGCTGGGGAGCATGGAACGAGCTGGGTCGCTCGCCTCCTGTCCATGCGGCCGATGGTCGTCATCGGGCTCATGTCCTATTCGCTCTATCTCTGGCACTGGCCCATCGCTGCCTTTGCCCATCTCTGGTTCGATCGGCCGCTGGAGGTTCAGGACAGTTGGGTCTTGCTGCCCCTGACTGCGGTCCTGTCTTTCGTGTCCTGGCACTTTGTGGAGCGACCCTTCCGAAAGCCAGGAGTGATGTCGCGCTCTCGGCTATGGGCGACAAACCTATCCCTCTCTGGCATCGGGATCGTTCTCGGGATCGCTGTTCTGTTCGGTAGCGGGTTCCCGTCGCGGTTCACACCACAGGTCGCGGCGATGGCATCGAACTTGGAATATGACGATGCCGCCGTTTATCGACGCGGCACCTGCTTCATCGACAGCAACATCCAATCTGCCTCGGATTTCTCCACCGATGTCTGCCTGGCCCGAGATCCTGCGAAGCCCAACCTCCTTTTGATCGGGGATAGCCATGCGGCGCATCTCTGGATCGGACTGAAGGAGGCTCTGCCCTCCATGAACGTCATGCAGGCCGCTTCCACCGGGTGCAAACCCGTGATCGGCGGGAAGGGCCTTCCCAACTGCGTCGCGTTCATGAATGGGATATTCGAGCGGCTCAATGAGCTTCATCCTTCGCTCGTGCTGTTGTCGGGTCGCTGGTCTCCAGACGACCTACCCTATGTCACCGCGACCGCTTCAAAGCTCAAGGCGGATGGCTGGAACGTCGTCGTTTCAGGCCCGATCGTGGAATACCAGATCGCGTTGGCTCGAATTCTGGCGGATGCCGATCGAGATCACCATCCAGGGCTACCCGCCGAGCGTCTGGTGTCTTTGCCAAAAAAGGTCGATGCGTTGCTGCGCGAGCGAATGGCGAGCGTGTCCGTCCCATACGTTTCCGTCTATGAGCTTATGTGCCCCAACGGCGTCTGCCAGACGACGACATCAGACGGTGATCCCATGCAGTGGGATTACGGTCATCTCACAAAGCAGGGCTCCATCGAGCTCGCAAAGCGGATCGTGAAGCAGCTGCCTTTTGCGGCGGGCACCGATATCTCGCAGACCCAATAGCGGGCTTGGCCAAGGGTCTAGTCGTGGATGCAGCTGCGCTCAAGCATGAGCGCCCCACACGATAAGGGGGCTTGTCGGCTGCTTCGGAGGTATCACCGTCAAGGGCGCCTGCACGCCACCTGATGACTCTATGGCTTCCCTTCCGATCTCGGTTACGTTCGCTCGGGCACAGCTTCGAGGACGCGGGGTCTACGCATGTGCAGGGCTCTGCTCAACCGAGTTGTCAGAGGTCGCTCGATAAGCTCGTACACCAGCGCTGCGCCGATGAGGGCGATCGCCGTCGCCAGGGCTACGTATGTCCAAGGATTGTTGACACCGAGCCTCGAGGCCGCGATCGCCACCAAATTAATGGAGAAAGGATGGGAGAGGTATAGCGCGAAGGAGGCATCTCCTCCGAACACGAGGGCGCGCTTGAACAGGCCGTTAGTCGCATGATCCCTCTGCGCGATCAGCGCCGGGCCAGCGCACATCACAAGCGCGGGAATGCCAACCCAAACGGCTCTCAACCCGTATTCGAAGTGCATTCCCGCGACGTGCATCAGCGAGAGCAGACCACATCCAACTGCGAAAACCAGCCAACCTTTGACGGCGGAGAAACGGAAGCCACGGGCGCGGATCTCCGCCAGAGCGATGCCGTAGACGAACTCCAGAACGATCGAGTTCGACCAGAATGCCATAGGCCCGGATTGGAAATGGATGACCAGAGGCGAGAGGCCGAGGAGGGTCACGGCGCCCACGATGATCGACAGGCCGACCTTCCTGCTGAAGAACAGCCCGACGCAAAACACGACGTAGAAGAGGAACTCGAACTGGAGCGTCCACCCCAAAATCATGATCGGGTAGAACTGACCGTAGGGGTTTTCGACCGGGAAGAAGAGGAAGGATCCCAGGACATGCCAGGGGTCGATTTCCGCATGACTGATGTGCCCGGCGAACAACCAGATGGCCAATAGCATACAGACGGTTGCCCCCCAGTAGGGAGGCACGATCCGCACGAGGCGTCGAACGATGAAGTTCGCCGGCGCCCCCTCAAGGCCGAACTGATCGCGGCACAGATGGTACATGATGAAGCCGCTGATCACGAAGAACACGTCCACGCCAGCGCCCCAATAGACGGGGTTGATCGGCGTGTAGCTCGCCAGATTGAGGAAGCGCTGTTCTCCCGCTTCATGCTGGACGTGGCTGATCAACACCATCATCGACGCGATAAAGCGAAGGATCTGAAGTTCGTAGATGGTCTTGTTCATTCCAGCACCGATCCGTTGCGAGCATGGGTCGCAATAGGGCTATTTTTGAACCCACTCGATAGCAGATATCGACAAGGCTGCCAGGGAAGAACGCCTCGATGTACGGTGCCGGAACGCGCGGTGATTGGAGCATACGGCGCGCGAAGACCATACCCTTCCAGTGACGGCAAGGCGCGAAGAAGCGGTCAGGCGTCATCGAGGATGATCCTTGAAAACGCTCGGGCAGGGGGATATTTTGTGGAGGTGGACGCCAGGGTTGCTGCCCTGACGCCCGGTACGCTTAGATGAAGAGATGGACCCGGAGTTCAGCCTGCCAGCCGCTCCGGGTCTTCTTCACTTTTAGCGTGATGTTCAGTGGAAAGAACCACATCGACATCACCTCCAAGGAGAGCAAAGCCGTTGCCTCGGCCGTGGTGGCTTATCCTCCACGGTAGCGCCCGGCTGGCTTGACGCGGCTGCTTTAGCTCTCGATCTTGGTCCAGCGGTTCATAAGCATCAGCAGTGCGATCAAGGCAAGGCTTCCAGGGAAGAGCGCCGAGCGGACTTGCAAGGCCGGAAGCGTACCGAATGGCCGGATCGCCTCGGCTGGCCGTTTGGGTTCGAGCGCGACCCCATCCCGAAAAAGGGCTCCAGGGACCATCAAATGGCTGACCTTGCCGGCGCAATTCAGCCATAGCGTCCTGTGGTATAAACGGGCAGGCGAGTTCAGGCAGTGACGGAGACCGAAGGCGCGTTATGACCCTCAGAAAGCTGACGGCATCCCGTTTAAGATTTGAACCTGGCGTCCGATACGCCCAACTCGGCGCAGGTCCGTCATGGTGAATGTCCCCTACCAGCGGACCGACAACAGCATCGATCGCGCAGCCAACGCCTTCCTCGATCGCGGCCTCTTCAAGCTCCTGATCGTTCTATCGATCATCCAGTTCAGTGGCGCCTGGTATTGGGGCGGCTTCGACGCTAGCTCGGCATCGCTGGAAGGCCAGCAAATGTTCGGGACACCGTTCCGATATCTGGTGTGGGGGAGCATATCCCTGGCGTTTGCCGTCTACCTGTCTCGATATACGTACCGAGCTCCTCTGCGGGCGCTGATGCCCTTCCTCCCGTTTTTGGGGGTGGGGGTCATATCCGGGTTGCTGGGCGAAAATATCCTGATCGCGGTACGATCCATCACGTTCTGGATACTGATGTTCCTGAGCGCTTTCGCCTCGGCCGCCATGCTGAAACCGCGATCGATCGCGTTCATCATCACCAACACGTTGATGGTGCTCGTTCTCGCGTCCATTGCCATGTCGATCCTCAATCCGACCATCGGTGTCTCAGTCTACGGCGGCGAGACGGTTTGGGTTGGCTTGTTCACGCAGAAGAACACGTTCGGCTTTCTCGCCATGTGCGGCTTCCTGTGCGCTTACGCATTCCATCCCACGATCGGACGCCTCAGAACGGCGTTGCTGGGCATAGGGTCGGCCGTTTGCCTCTTCATGTCCGGATCGATGGGAGCGCTCATGATCGCGTTTGGTGCGATCAGCTACATGGCGCTGGTGATTGCGATCCTGCGTGCCCGTGTCACGACTCCGATTGCGTCGACAATCATCATCGTCAGCGTGGCGTCCCTGGTTGTGTTCGTTCTGACCAACTGGACCGACATCACGCAGACTTTGGGACGAGATCCGACCCTGACGGGGCGAACCGAAATCTGGTCGGCCTACCTCAGCGAAGCCTACAAGAACTGGTTCATCGGCCTTGGACCCGGCTCCTTCTCGGGTGAATCCCGAACCGTCATGACCCTGTTCTACATGTTGAAGGAGCTGGGCAATATCAGGCAGCCCCACAACGCCTACATTCTGTCGTTCGGCGAAGGCGGCATTCTAGGGGTGACCGCCTATGTGTCGGCGCTGGCCTACATGGCGTTCGTGGCTCCGTTCCGGCATCGCACCCCTGAATCCGCCGTCTGCGCCATGTTTGCGTTCGCGATCCTGGTCGCCAGCATTTCGGAGGGGCGAGGCGTGTTCATCGCCACGATCGAGGGGTATCTGCTTCTCCTGTTCCGTACGCTTGCAGTCCGCTCTACGGGGCCGAACTACATTCATAGCAGCCGGCGTGTTTGATTTCCGGCGCTGGAGCTGTTGCCAATGGGGGCTTGTGATGGGGCTATCCGCCCCAATCACTTTCCCTCGGCGAATTTACCAAGCGTCGCCGGAAACGAAGTCGGCGACCTCCTGCTCGGTTGCGCGCCTGTACTGACGAGCACCGTTGATCCAACGGGTCATGACGACCTCTTTGCAAACTTCACCCGTATCCAGCTTCACAGGAGACAACTGGACAATCGCCTCCCACTCGCTCGATCGCCGAGCACCGAAAAACCAATGCAAAAGTTTGAACATGCCAGACACCGTTCGCAATCTGAACGCTCTATAAGCGTGTGAAATAGCACGTACCAGTTTAAAAGCCCAAGCGTATTCCCCAAGGGCACACGACGCTAACAGAGGCTTATCATTTAACTCGAGAAGCCACTTCGTTGTTGGACAGACACGTGGCGACCCGTCTTGTAACAAAGAAACTTTACCCGTCCTCTAAAGAATGAAGTATGAAGAACCGACGCGTGTGCGTCGCGATATGGGAGCGTCTACATCAGGTCGTTGAAGCATCGCTCGAAGCCGATGGGACGCAGATGGGATCGATTTGGGCATGACGGATCTTGTCATCGGGATACCTACCTTTCGGCGCCCTGGTCTCCTGCTGAGATTGCTCGAAAGCCTCCAACCAGAAATCGCCGGTCGTGAGCTGACGCTTATCGTCGCCGACAATGACTGCGATCCCGTAGTTGAGACGCTCGTCTCCGAGTTTCCGCGCGAGGCCGGGCAGCGCTTCATCTATCTGCCCGTGTCCGAGCGTGGCCTTTCTCCCAACCGCAACGCTCTCGTGGACGCGGCTATGCGGGAAGCGCCCGACTGGCGCCGCCTCATCATGATGGACGACGATGGGTATGTGTCCGAAGGTTGGCTGGCGACCCTTCTCGCCTGCGCCGACACTTACGAGCCGCACCTTGTGGGCGGGCCAGTTGAAGGCTTGCTTCCGCCCGATGCCGGGCTTCTTGCGCGCAACAGCATCTTTGCCAGCCGTCGCGGCGCCGCGACAGGGCCGACCAAGCTCCTGCGTACCGCGCAGAACCTTCTCATCTCACGCCGCCTACTCGACCTCGTGGAAAGCCCTCTTTTCCGCAACGCCTACAAAGCCTCCGGTGGAGAGGACTACGACTTGTTCCGCCGAGTTCAAGCGGCTGGGGGAGAGATGGTCTGGTGTGAAGAGGCATTGGTCTACGAGCCGCCTGCGGAGCAGCTGCGCCCCGCTACGGTGCTGAAACGCTACTATACGACCGGCATCTACATGTCGAAAATCGATCAAAGCTATGATGGCACGGGCGCGACGTGGCGGCTGGCCGTCAAGGGCAGCGTCGGTGCGCTCGCTCGGCTTGCCTTATCGTTGCCAAAGCTGCGCAAGGATCCCATCGCCAAGAACCTTCTGACGATCGCCCATTACTCGGGCCGCCTCGTCGGGATGGCCGGAGGCCATACGTCGCGATACGACAAGTCATAGGGCTCTGTCAGGCAGACGCGGCTTTCTGTTTGAAGCGCCTTAGCTCTCTGGTGTTGCCCTTCCGTCATCACCCATAGAGTGTGGACGTGCAATTCATACGTTTCGGTAAGTTAACGAAATGTGTGTCTATCGCGGGGGACTAAATGGCGACGTCAGTTGCACAGAGCGCTTCGACTCAAGCAGGCATGAATGTGATGCCTCCTCTGGTGTTGGATGAATACACCATCGTAGGAACCGAGGGCGATGATAACCTATCCCCGCCCAATCCAGAAAATCCACATATTCCAGAACGTTACGTGGTGTTCGGACTAGGGGGCAATGATGTTCTGTCGCCTGGTAGCATTGGCAACACGGCCACGATCTACGGCGGCGCAGGGAACGACACCATTTACGGCGGTGGAGGAAGTCAGCTTTTTGGAGAAGACGGGGACGACACCATCCACAGCGGCATCAGCTATGATATCACCAATGCCCCGGTGGGCGACTCCATTGATGGCGGAGCGGGTATTGATACCTGGGTGACCAATGTCTCCCTCTCCAACTACACCGCGAGACTCGACGGCACGTCCATCTATCTCGACTCCGCATCCGAAACGCGTCCTGCCTATCCTTTGTATGCGCAGAATATGGAGATCGTGAGTTTCATCGAAGGCACATTCACGATCCAAGACCTTCGTGACCATGTGTATCGGGGCACTGACGGGAATGACACGCTTCGGGCGCCCACGAATGCTCCCTGGACGCTCGCCGGGGGCCTTGGAAACGATCGGTATTTCATCGAGAAGGCCGGGGACGTCGTGAGCGAGAAAGCCGGCGAAGGCTACGATCAGGTGATCACCTCGCTCAGCCATACCCTGGAAGCAAACGTCGAGAGCCTTCAGCTCGTCGGTTCGGGGAACATCGCTGGTACGGGCAACGATCTTGCCAACTACATCGGGGGCAACAGCGGCAACAACACGCTCGATGGTCGAGGTGGCGCTGACACCATGGTCGGCGGGCGCGGCAACGACAGCTATATCGTGGACAACGTAGGCGACCGCGTTGTGGAAGGCGTTGGCGAAGGCACCGATCGCGTCATCTCCTCGATCAGCTACACGCTGACGGACAACGTTGAGAACTTGCAACTCGTGCATAGCGGGAACACGCAAGGGATCGGCAACTCGCTTGCCAACTACATGGGCGGCAATAGCGGGAACAATCTCCTCGACGGTCGCGGCGGTGCGGATACCCTCTATGGAGGAGGTGGAAGGGACACCTTCGTTTTCCGCGCCGGCGAAGCGAACGGCGACGTCGTTGGCGACTTCACGGGTGCCAGCCAAACAGGTGGCGACGTTCTCATGTTCGTCGGCTACGGTGAGGGCGCGTCTCTGACCCGCGTTGGTGCGACAGACAAATACGTCGTGAAAAATGCCGACTCCTCCATCGTGGAAACGATCAAGATCACGGGCGTGTTCGACGTGGCGACGGGCTCGGATTTCGACGACGTTCTGTTCGCCTGATCGAAGGGGGGCATCGTTGCATCTGGGTTAGCAGTCTATCGAAAGACGCCGCCGAAAGGGGCGGCGTCTTATCTCCTTGATTGGAGGCGACGACGACTATCGACCCTTCGAAGCCGTTTGTCGCCCTTTCAGCTTGCGCCGTTAGCGGACGTTCCGTCTGAAACGCCGAACTGACCCCGCTCGTCTCAAATTTTCAGTCCTTTGGGAATAAGCGCCGTTCCCCGTCGTCTTCCGTGGGCCAATCTCGGCCGAACCGAAGGACACCGAGCCATGAAGACCCTCCTCGCAGCCATCGCCATTCTCTCCGCCGGGGCTTCGGCCGCGCTTGCGGGGCCCGCCGGCGACATGGCGAAGGCGCATATCGAAGCGATCGCCAAGGGCGATACCGCTGCGGTCACCGCCGCCTACGCGCCATCCGCAACGCTTCACTGGGTCGGCGGTCCGCTCGATGGCACCTATACGGGTCCCGAGATCGCCGCGACCTGGGCGAAGTTCGCCAAGGCGCAGACGGGCCTGAAGGCCAACGTCGTGAACATGACCGAGAGTATGAACCCGAAGGGCGCCACCGTCCTCGCCGATGTCGTCTTCGCCAACGACAACAAGATCCCCGTGCGCTACGTCATGCTATTCCGGGACGGCAAGCTCGCCGACGAGATCTGGCAGATCGACCCCGCGCTGGCGAAGTAAGGCATGTCCACCGACGAGATCGCGGCGCGGATCGAACCGCTCATTCCGGGCCTGAGGCGCTACGCCTATGGGCTGGTGCGCGATGGCGACGCCGCCGACGATCTCGTCCAGGACTGCCTGGAGCGCGCCGTCGGGCGCTGGCACCTGCGTCGACCGGAGGGCGACCTGCGCGCTTGGCTGTTCGCCATCCTGCGCAATCTCCACCTCTCGGGCCTGCGCCAGCACAAGCGGCGTGGGCCCCACGTTGCGCTCGACGAGATGGCCTCGCCGCCGGCGGTGGACGGCGACCAGGACGGCCGCGCCGGGCTTCGCGACGTCCTGGCCGGGCTCGATGCGCTGAGCGAAGAGCACCGCACCGTCCTCCTTCTCGTCGGCGTCGAGGACATGAGCTACGACGAGGCGGCGCGGGTGATCGGGCTTCCGGTCGGCACGGTCATGTCGCGCCTGTCGCGGGCGCGTGAGAAGCTGCGCGCCATCCTGGAGACCGGGATCCGCGCGCCCTTGAGGAGAGTCAAATGAGCCGCAGGGACGCGCCCGTCGGTGAGGACGACCTGCAAGCCTATGTGGACGAACGGCTCGGGCTAGAGCGGCTGTCCGCAGTCGAGGCCTATCTCACCGAGCGACCGGAGATCGCCGTGGCCATCGAGCGCGACCGCGAGATCGCCCGAGCGCTGCGCGAACGGCTGGCCTTCAAGGCGGAAGAGCCGATCCCGGCGCGGCTGCGCATCGCGAACATCCGCGAGGCCCGGCGCGGTCGCTTTGCTGTCACGCGCCTGCGCATCGCGGCCGTCATGGGCTGGCTCATCCTCGGCAGCGCCGGCGGGTGGCTGGCGAACGACGCCTTACGCGCGCCGGTGGAGCCGACCCGAGTGGCCGTCATGGCCGACGAGGCGATCGCGGCGCATCGCACCTTCGTGGTCGAGGTGGTCCATCCCGTCGAAGTGCGCGCCGAAGAGGAGGCGCATCTCCTGCAATGGCTGTCGAAGCGGCTGGGAACACGGCTGTCGGCCCCGGACCTGACGGGGCTCGGCTATCGGCTGATGGGCGGGCGGCTCCTGCCTGCGGGCGCGGGTCCCGCCGCGATGCTGATGTACGACGACGACCAGGGCACGCGGCTGACCCTCTTCATCAAGACCGACGAGAAGGACGAGACGTCGTTCCAGTTCGTCGAGGAGGACGGCATCTCCGCCTTCTTCTGGCGCGACGCCGGCCTCGGCTATGTCGTCTCGGCCGAGGCGCCCCGCGAGCGATTGATGGCGGTGGCGACCGCCGTCTACGACAGCCTGAACCGCCCGGCGCCAAGCTTCTCCGGTGGTACGCTGTGACGCTCGACCAGCTTCGCGTGTTCGTCGCCGTGGCCGAGCGCGAGCACGTGACGGAAGCGGCAAAGGCGCTGAACCTCACGCAGTCGGCGACGAGCGCCGCCATCGCCGCGCTGGAGGAGCGCCACGACGTCCGCCTGTTCGACCGCGTCGGACGGCGGATCGAACTGACCGAGGCAGGTCGGCTCTTCCTGCCCGAGGCTCGCGCCGTCCTTGCCCGTGCCGAGGACGCCGGCATCGCGCTGGCAGAACTCGCCGGACTGAAGCGGGGTCGCCTCCGCATCGTCGCCAGCCAGACGGTCGCGAACCACTGGCTGCCGCCGATGCTCGCTCGCTTCAAGGCCTGCCATCCCGGGATCGACCTTCGGCTGAGCATCGCCAACACGGCGCGCACGGCCGAGGCGGTGCTGGATGGCACGGCCGATCTCGGCTTCGTGGAGGACGAGCTTGGCGATGTCCGGCTCGGCACGCAACGCGTCGCCGATGATCGACTGATGCTGGTCGCGGCATCAGGGCACAGAGGCTCCGGGTCTCCCGTCGCGGCCCGGGATCTCGCGTCGGCGCGCTGGGTGCTGCGCGAACGGGGTTCGGGCACCCGCGCGATCCTCGAAGGCGCGCTCGAAGCCTTCGGTGTCGATCCCACCGCGTTGTCGGTCGAACTTGAACTGCCCTCGAACGAGGCGGTGCGCACGGCGATCGAGGCGGGCGCCGGCCTCGGAATCCTCCCCGCCGTGGTCGCGGATGCCGGCCTTCGCATGCGGACACTGGTGGCGCTGCCCTTCGACCTGCCGTCGCGCGGGTTCCATTCGGTGCTGGCGAGGGACCGTCACCCGAGCCGAGCCGTCGCCGCCTTTCTCGCCGAGTTGCCGACGATCGAGGTTCCGCCGGCGTGATCGATGGATCGACCACGTCCGGACGACATTCGGTCGACGCGATCGTCGAGCGTCTCGCGGAACTGCCCGGCAAGGCCGACCTGTTCAACCCGTATGCCGGGTTCGACGCGGAGATCGAGGACGCGGACGCGCCGGCGACCCGCTGTCGCAATCTCCAGCGCTATCTCGCTGGGATGGCGGATCGCGGCGTCAGCGACCTCTGGCTCGGCGAAGCGCCCTCGCGCTTTGGGGCGCGTCGGACCGGTGTGCCGTTCACGGGCGACGGGCGGCTCGCCGACCTGTCGCAGCGGCTCGGCGTCGTTCCGCCGCTGGCGCGGGCGACGCGCGAGACCCTGCCGACCCGGGAGTCCGGAACCTCTCGTGAGATCTGGAACGCGATGCCCGCCTCGCTGCCGCTGTTCTGGAACGCGGTGCTTTTCCATCCCCATCGCGGCGTCCTGCCCTTGCGCAACCGGACGCCGACCTGGACCGAGATCGCCGCGCACCGGGAGGTGCTGGCGATGATCGTCGCGATCTTCGCGCCGCGCCGTATCCTCTGCATCGGCCGGGTGGCGCAGCGTGCGGCGGACGGACTCGGCATCCCCACCACCTACGTGCGCCACCCCGCCCAGGGTGGCGCGGTCCGGTTCCGGGCTGGCGTCGCCGCGTTCCTCGACAACCGCCCGCCGGCGGCTGCCCCTCCTTCTCTCAGCCGGCCTTGAGGCAGGGCGAGACGAAGAGATCGCCCCGCCAGGCGCCGCGCACCGTCCGCGTGCCGACGATCACCCAAAGCACCGCCAGCACCGCGACGAGCACCGCGCCGAAGACGTGGATGGCGGCAATCGGCAGGAGGGTGCCGAGCTTCAGCGTGGCCACGGCATAGACGCCGAGCGGGAACGTGTAACCCCACCAGCCGATGTTGAAGGGAAGGCCGTCGCGCAGGTAGCGCAGCGTCACGAGCACGGCCATCGCCAGCCACCAAAGCCCGTAGCCCCAGAGGAGCAGGCCGCCGAAGAGACCGAGTCCTTCCGCAAAGGCGCTGAAGCGCTCCAGACCGTTGGCGGACAGGATCGCGGGCGCTGCGCCGCCCAGCGTCATCAGCCCGAGCGCGCCGGTGCCGATCGGTCCGAGCGCAAGCCAGCTCGACGCCGCCATGTTGGCATGCGGCAGCTTGTGGATGGCCATGCGCAGGAGGAGCACGACGAGGATGCTGAGCGCGATCGGCACCGACAGCGCCCAGAGCGCATAGGAGAGCGTCAGCACGACGAGCTGGGAATGGGGGGCGACGAGATGCGGCGCGAGCAGCCCACCGGAGACAGCCGCGACTTCGGCCGCGACCACCGGCAGGAGCCAGACTGCGGTCATCTGGTCGATCGTGTGGCTCTGGCGCGTGAACATCATGAAGGGGATGGCGACCCCGCAGGCCGCCGCCATCGCGACGTCGATCCACCAGAGCGTCTCTGCGATCCCGACCGCCACCTCGCCGTAGCGCGGCAGGCCGAAGATCAGGAAGCCGTTGACGATGGTGGCGAGGCCCATCGGGATGCAGCCGAAGAACATCGACACGACGGAATGGCCGAAGATGCGCTTGGCCCCGTCGAAGAAGAAGATCCAGCGGGCGGCGTAGAGCCCGGCGAAGAGCGTGAAGAGCGCGATGTTGCACATCCAGAGGCCCTCGGCCACCGGATGCAGCATCGGCACGTCAGCCTGGAACTGCGACAGCGCGATCGCGAGTATCCCGGTGCCCATCGTGGCGGCGAACCAGTTCGGGGTGAACTGGCGCACGACCTCGCGCGGGCTGTCGAGGCGCGACAGGGGTTGAAGGCCGAGGGTGACGGCACGCATCTGTTCGAAGGTCATCGGTGGGGGTCCTTGTCCTGCGCGGACCATGCGCCACCGCGATCGTTCGATCCAACGCGTTGTTTATGTCGTTTCGATCGACGGAGGCGATGGATCCCGTTCGGTCGCCTCGCCCTCGAAAAAATGTTGCCGCCACGGGAATGAATGGCGTCCGCGCGCGTCTTCTTTCCGACCCGTGCTTCGAGGATCCTCCGTTTCCATGCTGAAGACGCTTCTCCTGACCCTGGCCTTCGCCGGGGCGTCACTCTCCTCGGCCGAGGCACAGGACGCGCCCGCCCACCAGCACTCGGCGATGGCGCCGGCCACGCTCGACGGCTCTCACTATGCCGAGGTTACCGCCGAGGCGATGGAGAGGATGCACGCCGGCATGATGTCGGCTCCGGTGACCGGTGATCCCGAGCACGACTTCCTGTCCCAGATGATCCCGCATCACCAGGGCGCGATCGACATGGCCAAGGCCGTCCTCGGCTCCACCGAGGACCCGGCGATCCGCAACCTCGCCCAGTCCATCATCACCGAACAGACCTACGAGATCACGCTGATGCGCTCGATGCTCGCCGCATCCGCCGACACGACCGCACTCGTTCCGGAGACGACACCATGATCCGCACAACCCTCCTCGCCGCCGCGCTTCTCGTCTCGACGTCGGCCTTCGCGCTGCCCGCCGCCTCCGACCGGGTCTACACCGCCGACCAGAACTCCAACACGGTCTCGGTCATCGATCCCGTCGCGAACAAGCTTCTGGGCCAGATCCGGCTCGGCAATCCGCGCCCGGACGTTCTGAGCCCCCTCTACAAGGGTGAGGTCAACGTCCACGGCCTCGGCTTCTCGCCAGACCACAGGACGCTCGTCGTCGTCTCGACGGTGACGAACTCCGTCACCTTCATCGACACGGCGACCAATGCCGTGAAGGGCACGACCTATATCGGGCGCAACCCGCACGAGGCCTTCTTCACGCCGGACGGGAAGCAAGTCTGGGCGACGGTCCGCGGCGAGGACTATCTGTCGGTGATCGATGCCGCGACCTTCAAGGAGACGGGCCGCATCCCGACGACGAGCGGTCCGGGCATGACCAAGTTCTCGCGCGACGGCAAACTCGCCTTCGTCGCCAACTCGTTCAACCCGGTGCTCGAGGTCTTCGACGTCGCCAGCCATGCGTTGGTGAAGCGGATCCCGGTCGTCTCGCCCTTCGTACCCTTCGTACAGGTGAGCCCGGACGGCAGCGACGTCTGGCTGACGCACAAGGACGTCGGCAAGGTCACCCGCGTCGATGCCAGGACACTCGAGGTGAAGGAGGTGATCGACAGCGGGCCGATCTCCAACCACCTCGGCTTCGGCACGGTGGACGGCGAGACGCTGGTCTACGTGACGATCGGCGGCGAAAACGTCGTCAAGGTCTACAAGTCCGGCGAGAAGACCCAGCTCGTCGCGACCATCCCGGTCGGCGCACTGCCGCACGGCATCTGGGGATCGGAAGACGGCAGCCGGATCTTCGTCGGGCTCGAGAACGGCGACAAGGTCGATGTGATCAACACGGCCGAGCAGAAGGTCGTGGCCGATATCCCGGTCGGACAGGCCCCGCAGGCCCTTGTCTTCGTGCCGGGCGCGGTGCCTGAAGGTGCGGGCACTGAAAACCTTATGCCGTTGAAGGCGGGTCGGGAGAACCTGACGCTATCGCTGAAGGCGCCCGAGGGCGCGGACGGTTCCGGCATGGTCGTCTCGCGCAATCTCGGGCTCGTCGATGCGATCGACGTCAGCGTCGCCAAGCTGAAGCCGATGACCGAATACGGCGTGTTCTTCGAAGGCCAGGACGAGCCTGTCGTGGTGCTGAAGACCAACGACAAGGGCGCCGGCATGGCCTCCAGCATCGGCCCGGTGCGCACGATCGCCGTCCCAGGAGAGCCGATGGCGGCAAAGGAGCCGCGGCTGGTCGTGGTCGAGGGTCTGAAGGGCACCGCCAGCCCGATCCTCACCAGCCGCTAGAGACGGCGGGGTCCAAAATCGCCATGTTCGGCGCCAGCAACAGTCCGCGCCGAATAGGCTTGGTGGCATGTTCGCTGCGTGTGGCGATGTCCTTGGAGCCAGTCGTTACGGGGTGGACTCAATTTGAGTGTTGCCGAACCCGTCGGGAGCAAATGAATGTCAGCTATATACGAGGAGCAGCAGTAAGCGGACAGGCGGAAAACCACCCTGTCCGGTCTGTGGCGGCAGAGAAGCAGACGCCCGCAAGCGGTCCATCCGCTTTCGACCCATTCGCGACTGCCAGTCACCTGTCGCTGACAATCCAAAGCGGACGTCCGACAACGTCGCTTAGAGGTCTCCGATCCTAGAACAATGACCTGCCGAAATGCGCCATCCGTGTTCGTCTTGGTGCCAGATCCGAGTGTAGGCAAATGTGCCGGATACCGGATTCTGGTCGTACATCGCTTCGAGCCTTGCCTTGGTCGTTACGACGATGAATCCGTGCAGAGGATGAAAGGCAGTCTCGAAAAGATCAAGACGCTGGATGCATAAGACCCGGCTGCGGTGGGCCTCCAAATCCTCTTCCTTGGTCATCACGTTTCCCATCGGACCCGTGAAGACGAGATCGTCATCGATCAATTCTGACAACGTCTCGACGTCCCCGGCAATCATCGCCGTCCGAAGCTTCTCCTCGCAGGCCAATATGTCCTGGGCTTCCCGCATTGCCGCTCCTGATACAGTCCGTCGCACAGAACCTACGTGGATCTGGCCGGTCGAGGAAGGGCCGCATTCGCAAGCATCTTTCTCGGAAACTACCTAGTAGCTTTCCACCCCGTCCGGTCTCCTGCGGCCTAGAAAGTGGATGTCCGCAAGCGGTCCATCTGCTAGCGACCCAACGCTTCCTTGGCCTGGTCCTTTGCGATCTCCAAGAAGCGGTCCTAGACTGCAGATCGTTTTGGTTTTCGAGCGTTCAAATGTCCCTAGTTTGGCATGTCGAAGAGGTCGCTCTGAACGTCCGTCCCTCACCCGTGGAGACTTATCAGGACGGCTGGTTGATCCGGGCCTCCGGCGGCACGGTGCGACGGACGAACTGCATCAGTCCGACGCCTTTTCGGTCGGACGATTTCACATCTGTACTCGCCGCTGGCGAGGCCCTGTATCATCGGCTCGGGCGACCGACGATCGTCAAGATCCTGTCGATCGGCGACGATGTCGACGAGATGCTCGCTGATCGCGGCTATACCATTGATGCTCCCAGTCAGGTTCTTTTGGCCCCCGACATCGCGAGTCGGTCCCGATCCAAAGCAGTGGCAGTCGAGACGGGAGCCGTGCCTGCGGATTGGATCGAGGCTTGGATGGCGTTCGGTGGCTCGCCCCCGGCTGGCAGCTTTCTGAGTGCGTCCTTGTCAGCCATAACCTTGCCTGCTGCTTATGCATCGTATCGGCAGAAGGGCGAGATCGTTGCCTTGGCGTACGGCATCATCCATCGCGGCATTCTCGGTATCGACGCCGTCGCGACAAGACCTGATGCGCGGGGACGAGGGCTGGCGGGGCAGGTTGTGTCGAGCCTCCAGAATTGGGCGCATCAGAACAAGGCGACGTCCGCCTGTTTGTCGGTCCTGGCCGACAACCCGGCCGCACATGCCCTCTACCGTCGAACAGGATTTGTCCGCCATCTCTACGACTACCACTATCGCCTAAGGGATTAAGCCATGCGTCGAACCGCAGCTAAGTAGCCCTGACAGCCGAAAGCTGCCTGACCGGTTTCCACCCCGTTCAGTCTCAGACCGCCAAGAAAGCGGACGCTCGAAAGCGGTCCATCCGCTATCGACCCTTCTAAGACCACCAGCGGCGACGCCGACCCGCCCCGAAGCGGACGTTCACGCTCGCCGCCATCCGGCTGCCAGGACGCCCGCGCCGATCATGAACGAGCCGCCCGTCCGGTTCACCCAGCGCTGGACGTTGGGCTTGCGGATCGAGGACCGGGCGGCGGATGCGAGCAGAGCGTAGAGCGCGGCATTCAGCGTCGCCAGAACTAGGAACGTCGCCTCGAAGATTGCGAGCTGCGGCAGGAGGGGTCGGGCCGTGTCTAGGAACTGGGGCAGGAAGGCGACGAAGAAGACGAGACCCTTCGGGTTGAGCGCGGTGACGACGTAGGTGTGAAGGAAGATGCATAGCGGGCGCTCGCGTCCCGCAGAGGCCTCGCCTTCACCACCCTCCTCGGTGCCGAGGGAACGCACTGGTGCGCGCCATAGCTTGATCCCGAGATAGACGAGGTAGGCCGCGCCCATCCATTTAAGGGTCGTGAACAGCGTGGCCGACGTGGCGAGAAGCGCGCCGAGCCCCAGCATCGATGCGGTCATGGCGGTGAAGTCGCCGAGCGCGACGCCGGCGACCGTGGCTGTCGCGATCCGGCGGCCGTGGCTGAGGGCGTAGGAGACGACGAGCAGGAGCGTGGGTCCAGGGATGGCGAGAAGAACGGCGGAGGCCGCCGCGAAGGCAAGCCAATGTTCCAGCGACATGGGTGTCGGCTCCATGCGGCGGGAGCTGAGAGCAATCCATCGAAACGGGATCAGCGCAAGTCCTGCCAAGGCTACCAATCGCCTGCACCGTCGGCACCACCGATCGCCGTCACCACGATCTCGTCCAACGGCTTGCGGGACCGAGGCGCCCGCTCGCGCTCATGCAACGCGGGCGGCAAGCTCTCCGGGGCGCCGAGGTAGCCGACGGCGATCACCGTGACGGGAACCAGATCGGGCGGGATGGCGGCGACCGTGCGAACCCGCTCCGCGTCGAAGCCCGCCATCTGGTGGACGTGGAGATCGAGGGCGCTGGCTTGGAGCGTCAGGTGCGCGACAGCCTGACCAAGATCGTAGCGGGCGTGCGGGTGGGGCGTACCGTCCGGCTTCAGGGGCCGCTCCAGCGCCAGGATCAGGAGCGGGGCTTGGGTCGCCCAGACCGCGTTCGTGTCCGTCAAGCAGCTTGCGAGCCCATCGAACGCGTCGGTTCCCCTCGCACCATGGGCGAAGGCCCAAGGCTGGAGGTTGTTGGCGGACGGTGCCCAGCGCGCCGCCTCGAACAGCGTCGCGACGACGTCATTGGGAACGGGAAGGCTTGCGAAGGCCCGCGGGCTTCGCCGGGACGCCAGGAGAGGGTGAAGCGTCGGCTCTGCGAGGATGGTCTGGGACATGGGGTTGGTCTCCGGTTCGCCCCGTCCTGCCATCGGGCGCGCCGTGGTCCCAGCGCAGAATTCGCGATAGGGTGTGCGACGAGATCACAGGTTCGACGTATGCCGCGCAAGCTCCCGCCTCTGTCTGCCGCGCTCGCCTTCGAGGCGACGGTTCGCCTTGGCACGACGGTCGCGGCAGCCGCCGAGATCGGCGTGACGCACGGGGCGGTCAGCCGGCGGATCGGACAGTTGGAAGCGTGGCTCGGCCGTCCCCTCTTCCGCCGTGAGGGTGGGCGCCTCGTGCCGAACGACGAAGGCGTGGCCTACGCGGACATGCTCGCTCGCACCTTCGACCTCATTGAGAAGGGAACCCGATCGGTCGCCGACGAGGGCGAGCGGGTGGTTCGCGTCAACACGACAGCCTCGTTTGCGGCTGAATGGCTCCTGCCGCGCTTGGCCCGCTTCCGAAGCACCCACCCGGATGTCGAGGTCTGGGTGGACGAGACGAAGAACCATGTCGATCCTCGGTCGGGCGGCTGCGATGTTGCGATCCGCATGGGAAGCAGACCCCAGCCCGCAGGCGGTGCGGAAGCCTTGATAACGGACCGCCTCGTGCCCGTCTGCACGCCGGAGATGGCGCGTCAGCTCGTCCGCCCCGCCGATCTGCAAGACGTCCCCCTTCTGCACGACCTCGACCCCGCCGCGCAGTGGAGCCGCTGGGCGTCGCTTTTCTGTCCAACTGACGGTCCGCCGGACGACCGCCTCGGACGCGGGCAGCGCTTCGCCAGTTCTTCGCTTCTCCTACAAGCGGCTGCGTCGGGTCAGGGCGTCGCGCTTGTGCATGAGCGACTGGCCGAGCGGTGGATCGGCGATGGGCGGCTCGTCCAGCCGTTCTCCGAGGCGGTGGATCTGGGCGAGGCGCATTGGATCGTCGTCCGCTCGACTGATACGCATCGCCGCCCGCTCCGACGGTTCCTCATATGGCTGCGCGAGGAAGCGGGTAGACCAGTGGGCGAACGGCAGCTTTCTCCAATGTTGGTTTGAAACCGGACAGTCGGCAATCCACCCAACACGGTCACTATGCGGGCGCCTGAATCCGTGATCGAGCAAGCACTTCACCGCTATGGATGAGCAGCGGATGTTTCGACGCCACCATCGGGTTCGTCCTGTCCTCTCACCTCGTCCCGCGCCCGCTGGATCGTCTGCCGGCTGACGCCATAGTCGCGCGAGAGCTTCGACACCGAAGCCCCCTCCCCCAGCTTCTCGCGGACCACATGCTTCTGTGCATCCGTCAGGCTGCGCGGACGGCCCAGCACCTTGCCCTGTTCCTTTGCCCGGATCAGGCCCGCATGGGTGCGCTCGATCAGGAGATCGCGCTCGAACTCGGCGACCGCGTTGATGACGCTCATCGTCATACGGCCTGTCGAGCTGGTAAGGTCCACACCGCCCAGGGCCAGGCAATGAACCTTCACGCCCATCGCCGCCAGCGTCTCGACCGTCGTGCGCACATCCATCGCGTTGCGGCCGAGCCGGTCCATCTTGGTGACGACGAGGATGTCGCCTTCTTCCATCCGGTCGAGAAGACGCGTGAAGCCCTCGCGCTCCTTTGTGGCAACCGATCCGGAGACGGTTTCCGAGACGACGCGGCGGGCATGGACGTCGAAGCCGGCGGCCTTGATCTCACCGATCTGGTTTTCGGTGGTCTGGCCGTGTGTGGAGACGCGGACATAGGCAAAAGTTCGGGACATCGGGCCTCGAAAACGACCTTATACGTCACGATCTTATAGGGCATGTCCGATACGTCGGATAGCTGGTTTCTGATCAGCCTCTGCGGAGCCTGTCCTTAAACGATCGATTTAGTGCAGTTCATGTTGGAGCGAACTGGGTAATTTAGCCGTCTTAAGGCTTTTGCACGTCGACGCACCGGATGCGATATTGTGCACCATTTGGGCGATTTGGCACATATGTCAGGAAATGGGCCAGAAAAGTTCGAAGTAGATTGAAGGTATGGGTGATGGCTGCTGCAAAAGGTAAGATCGTAGAAGGTGGACGTGTGATCCTGCCCGCCGCGTTTCGCAAATCCATGGGTCTGGCGAAAGGCGATACCGTCCTGATCGAACTGCATGGCGAGGAGCTTCGCATTCGCCCCGCACGCTCTGCCCTACGGCGTTTGCAGGACAAGCTGAGGGACTATGCCCCCGAAAACGGATCGGTCGCAGATGAGCTGATTGCCGATCGTCGGCAGGAAGCGGCTGGCGAGTAAGGCATGGCCTGCGTTCTCGATGCCTCCGCCGTCCTGTGTTTGCTGTTTTCCGAGAAGGGTGCCGAGAAGGTCGAAGCCCGTCTTGGTGATGCCAGTATCTCGGTCGTCAACTACACCGAGGTTCTTTCCAAGCTCGTTGATCGCGGGCTCAATGCCGAGGAGGCGATCCGGGATCTGTCAGATCTCGACATCACCGTTCTGCCGGTCGGCCAAGAGGTCGCGGAAGAAGCGGCCCGATTGCTTAGCTTGTCGAAGGAAGCCGGGCTGTCGCTGGGCGATCGCTTCTGCTTGGCGCTCGCCCGCAGCCTCGACGTCCCAGCCCTGACCACAGATCGGGCTTGGAAGGACATCGCTAAACCCGCTGGGGTTAAGGTCGAGCTCGTCCGTTGATCGGACGCGACGAGGCGATGACGACATGACGAGACGCAAGACGCCAGTGGCCAGCGAGCAGTCCGTACAGATCGATCTGTTCGGAGGCACCTCTTCCCTGCGCCATCCGCGCAAGGAACCTCATTCACCTGCCCCCATGCGTCGTATTCCGACCGCCAAGACGACGGCGTCCGCGGCACCGCAGCCCGAGGTTGAGGCGGCCATGGTTGAGTGTTTGGAGCACACCGGTCGCTACCGCGTCTTGCGCAAGCTCGCGCCGCGCGAGGTCAAACCTCACCTTCATCCCCCGGCCGATCGCGCGCCGGGCTCCTGGCCACGCCTCGGCGTGATCCTCGACACGGAGACGACCGGCCTCGACCACGCCGCGCACGAGGTGATCGAGCTTGGCATGGTCGCGTTCACCTATGACGAAGCGGGCGTGTGCGACGTCGTCTGCGTGTTCTCTCAGTTGCAGCAGCCGGCGGGGCCTATCACGCCTGACATCACGAGGATCACCGGCATCACGGACGAGATGGTCGCCGGGCAGCGGATCGACGTCGAGGCGGTTCGCCGCTTCGTCGAGCCCGCCGATCTCGTGATCGCGCACAACGCGCGCTTCGACCGCCCCTTCTGCGAGAAGCTCTGCCACGGGTTCGAGGCCAAGCCCTGGGCCTGCTCGGTGTCGGAGGTGGATTGGACAGCGCTCGGCTTCGAGGGGACCAAGCTCGGCTATCTCGTCGGCCAATGCGGCTATTTCCACAACGGGCACCGGGCGGTGGACGACTGCCACGCGCTGCTCGAAGTCCTTGCCCAACCGTCGCGAACAGGGGCAGAGCCCGCTTTCCGCCAGCTTCTGTCCTCGGCCGCTTCCGCGCGCCTTCGCGTGCACGCGCTCGGCTCGCCCTTCCACACCAAGGACATTCTCAAGGCACGAGGTTATCGCTGGAGCGACGGAACGGGACGCCAGCCGAAATGCTGGTGGCGCGAGATCGCGGAAGACGCGATGGACGAGGAAGCACACTTTCTGGAAACCGAGGTCTATGCCGGCGGCATGAACGCCCATGTCGAGCGCCTCACCGCTTGCGAGCGGTTCAAGGCATAGGCCGCGCACAGCGGATATAAGCTGCTGGCATTCCGCAGAGCCCGCCGAAACTGAAATTAGCATCGGCAGCTAAGCGCCCATCCCCGTCGTTCAGCCCACGTGCGACCTGTCTTCAAAGCTGCCGTTCATTCAGCGCCGCTGAATGGTTTTGCAAGAACCACTCCCGTGAACGGCAGTCGATGGGCATAGTACCTATTAATCGTTCGAAGCTGTGATCTGTGAATAAAGCTGACCGTTGGAACGCACTTCAGTGGTTCGTGCTATCTATCATTACAAACGATACCGATATCGCGACGCAATACGGTTGGGTTGCTACTGTCTATAACTGCCGTCCATCGATTTGAAGAAAGTGGTGGAATTCGTATCTGCATTAGCTGGACGTACAGTGCGTTCACCGACCTGCATAAGAGGGAAATGGCCATGACTGAGGGAGTTGGTGTGCACCTGCCCGTAGCTAGCAGTAAAGCGATCCTGGGCCACGAGGGTGAGATGCTGGTATCGTTGGCGGTGGCGAAGGCCGGGCATCACTATCGCCCAAACTCTGGACTGGACTTCGGTGTCGACGGCCGCATCGAAATACTCCGCCCTGACGGGAAGCAGATGGTCGCGACGGGTCGTGAAATCGCCGTCCAGTCGAAGCGGGGTAAGGGCGTGATGCAGTCAACGCGCTACGGGCGAACCTACTACTTCTCCGAAGCTCATGCCAACTACTGGCTAGGTCATTCCCTTCCAGTAATCGTCGCGCACTCTTGGGAGGGGGACGCCGTCCGCTGGGCACCGGTGACGACCGACACGGTGCGAAAGACAGAGCACGGATATGCTATCGATCTGCCCGAATACAGCGATCTCGCGTCCGCTGGAACGGAGCTTGCCAAGCTCGCCGATCCTACTGCCCGGAAGGCCTCGGGAGCTCGCACGGAGACTTTTCTCATCAGAGTCTCCATTCACGGCGACCTCACCGATGATCCCGAGGAAATCGGACTGGGGGCACTCGAAACCTCCCGGAAGATGATCCGCGGCGTCAGTGCAACGGTGGAAGTGGAGCTCGAGGGAACTGACATTCTGATAGCGGAACTCGACACGCTCGCCGACCTGGAGTCGCCGGACGGCAATGCGCGCCGTCGCCGGATGCAGTTCGAAGATGCACTCGCTGCTTACCGCTCTAAAGCGGACTTCCTTACGCGAGCGGTCTCTCTGCTCCTCGGAAGCAAGGAACTGATGGAGTTCTTCGGCAACGATGATCATGCGTTGACAGACGCCTTAGTCACACTTCTCCGCGACCAAGCCAGGAGAGACGGTGATCGCACCGCGCTGCAGACCTGGCCCGGGTCACGCCAGCACGCGCTCGTGGTCGGCTTCGACGTAAATCGGGCGGAGCTGAACGAGATGTTCGCTCGCGCGCCTGAGCTCGCCGGTACGTTTAGACTCGCCGACGCCAGCGGTTTCCTCGTAAGGGATTTACCGCGTTCGGCGATCCAATCAGGACTGCTTCCACGCTTGGCTCGCCGCTTCGTCAATTACGCGATCACCACCGGCATGGCTGATCACGAGGTACTGTCGTCTTCCCGCATGGACCTCGAAAATTGGATGGTCGGTCTTGCCTGAGGCGACGCGACAGCCCCGGGATTTCTCTGCCGCCGAACTGCATGCGCTTGCCCACTCGCTTCCGCTGGATGGCAGTGTCGTGTTCTGCGACGACAGCGAGGTGGGCGCCGCCGATGGCATGCTGCCCGACGTGGGTCTGCTGGCAGCGATCGAGATGACGCCAGTCGCCTACGCGTCCGCAGCAAAACGCCTGACCTCCTATCGCGAGAAGAATACCCTTCCCGAGTTCCACGCCACTGACATCGTAGCAGGCCGTCGGAATACCTTCTGGGCCACCGTGCCGCACGAAATGAGACTTCAGGCGTTCCGCGAGGTCTCCACGGCGTTGGTCGAGACCCAAGCCCGCCTTTCCTATGTGCACCTCCCGCGAAGCCAGTACGAGGAGATGCGGACGCGGCTGAAACAGAACGGTTTCGACCCGAAGCTGAATTGGAAGGCAGCGATGAGGAGAGTTGTTCTGCGAACGCTGATCGAGGAGGCGGACCGCAGGTCGGCTCCGACATTGATCGTAATCGACCAGGATCGGCCACTGCACGGACCGCGGCTTGTCACCAGCGAGGCGGCACCAAGTTTGGCAGGCGGGGGTGTGCTCGCCGCCCCCTCGGACCAAGTGATCGGCCTGCAACTCGCCGACATGGCCGCTTTTTGCATGGGACGCTATCTGCGTCGACGTCCGCGCAACCGGACTATCTCCCTCGCAGGGAACAAGGACCAGATGCTTTTGATCGCCTCGGAAGGTGACGACGAGCGTGCGCGCGACACGATCGCTGGACTCGAAGGCTTTGACGGAGTGGTGATCGAGACGGTGGCGGCCTTCGCGGGCCGCACGCGGTCGCTCCTGCGTTCCTAGGCAGCGCCGTCTGCATCTCATTGTTGCCAAGACTTTGTCGAGCGATGGCATCAACGAGCTATTCGGCTATGCCGATACCGCGCTCTACCGCGCCAAAGCCAACTGCAGCGCCCGCTTGGGAGACGCTGGCAGCTAAGCGCGCTGCGTCGGCGGCATCGCGCCCTTCTTAGCCGTGCAGATTGATCGAGCTCGATCCTGCAACTTGCCGTTCGTGAACTAAGCTCCGAATCGCAGTCAGAACGACTGGCATCGGGACGTTAGACGCTTGCCGCGAGCAACTTGCCACGCCAGCGATCGATGACATCGTCGAAATTGATCTCTCGCCAATCGGCATTCCACTCCTGAAGATAGTTGACGCTGCGCGAGTGCGGTTCGGGAACCGGCAGTGCGAAGCGGCCGACCGTCGGCATTAGGGGGGCGTCACCGACAATGAGGAACTCGCCTTGACCAAGATTGGGGAGCAGGTCACCGATGCCGGCGGAGAGATCGGGAAGGAGAGATTTGATGTAGCTTTGATCGACAGCGTTGGTCAGCCGAAGCGAGATGAAGTTCGAGCATTGCGAGAAAATCGTCTCCGATACCTCCGATGGCCGCTGGCTCACAACCATCAGCGTGACGCCGTATTTGCGGCCCTCTTTCGCGATCCGCTCGATCGATTTACGCGATGAATCATATTGCGCCCCTCCTGATCGAGGCACGTAGTTATGGGCCTCCTCACACACTACCATTATCGGCACGTCGCTAACGTCGCCGTCGACATGGCGCCTCTTTGAATAATGGAAGCCAAAGTCGAAAATTATCCGCGAGATCAAGCTAACGACAATGCTTAGCACCTCGAACGGGATGCCGCTCAAATCAACGATCGACACGTTGGATTGTGTGAGATAGCCGATAAACTGGCGTACCACGTTGGCAAAGTCGCCTGTAGTCAGATCGCTACCATCCGATCGTTTTGGATAAAAAAGAAATCGAAGCCGGGGATCTGCTAGTCGTGTCCTCAGTCGAAGTATCAACCTGTCGAACTCACCGTTAAACGGACCCCCTTTAGCTTTGGCTTCCTTAGTCTGACTGGCGACCACGAACTCCAATAGATCCGTAAAGTAATGATCCTCTCGATTGTGGATGAGGGTGCCGTCAGTGCACTTAGGTCTATTTTCTCCCGCCATCTGACTAATGACCTCGGAGTTCATATTTTCGAGGTAATTTACCACTTCATCGATCGAAAAATAGACAGGCGTGTCAAATGAAATATTGGTAAGAGTCGGGTTGTGACGGCACTTGTTTTGTACCACTGCATGGCGGAACTGAGATATCTGGTTATGTGAATTAAGTTCGCTGCTTTCAATGAAGATTTCTTCCAGCTCCTGAGCGTTCATAAGCCAGTAGGGAAGCTGGAGCGTATCGACGTCCAGCAGGTTGAGCGTGAAGCCCTCGGCTTTTTCGAGCCTGAAAGCCGCTGCGTATTCGGCATGTATGTCGAATATGACAATGTGAGAGTTCTTCTGCGCACCCTTGTGCGCATTCGCCTTTGCCTGGATGCCCACAACGGTCTGCAGGATTTTCGCGACCGCGCATGATTTTCCAGATCCGGTCGATCCGACCACCGCGACGTGTTTGCTGAAAAACCGGTCCCCATCGATCTCGAATTTTACGTCGGGCGCGACGCTGAGCGTCCCAAACGAGAAAGGCGATCGTATCTGCTTTGAGAAAATGTCTCCGAGAACCGCTGGCGGCGTCACGTAGGCGTATTCCGTCGGGACCGGCAGCGCCGGCGTTCCGCGGGTGAATTCGTCTTCCTCAGAAAGCGTGCCGATCGGCTGAGTGTCGATCTGGAAGCGGAAGGCGACTGAATCAGCGTCAGCGCTGTTGCCGTCGTCAGCAGCAACGGGCTTCGCGCGGTCGATGTGGGACGCACGAACCGCCGTGATCGTGGCGAGCAAGTAGAGATTATTCCCTGAGGCAATCAACAGGTATTGCCCGACGCCCAGTTTGGTTTTGTGATTTTCGAAATCTTCGGCGCTGCTGATTTCGATGCGCACCAGCGACGGTGAGCTATCAGTTACACTGCCGATGTGGTTTCCGAGATCAGGCATAGGTGGTCCTTAGCTGCAGAGCATATTCAAGGTCGGAGAGCCGCTCGATCTCGAAACGGTGGACATCTACGTCATGGTGAGCCCAAGGGTCATCCGCGACGTTGACGAGGAAAAGCTCGTCGGGCCGCTTTGGCGGTTCTTCCTTCACGATGTCCCGGCTGGCAAGGCGCAAACTAAACTCAATGGCGAACGGCGATTTTTTGACCATCGGGCGCCGGAATAAATCATTGGCCCGAAACGCGGTGCCCACGAGCCCGTTGGCGCAGCGAAGACCGGCATCATGGAGGCGCGTTTCCAGCCCGCTGACGTCGTATTCTCCGACGACCATGAATAGTGGAGGGTTCGAATGCAGGTACTTGCAGCAATATCGCTCGACGAATTTCTTGATGAAGCGGACGATGTCTTCGTCGAACTTTTCAATCGCAGCGGGGGCAAGGACGAAGGTACGCCCGCGCGAATTCTGTCCAAGCGATGGCTTGAGGTCTTCGCGAAGCCGCTTGAAGATCTGGGCGCGTGTCGCAAGCTCTCGGGTCCAGCGAGTGAAGGTCACCTTCCGAACGTCGTGAAGGGCGCCGAGGAAAGCCGATGGATCAACGGTCCGATCTGCCACGCTGGCTTGGGTAGCTAAATCGACGATGCGTTGAATCGCATGGGGATAGATGACCGCCTCGACATCCTCGGCCGAGAACCCCTTGCCGCGTAGTTCATCCAGAACCTTCTGTTGGAGAGCGTCGGTTGATTGCCCGAACTCGATGGTTAACCGCTTAAGAAACTCTTCGTGATCAACGCCAGCCACAATGCGTCTTATAATCGCTTTGAGTGGATCTGACCCTGTCCCAAGAACCGTTTCCAGTTCCAGCTTGGACAGTGTGCGGCTGCCACTCTGGTCAGGAAAATGGCAAAAAAGTCGATAATAGACTTTGGGCGTTTGGCTCGCGTTTTTCGAGAAATGCTCAAGCATAAGCAAGATTGGCTTATATATCTTACCCAGCGTAAACTTATCGGCCTGCTCATGATATTTACACTGCACGGCGGTCGTGAAGCCGGCCGTCGCCACATCGATGTCCTCGATCGCGCCTTCAATGGTTACCTTGGTGCCAGTTCCAGCCGCCAGGATCTCCGAAAGGTATCGGAGAAATTGGTAGAGGTAGCCCTTGATCGAATATTCTGCAGTTCTGGCCACGTCCCCACCCTTCTCGGCGAGAATGATCTGCGGCCTCATCTGCGTCAAGCAATCCAAGTCCGGAGATCGTACGGGGCGGAGTATCAGGACAGCTTTTCGCTCGTTCACCCCAAAGGCGGACAGACCGCTATCGGCCCGTCACTTGGTTTCATCCCATAAGCCGTTCGCGCAGTCTCACACTCCCGTCGGCCATTCAGGCCATGGGAGAACGACAATGGGACATTCGACATTTGATCCGGCAACCAACGGAAGGAGAGCATGGAACGCAGGCCGAGTGGTCGGCGCCAAGCGAGCATTGAAGCCGCCACAGGTTTGGGCGATCCGCTTCTGGCTCGATCATGAGGGACGGCTGCGCGACAGAGCCCTGTTTGATCTTGCCATCGACAGCAAGCTGCGTGGCTGTGACGTCGTGAAGGTGAAGATCGGCGACCTCGTGTCGGGCGGACGTATTCGTGCCCGCGCGATCGTGGTGCAGCGTAAGACGAAGCGGCCAGTGCAGTTCGAACTTATGGAAGCAGCACGCACGAGCCTGCTGGCATGGCTGGAGCGACGCGGCGGAACGGTCGATGATTACGCCTTCCCAAGCCGCATTGATCACTCCTCTCACCTCAGCACGCGACAGTATGCTCGCCTCGTCGATGAGTGGGTGACGGCGATCGGTCTGCGGAAGGAGGACTACGGCACGCATTCACTGCGGCGGACGAAGGCTTCGATCATCTACCGCGCGACCGGAAACCTTCGCGCTGTTCAGATCCTGCTTGGCCATACCAAGATCGAAAGTACGGTGCGTTACCTCGGTGTCGATGTCGAGGATGCACTAACCCTTGCCGAGGGAACCGAGGTTTAAGACCCCCTTCGATCGCAGCATCTCAACGCGGGACGGCCGCTTACGAGCCTCGTTTGCGACCGTTCCCATAGCGACGTGGGGTGGTTTCCTGCCGGTCCGCTTCCAAATGCCAAATGCATCCAAGCGGACATAGCCGGGAGACCGGCGACGACCCGTTGCAGACGATTGACCCCTTTGTCGGCAGGAAGTTTTGCATGAACGAACATACGAGCATCCACGTGCGTCGCGCCGATCATGTCGGCTTTGCGGTCGCCTTCCTCGACGAGGCTCTTCGGTTCTGGGTCGATGGGCTCGGCGCGAAGCTTATACGAACTGGCGAGATGGGTGGCGAGTTCCTTGGTCAGGTGACAGGCGCTCATGGGGCACAGGTTCGCATGGCGATCGTCTCGCTGGCGGATCAGACGATCGAACTTCTGGAATATCGGGGGCTGGATCGACCAACTGTGACGGCTAAGCCGTTCGAACCGGGCTTTGCTCATCTGGCCCTTGTCGTCGATGACATCGACGCGCTCCTGGTGCGGATCGCCGCCTACGGCTGGAAACCGCAGGGCATTCCGCAACCTATCGCAAGCGGTGCGCGGGCCGGAACGCGCGTGATCTACGCTGTTGGCCCTGACGGCGCGACGATCGAGTTCATGCAGCCGCCAACCTCTGTCCAAGATCTGTGACGACGCCGGGAGAGAGGTCGCTTGTCGCCCCGATCCGAAGTCGACAGGGCCGCGGCGAACGACCGCTTCAGGGAAGCCTCGACGGCAGTTCGGGCGACTGGGTTGGGTCGAAAGGCGACTATCCGGTTCCAGACGCGAAAGGCCGGAAGCGGACTGATCAGCCTTTAGGATTTGCCGTGGCGCTTCGCTAAAGCCAACGCTGCTTCCTGCGTGGTCTCGCTGGTAGCAGACACGTCGGGACGCACGCCGACACCCCCCCAGTTTCTGCCAGTGACGGGGTTCTCAGCTCTGCCGGTCGGTACGACGACGAAGAAATCCGAACCAACCTCGTTTAGGCCGCCGGGATTGGCGCCGCCGCGCGTCGTCTCGCCGACGACGGTTGCCCTTTTCAACGCTTGGAGGTCGTAGGCAAACTCTTCGCCGGCCGAGTAGGTCTTCGGCCCAACCAACACGTAGACCGGCTTGCCGAGGTAGCTGACTGGCGTGGGCGAACTCCAGAACGACTCCGTCCGGAAGTTTGTCGTTCCACGATTGCGCCAGATCAAATCATTGATGTGGACGCGTTGGCTTGGATCGAGAAAGAAGCTCGCGAGGTAGGCGACGGAAGCCGGATGGCCGCCGCCATTGTCCCGCATGTCGATGATGAGCGCTGTGGTGTCGGCCAAGTCCCTCATCGCCTTGTCGGCAGCAGAGTTGAACGTTTCGGGCGGAACGAAGCTGGCAAGGTGGATGTATCCGACGTTACCCTCCAGACGCTGAGTTTCGAACCCGGCCCCCTGCGAAGCTGTAGGCTTGGGTCGGTTCGCAAACGGGTCGCCATGGATTACGCGCACGTGGCTGTCGCTGGTGAGCGAGCGCAGCCGTTCGGTCAGTAGCCCAGCGAACTCAGCAGGATCGCTCGCTGTGGCGTAGGCGTTGGACCGTAGGTCGCTCTCGATGGCATTCGCGGCCCGGTCGCCCAATTCAGGGAAGACATATCCTTCCCGCAACTCGACCGCGATGCCGTCCACGACCTTCTTAGCCGCGTCAGGAGCGAGCGGTGGAAGCTTCACCTCCTGAGCGGAAACCTCGGCCTTCGAGATCGTAGGAACTACAACCGTGCCTACCACGGTTGCGAAGTAAGCGTCGTCCCGACCGCACCTTGCTGACGGCGTTATAGACGTCGAGTTTGAGCCCTTCGCGTTGCATGAGGGCTTGGAGTTATGTCGATGTCATGTGCCGATACTGGCACGGAGCCGGTTCGTCGGTTCGAGGTGTTCACGGGGGCGGGCCGTCGGCGCGAATGGAGCGAGGAGGCGAAGGCTGCGATTGTGGCCGAGAGCTATTCGGGCCTGGAGAGCGTGAGCGCGGTGGCCCGTCGCTATGGGCTCGGCCATTCCCAACTCTTCACTTGGCGCCGCCAGCTTCGCGGACCGATGAAGGACGCCGATCAAGCTTCGCCGCTTTTGCCCTCGTCGGTCATCGAGCAACGCTTCGTGCCGGTGGTGGTCGCGGCGCCGAGCGTGGAGAGCAAGGGTCCGGCGCCCAAGCGACGCCCGCGCACTGCTGGCAAGGCAGGCCCCGCGATCGAACTGATGATCGACGGCGTCTCGGTTCGAATCCCCAAGGGCACCGACCCGCGCACGATCACGGCGGTGATACAGGCACTGAAGGGCTCTTCGTGATCGGCCCATCAGGCGTGGTCCGGGTGATGGTGGCCACACAGCCGGTGGACTTCCGCAAGGGCACTGAGGGGCTGGCGGCCCTGGTGCGCGACACGATGGGCGCCGATCCCTTCTCGGGCGCGGTCTACGTGTTCCGCGCCAAGCGGGCCGATCGGATCAAGCTGCTGTTCTGGGACGGCACGGGCGTCGTCCTCGTCGCCAAACGCCTGGAGGACGGCGAGTTCTGCTGGCCGAAGGCGCAGGACGCCGCGCTGCATCTGACAGCGGCCCAGCTCTCGGCGCTCCTGGAAGGCCTCGACTGGCGCCGTGTGCATGCCGTGCGGGAGACCCGTGTGCCGGCTCTGCCAAGCTGACGTAGTAGCGGCGAAGCCTGTTGCCGCTGGGATTGGGAGGTGATTCACTGGCTCTATGACCCTAGCGGCCGACACGCTTTCCGACGATCCCAGCACGCTCAAGGCGATGCTGATCGCCGAGCGGCTGCGGGCCAAGCGGCTCGAGCAAATCATCAAGGAACTGCAGCGCCATCGCTTCGGTCGCCGCGCCGAGACGCTGCCCGAGGACCAGCTTCTGCTCGGGCTGGAAGAGGTCGAACAAGGTGTTGCCGCCGATGAGATTGCCGAAGAGACCGCGTCAGCGTCGCTGAAGGCAGAGCGCGCCGTCCGCCGCCGTGCGAACCGAGGCTCGCTGCCCGCCCACCTGCCGCGGATCGAGACCGTCGTCGATATCGAGGACAAAACCTGCCCCTGCTGCCAGCATAGGCTGCATGTGATCGGCGAGGACTTCGCCGAACGGCTCGACATCGTTCCTGCGCAGTTCCGGGTGCTGGTGACGCGACGCCCGCGCTACGGCTGCCGCGCCTGCGAGGGCATCGTGGTCCAGGCGCCGGCGCCGGCGCGGTTGATCGAGGGCGGCATGCCAACAGAGGCCACCGTCGCGCAGGTGCTCGTCTCCAAGTTCGCCGACCACCTGCCGCTTTACCGCCAAACGCAGATCTACGCCCGGCAGGGTGTCCATCTCGATCGCTCGACGTTGGCCGACTGGGTCGGGCGCGCCGCCTTCCTGCTGCGGTCCGTCCACGAACGGCTGCTCGGTCATCTGAAGGCCTCTTCCAAGCTCTTTGCCGATGAGACCACCGCGCCGGTGCTCGATCCCGGCCGCGGTCGCACCAAGACCGGCCAGTTCTTCGCCTATGCCCGCGACGATCGCCCCTGGCAGGGAGCCGATCCGCCCGCCGTCGTCTTCATCTACGCTCCCGATCGCAAGGCCGAGCGTCCAATCGACCATCTGCAGGGCTTCACCGGCACGCTGCAGGTCGATGGTTATGCCGGCTACCGGGCGCTCGCCGAGAAGGGGGATGTCAGGCTCGCCTTCTGCTGGGCGCACGTGCGCCGCAAGTTCTACGAACTGGCCGCCTCCGGTCCTGCGCCGATCGCCACCGAGGCGCTGGAGCGCATCGCCGCGCTCTACCGGATCGAAGGCGAGATCCGCGGACGATCTGCTGAGGCGCGCCGCCTCGTGCGTCAGGAACGCGCCCGGCCGCTTCTCGACGCGCTCGAGGCCTTCCTTCGCGACAAGCTCACGCTGATCAGCCAGAAGACCGAGCTCGCCGAGGCCATCCGATATGCGCTCTCGCGCTGGGAGGGCCTGTCCCGCTTCCTCGACGACGGCCGCGTTGATCTCGACAACAACACGGTCGAGCGCTCCATCCGCCCGCTCGCCCTAACGCGCAAGAACGCGCTCTTCGCAGGATCAGACGCGGGTGCCCAGCACTGGGCCGTGATCGCCACGCTCGTCGAAACCTGCAAGCTCAACGGCGTCGATCCGCAGGTCTACCTGGCCGATGTCATCACCCGCATTGTTCAGGCCCATCCCAACCGCGGCATCGACGAACTCATGCCGTGGCGCTTCGAGCCCGTCCAAGCCAGTCTCGCCGACGTGGCCTGAGAACGACGCTTACGGTGCGGTATGGCTACAGACGCATCCATGTGCTGCTTCGACGGGAGGGGTGGGTCGTGAACGCCAAGCGGATCTATCGTCTCTACAGGGAGATGGGTCTGCAATTGCGGCACAAGCCACCCAAACGCCGGGTGAAGGCGAAGCTGCGGGAAGGTCGCTGCGTGGCGTCCTGCCTGAACGAGGTATGGGCGATGGACTTTGTCCATGACCAGCTTGCGACCGGACCGAAGCTTCGGATCCTGACCGTCGTGGATACCTTCAGCAGGTTCTCGCCGGCGGTGGTGCCACGCTTCAGCTTTCGGGCTCCCGACGTTGTGGACGTGCTCGAACGCGTCTGCGGTGAGGTCGGTTATCCCGCGTCGATCCGGGTCGATCAGGGAAGCGAGTTCGTCTCGCGCGAGCTGGACCTGTGGGCTTACGTCCGTGGTGTCGTGCTCGACTTCTCCAGGCCCGGAAAGCCGACGGACAACGCCTTTATCGAGTCGTTCAACGGCAAGTTCCGGGCAGAGTGCCTGAACCAGCACTGGTTCATGAGCCTCGACGACGCGGTGCGCAAATGCGAGGTTTGGCGTAGAGACTACAACGAAGTGCGACCCCATAGCGCCATCGGCAACAAACCGCCGATATCGCTGGTGAACCGGTCAGCGGCACATGGCCCACCGCCGCCGGTCGAAGCTGGATGACCACCGGCCAAGTGGTCCAGGAACGGGTAGCAGGTCACAACCCCGGAAATCCTCCAGCCGAGCGGTCCAAAGTCGGGGGCACGTCATTGAGTATGCCTAAACCCAAGCGTCGAAACCGAGCCGAAGGCCTAGCAGCAGGAAGGCCACAGCGAACGCCCACCTAATGGTGGCCATAACACTTGGCTTGGTGATTACGTAATCCCTAACCCAAGACGCGAGCAAGCCATAGCCTATGAACGTTACAAGCGTCATGGCTACGAAGACGAGACCGAGGACGAAGAAGGCGACCCTTGCGCTTTCCATACCCGCTGGGACGAACTGAGGCAGGAAGGCGAGGAAAAACACGCCTAGCTTTGGATTGAGAAGGTTCAGCCAAATCCCCGTACCAATTATTTGTTGGTCGGAGCGGTCCTTTCGATTTGGCTCGATGGTGAGAACACCGTCTCCACGTAAGACCTGCCAACCCATGTAGAGCAAGTAAAGTGTGCCGACGATCTTTAGCATGTGAAAAGCGAAACTACTCGCATGAAAAATTGTCGATAGGCCAAAGGTTGCGAGCAGGAGTTGAGGAACGATTCCAAGCGTGCAGCCCAGTGCGGCCACGACTGAGGCGCGTGCGCCCATGCCAAGGCCAGTCGCCAGGGTGTACAAGACACCAGTTCCAGGAAGTAGAACTACAATGAAGGCAGTCAGCAGGAATTCGGTCGTCATGTTCCTGATACTCATCATGAAAGGGCTTCGGAGAGCCCATCGGCTATCGCCGTGAGGATCGTGCACTGTAATTGACGACGTAATTAAGCAACATGACGGTCCTTGGGGCGCCGGAATTGGCCCGGTGTGACGCCAAATTGGCGCACGAACGCGCGCGTCATATGACTCTGGTCGGAGAAACCGGAGGAAAGCGCTGCCTCTGTTAAAGTCGAACCCTCATTGATCGCCCGGAAAGCACGCCGGACTCGATACTGAAGGACATAGGCGTGCGGCGTGGTGCCTAGTTCCCGCCGGAAACGGCGAACTAGGGTGTAGGGCGAGAGGTTCGCGATTGTGGCCAGTTCGGCCAGCGTCGGCGTGTGGATCGGATCATCGTGGATGCGTTCGAGTATCAACACCATGGACCGCGATGGCCTCGATGTGAGAGGAGGCTTGGCTGCGCCGTCCAGCAGGAGTCCGAGCAGCTCCATGATGCTCTCAGCTACCTCGTCGGCGCAGGAATGCGGCAATTCCCGAAACGTCATTGCGATACGGTGGACGAGATTGACGTCCGTGATGACAGGTTGAGGAAATTCCCGTTTTGCGAACTCGGCGCCGGCGAGTCGTAGAACGATAGAAGGTTCGACGAAAAGCATGACCCAGCGGCGGGGAGCGCCACCAATCGGCATCCCGTCGTGAATCTCATTGGGACTGACTGTGATGACATGGTTCGGGCCGGCTTCTACTTGGCCGCGACCGCTCCATGAGCGATGGGCGCCATCCAACATTATGCCGATACCGAAATGATCATGAGCATGGCGCGGGAAATGACGATCGGATCTAATTTCGAAAGCCTGAAGTCCCACCAGTGGTGAATTAAGATAATTTACCTTATGTGCCATAAATCTACCTCGTCTCCGCGTCTCGCAATCGCCGGTTTAATAGCTAGTGAGATCCACCGGCCAGCGCTCGACACAAACTCGGTGGTCGTTACCGACATAAGCTCTGCAAGACGCAATCTCGGTTCCTTGTACTCCGCGGTCTATGGAGGCGTGTGATGGATTCGAACCACCATCTACGGATTTGCAATCCGCTGCATTTCCACTCTGCCAACACGCCTAAATTGACTTCAAGGGAAGAGCTTACGACTGCCCCAACTCGATCCTGGCGTGTCTCGTTCGAATACGAGACGATCATGAAGCCGAAAAGGCTTGTCCATCCAGAATTCCATGTACGTGGGCTGAAGCCGATACCCTCGCCAGTGTGGTGGCCTGGGTATCGGGCCGATCGCGAAACGCGCGCTTTCCTGCACAACGGCGCGTTGGAGTGCGAGCCGACTTTCGAGAGGCCGCGACTGCTGGCTGGCCCACGCGCCTATCCTGCTTGCCCGAGGCCGTGTGTCGAAATAGGCGTCTGCCTCATTGTCTGTCACGGGCACGATCCGACCTCGCAGGCGCACTTGGCGCCGGAGGGACTTCCAATGCAGGACCACCGCCGCCTGCATATTCCCCGCCAACTCCCCGCCCTTCTGGGACTCCGCATTGGTATAAAAGGAGAAGCCGCCCGCGTCGAAGCCCTTCAGAAGCACCATTCTGACGTTGGGTAGCCCGGTCTTATCGCACGTCGCCAATGCCATGGCATTCGCGTCGTTAATCTCTTTGGATTCCGCTAACTTCAGCCACTCCGCGAACAGCGAGAGCGGGTCCTCGCCGCCGATGCCCTCTCCAGCATCAAACGCAATCTCAGTGTCATCCAGCACGTCCATTTCTATCCTCCTCGATCAATAAGTTTTCGCCTGATGAGACTCCGGATCGGCCTGGGGTGGGGCCGAAAGGATCGCCCGTGGCTCCACGAGCAGGTTTCGCCACTTGTCGAGCTGGCGTCCTGGCTCGGTAATGAGATGCGCCGTTCCGTTTACGTCGACCAAGACCTCACCAGCGGGCGGGACGTTCAAGAACTCCATGTGTTGTGTCGCGCAATATGCGCCCACATCCATGATCATCAGGTGATCGCCCCGGCATACAGCACGGGGGACGAGAGCCTCTCCGGGGAGGATGTAATCGTTGCGGAGGATCGTTCGGCCGCGGATCTTGCAGGCTCGTGAAAAGGATTCATCCCAGATTTCATTAAAGTTTCGATCAAGGAAGACCGTGTTGTGAGGACGATTGCGCAACTGAGCCGAGGGCATGAGCATCCTTGTCCCATCGGTCACCAAGATGCTCCCATTCGGATTGGTGATCACGTCACGCTTGATCTCGGTGATGAGCACGCCAGCGTCGGCGAGGATGTCACGTGCCGGTTCGAAGAGGAAGCGGACTCGTTCGGGAATGCCCATGCCGGTGGCGAGCTCTGCTATACTCTCGAAGTAGCTTCGCCAGTCGAAGTGCTTCTCCTCCTCCCCCCATTTCTCATAGTCGAACCCATGTCCGCCCGCGAAGTTAATAGATTGCGCGTCAGGGAAATGGTCGAGGTAGATTTGAAAAATCTGCTTTACGATCCCCACCATCCCGGCAAGCGAGTTCCCGCTGCCACAGTACACCTCGAAGCATTCCAGCGTCCTGCCGTACTGTTTGAGCATCGTGGCCAGGGACGCGAGTTGCCCAACCTTGATGCCGGGCTTGTCGCAGCCAAGGCTATCTACGCGCACGCTGATCGTTTCGGCCTTCTCACGCAGCGCAAATTCGACCTCGTCTAGGCTTGCGAGGAACGTCCGATACTGTTTGGCACCCCAGAATGCTATCTCCTCGTTCGAGACGTGACCCGGGGATACGATGAAGTCACGGAAACCGTGACCTACGAGGATATCATGCTCGTTCGGCATCTGGACGAGGATTCCTATACCCTCCTCTCGCAGTGGAGCGAGCACGTGCGGGTTCGCGTTGGGGAAAAAGGGGACGTAAAGAGAGACACGCTTGGCAAGGCCCGCGGCGGCAGCGGCGTCCTTAACGCGTCGCGCATTCCTTACGATCTGTTCCGCGCTATAAATGAAAATTGGCGTACCGATTGCGGCGCATATCAACTTCAGGCCTGCAGAGGACGTCCAGTGCGTCGCAAGACGCGATGCTTGGTCGATGGGCTCGAAAACATCCGAAGGCAAATTCTTGTTCACGTCCAATCTCCTATCTTGCGGCATATATTCCGAGTCGAAGCCTCGATGTCGTCGGCCTTGAGGAGGCTCTCGCCGATCAGGAAGGCGTGGATGCCGTAATCGCGCAGTCGCGCGACGTCGTCGGCACAAGTAATGCCGCTCTCGCTTACGATCAGGCGATCGGGTCCAATGAGTTGGGCTAACCTCATCGAGAGACCCAGATCCGCCTCGAACGTTCGTAGATCGCGATTGTTGATGCCGATCAACCGGGACTGCATTTGAAGGGCACGACCAAGTTCCATCTCATCGTGGACTTCGATTAGGACATCGAGTCCAAGCTCGATCGCCGCCGTCTCCAACTCTATGGCTTGGACGTGATCGACCATTGCCAGGACAAGAAGCACGCAATCCGCGCCGATCGCGCGCGCTTCTAGCGCCTGGATAGGATCGACTAGGAAATCCTTGCGCAGGACGGGTAGCCCCGAAACCGCTGCAGCCAGCGCCACGTCGCCGTTATCACCGCCGAAGAACCGCGTGTCTGTAACGACTGAAAGACAGGCGGCTCCCCCATGCAGGTAAGCCCTCGCCAATCTTGTGACATCGAAGTCCGGACAGATCACTCCCTTCGACGGACTAGGGTCTGTTAGCGCCTA
>NZ_LDQA01000130.1 GCF_001475935.1 Aureimonas ureilytica
ACATGATCTCTGTACATTAGACGTGTCGTTGTGTTGTTACGAATGCGGGTACAACCGAGATCTACACACGGTAGCTCGTCGGCAGCGTCAGAGGTGTATAAGCACCAGCGCCTCGTCCGCGCCCGACGCGGACGCCCCGCTCTTCGAAGCGCTGCTGACGCCCTATCGCTCGCTCGGGCGGCGCGGCTTCCATGTCACCATGGCGCTGTTCGGGGGCGCGAGCCTCGTCTCGGGCCTCGCCTTCGTCGCGAACGGCGCCTGGCCTATCGTGGGCTTTTTCGGGCTCGACGTGCTGCTGCTCTGGTGGGCGCTGCGCGCGTCCTTCCACTCCGCCAGAGCGCGGGAGGAAGTGTCGGTCTCGCGCACGGATCTCTCCATTCGCAAGATTTCACCGCGCGGGGCGGTGCGGGAGGCCCATTACAATCCGGGCTGGACGCGCTTTCTCGTGCGCCGCCATCCCGAATTCGGCGTCACGCAGATGAGCGTCCATGGCGAAGGGCGGGCGACGGAGATCGGCGGTTTCCTGAACCCGGAGGATCGCGAAAGCTTCGCCAAGGCGTTCGGCCGCGCGCTGGCGGAGGCCAAGAGGGGCTAAAGGCGTGCGCTAATCCCGCCGGTCGCCCGGCGCGTCGTCATCGTCGCCGAGGTCGAACTCCAGGGTCTCGCTGAGCGCCAGAATCCGGTTCGCCATGGAGAGGAAATCGTCGCGGATGCGCTGGTGCAGGAGTGCGGCGATCTCGGGATATTCCTGCAACATGCGCCGGAAGAGCGGGCGCGAAATGCGGATGAAGTCGCAATCGGTCGCCGTCACGGCGGAGGACGGGCGGCGCGTGTCGGCCATGAGGGCCATTTCACCGAGCAGCGTGCCGCGGCCCACCGTCATGGCGATATGGCGGGCCTCGCCCTCGCCTTCCACCAGATGCACTTCGCCCGAGGCGACCACGAAGCCGGCATCGGCGCGCGC
>NZ_LDQA01000131.1 GCF_001475935.1 Aureimonas ureilytica
CCCGCCGCACCCGCCGCGCATCCTCGTCCTCCACGGCTCGATCCGCGAGCGGTCCTACTCCCGCCTCTTGTCCGAGGAGGCCGGGCGCCTGCTTCGCTGGTTCGGCTGCGAGGTGCGCACGTTCGACCCCCGAGGGCTGCCGCTCCCCGACGGGGCCGAGCCGGACCACCCGAAAGTCGCAGAGCTGCGCGACCTCGCCGACTGGTCCGAGGGCATGGTCTGGGTCAGCCCGGAGCGCCACGGCGCCATGACCGGCATCATGAAGGCGCAGATCGACTGGATCCCGCTGGCGCTTGGCGCCAAGCGTCCGACGCAGGGCAAGACCCTCGCCGTCATGGAGGTGTCGGGCGGCTCGCAGTCCTTCAACGCCGTGAACCAGATGCGCATCCTCGGCCGCTGGATGCGCATGGTGACGATCCCGAACCAGTCGTCGGTCCCGAAGGCGTTCCTCGAGTTCGACGAGGCGGGACGCATGAAGCCGTCCGCTTATCTCAGCCGCGTCGTCGACGTCTGCGAGGAACTGGTGAAGTTCACCCACCTCGTGCGCGGTCGCTCGGACTATCTGACGGATCGCTACTCCGAGCGCGTCGAGAGCGCCGAGAAGCTGTCCGAGCGCGTGAACCAGCGCACCCTCTGATCCTCTCGTCCCCGGACCGTCCATGCTCGCCCTCGCGATCTTCGTCGCCACCCTCATTCTTGTCATCTGGCAGCCCCGGGGCCTCGGCATCGGGTGGTCGGCGCTCGCCGGCGCCGCGGTCGCGTTGGCGACCGGTGTCGTCGGCTGGAGCGACGTCGGGACGGTCTGGGAGATCGTCTGGGACGCGACGTTCACCTTCGTCGCGCTGATCGTCATCTCGCTGGTCCTCGACGAGGCCGGGTTCTTCGGCTGGGCCGCGCTCCACGTCGCCCGCTGGGGCGGGGGCAACGGGCGGCGGCTGTTCCCGCTCGTCGTCCTTCTGGGCGCGGCCATCGCCGCCGTGTTCGCCAACGACGGGGCGGCGCTGCTCCTCACCCCGATCGTGCTCGCCATCCTCCTGCGCCTCGACTTCCCGCCGGCTGGGGCGCTCGCCTTCGTCGTCGCCTGCGGGTTCGTGGCCGACACTACCAGCCTGCCGCTCGTGGTGTCGAACCTCGTGAACATCGTCACCGCGAACTTCTTCGACGTGTCCTTCGGCCGCTACGCTGCGGTCATGGTGCCGGTGAACCTCGTCTCGCTGGCGGCGACGCTCCTCGTCCTGTGGGCGTACTTTCGGAAGGACATCCCGGCGACCTACGACGTCGGCCGGCTCGAAAATCCCGGCAGCGCGATCCGCGACCCGGCCGTCTTCCGCGCCGCGTTCCCGCTTCTCGGCCTCCTGCTCGTCGCCTACTTCGTGACGGGACCGCTCGGCGTGCCGATCGCTTATCTGACCGGCGCCGCCGCCCTCGTGCTTATGGCGGTCGCGGGACGGTGGTTCACCAGTGGGCGCGGTGCGGTGGTCGATCTGCCGAAGGTCCTGCGCGGCGCTCCGTGGCAGATCGTCCTGTTCTCGATCGGCATGTACCTCGTCGTCTACGGCCTCGGGAACGCGAGCTTGACCGACATTGCGGCAGGCGTCCTGCGGTGGCTTGGCGAGCAAGGGACGTTCATCGCCACCGTCGGGACGGGCTTCGTGGTGGCGGCGCTCGCCTCCGTCATGAACAACATGCCCGCCACGCTCGTCGGGGCGCTTGCCATCGATCGTGCGGACGTGGC
>NZ_LDQA01000132.1 GCF_001475935.1 Aureimonas ureilytica
ATCGATCGTGCGGACGTGGCACCTCTGACCCGCGAGCTCATGGTCTATGCCAATGTCGTGGGCAACGACCTCGGACCGAAGTTCACGCCGATCGGCTCGCTGGCGACCCTCCTGTGGCTTCACGTCCTAGCGGGCAAAGGGCAGCGGATCACCTGGGGCGAATACATGAAGGTCGGCTTCGTCCTCACCCCGCCCGTCTTGCTGGCGACGCTCGTCGCCCTCTGGATGTGGCTCCCGATCGTGTCGTCGCGGTGAGCAGCATGCGAGGCACCTGGGCGGACATCGCCGCGCTCGGGGTCAGCCAGATCGTCGGCTACGGGACCCTCTACTACAGCTTCGGCATCCTCGCCCCCTCTATGGCAAAGGACATCGGGTGGCCGAGCGAGTGGGTGTTCGGCGCCCTGTCGGTCGCGCTGCTCGCGGGCGGGCTGGTCGCCCCTTGGACGGGGCGCTGGCTCGACCGCTTCGGCGCCGGCCGCGTCATGGCCGCGGGGTCCGTCGCGGCCGCCATTGCGCTGGTCGCCGCCGCCCTCGCTCCCGCCGCACCCGCCTTTGTCCTCGCGCTCGTCGCCATCGAGGTCGCGTCCACCTTCGTCCAGTACGGGGCAGCCTTCCCCCTCTTGGTCCAGCGTCACCCGGGCACGGCGCAGCGGAGCATCCTGTACCTAACCCTGATCGCCGGGTTCGCCTCGACCCTGTTCTGGCCCCTGACGACTTGGCTTCACGGGACGATGTCGTGGCGGGAGGTCTACCTCGTCTTCGCGGCTATGAACGTCGCGGTATGCCTGCCCATCCACCTGTGGCTGGCCCGCCGGCCGAAGGCCCAGGCGCTCGCAGCGGCTGGGGCTGAACCCGTTGCCCGCGTGGTCCCGGCGAGGGGCCTCGTGCCGCCGTCCCTTCGGTCGCGGGCTTTCCTCCTGATGGGCGTCGCCTTCGCCTTCCAGAGCCTCGTGGTCTCGTCCGTGCTGGTCCACATGCTGCCGATCCTGTCCGCGCTCGGGTTGGGACCCGCAGGCGTCATGGTCAGCGCCGTGTTCGGGCCGGCGCAGGTCGCGGGCCGCTTTACACTGATGGTGTTCGGGCGCGACCTGTCCCCGCTGGCGCTCGCGGTGATCTCCGCCGCCCTTCTGCCTGCCTCCCTGGTCCTCCTCGCGGCCACCGCGCCGTCGCCCGTCGGGGCCGCCGTCTTCGCAGCCCTGTTCGGTCTTGGAAACGGCCTCTATAGCATCTTTGGGGGCACCCTGCCGCTCGCGCTCTTCGGCTCCGAGGGGTACGGCGCGTTGCAGGGGCGCGTCACGTCCATACGGCTGATCATCGGCTCGGCGGCGCCGTTCGCCTTCGCCTTGGCGACGGACTGGATGGGGGTCGGCGGCGGCCTGTTGGTCACGGCGTTCCTCGGCTGCGGGGCGGTCGTCACCTTCGCCGCCGTTGGGCTCCTGCTCGGCAGGAGGGTCGCCGTAGCCTCGTCGAGCATGTCAACGGATGTCCGCTTGGATCCGTGACCTGACCCATAGCGGACCGACCGCTCTCCACCCGACGTCGCTATGGGAACGGTCGCAAACGAGGCTCGTAAGCGGCCGTCCCGCGTTGAGATGCTGCGATCGAAGGGGGGGCTTAAACCTCGGTTCCCTCGGCAAGGGTTAGTGCATCCTAGACATCGACACCGAGGTAACGCACCGTGCTTTCGATCTTGGTATGGCCAAGCAGGATCTGAACAGCGCGAAGGTTTCCGGTCGCGCGGTAGATGATCGAAGCCTTCGTCCGCCGCAGTGAATGCGTGCCGTAGTCCTCCTTCAGCAGACCGATCGCCGTCACCCACTCATCGACGAGGCGAGCATACTGTCGCGTGCTGAGGTGGGCGGAGTGATCGATGCGGCTCGGGAAGGCGTAATCATCGACCGTTCCGCCGCGTCGCTCCAGCCATGCCAGCAGGCTCGTGCGTGCTGCTTCCATAAGTTCGAACTGCACTGGCCGCTTCGTCTTACGCTGCACCACGATCGCGCGGGCACGAATGCGTCCGCCCGACACGAGGTCGCCGGTCTTCACCTTCACGACGTCACAGCCACGCAGCTTGCTGTCGATGGCAAGATCAAACAGGGCCCTGTCGCGCAGCCGTCCCTCATGATCGAGCCAGAAGCGGATCGCCCAAACCTGTGGCGGCTTCAATGCTCGCTTGGCGCCGACCACTCGGCCTGCGTTCCATGCTTTCCTTCCGTTGGTTGCCGGATCAAATGAGGAATGTCCCATTGTCGTTCTCCCATGGCCTGAATGGCCGACGGGAGTGTGAGACTGCGCGAACGGCTTATGGGATGAAACCAAGTGACGGGCCGATAGCGGACCGGCAGCTTTTCGGGAGCGATCGGCTAACAGCGGCCATATAGGAATGTATCGCCCAGGCGGATATCCGACACCACTTACTCAACACCTAGGCTCAGGACCTATTA
>NZ_LDQA01000133.1 GCF_001475935.1 Aureimonas ureilytica
TAGGGCCTGTTAGCGTCTGAAGCCGACTCTATGTCGTTGGCTTTTCCGATGAGGAGAAGTGCGCAGATGCTGAGCGACGAGCAATGGTCTGATCTGGAACCACTGATCGAAGCGTGCCGCCCGCATGCGAAGGTTCCGAGTCCGCACCTTCGCCGGACCGTCGAGGCCATTCTCTGGCGTCACCAGAACGGATCCAAGTGGCGTGCTCTGCCTGCCGAGTTTGGCCCCTGGTGGATGGCGGCGCAGACCTTCATCCGGTGGGCGCGGCTCGGCGTCTGGGAGAGACTGCTAACGCTGATCCAGGAGCGCGGCGTCAGGCTAGGCATGGTGTTCCTGGACGGGACGAACATCCGCGCCCATCAGAAGGCAGCAGGTGCCAGCCGAAAGGGGGATCTGCAAAAGAGCGAGACGACCGTGAAGCGCTTGGCCGATCTCGTGGCGGCTACGGCACCAAGGCCTGCGTGATGGCCGACGGTGCAGGCCGCGCCATCGCCTTCCGCTTGGCACCCGGACAAGCCCACGAACTGCCGCACGCCGTTCCGCTCTTGGCCCATCTGCCGGGCAGCCCGAAGTGGGTCGTGGCCGACCGCGGCTACACCAGTCATGCGTTCCGCCAGCACATCTGGGACATCGGCGCTCGGCCCGCCATCCCGCCGCTTCGCCACGAGGCCCCCGTCGCCTGCCGGGACTGGATCTACAACAACCGAAACCGCGTCGAGCGCCTGTGGGCCCGGCTCAAGGAATGGCGCGCCGTTGCCACCCGATACGAAAAAACCGCCGCCAGCTTCCTCGGTGTCCTCTGTCTCGCCGCAGCCCTCGATTGGATTAGGCGCTAACAGACCCTAG
>NZ_LDQA01000134.1 GCF_001475935.1 Aureimonas ureilytica
AAGGGCGGGCCTCCCCCTCGGCCGACCTCGTGGTCAGGTCGAGGGGGAGGCCCGCCCTTCGGCCTCGGCCGCGCGCTCCTGCCGCTGGACCTCGCCGTCGTGGCAAGGCTTGCACAGCGGCTCGAACGGGCCGGAGAAGAACTTGGCGGGATCGCCATGGTGGCGCTCGACATGGTTGACCACCGTCGCCGCCGTGATCAGCCCTTCGGCCTGACAGCGACGGCAAAGCGGCTCGGAGCCAAGCACCTGCGCGCGGATCGCCTGCCATTCGGGCGTCTTGTAGAGCGCCCGCCACGGGTGCGACTGGCGGCGCTTGCGATCGTACTCGCGGCGCAGCTCGGCACGGGCGGGCAGGTGCTTGGGTCGGAACGATGGTGGCCGTGTCGCCATGTCATCCCTCCACAAACACGAAACCCCGGCAGCGTGACCGCTCCGGGGTGTCTGACTTCTTCGCACTATCAGTCGTATGTCAAATTCCAGGCGCACGTCAAGCGGCTGTATCGGCTTTCTGGCGCGCCTTTGTGGAAAGACCTGAAATCAGGATGCGAGGCGCGCCTTGCTCTTCCTCGCCCATCCACGGCCACAAGGGCGGCATCGTATCCAGCAAGCGCCAGTCCGTCAGCCGATGCCGCACCTGATCGGCCACCATCCGAAGCGCCAGAGCCCAAGCCTGATACTCGATCCGCTCACCGACCAGCACCAACGGATGCGGGTGCAGGGTGAAGCGATGATAGGCACCCGGATAGGGCTTGCGCGTCTTGGGGTTCCGCCCATCGACCTCCCGAGGCCGCGCCGGCATCCCTGGCCCGGCTGCCTCGTTGATCATCCGAAACCACCGCGCCTTGCCATTCGGCCCGATCATCGGCCGCCGCTGGATCGGCCCATGGTCCCGCCATGTCGGCTCCCCGCCTGCCCAAACACGGCGCACCACCAGCGCCATGAGCCGGCTTCCCCGCGCGCAGGCAATGTCCCATCCCGCCTGATGCGCCTCGGCTCGCTCGGCCTCCGTCAGGCCGATGCAGTCGCCCAGCGCGTCGAACCCCTCCGGCATGGTCAGTTCGGCCGAGGCCAGAGCCCGCACCGCCTCATCCACGACCAGCGCATCAGGATGCGCCGGCTCTGGCAACCGATCGATGGGCGCGGCCCCGGACGTGTCCACCCGTACCCCTAGGATCGCCAAGCGCTCGATAGACGCCCAGGCCGAGGGAGCCGACACGAAATCCCCATCCCCCGCCCTCAGGAACCGCGCCTGTTTCGGCATCTCTTCGACCAAGGCCCAGGCGAGAAGCGCCCTGATGTCTATCGCAATCTTCGCCACGCAACGCCCCACTCGAACCCGATACACCCCTCGCCGCCCTGCCGGGCGACCCGCCAGCCCGAAGCGCCCTATCCGCCCCGCGCCGCCGCCATGGCGTCCTCGAACAGCCCGAGCTGCGCAGGCCCGCCAGTCGGGAACCACACCACCGGCAGCGAACCCGGATCGGGTATCCACGGCCAGCCCCGCCGCTCATGGAGCGCCCGCCATGCCTCGAACATGGCCGAGCCCACCGGAACGGGTTCCATCATCCCGTCGAGAGCCGCCAGCTCGGCCGAGATCGAAATCGGCTGGCGCGCCTCGGCCCGCTCGTGCATGGCGTTCACGTCAGGCCAGCCACGGGTTTTCAGCTTGTCGGCCAGCAGCTCTTCGCGGGACCATTCGCCCTTGTCGATCAGCGCCTGTTCGATGCGCGTCAGCGTCGGGGCTGGCCCCTTCGGACCCCTCAAGAGCCAGACCATCCGCGCCGCGCTCCAGTCCGGCCCGAAAGGCTTCGCTGACACGACCTGCGGAGCGGCGGCCTCTTCGGGCTCGGCCACGTCCTGCCAGAGGCGGTTCTTGAAATAGCTTTCCGGCCCCGGCGTGTGGCTCTTGCGCTGCGACTTGAGCAGCGCCAGCCAGCCCGCATGTTTGCGCTCGGCCTCGGCCCGCTCGGCCGGGGTCAGGTCGAGAAAGGCGCGCTCGGCCCGATCCTTCGGCATCCCGCCGAAGCCCGGCCAATTCTTGGTCAGGCGTCGGAACGCTTGGGCGACGGCCTTCGCATCCTCCCCGGCCTCGGCGTCGGACGGGTTTCCGTCTGCCCGTTCGCTTGCGCGCGCCTCTCTCAAAGGTTCAGTTACAGGTTCCCTTACGGGTTCATCCTTATAGTCCGGCAAAATTTGCCGGTCATCGCGTCGAAATTTGCCGGTCGAACTGTCGAAATTTGCCGGTCGAAC
>NZ_LDQA01000135.1 GCF_001475935.1 Aureimonas ureilytica
CGACGTTCGGAGCGTTCTCCTCTGACGGCCCGAACCCGGCCGCAGACGCCACAGCCACCTCGCGCGGCATCGGAGCCGGAGATCCCGGACGGTCCTCAGCCAACGGTCCCGCCACGGGAGCAAAGGCGACCTCCCTGGCTTCGATCGGGCGCGCCGGAGGGGCCAGAACCGGCGGGGCAGGCACCTGACGAACAGGTTCAAGCTGCGCCGGCGCAACTGAAACGGGCGGAGCCGGCATGACCGGCGGCGGCGGCAAGGGCACGGGCCGTTGCGGCGCAACGGCGATCGGCGCCGCCTCTGGCGCACGCGGTGTGGGGGCTGGCATGGGTTCGGGCGCGGGAACCGGCGCGCGGACGGGTTCGGGCGGCGCGCGGCGTTGTAGCTCGGGGGCGAGCATCATCGAAGGTTCGATCGCTGCGCGAGGTTGTGGTGCATCCCGCCGAGGCTCCATCACAGGGTCGCCGGCTCTTGCGGTCTGAATGGCGGGTGGAACCTCGGGCAGAATCGGCTCGTCCCGCATGACGGGGTGATGGGCGGGTTCGGGCGTCTCGGCCGTTCGGGGGG
>NZ_LDQA01000136.1 GCF_001475935.1 Aureimonas ureilytica
GCGCGAGGCGGCCGAGCGCGCGAAGGAGGCCTATGGCGACGCCCTGCGCCAGGCCGGGCACCGTGACCCGATCACGACGGAAATCTTGGACGCGCCGGAGTTCTATTACGCCGAGACCTATCATCAGCAATATCTCGCCAAGAACCCGCGCGGCTATTGCGGCCTGGGTGGGACGGGCGTGAGCTGCCCCGTTGGTCTGGGCGCTGTTGCCGCAGAGTAAGGCAGTCAGCTTCCCAAACAGGCAAGTGGGAGGGATGCTCGAGGCAGCGCCCTCCCGCCGCTTCCCCTTCCGTTCAGGGAAGGCGCAAAGCTGCGTGGATTCACGGCGTTGCGTTGAGGATAACAGCGAATTTTAGGTGCGCGCGCGTGCGCTTCGTGCCAGTTTCCGCAATCGGAAGAGTCCGGCGGCCACAAGCCGGGCCAAAGCCGAGCGAGGCCACGCGCCTCGCCCCAGCAACAGGGATTGCGCGAAACCCATGAAGTCCATCCTCGCCGGCCTCTTCGCCGCCTGCCTCGCCTCCGTCGCCGGCCCTGCGCTCGCGGCCGACCTCAAGCCCGCCGTGATTTTCGACCTCGGCGGCAAGTTCGACAAATCCTTCAACGAGGCCGCCTTCAATGGCGCCGAGCGGTTCAAGGCGGAGTCGGGCACGCCCTATCGCGAGTTCGAGATGCAGAACGAGACGCAGCGCGAGCAGGTGCTGCGCCGCTTCGCGCGCGACGGAAACTCGCCCATCATCGCGGTCGGCTTCGCGCAGCAGGCGGCCGTGACGAATGTCGCGAAGGAATATCCGAACCTCCAGTTCGCCATCATCGACACGGTCGTGGATCTGCCGAACGTGCGCTCCATCCTCTTCAAGGAAGAGGAAGGCTCCTATCTCGTCGGTATGCTCGCGGCCATGAAGTCGCAGACCGGCACGGTCGGCTTCGTCGGCGGCA
>NZ_LDQA01000137.1 GCF_001475935.1 Aureimonas ureilytica
GGAGATGTGGATAATCCATGGCTACCCGCAGACGGGCGCCATGTGGGCGCCGATCGCCGACCAGCTGGCCGAGCGCTTCCTCGTCGTGGTGGCGGACCTGCGCGGCTATGGCCGCTCCAGCGCGCCCGAATCCACGGGGGGCGAGGCCTATTCCAAGCGCCGGATGGCGGGCGATATGGTGGCGCTGATGGCGGCGCTCGGACACGAGCGCTTTCATTTGGCCGGCCATGACCGGGGCGCGCGCGTCGCCTATCGCCTCGCCTTCGACCATCCGGAGAAGGTCATGCGTCTGGCGCTTCTCGACATCATCCCGACGCTCGAAATGTGGGAGCGCGCCGATGCCGCGGGCATGATCTCGGCCTATCACTGGGCCTTTCTCGCCCAGCCCAATCCCTTGCCCGAACGGCTCATCGCGAGCGACCCTGTCTTCTATCTCGACCACACGCTGGCGAGCTGGACCAAGGCGAAATCCACCGCGCCCTTCGCCTCCGAGGCGCTGGCCGAATACCGCAAGAGCTTTTCGCGCCCCACCGCCATCCATGGTGCCTGCGAGGACTACCGCGCCGGCGCAACGATCGACCCCGCCGCCGACGCGGTAGTCCTCGCAGGCACCATGGACTGCCTCTTATACACCTCTCCGAGCCGAAGAGGCCGTA
>NZ_LDQA01000138.1 GCF_001475935.1 Aureimonas ureilytica
CGCCCGGCAAGACGCCCGAGGCGGTGGAGGAAGGCTTCCTCAAGATCATTCCCGAGGGCTTCCTGCGCCACGCCCATCACTGGCTGATCCTGCACGGGCGCTTCGTGTGCAAGGCGCGCAAGCCCGACTGCGAACACTGCATCATCGCCGACCTCTGCCAGGCCGACGAAAAATGGTGCAACCAGCCTGCCCCGCTCATCGCCCTGCCGGATGCTCCACCCGGGCCGCAACCGCTTCCCCCCGGTGCGACGCGCCCAGGCGGGTGAACTCGGGTGAGGTTTCCCGCTGCGAAATGCGCTGGTGCAGATGCACCATGGTCGCCGCCGCAAAGAGCGGCGTCAGGAGATTGAGGATCGGCACGGCCAGGAAGGCCGCGAGCACGAGGCCGGCGAAGAAAATCGTCGCCCCATGCCGGTTGCGCAGCGCCCGCGCTTCCTCCTCGGAGCGATAGCGCAGCGCCGCGAACTCGAAATATTCGCGCCCGAGGAGATAGCCGTTCACCAGGAAGAACGCGCCGAAATTCACCACCGGCACCAGAAGCAGCGTGAAGGCGAGAAGATTGCCGAGGATCACCACGCCGAAGAATTTCAGCGAGAGAACCACGCTCCGCCCGAGCGGCATGGCGCGCCCGACCGGCATGCCCGGATACCGGTCGCGCTCCACCACCTCGGCCACATCGTCCAGAAACAGGCCGGCGATCACCGCGCTCACCGGCGCGATCAGATAGGCAAGCAGCAACGACAGAAGCA
>NZ_LDQA01000139.1 GCF_001475935.1 Aureimonas ureilytica
CGCTCGCAAGATCGACCATCATCGCCGTGCGCGCGCTCGTTTCCAAAGCCGCTGCGGGCTGGCCGAGCACGAGGAGCAACCCGGCCAGGGTCAAAAGCCGCGTCGCTATCGTCCGCGATTCGATCCGCGTGTCTGAAGCCATGATGCGTCTCCCTGAATGCCTGCCCGTGATCCAAGAGTGCATCGCACCGCGTAAAAGAAAAGCGGCGAGTGCGCACGATCTCGTTGGATGGACATTCCGCGTGTATGAACGGGGTCGGACTGTGTTCTTTCGATCAAGGCTGCAAGCATCATGAGCATCGGACTGATCGCCCTTCTGGACGACGTGGCAGCCCTCTCGAAGGTCGCGGCGGCCTCGCTGGACGATGTCGGCGCGCAAGCCGCCAAGGCCGGCGCGAAGGCAGCGGGCGTCGTGATCGACGATGCGGCCGTGACGCCGCGCTATGTCGTCGGCTTCTCGGCCGACCGCGAATTGCCCATCGTCTGGCGCATCGCCAAGGGCTCGGTGCGCAACAAGCTCCTGTTTCTCCTGCCGATCGCGCTGGCGCTCGGCGCTTTTGCGCCCTGGGCGATCACGCCGCTCCTGATGCTCGGCGGCTGCTATCTCTCGTTCGAGGGCGCGGAAAAGATCTACGAGAAGCTCGTGCCCCATGCCGAGCACGCTGATGAGGACACGTCCGTCCCGCCGACGACCGACGCCGCGCTTCTGGAAGAGCAGCGCGTGGCGAGCGCGGTGAAGACCGACTTCATCCTCTCGGCCGAGATCATGGCGATC
>NZ_LDQA01000014.1 GCF_001475935.1 Aureimonas ureilytica
CCACGTGGAGCTGGCTCGCAGGCGGTGGTGAGGCCGATCGGGCCGCCGCCCATGATGACGACATCGGTGTCGAAGCTGTCCGACTGGGGAGCAGACATGGGGATCCTTTCGCCGCAATTGCCGCGGCTGTGACTGGAGACTGGGAGACTGGAGACTGGAGACTGGAGACTGGAGACTGGAGACTGGCAGCGTCGCTGGAGGACAGCGCTCAGGGAAGTGCGTCGTTCATTTCTCGTAGGACCGCGATGGCCACGGCGAGGCGTTCGGCGCCGATCTTGTCGAGAAGGGCTTCGTCAAGCGGCGCGACCGCCCGCTCCGTGGCGGCGAGCGCTTCCTGCCCCGCCTCGGTCAGGACGATAAGCTTTGCGCGTTGGTGGTGGGGGTTGGCCTCGAGCGCGACCAAACCGCGTTCGGCAAGCAGATCGACGACACGTTGCACCGCTTGACGGGTCAGACCCATGTTGCGGGCGATATGAGCGACGGGAAGGGGTGCGGGCGCGTAGCCAAGCGCACCCAACACCTGCCACCATGCGGTGCTGAGACCGAGGGGGCGGACCAACGCGTTACCGGTCTCGACGAGGCGCCCGTTCGTCTCGAAGACAGCGATGGAGAGCTGCCGAACCAGTGTGGATTGATCGCTCTCGTTCATTGACCACCTATCGTCACATCGACAACAGGCTGTCAAATCGGAAGCGAGTGGTTTGGTTCCGCAGCATCGTAACGGCTGAGCATCCTTTAATGGATACATGCCCAACGGATACCTATGCCATCTCAGCGATTGCCAGCGTCGTATTAAGATGGATGTTCCGACAGCCGGCAGCTTTCCTTCTACCTTTACCGCAAAGCGGACCATCCGCTTTCCACCCTACCCCGTCATCACACGTCTCCGAACAGCGACATCTGCGCGGCCGGCGCCCTCGGCTTCGCCACCTCCACCGGCACGCGGACGGCCGGTAAACTCGGCGCCCGAGCCAGCCTCTCCGCGTGCAGCCGTTGGGTCTCGGCGAGGCGACGGGCCTGACGCTCCGGGGTGTCATCGCGCACTTCGGTCGGGTGACAGGGACGGAGGTCGATCCGGAGGAAGCCGAGCTTGCATGCCGCCCTGCGCTCGTCGGGAGTCGACCCCTTCCCGTTCGACGGCTCGTGGTCGAGGCGAGACCAGACGGCCTCGACGAAGGCGATCTCGCCGAGCACACGGTCGAGGACGGGGCCGGTGCACCGCTCGGTGGCGGTGGCGCGGAGGCGGTCGATCTGGGAGATGCGGCGTTCGGCCGGGGTCACGACGCCCTCCTCCCACCCGCCTTGTACGCCTCGACGAAGCTCTCGACGATCGCGGGCACCATCCTCGGGTCGATACCCTCCAGGGCGCGGACGGGGATGCGGAGCATATCAGGACCGCCGAGGTCGACACGGATCGCCCAGTTCGTGATCTCGACCGATCCGGTGTGACCCGGCATCGACCTGACCTTAGCTGCGATCAGGGCGCGAAGACGGTCGAAGTACTCCTCGCGGTCCCAGAACTCGTCGCTAGTGAGCATCTCGGGCTCTGGCTTCACCTTCGACAGAACGTCGAGCAGGATGGCGTCGGTCTCCTCCTGACAGTCGACCTTGTGAAACTCGGGGATGCCGCATCCGGCGGCATAGGAGCGCTCGGCGATCTCGCGGATGGCATTGGCCGGCGCGACGACGATCTGCATGTGGGGCGGCTGGTCCGGATCGTCGTGGTTGCCGACGACGAAGTTCTGGCTGCAGGTCGGTGTCTCGTGAACCGTGTTCATGATTTGTCCTCCAAATGGAAAAGATTGGGCCGAGCGAGCGGCAGGATGAATGGCGGGCAACAGGTGCAGGCGGTCGAGCGCGTCCTCGACGATCTCGGCCGGGGTCTTGCCGTCCAGGTCTGTCACGGGAAGACGGAGCCAGCGGTTCGTCAGCAGGCTGTAGAAGAACCACTGCGTCCCGGCGTACGACAGGACGGCCCACGCGTCCCGCAAGTTCGCCTGGGTCACGATCGGGAACCGGACGAGAGCCGGGGTGGCGTCGAGGTGGAAGCGGACGGCAGGGTTCACGACCTCACCTCCATCCCGAGGCGACTTGCGACGACCGGATGGCACTCGCGCAGCCAGTCGTCCTCGCCCTCCTCCAAATCGTCAGGTCGATCATGACGGGCGAATCCTGATCTCGACCCTCGGATCGTCGCGCAGCATGCGAAGGGCCATCCCGGCCGCCTGGATCGCGATGCACTGAACCTCGTCGGCCGCCCACGTCGGGGTCGCCCTGCGCGACAGTTCGGCGATGATCGCCACCATCGAATCCGGACGAGCCACTCTGGCCTCGCGGTCGCGCATGTCGAGATGGACGAGTCGCCTGTAGACGTCACGGCGGGACACGCCGAGGGCCTTGCGGATGAACGGCAACGAGCGGCCGGCCTCGACCATCTCGCGGAGAGAGGTGTCCATCTCGGTCGACCAGGCGACGGTCGTGCGCTGGTAGCCCATCTGAGCGCGACGCAGGATCACGGTGATGATTGGGATGTCGAACATCTCCGCGATGTCCTTCGACGACATGTCGGATCCTAGAAAGGTGCCGAGGATGGCGTCTTCTTCGAGCGTGTAGTCGGTGTTCCGGGGCATCTTGCTCACGACTGGCTCTCCTCGTTGACGACGGTCAGCACGTACGCCCTCACCTGTCGGATCTGGGCGCCCTTCCGCTTCAGCTTGTGCACGTACACACGCACCTGCTGGATCGGGACGCGGCCGGCGACGGTCAGTTCTTCCGGCGTCGCGGGTCCGGCGGCGAGACGGTCGGCCATCCGGCGCATGACGCGGCTCGTCGACTCGAGGTGCGGCTGGGCATCGGCGACGTAGCGGTGGACGTACTGGATTTCATGACCGTCGGCGCGCAGCAGGGCCATCGACACCCTCACCGCGTTGACCGCGCTCGAACCGGGGGACTTGGGGACGTGAAGCGCCGTCAGGTCATCGACCGTCGCCGCATGCCCGTCCGCCTCCTTCAGCAGATCGAGGATGCGGTCGGCCAGCGTCGGCGTTTCCGGGCGCATACCGGCCAGGCTGTGAGTCGACAGGTGCGGGAGGCGGCGCTCGACGTACTCCGTCGGCAACTGGAGGCGCTCGCCGATCCCGCGAGGCGTCAGACCGCGCACGTGAGCGGCGTAGATCTTCGCATCCATCGGACGCTGCGCCCCTCTGTTAACGCTCACCAAGGACATCGAAAAACTCTCATAACCGGTACGTCATTTACAAAATAAGACGTACCGGATACGAACGTCAATGACCTGTTAATAGGTACGCGAAATAAATCTTGGAGAGGGCTATGATCGCAGCCACGAATCAAATCGAGGAGGCAGCACGGGTGGGCCGGAAGCTCCGATACCCCGAGCACATCAACGTCGCCGTTCCCGAGGGGACCAAGGCTCGTCTCGACGCCCTGCTCGACGACGGCGAGGAGCGGCTGTCTCTGATCCGAGATGCCTTGGAGCGTGAGATCAGGCGCCGGGAGAGGCTGTCGAAAAAGATTTCCGACAACGACTGATTGTCGCTTGCCGAAGACGCGGCCAGTCTGAAAAGCGGCGATCATGCCGCCCGGAGATCAGATCATGTGGAAGGCAATCAGAGCGGCCCTGGGGGCCATCACCAACGCGCTATCAATGACGACGTCGATGTTCGCCAACGGCCTGTGGTGGATGGACCGGACGGTGACGAACACCTGGAACTGGATTGCTCGATCGACGTCGGGAACGAACTACCGGCCGGCCCCGGTTCACGACGCCGAGCGTCACGTGGACGCGATCGTCGAGCGCGCACCCGAGCCTGTCACTCCCGCCGACGACATGGCCGATCGCGGACGTCAGGTCCGTTCCGCGGCGACGCGCATTCTATGTGGTGATCGTACGGCCGGAGCCGATCTCCCGTCAGACGTCAGGCTTTGGTTGCTCGCGCTCGACAAGCCCGACCTGAGGATCGTCCTGGCGGCGAGCGACACGATGATCGGTCGCCATGCGTCGGGTGACGTGTGCATCAAGGGAACTGGTGGCCGGCCGGTACCCACGCCCGACGTCGAGCGTGACCTCCTGACGATCAAGCGAAGGGAGGAGGCACTGACGCGGGACATCTCCGCGCAGGAGCGGCAGCACCTCGAAGACCTCTTGGCGGTTCGATCGACGAGGGCGATGGAGGCTCTCGACGAGCCCGACGTCGACGAGCCGCAAGCAGTCCCGGCCCCTCGCCTCGTCGCCTAGCGCTTCATCATGAGAAGCGCGTTCTGCAGGGCCAAGTCGGCCAGGCGCTTCTCCAGATCAGCGGCCCGTGCAGCCTCACGGTCGGCGCGGGCCCGTTCGGACCGATAAGCACGGGCGAGCTTGTCGAAAGCGCGGATCTCGTCGTCCCTGATGGCCCCGGCATCGGCAGCAGCCTGGTAGGCCCTGGCCCGGTTCACGCCACGGGCATAGGCGCCGGCGGCACCGCCGATGACCATCCCGGTTGCCATGCCCATCGCGGCGACGTGACCAAAGTGCGATGCCATTCTTCGATCCTCATGATCCGGCGGAGTCAGCAGATGACCACACCAGACCCTAACAAACGACTAACGCCAGAAGACGCCGCGGCTCTGAACCGGAGGGCCGCAGCCATGCGCCAGGCCGACCGTCGGGCCCGGAAGAAGCTTCTGGACGCGGAGGAGGCCCGTCTCGTCGCCGAACGTGAGGCCGAGGCCAAGGCCCTTGAGGCAGCACGCGTCGAACGGATGGCCGATCTCGAGAAGCGTCTCCTGGATGCCCAGACGGCCCTGCAGGGATGTCAGGAGAGGTTGGACGACGCGACGACGCTACTGGCCCTGCACTACGACACGGTGAGGATCAATGCTGGGGGCGTGTCTAAAGGGGTGTGCAGGATCATCAACGAGGCGAACGTCATCGCCTTGGATGCCTTCAATGAGGCGACGAAGCGATACTGGACCTGTTTGCCAGAGCAGGCGGTCGAACGGGCTCACGATCTGATCCGGTCGATTGAGCATCGCATCACCACCCTGCCCTCCGTCGACGACCCGATCACGATCGGCAAGGATGTAACCCTGCCCGGCACCCCCGTTACTCAGACAGTTCGCAACGCAGATCGACCAGTCGGCAACGCCGATAGGTCACAAGAGGCCAGCCCGATTTCGGAGGAGGAGCAGGCATGGATCGACCGTCAGGACCGTGACCCGTATGACCCGTACCAAGACTACGTGGAGAGGATGGAGGCGATCGCCGAGGGGAATGAACCCGACGACGATGACGACGGGGAGCGCTTCTGACACACCAGTGTGACGTCGAGCCAGGAACACCCGCGAGGCCGCCCAGGACACCCTGTGGCGGCCTTTCTCGTGCGCGGTGCCCGGATCATCGTCGCGTGACGTCACGGCGATCCTGGGCGATCTCTGACGGTCGTGGCAGGGCGGCCGGCGTGTGGTGGCGTGGTGGCGGGCCAGGAGGGCGTGACGTCACGGTGAAGGGCCGGTCGGAAGCGTGACGTCACGCTGGACGGGATCGGGTCAGGGCCGGCGACCAGGCGGATGGGGCGGCGTCGAGGTCGAGGGTCGGGCGTGTCAGGATGGGATGGTGACGTATCGGGTGGATCGAGGGAGCGAGGGTGGAGGACTGCCTCCCGAAGGAGAGCTTCTCTTTTCGATTCGAGACGGTTACGTCGCGATTTCGTTTGACAGAGGTGCACTTACCTGGATAAGTGAGCGACAGCGAGCTTATCTAAACAATAGTTAGTTCTGTTCGCTACGCTCACAGAACGTACCTTCTGCAGAGATCTCGGTTTGCGTGGTCTTGCGTGAAGAATCGAAAAGAGAAGTTTTTCCTGCGGGGAGAGACTGATCTGACCTCGGTGACGCTGACACAGACTGGAAAGGTGGGTGACGCTGAGATGCTCGGCCCGACCCACTCGGAGACACCCCCGCTCCGGAACACCGCCCCCGCGCCCTGGCCCCTTCTCACGAGGACCAGACACCATGACCACCGACACCGTGCAGAAGTCACTCCCTCTCTGGATCGCCTGTCCCGCCGCATCTCTGTGCCCCGGTGACGCCATCCGGGTGACCCGCGACGTCGGCCTCCTGACCGGACGCCGGATGACCAACGGGCGCCCCGAGTACGTCACCGTGCCGACTGGTAGCGGCCACTACCCTGGCAAGCCAAAGAGGAAGCCCACCACCGTCCGCCTCTCCGGACGCGTTCTCGACGTTGTTGACAGGCCTGCGACCGGAACACGTCCAGCCGGCCGGTACGTACGCATCGAGTGGATCGGGACGGCCACTGCATGCGACCCCCGCGCCGACCTACCGATCCTTTACCATCCTTACGAAGAGGCGGCGGCCAAACTCGATCTACCCGGTATAGACCTCGCCAGGGCGCGTGAGGAAGGTCCCCAGGACCGAAACCGTTCGGCCGGCCTTGAGTGGCTCCGGGAGCGTCTGGTGAAAGCCTGTGGCGACCGTGATCCCGCCGAGGCGCTGTCGCGCTGCGTCGATCCTCGTGAGGTCAGACGCCGCCGTCCGGGTGGAAGCCTCGAAGGCCGACACCTCTTCACGATCGGCTCCCACGTCGCTCAGGACGTGCTGGACGGTGTGGCTCCCGTCAGGGAATGGATGATCCGCCAGATCGACGGACGCGTCGAGATCCCGACCGCTCACCACCTCGACGATTTCGATCCCGTGCAGGTCCAGGACTATCTGTACCCACCCGGCTCGCCGGCTCGCGAAGAGGTCGATCAGGTTCAGGCTATACAGGAGGCTCACCCGACCGCTGTGATCCGCCTTGTTCGCCAGAGACCTACGGACCCGTCCGAGCCCGACGAAGCCCTTCCTACCCCTTCTCCGGCGCCCTCGCCGACCATCTTCAAGGTCGACCCGAGCCTGTACGCGCAGCCCGATGAAGATGACCTGATCTACGAGTAGAGTGCTGATTCCGAAGGAGAAAATGTCGTCGAAACCCTTGCCGAACGCGGGTGACCAGCACATAATCCAGGTGCTTTAGACGTGATCATGACTAGGCCGGCCGGTGACCCCGAGCCGGCCATTTTTTCGATCGGGGGATCGGATGGCAGACCTGGTGGTGTCGATCGACGACCGTGAGATCCGGCGGGCCGCGAAGGCGTACGCGAGGCTCGGTGAGAGCGTTCCGCGTGCTATTCGGGACAGTCTGAGCGAGATCGCTGTCGACGCCCAGGAGAGGCTCCGGGACAGGTGGCAGAGGGACATCGAGGGCGGACCGGCGCGGTTTTCGGAGATCCAGCCTGGCGGCCGGAAGGGCGCCGTCCTGGATCGCAGGGCAAGGCAGGATGGCGATGGGATCACGTCCAGCATCGCCGTGAACAGGCTCCAGTCGACGTACCTAAAATACTCGCTCGGTGAGGAGCGTGTCAGGACGCCGGGAGACGCCGGCGCGGCCTCGGACTACAATTTCATCTGGACTGGAACGAGGGCGGCCATGCGCGGTGTCGGCGTCACGGTCGACAAGCACGGCAACCTGCCGAGAAACTCGCTCCGGAAGCTCATACGCGCCTCGACGTCGCAGAGAGACAGGGACCGGGCCAACGTCAAGAAGAGGGCTGCCGAGGCCGGGCGTGAGGCCACGGACGAGGATTTCAGTGCCTTCAGACAGTCCAGGAAAGCGAGGTCAAAAGGAGAGATCCGACGCGTCGACCAGCGGGTGGGCGCCGGCTCCGGGTCGCAGATTTTCTTCGGGCGCCTGCGTCGAGGTGGAAGCGGTCCGGTCGGCTTCTGGCAGCGCCCGTTCGATTCCGAGGGCAAGGGCCGTCCGAGCTTGCTCGTGCTCGGCGTCGAGAGGTCGACTTATCGGTCAGACAAGCTTCTCGACGGGTGGAACGAGAGCGTCATGCAGGCGGCTGAGGATCTGTCTCGGAAGCTCCAGAAGAGGCTCCAGGCGTCGCTCAACGGGCGTGGGGACAGCCAGGAGTAGGCACACGAAAAGAACGAGAGGATCACCCCTCGCTCCGATTGATGGGTTCCGCTCGTTTACTGGCCCATCTCCTTTCCCTGATCGCCTTAATCGCCTCTCGTCTCGCGTGTGCTGGTTCTGGCATCGGACCAATGATGTCAGACCGGAATGATACTCGTTCCCAGAGATCTGCCAGCCTGTCGAGGACATCGAGAGGAGGGTTCCGCGCCCCGGATGCGTACGATCGGATTGAGCCGACCGAGATATTCAGAAAGGCCGCGGCCTCATCATACGTCATGCCGATCAGAGCGATCAGATGGGCAAATGTCGTTCCGGCCGCCCTTCGGGCATTAGTGCCACCCTTCGGTCGGCCGGCCTTCTTGATATCGGCCTCGTCGGCCATGTGACCCCCTCGGTCCTGTCTTAGAACGCCACCATCGGATCTTCGGCATTACGGCGAGCCTGCTCGTAGCCCGCCTTGATCTCCTCGATCTCGTCGTCCGTGTGCGGGAGCATGTAGACCTCGTTCCAGCAGCGCCCGTCGTCGTTGTCCTCAGGTGCGGTGCAGTCGGCGGCGAAGCCCTTGGTGTACTCGCCGGTGAGGTTGGGGCGCTTCTGGATATTGAGGTGTCCGCACCTGTCGCAGGTGCCGGCGTAGATCGTCATGTGCGCTCTCCTGCCTGATGCAACTGGATCGTTGCGGAATGGTGCACCGACGGATCAGTGCTCACATCCGCAGGGGTCTTGTCAGTTCTCCTCGTCGTCCTGAACCTCGACCTCGTAGATCCTGTCGATAATCTCTTCGCCCTCCTCACGCGACGTGTAGTCGAGGACAATGATGCGGTAGGAGCCGGGAAGCGCCTCATCCTCCAGATGGGCGACCTCCTCATTGTACGCTTCGAGTGCCCATGCCTTCCGATCCTCCGGATTTCCGATCTCGATCGTTCCGTGAAAGGCGATGCCGTCATCGGGTAGAACGGGTTGATCACGATGGTTCGGAGTGAAGCTCATGTGATCTTCGTCCGGCTCTTCGGACCGGACCGTCAGCATCAAGTTGCGACTGGTTTCCCAGGGCTTGATGCCGGTCTGGATCTCGCACTCGTAGTCGTCTGCCTCACGGGCCTCGTCGAGCGTCTGCGGGACATCGCCCCTGTAAATCAGGGCGACCACTGCCGTTGCCCCGTGCCCGCGGGTATCGCAGGTCTCGTGTACCGATCCGACAGTCTGGTCGTAGTTCTCGATGGCCTCGAGCCATTCGGAACCGTCCTGGAGATAAACGAGGGCGCCGGTCTCGACGAGGTAGATCGCGGTCTGGTGCATGGTTGAATTCCTGTCACTTCGTACGGCCATCATGGCCGCCTCCGTGAACGAGAATGTAGATTTCAAATCGACAATCTACAAGGGTCGAGTTGTAGATTTCGAAACTATTTTTGACGTGTGTCCTCGTCGGCTCGAACGGGTCGATCCGCGTCGGCATTCCATCCGATTGTCCTGTAGAAACGACAGGGTGTCGCGACCCAACCGGTTGACGCGTGAAGCTCAAGGCGGTGATCGTGAGGCATGCAGAGTAAGCCTCAACGCCCATCCCGCAAACACCACTACATCCCGGAATTCTAACTGAAGCGGTGGGCGAACCCGGAAGGCAAGCTGACCGAGTTCCGTAGGCATCCTAGGGCCGGCGTTCTACACCGTGAAACCGCGCCTGGAGGGACCGGGTACGAGTTTGACCTCTACTCCATGAAGGGCGCGCCGACCGGGTCATCGTTCGAGGACATTTTCTTCAAACCGATAGACGGGCTTGCATCGGTCACCCTCGACATCATGGAGCGCCACGGCGCTCAGTATCCTTACATGATGGAACATCGTCGCGCCTGGAGTACGTTCGTCGTCTCCCTACTGACGAGATGCCCTGAGGACATCCAGACCTTTCGAAGGCACTGGCATGCCGTCGTCATGTCGAACTCGCCCGATAACCATGAGGAGTATGCACGGCTTCGGCGTGACGGAGATCCCGACAGCCTGGACGAATACATGCAGCGACTCCCGCCTGAGATGGTGGAGTCGAGCATGTTCGAGACATTGACGGACATCATCTCCTCCCAGCCAATCGGGCAGGACCTGAGTTCGCTGAACTGGACGATCCTGACCGCGCCCGTTGGAGCGCGAGAACTTCTGACGTCGGACAGGCCGATCTTATGGAGCGACGACTTCGGAAGTGCGCGTGGTCACATGATCATGCCGATCGGACCCAGGAAGCTCTTGATCGCTGCACGAGATCCAATGTTCGCCACACGGCTCCGCGACTCTTGCGGTGTCGAGGAACTCATAGGTCTGTGCAACATCGATATCGTCCAAGGTGCGGCAAAGTTCGTTTACGCAACGAACCGGAACCAGCACCGCTTCATATCTAACCGGCTCGGGGTAGCACCGGCTGTCCGTCATATGGATCGTGCCATCAACGCACGCATCCACCGAAGGGCTGATCCTCAGGCACCTGCTGGATCGTAGGCGCCAATCTCCATGACCGATCCCGCAGGTTCAGAACTGCCTTCGCTTGGCTGGGGGACCCCATGGATTTTCGCGCACACATGGGTGGTTCGCGAGGGCCGGCCGTGCGTACTTTTGGGGAAAATGGTTCGGACCCAGCAGGCCAGCAGGTTCTGGGGTGTGCTGCATCCTCATCAGTCACACGAGTTGATACGTTCAACCTACTGACATTGCAGCGTCTGTAGCACGTTTCAAACGCTTCGTTCCCCAACGAAATCGCCAGATCGACCTGCTGTAATGCCGGGTGACCATCGCCGTCGGACCCCGCAGGTCTGTCTTCTTGACCTCCCTGACGCGGTTCCGGTGGCTTGTGACCATCCTGCTGGACCATCCATCGGTCCGGGATCGCCGTGTCGAAGCTCACCCCAGCGCAGGAGGACGCCGCCGACCGGGCCGAGCGTCTGATGTCCATGTCCAAGGCAGCGGCCCTCATGGGTCGCGACAGGAACACGCTTGCCGCCTGGGCTGCCAAGGGCATGCCTATCGCCCGGAAGGGTGAGAGCGGGTCCAGTCACCTCGTCGACCTGAAGGAAGTGATCTTGTGGAGAGAGGAGCAGGTCCGTCGTGAAGAACGGACCCGATTTCCAGGCGCAGGCGAGGACGGCCTTGGAGAAGGCATGGGAGGTCGCATGTCTCCATCTGACCTCCTGAAGCTGGAGAACCTCAAGCTCACACGTCTGAAGGTCGGACAGGCGGCGGAGATCCTCGTCGAGCGGTCGATCCCCGAGATGGCCGAGGAGCGTGCGTACGGCATTCTCCGTCAGGCCATCATGGCCCTGCCCGAGCGCCTCACTCGCGAGATGGCGGGCTTCCCCGAAGAGAAGAAGCTGATCTGGCGCCAGAAGGCGCAGGGGTGGTGCCGGGAGGCGCTCAAGCAGTCGGCCAAGGTGATCGCCGACGCCATGGGCACCGTCCCGACGAGACCAGACGATGCGGTATGAGGATCCCGAACTCCTCGCCCGATGCGCCGAACTCACGGAGATCGGAGCCGACGCCTATCTGAAGGCCGCCGCTTTGGCTGCAGCCAATCTCGTTCCCAGCGAACCGGAAGACATTCCGACCTGGGCGAAGAACAACGTCATCATTCCGACGTCGGTCTCGGACCGGTCGGGGCCCTACGAGATGAACGCGATCCAGTGCGCGATCGCACGGATGTGGCAGGACCCGTTCATCCGGCAGGTCGACTACCTCAAGATCGCCCGCGCCGGCGCGACGCTGTTGATCTCGACGGGCATGGCCTACCACACCGGCCATCTCGGCTTCGACTCCCTGTTCTTCGAGAGGACGGAGCCGGACGCCCAGGCATTCCACGACAAGAAGCTGTACCAGATACTCATGGCGTCGCCGTCCCTGGCTGCCATGATGCGGCCAGACACGAAAGCGGGCATCCAGGACGGCTGGTCGGATCGCATCTTCCGGAACGGCGCGTCCCTGCAGCTTCGCTCAGGCAACAAGCCGATCAAGTCGATCAAGGGCTTGTTCGTCGCGATCGACGAGGCCGGCGACGAGAAGTACTCCAAGGGCCCGGAAGGCAACATCGTCACCGTCGTGCGGGGTCGCCTTCAGGAGTTCTGCGCCCCGATCCTGTTCGTCTGCGGCACCCCGACCGTCGTCGGCTGCTGCATCTCGGACGAGTACAGCCGCTCGGACAAGCGGCATTGGTACATGCCCTGCCCCCACTGCCAGGAGATGATCCGGTACGAGCCTGACGTCCGGCCGGGCCGGCGCGACCAGGACACCGGGACCGGGCTCCGGTACGTGCGCAACGAGCGCGGTGTCGTCGAGGACTCCTGGTACGCCTGCGCGTGCGGCGGACTGATCGAAGAAACCTCCAAGATCGAGATGCTCGAGGCCGGCGAGTTCCGGGCTACGGACATCGGCGAGCCCGGTCATGTCGGCTGCTACACCTCGGCCGCTCACTCCACCGATCCGCAGATGACCTGGCGCCACGTCGGGGCGAACCACCATGCGTCGCTCCGGAACGAGAAGACGCGCCAGGCATACGTCAACCTCACCCTCGCCCAGCCGTACGACCCGGCCCCGCCGATCCTCGTCGACACGACGAAACTTCAAGAGAACGTCCTCGACGCCGAGGCTCTCCCCGACGGCATCGACTGCCCCGAGGACGCGGTCTACCTCGTCGCGGCGATCGACAACCAGAAGGGCGTCAGGGACGATCCCCGGAACCCGCCCCGCGGCGAGATGACGGTCATGGCGGCCTGCCGGAACAACCGGTGGCACGTGATCGCTCACCACGTCATCTCGCACCTCGTGCAGGAGCGCGACGGCCACACCAAGAGGATCGGCTTCGACCCGTTCGACGAGGACTACGCCGACCAGGTGTGGGACATCCTCGACAAGGAGTACGTCGCCGGTGACGGGCGCCTCCTGAAGATCAGGAAGTGCCTGGTCGACGTCGGCTGGCAGACCGAGGCCGCATACAAGTTCTGCACCCTGCCCGGCTCGCGTGAGCGTGGCATCCTGCCGATCCGTGGCGACACGACCGAGCGGGCCGGCCGGCGTGTGACCCTCCTGCCGACGAACGGGACGCTCCGGAAGTCCAAGAAGTCGGGCCGGAACTACCTCTGGATCGGCACCAGGGATGCCAAGGACGAGTGCGCCCGTCGCCTCGCCATCCCCGCACCGGCCCCCGGATCGATCTCGTTCTCCCGCAGTTTGCCCGAGACCTACTTCGAGGGCCTGATCGCCGAGCGTCTGGTCGAGACGAAGCCGGGCGTGTCGACGTGGGTCCAGACCGGATCGAACACGGGCGAGCCGTGGGACTGCCTTCAGTACTGGTACGCTGCCAAGGAGCTTGTGATCGTGAAGAACCGCCGTCTCCGTGAAGAGGTCGACGCCGTCGATCCCACCGTGGCCCAGGCCGCGATCGAAGCCCGCCTGGCGACCGAGGAAGCATCGACGATCGTCGAGGGGGCGACGACCGATCTGGTGGTCCAGCCTCCCTTGCAGGGTTCCGGCTCGGACGCCGATCCTCCCTTGCAGGGTTCCGGCTCGGACGCCGATCCTCCCGAGCAGGAAGCCGTCTCGTCGTCGGGGCTTCGTATGCGCGTCGTTGAGCGCAAAACCCGGCGGACCGAGACGACACCGGAGGTGACCAGCAGGATCGAACGCATCCGCAGGCGCCAGTCCCGGTCTGGCGTGGGGTGGTGATGTGAAATTCGATCTGTTCCGGTCCCTGTCGGACGCCGAGCTGGACGCTGCGATCAAGGCGTTGGTCACCCAGATCACGTCCGGCGCCACGACGATCACGTCACCCGATGCCGGCAGCGTCGGATACATGACGACGAGGGAGGCGGAACGCCTGGTCGAGAAGATGGAGCGCAGTCGCTGTTCCCGCCTCGGCATCCCGTTCGATTCCGGGCGTCGCATCAGATACACCAAGGTTTACGTGAGGCAGGGCCTGTGACCAAGCGCACCACGACGCCGGCCGCACCGGCCGTCCGCAAGACCCGTCGCGCACCCGAGAGCAAGGCGACCGGTCGGCGCGCCGCCGTGTCCCGTACCGGCCCCCTTGCCGGCCTGGACGTCGCCGCCCGGCACCCTCTCCTGCCACGACTCCACGCGCCGTCGCCGACGCTGTCTGTCCGTCAGCACGCGTACGAGCGCCTCCTGTCCGGCCACCTCTACGAGCAGGAGCCGCTGGTTACGCGCCTCGTGAACTCAGCTTGCGAACTCTACATCGGCAGAGGACCGGTGCCGGTGTCACGGTTCGCGGACCTCGACGACCTCTGGTGCGCGGTCTCGGAGAACTTCGACAACATCGACGATAGGTCCTTCGGCGCCATGCTGCGTCAGGCCGGCCACCGCACACTGATGGTCGCAGGCGAGTTCTTCGTGCGTCGCCGCGACCGCACGGATTCACCTGAGGCCGACTTCCTCGAGGTGCCGATCGAGTGGGAGGTTCACGGTCCGCAGTACGTGCCGCTTGACTTCACCCAGGTCGAGGGCGGCCTGCGCTGGACATCGGGCATCGCGACTTACAGGTCGAAGGCTATCCGGTACAAGTTCTGGTCCGAGGACCCCTACGACCCGTCCCTGTCGACGCGCCTGCTCGACCTCGACCGGTCCGAAATCTACCATGTCGCCGATCCCTCCCTGGGGTCGAGGCGCGGTCGACCGATTCTGGCGCCGGCCCTGCTCAGGGCGATCAAAATGACCACCCTGGAGGACAGCGAGCTTCGCAGGAAGCAGGTTGCCAGTCTCATGTCCGTTTTCGCGGTCCGGCCTGCCGAGGCGTCCGACGACGAGTCGATGCTGCCCACCGACGAGGAGGTCGACGAGATGCTCGACGCCGTGGCGCTGACGCCCGGTGGCGTCTTCCAGCTACCCTACGGCTTCGACATCAAGACGTTCGAACCGAAGGACGAAGGGGCGAACTTCGAGCGCGCTCTCCGGTGGCAGGTGATGATGATCGCAATGGCGGTCGGCATTCCGTTGAACGAGGTACTCGGTGACGAGGGCGTCGAGCGGTGGGGCCGCATGATGTCCCAGCGCGTCCAGCGCCAGGCCGATCTCGTGCACGAAATGTACGAGAAGCGCCTTCTGAACCGCATGTGGCGCGACTTCATCGACGCAGCAATGGCGGCCGGTCTCTGGGAGCCGCCCGCCGACCTGAAGCCGTGAAAACTCTACGCCTGCGACTGGCAGTGGCCCGTGATCCCGGCCGCCAGGTTGGACCAAGAGCTGAATGCGCGGATGGGCGCCGTCGATCGCGGTATCATTCCGCAGGGCCATGTCACTCGGGCGCTGTTTGGAATGAAGCCGGACGTGGCTGCTCGCGCCGGTGCCCGAGACCAGGCCCGCTTGCAGAGCCTGGGCTTCCAGGCAGGACAGGCCGTGTGGAAGCCGGACACCGAGGTCGCAGCCCGTATCCAGGCCACGGTCGATGCCGAGGAAACGGCCGAGCGGGACCTTGTGGACAAGGCTCTCCTCGAGGACTCGGTCTTGGACTGACGAGAGACAAATTAGAAACGAATGATTTCTAACGTCGTCGGTATTGATTTTTTCTGGGCGGTCTGCCATTTGTCTTCCCGTCCAATCACAGTCGACAGGAGACGAAATGACAAACGTTTTTGCAACACCCGCGAAGATTCAGACCGGCAAGCGGCTATTCGACATCGGGATCGAGTACTTGGAGAGTGAGGGCTACGAGATCACTCGCGTTCCGAAGGCAGGCAAGAAGAGCCTGCGTCGCGTCGCGAAGAATGGTCGCGAGTTCAACGTGGCCGTCAGAACGTCCCAGGACCAGTGGTTCGCATTCCCACGCGGCGACGACGGTAGCTGGCTCGGAATGGACGACGTCGACGTCGAGCGCGTCATCGTCGTCGCGCTCAACACGAGGGAGGAAGGCAAGGAACAGATCGGTCTGGTCCACGACTTCCCCGCGTCCGAGGTCCGTGATCGCCTGAACCGCAACTACGCGGCACGTCTGGCGTCGAACCCCGACCTCGATATCTCCCACGGGAACTGGATCTCGCTTTACGGTGTCGAGGCGAAGGAGCCGATCTCGCTGGTCGGCGCGGGCATCGGTCTCAAGCACAAGCCGGTGGCGCGCATCCCGCTACTCGGCACCAGTGCGGAAACCGAGCTGGACGACGAGGACTACCTTGAGGCCGACGAGTCCGGCGAGAACGAGACGGTCGAGGCGTCCGCGGACGAGGGTCTGACGATCCCCGAGGCGAAGCGTCGTCTGGCGATCACTCTCGGTGTCGATCCGTCCGCGATCAAGATCTCGATCGAGGCGTGACAGAAAGCGCATCGTGAGGATACGGCACCACATAAAACGACACGATCCCACTTGTCGCAGGATCGTGAACGCTTTATAACCTCATTCGCTGGCTCAAACAGCGAAGGAGAGACATCATGTCGAATGAAGTCATCACGATCTCACGTACTGACCTCATGGCTGCGCTTGCGTTCGTACCGCAGGCGCAGCGTGGGGAGTTTGCCCTGACCCTTCTCGGGCTTCAAGAGCCCAAGATCGGGACCACGACGGTGTTCGGTTCGTACCCGCTCACCGTCGATCAGGCCCGACTTCTCAAGTCGAAGCTCGACGACAAGACCAACCTGCTGATCCGCCGTATGCTGATTCAGGAGAAGGACGGTCGGGCCGAGGTTCGCTGGCCCGAACTGAAGAAGATACTGGGCGAAGATACCCTCAAGGGTCCGTTCGCCCGTGGTCGCCTGGGCGGGCTGCATCGGTCGCTTGCGAAGATGGAAGGTGTGCCCTCCAATTCCAAGCTCATGCTAATGGGCGAGTCCTGGGTCGAGAACCCCTCGGTTCCGGACGACTATCTTGATGGCGTCCTGTACATCGACGGTCCCGCCGTCGATGCCCTTAAGGTGGCGTACGATGTCCCGGACTGGGACAACGAACACGGCCACGGCTGACGAAACCGATCGGGAGGGGCGACCCTCCCGATTATCGTTCCGCTACAATCCATGACGATCAACGGTGCCGGAATGCCAGGCTACTCGGAAAAAGCTCAACCCTACCTCGATGCAATCGGCGCCGCAGTCCTGTCGTCCGCCGAAGTCCGTGACTGGATCCTGACCGGCATACCCGGCGCCATTCCGTACCTGGGTTCGACGCCCGTAGCCGACGAACAGCGGGCGAAGCGCGGCGCCACCAAGCAGCCCTTCTGGGCCAACTACTGGTGCGGACGGGACAGCCGATGCACGTGCCGGATCGAGGGAAGCAAGGCTCTCGAGTCGGACGCGATCTTCTTTCTCAGGAACACAGAGGGACGGACGCTTGGCCTCCATGTGGAGTTCAAACACCCTCGCGAGACGTTCGGGTACGGCCAGCCGGAAGGGTATCCGCTCCGGGCGGCCTGCTTTGCGAAGACGTGGGCGGGCAGGAAGACGATGCTGCCGCACGAGGATTGGGCCACGGTCATATTCTGTGGCGCCGAAGCCGTTTCCGATCCGCGCATTGGCTCGTTCCAGCGGATCATCACGCACGCAGAGGCCCGTCAACGGATACGTGATTACCCAGTAGTCTGATGCACCAACAATTGGAGAACGCTGCAGAATCCCATGCTGAAACAAAGGTCGGACGTATCGATCGCTACTGCTGCTAGGCTCGCATTCGAAGTCGGTACTTTGCCGCCTCGCCTTTCCTATCCATCAGATCAAGTTCGTTCCGAGCTAGATCGAAAGCCTGCTGGTACGTCACACCGTAGGCGAGCGCCCTGTAGAAGCCTCTCGTGAACATGGCCGCAGCATCGTCGTCGATCGAGTCATCGCAGCCGATCACGGCATCCACGTGAGCGTCCATCTCACCCGCCATCGAGTCGGAGTAGCAGGCGTTCAAGACCACGCACTTCACCCCTCCCACCAGACCGATCAGGTTCGCCAAGGTGCTGGCAGGGATGTCGTATGAGTTTCCGTCCCTGTCCTCGAAGACGAGAAGACCGGTGTCGCCATGACCACTAAAATGGACGACCTCCGGCCGGTTGTTCAGCATCTCGGATTGAAGCTGATCGGCTCGGACCGCCCACGCGTGCTCGACATCAACCTTGACCTTCGGATCCCGGACGGTCGCGATCTGCGTTTTCAGATCGTTCGCCTCCCGACCGATGTTCAACGGATCCTGGTCCAAGGGGCTCGCGGCCAGAAACAGAACCTTCATGACGTGAACCTTTCTGGTGAGATCTCGGGCCTGACGGAACATTGTATCGAGGCTGCCGGTGTTCCCGAACATGTCGATCATGCCCAGTTGCACGTCACGGTCCCGCAGCCGTCCATATAGGGCCGTCCGCTCCGCGCTCACCAGAAGGCGATCGAGAAGAGCCGGATTGGCCGCGACGATTTCGAGCACCTTCTCGCCGTAGGGTGCGAAGGCATCGGAGAACTTGGCGAAATGCACGGCGATCAGTCCTTTGACGCCGTCGTCGGAATCGAGGTCGTACCAGTCGAGGGTGAGGTCCTGAATGCCGTCGTAGAATGTCCGCGACACGCCCTTCGCGAGGCCCATGCGCGCCTCGACCTCCGACGCGTACGTCCCCCGGTAGACGAGGTCGTGTCGAAGGGTCTTGTCGCCGATGCGCTCCGCACCGAGCTGATAGAGCTTGGCCTGGACGTTGACCGGTTGCTTCTCGATCTCGTCGAATCGCATGCCCAGGTCGTCCAGCGAGAGACGACGGTTCTCCATGACGGACCAGACGCTGTACTGACGAACGATCCTGTCGTCGTACTGACAGAGTTGCCGGACGATGGCCCCGTTCGTGTGGCGCGGGTGCAGAAGGTTCTGAATGTCCCGGTTCAGGCCGACTAGGAGGAGCGCGAGTTTCAGAACCTCCGCATCCGACTTGTCGATGTCGATGACGAGATCCTTCATCTCGATCCTTCGAGGATCGGTCGTCTGCATGGAGGCGAGGATCCGGATGGCCGGATCGATGCTGGGCAGGTCCGCGACCATGTCCAAGGCACCGTTGTAGACCTTCGAGAGCGCGGCGACTGCTGCGCCTACGATCTCGGGTTCGTCCTCGAACCGCCTGATGGCGTTGCTCAGGTAAAGTCCGCTTCCTTGCCTGGTGCCCAGTCGCGCAAGCGCATTGAGCCCCCAACGGACGACCTTCTTGTCCGTTTCACCCAGCAGGAAGCCGCAGATCAGCCGCTCGAAGGCGTGGGCGGCCTCGGCGTTGAGAACGTCACCCTTTCGGTAGAGTCCCGTGAGATCCTGCAGAGCCACCTTCTTCCTGAAGGCCGATCCGTTCTCGATCTCGAACTTGAGTAGGGCCGTCTGCCCATCCGATATGGTGGGCACTAGAACCTTTCATCAGCTTCACAGAATGCGTCGAGAGTGGCCTTGGTCCACGGCTCGAAGTCATCGATGTCGTTATGGGTCCTCAGATCTAGCCAGCGCGGATCGTTCAGAGACAATCGGCGTGTCGTCGGCTCGAACCATGCGGGACAGGTCCAGTCCATCAGGACGAGCAGAACATCCCTACGATCGTCCTCGTGCACCACCACGGACCCGCGAGGCACAGGGTCCGGTATCTCCCCTCCATGCATCGCAACTGCGGAGATATCCAGATCGGACATAAGTGCGTTCAGCGAGTTCTCACGCGTTCCGAAGTCGCCGTTCGAGAAGAGCGTGCAGTCGTAGAAGCTCACGACGCCGGGGAACCCGATCGTTCGCTTGTTCATGAACGTGTCCTGATCGGTCCGATACCGACCCGTACGATACGACAGAACCTCGGTACCCCGGCGAACGACGGAGAAGGTCCACACGACGAGGCGGTCTCCGGCCTCCTTTCGCGACTCAAGATAGTGGATCGCCTTGCAATCCTCCGCTTCTTGCAGAAGCCCATGCCAGTCATGCAAGAGAGCGCTGTCGCAATGGGCGATGAAATCTCTGTCGATGCCGAGGAAGGGGGCGACGTGGAGATCGCGGATGCGCCGTCGCGCCTCGAACTTCTCCTTGAACTTCGCGGGGATCGTAGGATCGGCGACGAGTTCGTTCAGGAAGAAGACGCCTGGTTCGGTCCGAAAGAATGCCGAATACGAGCTGTAGAGCACATCCTCACTGAGGCGGGCCTGCAGCGTCTTGACCTGCGTCCGCCCGTAGAGCCTCTTCGGCACGATTCCGGCGGCGTATGCAGAATCCAGGATGCCGGACGGCGTCATCGGACGCCGAGCAGCACGGAGCACCTGTTGGGCTATTTCGAGATACGAATCCATCAGTCCAGGTTGCACATCGGGATTGCCCGAAGTTAGACGCCAATTTCGCGCTCAGCAAGCGCCCTGCGGTCGCAGCACAACCGCTCGGAGAGCGGTCACAAGTCCCCTTCCGGATAGAACGAACCGCCGAACCCGATCATGCCGCGTCCCTTCTGCAGCTTGGCGTTCGCACAGGCGCCCGTAACGATCGGCATTAGGCTCCCGTCGGCGTTCCCGGAGATCGCGAATTCGACGCCCTTCGTCTTCCCCACGAGCGCATCGAACTCGTCGCCGCTCGCAAACTCGCCGACGCCGACCTTGAGCATGGCGGTGTGTTCGCAGAGACGTCGGCCACCGGGCTTCGTCTCGTCCGCCCAAGCTTCCAGCTTCCACGCGTCACGGCCCTTGCGCTCGATCGACAGGAAGCACGTGACGGTCGGAAGGCACTGCTGCGAGTAGGTCCCATCGGCCGGGACATCGACCTTCCCGGCCAGGGCCGGCGTGGCGGCGAGAATGGCGACGGCGGCTGCGGTGAGCATGCGGATCATGTCGGTCTCCATGTTGACGTGAGACCAGTCCAGCACCCCGCGTCCTAACGCCTTGCTGGCCCGATTCCTAAGATTGCTGGTCACTCCGAAAAATCTTCAGGACCTCCCTGACGCGGTTCCGGTCCCCTTTGAGACGATGCCCTTCGAAACAGATCGAGGGCACCCGTCGTGGGCAAGGTCATCAGCATCGAGAAGGCGCGTGGAGGTGCTCGGTTCAAGCCGATGGCCACCCGTGGTCTGCGTGCTGCCGCGACCCCACCGACGAGTTTCGACCCGAAGGCGCGAACGTTCACGTTCGTCCTCGCGACCGAGCGCCCCTGCCGGACCTACCGCTGGGCGGGCTGGGACGTCGTCGAGGTCGACGAGGTCCTGCCGATGTCTGGTCTCGTCGAGATCGAGCGCCTGGTCGGTTCGCCGATTCTTAACTCGCACTCTTCCTGGAACCTGCGTGACGTCATCGGCGTGATCACATCCGCGAAGGTCGAAGGCGACAAGCTCGTCTGCACCGGACAGCTTTCCGAGCGGTCCGACGTCGCCGACATCGCCCGTGACATCGGGGCCGGTGTCCTGACGTCCATGAGCGTCGGCTTCTCCATCCTCGAGGATGGCATCGCCTTCGTCCGTCTGGCTCGGGGCCTCCCTGTTCGGGGTCCTACGCTGGCCGGTAGCTTCCACGTCCGACGGCCGGCCGCTGCTGCGCGTGTCGACCGACGAGTTCGGTGCGCAGGTCCGCGAGTACCGACCCGTCATTCAGACGGTGGTCGTCGGGTGGACCGTGTCGGGGGGCTCCGGGGACCGCGACGCCGGGTGGACGCTGAATTTGGAGGAGGTCTGATGACCCTGTGGATCGATGAACGTGGGCTACCCTTCAACGCCGCGACATCGTGTGTCGAGGCGAACGCCTACGTCTACGGCTTCAAGATGTCGGTATCGGAAGGCCAGGCGACCGAGTTCGAGTACGAGGCTCCGAACCGCGGGCTCAGTGCCGTCCTGACTAACGCCTTCGAGCGCCTTGTTCACGTCGCCTGGTCTCCGACCGGCCTCGCCTCGGACGCCATCCACCTTGCGATGGGCTACATCGTCGAGTCGCCCGGCGACCTGCTTGCCGAGACGACGACCATTCGTGTGCGTTGCGCACCGATCGACCTCGACGCGGCGATCCTCGCGTGGGCGATGGTCAATCTCGTCAATCGTCCGAACACCGATCTGAGGTTCTCGGAAGATCCCGAGAGCGTCGACACGTACATCATCGGACGCTGCGTCGATTATCATGTCCATCCGACGACGCATGCCGTTTCGGTGTCGGACACCCTGACTGGCGACAGGGTCGTCGACCTGACCGCCGAGCTTGTCGAAGAGGCCGGCATCACTTGGTCGGCCGGTTCATTCGGTGAGCCGCAGAAAGTCCTCTCCCTGGAATTCGAATGCCAGTGGACGCAGGAGGCCAAAGGCGTCGTCGACATCGCGTCCATGATCTCACCGTTTGCAACAATGGACAGCGACCCAGGCTCCATCCTGCAGTCGCCCGTCACGGTGCGCGACGTCGACGGGATCGATATCGTCTCCGGGGGGATTCGCGCTTCGATCGAACACTGGCGTGAGGTTGAATTCCGACTCGCCGGATTCGAGGCCGTCTACGAGACAGAAGTGCTTAGCGAGAAGCTCGTCGACAGCGAAGAGGCCGCAGTCGGGACCGGCAATGGCGGGACGGCCTTCAGGTACAGGTTCAAGACGAAGCCATCCTGGGAAACTCTATCTCTCGATACCTTCCGAGACGAAACCGGAACCATCCCGCCGGGAACGATTCCTGACAACGAGAACGTGAGCATCAATGACTCCGAGATCCGCCGATCCACGTCGGCGACCGTGGCTTACGAGGCGAGCCGCGTCCGCGTCATCGACTACATGGTGTCATGGGATTTGTCCCAGGCTAGGTCCGAGAAACTCGTCATCCAGATGGCATTCCCTGTTCCGTCCTCCCCCCGTGAGAAGCCGGAGGTGCTGACCGCCTCACTGCGCGACGACTACCTCGAGCCGCCTGCCCCGTCGTACGACTACACCGTCGCGTACAAGGCGGGCGACGTCGTGACGTCCGGCGCCAGGCGGTACCGAGCGACAAAGGACATCGAGCCCGGCAAACCGGCACTGCTCCTGTCGAACGGGTGGGCTCGGTATGCGGAGAGCGAGGAGCGCATGTCCGTCGTCCGGTCCGCCCAGGCGATCGAGTTCCAGCAGCACCTGCTATGCCGTCTCCTCCGTGAAGGTCGTCGGAGGCTCCGCTCGGTCAACCTTCAGATCGAGGTGCCGTTCTCCGTCGGCGTCGGTTTGTCGACACGCGACTCCGTAAGGATCGTCGTTCCCTGGACTGAGGCCGAAGACAAGGCCATCGTAGGGAAGGTCATCGGCATCGAGATGTCGATGGACGGAGATGGCAAGGCGACCTGCAGCCTGACCTTGGGCGTCTGCATGTACGGCTCGACGAGTGGCCGTCCAGGCGACCTCGACGACCTCTACGCTCCACCGATCCCCCCGATCGATCCGGAAAGCACCGGCGACTTCGCTCTCGACAAGCGGGTCCGGGCGCTCCGGGCTGGCAACCCGAGAGCCATCGTGAAGTCGGCGCAGGTCCAGAACACCGACACAGCCCAGGTCGCCGAGATGGCCACGCTCGCTGGCCTCGGCGCGGATCCTGCCCTCGCATCGGTCCGTCTGCCGACCAGGCTCGTCATCGATTTCGAACCGCTCGGCGAAGAGGACGAGATCCACACCGACTACATGATCCAGTCGACGCTACTGGACGCACCCAGGGGGTACGCATGACGACGGCAGAGCAGGACAGACAGTTCCGACGGGCGATCCAGAAGACGCTTCGGGACCAGAAGGAGGCCAAGGTCGGTCAGCGCCGGCAGGCCCGACTGAGGGCAGCCCGTCTGCGCGAGATCGAGGACCTCGATGCAAAGGCAACGAACGGTGGGAATGCCGCCAAGGCCCTCTGGATCAGCTTCGAGGCGTCACCGGTCCTGTCCGACACATGGGGCGGGAAGGTCGTCCGGCACCGTCTGAGGTCTATCGAGTACGTCACGGATGACGACGGATCCGGCGATCCGATCGAGCCGCCCGACGGCATGCAGAGCTTTTCCGCCGACGAACTCGGGAAGAACAGCCGTTATCCCGGTCGCATCGGACTGAACAAGAAGAGGGAGTTCGAAACGGTCGACGAGGACGAGACGACCTAGTTGACCATCCTCTTTAGTTCGGTGACCTCTCGCTGAAGCCACTGGACGTCGTGCTGCACATCCTCATGCCATCGAACGTCGTGCTGACTCGCTTCGTTAGTGGCTGCTTCGAGTGACGCCAGCTTCTCGCGCACCTCGGTCACGTCGTCCTCGACCTTATTGAACCGCTCTACGATCGCGGTCCGGGTGACGAGGTTCGCGCTGCTCTCGCTGGCATACATGAACAGCGTCAGGACCGCCGTCGTCGCGTACCAGGGAATCTGAATGATCAGCAGGTACCGGGCTGCGATATCCAACGCGATGGCGATGGCCAGCGTCCTCACCATGATTGAGAGAACCTCGGTCCCGTTCAGCATCACCCACCCGCCCTGCTTGATTCCAAGGCGACCATGACGCCTTTCGCTGGTGCTTGGTGTCAACGGGTTGTCAGGCGACGACCCTGAGCTTCGGCTTCTGGACCGCCCTCGCCTTCGGACTCGGCGTCGCCTCGAGCACCGTCTTCGGCGTCACAACGAGATCGACAACGGTCCCAGCCGGCACGTGATCGCCGACGAGGTAGAGCGCCATCGGCTCCTGTCGGTGCACCTGCCTCCCGCGGGCGGCATTCTGGATCAGGTCCTCGTCCCTTAGTTGGGCGAGCATCCGGGTGTGCCACACGCCCTTCGTTCCCGGCCCTTCGGCCTGGGCGTCACTCCCGTCCCGCATCGGCCAAAAGTGCTCCGAGCGGACCCACTGAATCGTACCGTCACGGCCGACCAGCGCGGGTTCGGGATCGGCGTCGTCGTAACTGAGAGCGGCGGCGAGGTCGTCGAGCGCGTCGGGCGATGGAAGGAGATTCCCGATGATGACGATCGCCTCCGAGGACTCGTACGCGTTCAGTCCCTTGAGCGCGCCGTGGTGGCCGAACCGGATCCGGTCCGGCCACTGCATCATGCCGCGGAGCGCGTCTTCGGCCACACCGCGCACCACGACGAGGATCTCACCAAGGTGCTGCTGCGCTATCCGCGTGACCAGTCCTGCGGCCTCTTCGAGCAGGGGCGACCGGCCGGTCCGCTCCATCTCGTCGACCGCCTTGCGCAGGGCCGTCCCCGACATGCCGTTGTGGCGCACGAGTGTGAGGTGCTGTCTCAATGGAGCGGTGACGTGGATCGTCTTGATCGGCGTCCCGAGGATTTTCTCGTTGATGTGCAGGTCGGCCGAGCCGTCCAGGAGGATCCACGGTACACTGCGGAAGTTGAGGTCGTTCCTCCATGAGAGGTGGACGGTGTCGCCGGACAGACGGATCCGAGCTTCGTGCGACGGGACGACGATGGACGGAACGTCACGTGCGGCGACGATCATGCGTCTCCTCTCGTCGACGATCCTCCAGAACCGAGCCTCCTCACGCCCGTATGCGTCGTCCGCGGACAGGATGTGATCGAGGCTCTTGATCGTGGATTTCGGATTGACGCGGGCCGCACGGCTGTCACCTCGAGCCACGGTCGCGATCGCGCCGACGAGCAACTCCTCGCCGTGCGGGTGATCGGCGAACGCCGGGGCGATGTCGTCGCCGGCCTTCAGGCGGCGGTATGCGATCGCCACTGCATCGTCCCGGTTCGCCCGGTGGATCTCGCCGAAGTGGCCACGGGCGCGCTCGGCAGCGCTCACCGGCGGAATGCCACGCTGCCGGATCAGGGTCTCGAGGGGCATCGTTGCGGAGTCGAGGACGACACTATGAAAGCTCTCGTCGACGATGACGATCTGAGCGGCCTCGATCAGACGCTTGTCGACGGGCATGCTGAGAAGCGCGTGGGGCGCCAGGATCAGGTCGCAGGTCTCCAGGTCCTCGTACTGCGAGAAGGCGGGGCACTCGACGAAGTGCGGGCACTGCTCGGTGCGCTGACCGGCGGCCGACGCCACGACGGCTTTGCAGACACGGCCGGGTGAGACCCCTTTTGCTTCGAGCCGCTCGACGACCGGGTTCTTGCAGACCGACGACCGGCCTCTGATCTGACGAACGACGAGCCCGGCCCGACGGGCGTCCTCGGCGATCTCGTTGAGGTTGCGATGCTGAGGGGCGAGCATGACGGCGCGGAGCGGCGCTCCGACGTCCGACCGGAGCCCGGCCAGCGTCTCGACGATCCGCGTGGTCTTTCCGGTAGCCGGAAGGCCGCGAAGGCAGGATACCGGGGCCGGACCGTCCTCCTCGCGATACCCGAAGGCGTCGAGCAGCAGGGTCTCGATCGCGTTCTTGGTCTCTGCGGTCACGCGAGCCGAGGTCGGCCGGACGTCTCCGGGGATCTCACGAGCCTCGATCAAGCGCTCGCGCTGTCCGCCACGGCGGGAGTAGTCCTCGTGGGTGATGGGCGGCACCGTGATCGAGACGCCGGGGGTGCGATGCGTCGGGACACCGTCCGGGGCAAGCCATGTACCGAGTGACAGGATCGGAAACGGGGCGGCGTAGCTGTCGGTGACCCTCGGCTTGCGGGCTGCCGGCGACGGCATCAGATGGACGTCGGCCGTCCTGGTCTGGCCGCCGGACGCCTTAGAGTACGCCCCTGCGTTCCGGATGACGGGTACGGCGGCGCTGCCCAGCGCCTCGGAGATACGTCCGACCTTGTCGGCGATCTGGTACCGGATGCTCTCGTCCGTCGAGAAACGCGCAACCTGTCGACCGCTGATCGAAGGCGCATGCGTCACGGCCTTCTCGCAAAAGACCCTGTACGTCATCTCGCGCAGTCCGGCGCGTCCGTCTTCGGTCGAGGCGGCATGAGGGTTGGCCCGGACGATCAGCGTGGCGATCCGGAACATGAAACGCTCGCGCCCGTCGGTCACGCGCCCGCGGGAGTCTAGGACGTAACCCGCCGTTGAGATGTGCGGGACCCTGATGTCGTCGCGCATCTCGAAGCGGACGGGCTCCTGGTTCCGGCCCATCTTCCGATCGAAGTCGCGGATGCCGATCTTCTCGTGCACGGCAGCCAGGAAGGCATCGACCTGCTCGACGGTGACGACCGGGACCGACCACGTCGAGGTGGTGAATGGTTCGTACCTGGCGTCCTCCCACGTGTACGGCTTTCCGCTCGCAGCATGCTCTCCATACGCCATGAGCAGCCGGCCGTTCCCGAGGATCGAGAAGCAGTCCGCGGCCTCGTGTGCGAGGGTGAAGTCCTTGGTGATCAGGTCGTCGGGATGGGCGAACCGGAAGATGGATGCGAAGCGGGTATTGTGACCCGACATCCGGGTGAAAGGCGTCGTGGGTAGATGATCGGCCATGGCGGATCGGATGACCTCACGCCCTTCGACGCTGTCGGTGTCACAGTCGATTGCGAAGGTGTTCCCGGAGGGCTCTCCCAGGAGCATCGCCGTCGCCTCGACGTGACGGCTCATGTCCGAGAACTCACGGGCCCAGCTTTCGATCTGATCGAGATTGGGACCGACGCCAGTCCGAACGTACGCCTTCCACGCCTTCATTGGGACGCGGTCGGCCCTCGACGGGATCATGGCCCAGCCGTGCACCGTGGCGACGGGCGCGACGGTCCGGAAGGCGTCGTGGATGCTCCCGCGAGGGCGGTATTGTGGCGTCATGGGGATCGCTTTTCGTGTCATGCGTCGGGCGATCTGACGCCGCCTCGACCCCTACTATGATGCCACGAAATCTTCTCTCGTCTATGGGTTAGACAGTAAAAATCATTTCCCCACATCCTGGGGCGAACTTCCCCCACATTTTCGGACCCTCGTGGGGGAAGTCTTTTGGTAGATTGTACGACTTAGACAACATCGAAAACCCAACGTTATGGGTTCTTGCTGTTCCGTCGGACTGGCCCCGGATCGACCCGATCTGCGCGCGGACGGTCCGTGGCCGTTAACTTTCCGTTAACGGGTCCCGTTATGCCGATGTTGTCGAACGTTTTTTGGCGTTCACCCCCTTCCCCGCAGCCGATTCTCATGTCCAGCTAATTCCGATGCAGGGCGGCGGGGGCTTCCCAGCGAATACATGACGAGTCTGATGCGTTGCTTCGGATATTCGTTCGAAAATTCGAGGATCGGATCCGACTGGCTCGGACTCGATACCGTCTCGACGTGCTGGGGACCGATTCAGCGTGCGCGAATCCGTAAACGTGACTCCGAGGGTGTTCCGCGACGCGATGGACGACATCGCGGTCGAGGCCAGCCTGATGATGAAGAAGCGGGGCATGCGCCTCTGCGACGTCCGCGACCGCATGAAGGTGTCGGACAAGCGGGCGAACGCGATCAGCCGCTACCTGCGGGGCTCGGACCATCCGGTTGGAATCGTCGGAGCCGTCAAACTCGCCGAAGCGATGAAGGTGCCGATCCGCATCCTGGTTGGTGAGGAGGCGGTCCTCCATCCCGAGCGCCCACGTCGCCGGAAGGCACCGCGTCCAGTCTGGGACGGCCAGCTCGCGCTTCCACTCGATATCGTCGAGTACCACCCGTGAGGGTCCTCGCTCTCGATCTCGCGACCAACTCCGGCGTCGCCATCGTCGACGGTGATGCGACCATCGTGTGCACGTCCTGGCCGCTCCTCGACGGCGTCCGCACGTCAGGTCGCCACGCTCCTCCGCTCGACGTCCGTCACGTCCTCGCCGTTCAGTCCCTCCGGAACCGCCTGAAGAGGCTGATCGCGATCCACCGTCCGGACGTCGTCGCCGTCGAGCGCGAGTTCGGCCGGGGCGTCGGATCCCGGCTGCTGGTCGCGCTCTACACCGCCGGCCAGGAAGCCGCCTACGACGCCGGTCTTCCATGCCTCGGCGTCCGGCTCGGCGACTGGAGAAAGCACGTCCACGGGTCGGCCGGCTGGACCACCGACAGATACAAGGACGAGGCGATGCGCTTGGTCCCGGACGCACCCGATGCCGACGCAGCAGAGGCGACCCTGATCGCCCGCTACGTCTCCCAGACCGCCAGATCCACACCTGCCGACGCCCCCTCGGCCAAGCGCTAGAGGAAGGCCGCATGAGGCTCGTCGACGACTACCGCGCCGTTCTGAAGAAAGCTTGGAGCGTCCGCTTCATGGCCGCCGCCTTCGTGTTCTCGGCCCTCGAGATCGCCCTGCCGATGCTCGATGGCCTGCTCCCGATCCCGGCCGGCGCGTTCGCGGCGATGACCGGTCTCTGCACCGGCGCGGCCTTTGTGTCCCGCCTCGTCGCCCAACAGAATCTAGGAGGTCAGTCGTGAGCCTCATGTCCCTCTTCCGGCGGTCGTCGAAGCCCGTCGCTCGCATCTCGCCGGCTGCAAACCAGAACACGAAGCCCAAGGGACGGGTCACGAAGACCCGCCTGGTCGGCGCTGTCTTGGCATCGGCGATCGGCGTCGTGGCCGCGCACGAGGGCCTGCGTACGAAGGCGTACATCCCGATCCCCGGCGACGTCCCGACGATCTGCTTCGGCGAGACCCGCGGCGTCCGGATAGGCGACACGAAGACGGTCGCGGAATGCCATGCGATGCTGGGCCCGAGGCTCCAGGAGTTCGAAACGGCAATCCGGGCGTGTCTCACGAACCCCGACGCGATCCCGGACAAGCCGTACGTCGCCTTCCTCTCGGTGACCTACAACATTGGGTCGGCGGGGTTCTGCGGGTCGTCGATGGCCCGCCTGGCTAACGCCGGTGATCTTCGCGGGGCGTGCGACGCCCTGCTCCTGTGGGACAAATCGAAGGGAAAGCGGATCCCCGGCCTCACCCGTCGTCGTCGGGAAGAACGCGAGATGTGCCTCGCCGGACTGAACGACAACGCAACCCTGACCGCAGACCAGCGTCTTGCCGCCTTCGAGAAAGAGGTCCGCATGGCCCTCTACTACCTCGACCACGACGTCCTGGAGTGCGAACGCTGCACGCACCAGCACAGCGTGTCGACGCTCGACGCCGCGTATACGCTTCGTAGTGCACTGCGCGATCTGGAAGCCTCCAGGTGACCGACGCCGAGATTCCCAAAACCATCGTCGGCCGGACGAACACACCTTCCCTGACACCCGTCCCGTCGACCAGCTTGGCTTGGCTCGCCGAAGCGCATGCCGACGGAGCCCGGAAGTACGGCCCGCTCAACTGGCGCGAGACCCCGATCCCGCTCACGATCTACATCGACGCCATGGTGCGTCACCTGCTCGCTCTCCGCGAGGGTCAGGACTGCGCCCCTGATAGTGGGCTCCCTCACCTCGCCCACGTCATGGCCGGCGCGTCGATCGTGCTTGACGCCGAGGCATGCGGGACGCTGATCGACGATCGTGAGAACGGGAGGATCGATGCCTACGAGTTCACGCTGACGGAGATTGCCCGGATCCGCAGGGCGAGATGTGAACGAGATGCCTAAGGTTTTCGATAACAGTTCCTACCGAAAACTTAACGGCACTCTGAACCGCCTGCGGAAGAAGCTATAAAACTTTGGTTTTTTCTTTATAGCTACCGGCCGGTACATAGGATGCGACCAATCCCGGTTAAGGATTAGCCGCCTGACCACGCCGCCACTTCACGACGTGGACAACCGCCTCGTGTGCGAACACCATCGGATCGGCCGAGATCGCCTCCCGCAGTTCGTCGACCGACCCGTACGGTGCCGGGACTAGGCTGGCGTCACCGTAGACCATCCGCGTCGTCTGCTGTCCGATCGTGACGTCGAACGCCGGGTGGTCGAGGTCGCCGTGATAGACGACGTCGACGCCGGTGGGGAGCGTGATCTGGTACGACCCGTGACTGTCCTGATCGATCGTCATGCCGCGATCCCCGGCCACGTCTTCGCAACGTTGCGCCGATACTGGTGGGCGACCAGGCGGAGCATGCTGTGTGCGCTCGCGCACATGTCTTCGATCACGTGACCAAGCTCCGAGCGGTCCTCGAGGCAGTCCGTCGTGAAAATCGGACCAGCGATCGGGATGACGATGAAGACGCTGTCGCCCGTCCAGACGACGCTCAGATCGTCGGCGCGGTGCGTGAAACCGAGGGCCGTCTCACTGCCGGTGTACGCGTACTGATCCGGCCCTTCCCGTTCGGCGATAGCGATCAGGCGGGCTCGGTTTTTGTCGAACTCTTCGGTCGTCATGACCTTGTCTCCGGTGGATCATTCCACGGCACAAGGATCCTACTGACAGGTTAAAAATCGGAGACCAAAACGCAAATTCTCAATCCAGCCGCCGACAGGTGAGCTTGCTCGGCAGCGGGACTAGGTCGTCGAAGTCGATCATGCTTCCGAACCCCTCCGTCCGGAACTTCGAGACCGAGAAGTCGACGTCGACCACTCGAACCGGCGACACGATGGACTCGGCCTCGACCTCCTTCCGCAGGATCGCCACCACACGCAGTCCGTTTCTGGAGACGAATGCGACGTCCCACCGATCCGCTGGGTCAAAGGCAGGCGCCTCGCGGGTGGACAGAGCGAACCGGAAAACCTGCGTCTCGGGATCGAACTGCATCCGATACCATCCGCTGATCCGGTCCGATCCGTCGTCGCGCTTGTAGGAGCGCTCGCATTCGAGGGTCTTCGGCGCGGCGGTCGCGGCCGAGACCGATGCGGACAGGACAACGAGGCAGGCGGCGAGGATCCGGTACATGGCGCGGATCGACCTTAGAACCTCATGCCATCGAGTTTCTGGCGTTTTGCTGCATCCTCGTCACTCTGCTTCTCCTCCTCATACTTCGCCCTCAGGGCATCCCGCGCCCCGCGATCGAGAAGGTTGTAGAGGACAACGGACTTGGCCCCCACCACGCGTCGACAGTCTAGGGGTCGATCATCGCAGGCATGCACGGTGATCGCCAAGCCCTGACCGCTGGGCCCCGATGCGTCGTCACCGCTGGCGTCGAATGCGTCGCCAAAAGTCGCCGTCAGTGTCTCGGTGTCGAAGGCAACCGGTGGCCCGTAGTGCTCGATCGCCCTCTGCACCACGTCCTTCGGCGACGGGTCATCGGCAGTGAGTACCTGTACGCGAGTCACCTGGACGACCTTGATCATGGTCTCGCCGTCGGTTCGGATCGCTACGCCCCTCTCGGCGTCGTAGCATGAATGTATACCATCGTGGGCCGGCGCGAGTTGGCAGGTGATCTTATTGCGAAGTCCGAGACCGGTCCCAAGAATCTTAAGATCATCTGCGACTGCCGGTGATGCGGCGAGGGAGCCTAGAACCCCCAGTACGACCGTCTTGCGCATGCTCTGCCCCTACCCTCCGCCACATCGATCTGCGCGGGAATCTACCATGGACTACCACGCCCCGCTCGACGCTCGTACTGTCGTCGTACTCCCCGGCGCCGTAAATACGAGCCGCACCCGGCGGCTATGACACATCGGGCATTTCAGCCGGTCAGCGAGCGCGTCGAGTGGGCAGTCGGCACCTCTCGTCCAGACAAGAGTCGCCAGATCAAGTTGATACTTGTGGTGGCATTCCCGGATCGACTTAAGGCCGTCCCGGTTGCCGAACGCGCACCTGACCTCGACGGTCCAGCTTGCTCTCAGAGCCTCGCCAAGCGTCTCGACCATCTCACCAGCCGGCGTCGAGCTTCCGTCGGGCGTTCGAGACTTCGTCCGGCTGTAGAGCAGCAAAGCCGCAGAAGGTCATCAAAGTCGGTTCATGCGCACTGATGAAATCAAGGACACCGACGAAGAAGCTCTGGTGCGAGACAAGCGTTCGAACCTCGTCGGCTTCAATCCCCGTGACGTCTAGAAACCTCTGCATCAGATCCTGATCGGATGCGAGGAACGACAGAGCCTCGATCCCGATCGTCTCCGCATCCTTCCCAGACCTCGTCTTCCGATCCCGCATCTCAAGCATGATCCACTCCTTTCGTCAGGCTGACATGATTCCTATCTGTCAGAACAAAATAGGAACAAATGCTTCCCTGCAAGTCCGGTCGGAGTCATCATTCACGGATCGAATCGCATGGAGATGGACGATGTCGAAGCTCGCAGAACGGATCACCGACCTGTCGTTGAAGGATGACCTCGAGGAGGCGATCGACGACGCATTGCGCGTCACCGGCGGGAACTCAAGGGCGGCCATCGGAGCCTTGATACTGGGTCAGCGAAACCTGCAGGAAGCATATGCAGCCCGGATCTCAGCCGGCTATGTCAAGCGGAAACCTTCCTGACATCATCGGTCAGTCCAGGGATCGCGACACCACGCTTCTCGGCCAGCTTCCTGAGGGTTTCGGCGGTGATCTCGACATGAGCGCCCGCCTTCGGGCGACCGTTCACACCACCGGTTGTCCTCATGTTCTCAAGCGTGATCTCTAGTTCGAACGGCTTCGTCACCTTAAGCCTTTTCTCTCCAGCCCTCGCCTGCAAATCTTGAAGGATGACCAAGGCTGTCCCGGTCATCTCACCTGATTGAATCTTGACGCCAGCAAGTAGGTAAGCCGCCTCCGTCAGCGTGAAGGTTTCCCTCTCCATGATGGAGCGAGGATACTCAGGGTCGTTATCGGACAGGCGCTGTGTGCCCATGTACCAGGCCGCCATGACCCACTGAGCGACGAAGGCCGCCAGTACCAGCGCAATGTAGGACAGAAGGGTTGTAAGCGAGAGCAGCTCGGTCAAGGCGCTCCATTCAAGCTTGGGCATCCCGGATAGCCACTGCCACGCCACCGGCAAGAGCAGGAAGACGGCCTTCCATCCGTCGAAGAATTGAAAGGTGTTCCAGGTTGCTCGCCGCGCCGAGCGCAACAGAACGCCTGGATCGATGTCATCCTTGGGCGCCTTCGCCATGCTCAGATACCTTTCACGTACCCCAAACCCGACCTGCGTCGATCGCTGTGCAGGCGGTCTGATGCGATGTCTCGCGCTCCACCGCAAGACGTCCGTTTCCACGCTAAGTCGTTATCGTGGAAGATGGGATACCTTTTTACGAACGTCTTCCAAGCCGTTGTAATCGCACCATAAAAACGTGCGACAGCTCTTGCGCGCATCCGATTCTTCGACATGTAATTGAGGACCTGCTGATGAAAGCAGACGGCCCAGGGCGGTGTGCTACCACCGACATCCTGGGCCTGACCTCACACATGGATCTGGACCATGCCCAAGGCTCTGAGCACCATAGATCAACTCCCACACCTCCACATCAAGGGGCGTGAGGTTTTCTGTTCGACGCAGGACCTCGCGGTCTACGTCAACAAGACCCACGGCTACGTCTGCCGCGCCGTCAAGGCCGCGATCAAGACGCAGGAGAAGGCCGTCAGACTTGCGGAAACGCAGGGACATCGGGTGCCAGAGGAGGGTCTGTTCAAGTTTGAACACACCCCCTATCAGGGCCAGAACGGCGAGACATACGACGCCTACGACCTGGACCGGAACGCCACGATCGCGATGATCCTCAGCTTCCGTGGTGCCAAGGCGACCATATGGAAGATGAGCTACATCGCGGCGTTCAACCGCATGGAGCAGGAGCTTCTCGATAGGCGCTCCGAGGACCGCACCGGCCTGGTGACCTCAACGATCTCGCTTCGGTGCAGGTCGCCCTGTTGTCGCTCGTGCAGGACAAGCAGAGACTTTTGACGGTCGTCTCCGTGACGCAGGGTCAGTTGGCTGTCGCTGCTCCGAAAGCCGCACAGTGGGACGCATACGGCGACAAAGAAGGCCAGGTCGCGCTGACCGACCTCGGGAGGATCCTCGACTACCCGCCGAAGAAGCTCGTCGATTGGCTCATCGAGAGGAAGGTCCTCTTTCGTCAGACCTCTGGTGCTCCCCTTCGCCCGATCGAAACCTACAGGCGCCGTGGCTGGTTCGTGGTCCGTACGATGGAGATCAACGGCAAAGAGCGCCTACAGACCCTAGTGACGCCCCGTGGGATCCATGAGGTCGCTGCGATGCTCGGGCGCCCGCTCGATATGCTGGGCTAGGTCGACAGGCAGGCCAGCCTGCCGCTGCTCACGCACTGACCGAGCCCGGGGTCTGCTGACTTTTCAGCACACCCCTCTTTTCCTTCCTTCGAAAGTCACGATCATGAAGATCACCGTCGAAAAGTCGGCGCTGCTGGCCGCCCTGACTCCGCTCGCACGCATCGTCGCACGGAAGCCCAACGTCCCCATCCTCGGCAATATCCTGATGCAGGCCGCCGACGGAAAACTGACCGTCATCGGCACTGACCAGGACCGCGAGGTCTACACCGACGCACCCGCCGAGGTCACGATCGCGGGCGAGGTCACCCTGCCCTGTCACACGCTCTTCGACTTCCTCCGGAAGGTCGATTCCGGGTCCGTCTCGATCGAGGTCGAGGACGGCGGCGGTCGCGCCAAGGTCGTCGCCGGCAGGGCCCGCGTGACGCTTCACACCCTGCCCACCGCGGACTTCCCCAACATTGCGGAAAGCGCCGCGACCTCGACCTTCTCGATGCCGGCCCGTGACCTGCGTCGCCCGATCGAGCGCGTCGCGTACGCGCAGAGTCAGGAGGAAACGAGGTACTACCTGTGCGGCGTCCACGTCCACGTCGCCGATGGAGACCTCGCCTTCGTGGCTACGGACGGCCACAGGCTCGGCCGCTCGACGATCCCGGTTCCGAACGGTGCCGAGACCCTCCCGCCGATCATCCTGCCCAGCGAGACCGTGGCCGAGCTTCTAAAGATTCTCGACGTCGAGGCCGAGGCGACGGTTGAGGTCAACGACCGGATGGCCCGCTTCACGGCCGGTCCGGTGACGATCGTCTCGAAACTCGTCGACGGAACGTACCCCGACTACAGGCGCGTCATTCCGTCCGGACACGACCGCACCCTGAAGGTGTGCCCCAAAGACCTCCTCGGAGCCGTGGAGCGCGTCGCCACGATCACCAGCGAACGCGGGAGCCGTGTCACGCTGACGATCGGCGAGGACGGAGTGGGACTGGCGACGCGGTCACCCGAGGCGGGCGACTCCAGCGATCACCTCGAGGCCGTGGAGTTCGAGGGGGACCCGATCAAGATCGCCTTCAACAGCAAGTACGTGACGAACCTCCTGAGTGCCATCGAAGGCGAGGTGGTCGAGTGGAGGATGACGGATCCCGGCGCGCCGGTCGTCATCCACGATCCGTCCGAGATCCAGACGCTCCGCCTCCTCATGCCGATGGGGGTCCAGTGATGTCGCAGGCCACCTTCCAGATGGCGTTCCCCTTCGGGGACGTCGCTCCGACCAAGGCTCCGCCGCCCACAATCGACGATCGCGCCACGGGTATGGTCGTCGAAGCGCTGCGATCCATCATCCGGCCCGGCGCCCCGTTGCCCTTCCACTCCATCGTGTCGTCGCGCATCCGCAAGGGTGCGACGGGCGACATCGCCGAGGCCGACGTCATACTGTTCGACGACGAGCCGGCCTCTTTCGAGTGCCAGAGGATCGGTCGCTTCGACGACGCGTGGATGACGTACTGGAGCCAGTTGGACGGCGAGCCGATCGAGTACGTCGACAGCGCGTGGCGGAGGGCGAGGTCATGAGCCGCCTCACCTCGCCTGCCAACCTCAGCGGCGATCCCGTCGACGACGCGCTCGCCCAGTTCGGCGGCGACGCCAGGGCCTGCATCGCCGACCTACTACGGTATGTCGGTGAACTCGAACGCGAGAACCTTAGGCTCCAGGTCGCGTGCACGATCGCGAACGAGGACACTAGCCACGGTTACGTGCGCGGGGCGAAGCAGGTCCTCTGAGCCGCCTAGGTGTCAGCATCTGAGCCGCTATGGGAATTCCCATAGCGGCTTTTCGTCGTCTGGATCGTCACTCCGCGGCCTCGAAATCCGGCAGGGGCAACCCCTTCTCACGATCCGCCCATGCCTGCCTGACTTCCTTCCACCTCTTCAGCGCGCTGGCGACGACGCCGGCGAGATCGGGCCGTTCCGAGATGTCGTGACCGGCGACGATCCGGTGCGCGACAAGATGTTCGATGTCCGGCAGTCGAAGGGCATGGAGAGCCGCTTCGTCGCTGATGTGGCCCGTCCGATGGTCCTCGAAGACGCGCTGGATGATGGTGGTGTCCTCAGCCGAGGCCGACTCTTCGGTCTCGCGAGCCGTCCTGATCTTCGCCATGGCGTTCTTGTGCCGTCTGGACTCCGAAAGCTTCGGCGTCTTCTGATGCGAACGTCTGCGCTCCTGGAGCTTGCTCTTCCCGGCGACCGGATCGTAGCTGTCGATCGCATCCGCAGTGGGCTTCTCGATCGCCTGGACCCACTCCCGAAGGATCCTCGCCTTGACCTTCAGGAGCTGTGCGAAATCGTAGTGGAGATCCGTCGAACCGATCCGCCCTTCCCTGTGGTCCAGGATCAGCTTCACCATCAGCTTCCTGTTCGCGATCCGACTGAAGACGGCCTCGGCGTCGAGGTCGTCGTCATCGTCATCCTCGTCATCCTCCATCCCGTTGATCACGGACGTGAAGGCATGACGCAGGCGATGCGGGGAAACGTCCGCGGAATAGCTCATCCCGTGAGACAGGGCGCTCAATGAGATGTGTCCGGGATCGGGGTTCTCGGTGGTACGCTTGCCCGTCCGGATCTCCGGGAAGAGGTACTCCGATCCCGACTGCTTCGAGATCTCGATAGCCTCGTGGACGATCTCGAGGGACCGGCCGAACAGGGGGATGGCATGACCCTGCCGAAGCTTCATCCGCTCACCGGCGATATCCCAGTACGGCCGGCGCCCGTCGAGCATCATCTCGTCCACGCGAGCACTTGCGATCGTCTGTCTTCTCTGCAGGGTCAACACGACGAACTCGGCGGCGAGTGACGTCGTCGGGTGCAGCACTCCGGATCTGGCCACAGCGATCGCCAAGCCCACGCCGGGCAGACCCGGCACTCGCACGGTGGAACCCCTCGGCCTGTCCTCGGGTCGTTTCGGGGGCTTGAGGCCGATCATGACGTTGTGCTCGACGCCGGACGCCTTCGAGTTCTCATCGTCGGACAGGAAGCCCCAGAACATCCGCATCTGGGTGCACAATTGCTCGGCACCGGAAAACTTCTTCGCCCTGCCCATCTCGGAGACGATGGCGGCGACGGTGCGCCTGTCGATATCCACGATCGACTTCCCGACGAGCGCCTTCCGGACATGCGGCCCCATGAGCGTCTGGCGGTACGACCGCCGGCTTCCGAGCCGCCGCACTCCATCGCCCAACGACGCGATGTAGGCGTCCACGCCTTCCTCGTACAACCACGTCTTCGCACGGACACGGGACATGGTCGCGACCGGAGACGGCTCGGGTCGCAGACCCAGGGCGACATACTGACCGTCGAGCCATCGAAGATCCAAGTCGTAGCCGGCCTTGACCCTGTCGATCCCGGCCCCCGCGATCCTCCTGGCGTCGGCCAGGCCCAGTGTTGGCGGCGATCCGATCTTGAACTGGTTCCTCTTCCCGTTGCTCATCACCGAGATGCGCCAGGAGGCCCCTCGCTTGCTCTGACGAAGGTACAGACCCGGCTGCTGCAGATCCGAGAACTCGGTATCCCCAGGCTCACGGACGATCTGATCGACACGGGCGGCTGTCAGCCTGGTCGGCGGCGTCTTGGTTTTCGATTCGGAAGGCACGGGTCGATCCTGGTGGCGCGGGGAAATGCGGGGAAACACCCACTCACTGCCATTCTAGGCCCACTTTTCGGACTCGCTCGCCCGAAAGTGCTGTATCGCAACGGTTTCAGAGGGTTAGGTTAACGACCAGTACGGATTCGATTTCGGATTCGAAGTCTGTGCACACTATTCGTAATGATGGGGTCAGGTGTTCGAGTCACCTAAGCGGCACCATATATCCCAAAGATTTATATATTTCTTCTGCCTTTAGAGCTTGAATTAGCCTGCGATCTGAATACGCACGGCAGTAGGGCTATGGCCGGCAGCCGACCTCGATGTTGCTGATCGGCTGACTTTCTTCTCCGGATTCGAAGCCGAGGCGCTCACACCGTCGCGAGTTCCGACTCGCTGGATTTTTGCGGCGCCTGCTTCTTAAGACGAGGCCGGCTATGCCGGCTCGCTCATCAATCCCGTATAAAGACGATCATGCTCCTGCCACAGATGATCCACGCCGAAGCGTTCGATGCCGTCTTGTGAGCGTTGCTTCATGTCGCGCAGATGATCGGGGTCGGTCAGCAGACGCTCGATGGCTTGCGCGAAGGCAGCGGTGTCGCGCGGTGGGACGAGAATGCCGGCGCGGCCACCGTCCAGAATCTCAGGGATACCCCCCACATCCGATGCGACGATGGCGCAGCCGGCTTGCCGGGCCTCGATATTGACGAGCCCCATCGGCTCGGCATGGGAGGCGAGAACGAAAATGTCAGCGCCGCGCAGGATGCGGCCTGGGTCTTCCAGCGAACCGTGAAAGACGATGCGCTCGCCAAAGCCTGTCGCGGCGGCTCGGCTCTCGAGAGCCTGCCGGTCTGGGCCGTCACCGACGATATGCAATTCACAAGGATGGCGACCCGCAAGCGAAGCAAAAGCGTCGATGATCGTATCGACGCCTTTGCGACGATGCAGGCCACAGACCGTGCTGAGCACCGGCACCGAACGGCTCCAGACGTCCTTCGAGCCGAACATGCGCATCCTCGCGCCGCCGAGCGTCGCGTTGACGATCGTCGCGAGCTGCCGCTCCTTGAACCCGACCGATAGCAAGGCGGCCCGCTCGGCCTGGCTGACCGCGACGACGCGGTCGCCGAGCCGCATGATTCGAGCGTGGGAATCGAAGGAATTGTGAACGGTGGTGACCAGCCGCGCCCGGCTGGCGCGCGTCGCGAGATAGCCGAGCACGGCGCCCGACATCATATGCGCGTGCACGATGTCGATCCGCTCCCGCCGGATGAGGCGACGCAACTGCGCCACGGAACCCAGCAACTGCTGCGGACGACGTGTGCGCTGCACCACCGTGACATGCGTGACGCCGGATGCGGCCAACGTGGGCTCCAACTCGCCGCCTTCCGATCCGTAGAAGACCGTATCACCCGTTTCGGCCTGCACACAGGCGAGATCAACGGCGAGATGGACATTCCCATGTCCCATTCGGCAATGATTGGCGAGATGGAGAACGCGCATCAGTTCGGCTTCTTTGCGTAGATGCGGACATAGTCCACGAGGAGACGCGAGGGATCGGGCGTATTTTCGATCGAGAAGCCGCTCCCCAAGGCGAGATTGACCAGCGGGAACAAGGGCTGGGCGAATTCCGGCGGCGTGTCGAACGACCAGTAGGCGACGCCGTCGAGATAATAGGTCGTCTTGTCCTTCTCGATCATTACGCCGAACGTATGGAAATCCTTCGTCAGGTCGATCCCGGTCTGCTGCATGTGACCGATATGCTTCTCGGGCGATTTTCCATCCATCTGCCAAAGATGGTAATAGCTCTGGAATTTCGTCGGCTCGTGGCCGTAGAACTCCATCACATCCACTTCCACAGCGTATTTCGAGCGCTCTGTTCCCATCAGCCAGAAGGCCGGCCAGACGCCCTCGCCCGCCGGCAGCTTGGCGCGCATTTCGAAATAACCATAGGTCTGCGCGAAACCATGTCCCTTCAGGTCATGGCCCGACAGAAGACCGCTTTCCCATTTTCCGTTGGCGTTGCGCGCCGCCGTGATCGTCAGGATACCGTTTTCGGTGGTAAAGGGAAAACCCGGGCGCGGATCGACAAATTGCGCGTCTCCGAAATCACCATGCCAGGGCGTATGCGCGATCCAGCGTGTTGTTGGTCCCCAAGCGGACACGTCGATCGTATCGAACTCATCCGCAAAGGTGATGTCGTATTGGCTGAGGTCGAGCTTCTGCTCTTCCGCACGGGCCGGCGTGCCGAGGACGGCGGCCAGCGTACCGACAACCAGAAGAAAGCGCGTCGCCAGACGCTGTAGGCGGTGGGGTCGCATCGTCTGTCCTTATGCTGGGCGAGTGCGCCGAACCAAGATCGGCGCGCCACGCGCGGGGTCTTGCCGTGCGATCAGAGCGAAAGAATGTTCCGGGGATGAATGCGTCCGCGCAGGAGATCGGCTACCGCCAGAAGGTTGCCCTTCACGCGGCCCTTGCGATCGACCCAAGGCTCGGGCCTACCCATCTTGGCGACATTCGCCGCGATATTGCGCAGAGCCTGACGGGCGGCGAGATCGGGTCGCATGGTGCGCTTGCGCATGAGATACCAGGGATTGGCGATCTGGGAATATCCCAGCCTGACGCCCGAGCCGCGTCCGCGCTTGACGCCCATGTGAACGCCGCGCAGGCGCGTCGACGAGACGAGACGCCCATGCGCCGCCAGCCGCCGGCTGAAATCGACATCTTCCAGCCAGGCGTAAAGCGGCATTTCGGCATCGAAACGGAGGCTGTGTCGCTCGGCTGCCTCCAGGCGCACGGCCATGTTGCAACCATAACCATTATAAACAGGCTCGATCCGTTCGGGCACATCGTCACGATCGGCCGCGAGAATGGCGAGGGATTCCTCCACGCTCAAACCGGGCCCCGGCGCGCCATCGGCCAGAACCGTGCCCGTGGCCATGACCACATCCTGACGCGACTGGAAGAGCCGGGACAATTCCGAGATATAGTCGGCGCGCAGGAAGAAATCATCGTCCATGAACAGGAGCACGCCGTCCCGCTCCATCGACAGCCGATCCATGATGGCGTTGCGCTGGACGCAAGCGCCGGGCGTCGAATGAACCCGCTCCACCTCGAAGGGCAGTGTCTCACTTGGCGGAAAGTTCAAGTCCTCCTCGCGGGCGGGACAGACGAGAACGCGCGCAGGCGGAGTCTCCTGACGCGCCAGATCGCGGAGCACCTCGTTCAGGATCGGCGCACGACCCGAGGTGGCGATCCCGATATACACGGGCAACTTCGATCCGACTACCAAGCTCGCGTTCCTGTCCATCATACTCATGAACTAACCGTTCGAAAGCGCGGCGACTGCCAGCCGTCGCATACAAAGACACTGCCTCGAACCGCCGATCACCATATTCTCGCCATACAAACGCCACCAGTCATTAAGGACAACAAGCAACGATCTGAATTGATATGAATCTTAATTGGATTTTTTTGCACTGCGGCAAGGCCTGAACCGATTTTCTTGCTGGACGCTGACGGAAAGTCAATGCATAGTGACTTTCATTGCCGGTTTTTCGTGCAGTGCAGCAAGCCGCCGTTCGACCGATTTCGCTGAGCCCACCGAATGGTGAGGAGATTTCGTATGCCCGGCCTGGACTTCCTGCGTCGCAAACCGTCCAACTCGGCGGCGGAGGCGGTTCCGCCTGCGGGCGGTCATGCGCGCGCGGGCCTGATCGGCAATATCACCGCACTCGGCTTTCTCCAAATCTCTGCCTATGTGCTGCCTCTGGCGATCGCCGCCTATACGACGCGCGTTCTGGGCGTGGCGGACTGGGGCCATGTCGCGCTGACGCAGATGGTTCTCAGCTTCTTCTGCCTCGTCGTGTCCTGGGGTTTCTCCTGGAGCGCGACGCGCAAGATCGCGGCGATCGGCGACGATCCTCATGAAGTCTCGCGGGTGGCGATCGCGACCATCGCGGGTCAGGTGATTCTGGCCGGCCTCATGGGCGCCCTGCTTCTCGTGTTGATTGAAACCGTTCCCTTCTTTGCCGACGCCGCCCCCTTCTACGCCTGGGGTCTTGTGGTCATCGCCGGCACCGCCCTGTTCCCCAACTGGCTGCTGCAGGGGCTGGAACGGATGAAGGCCTTTTCGGCCATCCAGATCGGCGGTCGAATTCTGACGCTCGTGCTCATCATCCTTCTCGTCCATGCGCCGGATGATGCGCCCTTGATCATCGCCATCCAGGGCACGGTTTCTCTGGTGGCGGGCTTCGTCAGCGTCTGGCTGCTGCATCGCGACGGCATTCTGATCTGGAGCCGGCCGAGCGCGCGAGACATCTTCGAAGAGATCAAAGAGGGCTCGGCGATCTTCCTGTCGACCACGGCGATCGGCATTTATGTGAATCTGACGCCCGTGATTCTGGGCTTTCTGGCAGGCCCCGTGGCGGTCGGGCAGTTCGCTCTCGCCGACCGCATCCGGCAAGCCGCCCAATCGGTGCTTCAGCCCGTTTCGACCGCTCTTTTCCCGCGCATCAGCCGTCTCGTGGCGTCCGATCCGCGCTCGGCCGCGCCGCTTCTGAAAATTTCCGGCATCGGCCTCGTGGTGATCTCGACGGGCATTACAGGTGCGCTTTGGGTTCTGGCGCCGCAATTCGTGGTGTTGATCGGCGGACAGCAGTTCGCGGCGGCGGCCGAGGTCCTGCGCTGGCTGGCCTTCCTGCCTGTGGTCATGTCCTTCTCGACCTTTCTCGGCCTTCAGATCCTTTTGCCCAACAAGCGCACCAAGGCCTTCAACACGATTCTCGTGAGCGGCGGCATTCTGAGCCTCGTGATCATCGCACCGCTGATCAAGACCTTCGGCCCCGAAGGCGCAGCGATGACCCTTTTGATCGTGGAAGGCTTCGTATCCCTGTCCATGGTGATCTACGTCCTCAAGACGGGCTATTTCCGGGGGCATTGGCATACGGGCCTCGCGGCCGCATCGGCCTGATCCGGCGCGGCGTCCATGTCGGCTCTCGTTCTCGCTCTTTTCTGGCTTCTGGCGCTGCTGGCCTTCGTTCGGGGCGTGCCCGCCCTCATCGTCCTGTTCTTTTGCGCCGTCCCGTTCGGATCGCTGGCGGCGGTGCCGCCGGCCATGACGGGCGGCTTGACTTTCACCCCCCTGCCGATCGTGGCGGCGCTCCTGTCGCTGCGCATCCTTCTCGCGCCAGGGCAGGCGGCGAACCTCCTGAGCGGAGTGCTGCACGCACGGCCGCAGGCGCTGCTCTTCACCTTTCTCCTCGTCTGCATCGTCAGCACTCTGCTCATGCCGCGTCTGTTCGCGGGGCAGATTCTCGTCGTGCCCGTGCGCGCAATCGAAGGGCCGATGGCGCCGCTGGCTCCCAGCACCCAGAACATTTCGCAGCTCGCCTATCTCGCGATCTCGGTCATGACGACGCTGACCGCCTCGGTCGGCTTGCGAAGCGCGCGCGTGCGCGCCGTCGTGCCGCGCGCGATCCTTGCCGGCTGCCTCGTGACGGTTGGAACCGGCCTTCTCGACTACGCCAGCAATTTCGTTCCGCTGGATGCCATTCTCGACGCGTTCCGAACCGCCACCTATGCGCTTCTGGTGGATGCCGAGGTTCTGGGCGCGCGGCGGGTCGTCGGCCTGATGCCGGAAGCGTCTGCCTTCGGCAGCACCTGCGTCGTGCTTCTGGCGCTGCTGTATTTCGCACGCCGCGCCTTTCCGGTCTCCGATCCGATGCGCCTTCTCTCGCTGCCCGCCTGCGGCGGGCTCGCGGTCTTCGCGATCATGTCCTCGTCCTCGGCGGCTTATGTCGGACTGGGTGTCTTCCTGGCCTCGGTCGGGCTAGAATGGATCTGGCGTGTCATGCGCTTCGATCAGGACACGATGAACGCAATCCGGGTGGAAGCGCTGATCGGTCTGCTCGCGCTGGCGGCGATTGCGGCCTTGTTCCTGCTCCAGCCCGCCCTGATCGATCGAATCGCCTTTATTCTGGACGATCTCCTCGTCTCCAAGACCAGTTCGAGCTCCTTCGAAGAGCGCAACATGTGGACGCGCACGGCGTGGGAGGCCTTCGTCTCGTCCTGGGGTCTCGGAATCGGAGTCGGTAGCTCGCGAGCTTCGAACTTCTGGGTTGCGCTGGCCAGCAACACGGGCCTTATCGGCGTCGTGCTTTATGGTGGATTCGTGCTGGCCTGCTATCTGCGCCGCCGGCCGAAGCGGGACGGGCAAGCCGCCGCACTTCTGACGGCCGGTCGCTGGGCGCTTCTGCCCGGCTTCGCCATTGGCATCCTGATCGGCACCAGCCCGGATTTCGGTTCACTCACCGGAATGACGATGGGTGTCATGCTGGCGGCCGGGCGCTCGCGCTACGAGACATCGCCCGTCGTAATAGAGTCGGATCGAAGCGACCATTCGACCGAGCAGTCCGAAATATCAATTGCTTAAAACTGTCTCTGATGCCGTTTTATTGGGATATTCAATATTCCATCCTTGACTAAGAGTAACGACGATGTTGCTTTGCACCATCGCAGCGAGAAGAGCGGATTCATGCACTCCACCAGTCAGCCCAAATGGGTCATTGTCGGCGCGGGCTTCACAGGTGCCGTTCTAGCGGAGCGCATCGCCGGGGTTCTGGACCAGAAGGTTCTGGTGATCGACAGGCGCGATCACATCGCCGGCAACGCCTATGATTATCCCGGCGCCTACGGCGTTCTGATCCACAAATACGGCCCGCACATCTTCCATACGAACAGCGAGGCGATCTGGACCTATCTGTCGCGCTTCACGGAATGGCGGCCCTATTTCCATCACGTGCTGGCGCATGTGGATGGGCGCTACACGCCGATTCCGTTCAACCTGAACACGCTAACCGACCTTTTCCCGGCCAGGATGGCCGAGCGCCTGAGCGATGCGCTGATCGGCGCCTATGGCTACGGCACCAAGGTTCCCATTCTGAAGATGCGCCAGGATGGCAATCCCGAACTCACCTTCCTCGCCGACTACGTGTATTCGCGCGTTTTCGAGAATTACACGTTCAAGCAATGGGGCATGAAGCCCGAGGATCTCGCGCCATCCGTGAGCGCGCGCGTGCCGGTGCATGTCAGCCGCGACGATCGCTATTTTCAGGATCGCTTCCAGGCCATGCCGGTGGATGGCTACACCGCCATGTTCAAGCGGATGCTGAATCATCCCAATATCGACGTGTCACTGAACACCGAATACGAGGCCGTTCGCGAGCTTTATCCGGACGCCAAGGTCGTCTTCACCGGCCCGATCGACGAGTATTTCCGCTACCAGCATGGGGCCCTGCCCTATCGCAGCCTGCGCTTCCGCCTCGTCGAAACGCCGGAGAGCATGGTTCAGCCGGTCGGCACCGTGAACTACCCCAACGAATTCGGCTTCACGCGCATCACCGAGTTCAAGCATTTGACCGGGCAGAAGGGCGAAGGCTCGGTTCTGGTCGAGGAATATCCCGAGGCCTATGTGCCGGGCACGAACGAGCCCTATTATCCAATCCCGACGGAAGGCACGTCGCAGGCGCTTCAGCCCTACCAGCAGATGGCGCGCGACCTGTCGGGCAAGGTCTGGTTTGCCGGGCGTCTGGGTGACTACGCCTACTACAACATGGATCAGGCCTGTGGCCGGGCTCTCGCCCTGTTCGAAAAGCAGCTCGCCCCAGCGAGCGTCGGTTGATCGGCGGGGCTCGGAGGCATTGATGGCAACGGTTTCGGTGGTGATGGCGACCTACAATGGCGCCCGGTACATATCGGCCCAGCTGGAAAGCCTCCGCGCCCAGACGCATCTGCCTTCCGAACTGATCGTCGGCGACGACGGATCGAGCGACGCGACACTCGAGATCGTCGCCGCCTTCGCGGCCTCCGCACCCTTTCCGGTTCGCATCCAGAGAAACGCGATGCGGCTTGGCTATGGCGAGAATTTCCTCACCAATGCCAAGCTTGCGACGGGCAATTACGTCGCCTTCTGCGATCAGGACGACGAATGGGCGCCGGAGAAGCTCGCGACCTGTTTGGCGCATCTTGAGCGCGAACAGGCGGTGATGTGCGTTCATGCCGCCTCGCTGATCGATGGCGAGTCGCAGGAAATCGGCACGTTCGACCAGGGGATAACGGGCTTCGAGATTCGCCCGACTTTGTCTCTGGAGCCTTGGGACGTGTTTTTCGGGCTGACGCAGGTCTTCCGGCGCGATCTTCTCGACCTCATCCCGTCCGACCGGCGCGGCCTCGACAATCACGCGGTCGGCTCGCCTTTGTCGCATGATCGCTGGATTCACTTCCTCGGCGACAGTTTCGGCAAGACCGTGATTCTGCCCGACCGGCTGGTGCGCTATCGCCAGCATGGGAAGAACGCTTATGGCGGCTTGCGCAAGGGGCTGCTTCTGCGCCTGCGCGGCAAGCTCGTCGCCTCCGCCGAGATCATGGACATGCACCATGGCATCGCCGCGCACCGCGTGAGCCTCCTGCGCGAGGCAGAAGCGAACGCCTCGGATGCCGGGACCAGAGCCCATGCGCGGGCGGCAGCCGCGTATTGGCAAGGTCTCGCCGACCTCTACCGCGATCGTAGGGAGGTCTATCGCGCGCCGCGTCTTGGCGAACGCCTTGCGGTCTTCCGCCGCCTCCGATCCGCCAAGGCCTATGAAGCGGGCGCGGGATTGGGCGGCAAGGTTCTGGTGAAAGACTTCTTCCTTGGCGTGTGCCGACTGCCGGTCGATGCGATCACGCCCAAGGACCACCACACGGCGACGGTGGCAACGCCGCCCTCTCCGCAAAAATGATTCCCACCTTTTCGATACACTGCCCTTTCGGAGCCTTTGCATGACTCGTTGCGCCTATGGAAAGATCGCGGTTCTCGCGCCGTCGAACGTCCAGACGGGCGGACCGGAGCTCCTGCATCAGCTTGTCCACGAAATCCGGCGGCAGGGCGGTGACGCGTATATTCATTACGTGCCGGACCCGGAAGCGCCGGTTCCCGAGCGCTATCGGATCTACGATACGCCGCCTATGAAGAAGCTCACGCTCGGCAAGAACGATTGCCTCGTGGCGCCGGAAACCATGGTCCGGCAGATCCCGCTTTTCTCCAAGGCCGAGCGGTTCATCTGGTGGCTAAGCTTCGACTTCTTCTTGTCGCAGCGCAGCGGCCCGCAGCGTCTGGCCGCCAACACCTACAAGCGCTCGCTGGTGAAGGCGCAGTCCTTGTCGGGCACCAAGCATCTTTTCCAGTCCCACTACGCGCGGGCACGCCTTGAGCGCTGGGGGGTGTCAGGCGGCATTCTGTCGGACTATCTCTCGGTCGCACCGGCCAAGGCCGACGCGCCGGCCCGAGAAGACATCATTCTCTACAATCCCAAGAAGGGCCTGCCGATCACCGAGCGGCTGCAACGCGCTCATCCCGGCCTCACCTTCAAGCCTATCATCAACATGACGAAGGCCGAGGTGGAGGACGCCTTCGCCCGCGCCAAAATCTACATCGATTTCGGCGAGCATCCCGGCAAGGACCGCCTCCCGCGCGAGGCCGCCTCGCTTGGAACCGTGGTGATCGCAGGCCAGCGCGGCTCGGCGGCCTTCGCAGAGGACATGCCGCTGGAAGACCGCTACAAGCTCGCCATCGATCCGTCGCTGGAAGCCAAGTTCGGCGCTCTCGTGGCGCAGGTCTTCGGTGATTTCGAGACCCATTTGAAAGCGCAGCAGCCCTATCGCGACTTCATCGCGGGCGAGCGGGACATGTTCTCCGAGCAGGTCCGCGCGGCGTTTTTCCGCTGACGATCAAACCATAGTCTTTGCCCTACGAAAGAAGCGGCCGATGCCCAGCGCATCGGCCGCTTCTTTCGTTCGGACATTGCGACAGCGCTCAACGGCGACACGCCATCGGTTCGAAACGAAAGAGCCCTCCGACCCGGCATTCGGGGCGAAGGGCTCGAACCGTTCCAAACAGTGGTCGGACGATCAAACGACCTTGCTGAGATCCGCCTCGTCCAGCACGACGCCGGAGCATTTGGCACGCAGCCCATGCACCGAGCGAATGGCTTCCGTCAGCGACTGGCGCGGAATGCTGCCCCACCGGGCCAGCACGATGAAGCGATCGACCGAAGGCAGCAGCGCCGAAACATGCAGCGCCTGCTCTAGCGAGGTGCTTTCGATCACGACGCGATCGAAGCGGCCGGACAGGCCGGACACGCTGGAACCTAGCGTTTGAACGCCCGTGCGATTGGCCGACTGGCTGAGAACCGGCAGATTGCCTGCCGGAATGACCGTGGGGTTCTGGTGGCTGCCGGGCTCGGCGACGAGAGAGCGCGCGCTGTGCCGCGCCAGCGCGCCCGCCGCCGGTGTCGAAGCACGTTCGGGATTGCGCGCGATCAACAGCACTTCATGGCCGAGTTTGGCCAATTCGTCGGCATAGGCTTTGGCGATGAAGGACTGGTTCTGGGCCTTGTCGTTTTCGAGCGGCGTGATCGCGATGACCATAGGCTCCAGGCGCATCGCGTCCGTCGCCACCAGAAGGCGCTGAAGCGTTCGGTCGAGAATACGATCGGCCTTGTCAGGAGACACGCCGCCAAGAAGACCGGCCTTCTGGCTGAGCGCCGGAATAAAGCCGAGGAAGGGCACGCCATGCGCTTCCACGTCCGCGCGCCCGCGCAGCGAGCGGTCGAAGAACTCGCGCCCGACGCCGACGGCCGCGCCAAGGGCCCCACCCAGCACGAGCGAAAGCGCCATGACGATCTTATATTTCGGGAAAAGCGGCGAGTCCGGCTGGACCGCTGTGGTGATGATGCGCGCTGTGTCGATCGGCAGAGAGCGCTGCTGGATCAGTTCCTGATAGCGATCGAGATAGTTCTGGTAGAGCGACTGGTAGGACTGCGCCCTCTGCTCCAGCGTGCGCAGCTGGACCATGGTGGAGCTGACGCCCTCACTCTTGGCGGTTGCCGCATCGACATTCTTGTTGATCGCCGCGAGTTCGGATTGGCTGCGAGCGAGCTCGGCCTGGTAGGCGTCGAGCGTGCGCCGAGCCTCGGCACGGATTTGGTCGGCCAGACGCTCTTTCTCGGCCGTGATAGCCTTGGCCTGCGGATTGTCTGCGCCCCAGCGCGCGATCACCGCGCGCTCTCTCTCGGCGGCGAGAAGGTAGTCGCTGGCGATATCGCTGGACGAATTGGCACTGTTGCTGCTGCCGCGCTGGCGCAGACCAATCAGGGTCTGAACGTTTCCGTCCTTGATCGCAGCGGAATAGATCTCCACCTGAGCCTGCGCCGCCGACACGCTGGCACGCGCGTTGATCAGTTGCTGGTTCAGGCCTTCGAGTTGCTGATCGGTCACCAGACGCCCATCGGCCGCGACCAGCCCATTTTCGGCGCGGAAGCGCGTGACGGCTTCGGCGGCTTCGCGCGAACCACGACCGATTTCCTCGATGCGGACTTCCAACCATTTGCTGATGCGGCTCAGGCCGTCGAGGCGCCCCTCGACCTGATCGGCCAGGAAGGCCTTGCCGTAGGCATCCGCCACTTCGCGGGCCAGCGTCGAGTCCGAGGAATCGAAGCCGATCTCGATCACATAGCTTCGCGCGATGCGGAAGACGGCTAGGTTGGATTGCAAATAAGCGATAGCGCGCTCATCCGCGCTTTCGGCTTCCTGGGGCGTTTCGGTCTTCGGCTCGCTCCTCGAGAAGAGCGAACTCAGCGAGGACAGAAGGCCGTGGCTTTTGTGCATCTCATCGACGCGGGCGCCGAGGTTGAGATCCTTGACGACACGCTCGGCAATGCTGCGCGATTCGATCAGCGCGATCTGCGTCGCGATATATTCGTCCGCCTCCCCCAGCGCGCGTCGATCGCGATCGGCCTGCATGAAGTTCGGCGGCTCGGAGAACAGAAGCCGGATCTGCGAGCGATAGGTCGGTACGGTGTTGAGGAGAATAATCGCTGCCAGAACCGCCGCCACGCCCGCGCCGATCGCAACGAGCAGGATCTGCCGCCGAACGAAACCGAACAGGCGATACAACTCGTCGCGCAGATTGCCCGCGCGGCCTTCGCGCACGCCGGCGCCACTGAGGGGCGGAAACTTCATTTCCATACTACAGTCTCCACCATGCCCTGCTGGTCTTGATTACGCCTGATCGGTTTTCGCGGGAAGCAGGAGATCGCGCTCCTTCAAATCGGCCGGCTCGCGATTCCAGGATGGGCGCTCGAACGCAGATTGCTTGCGCGCCCATTCGGTCTCGACGAATGTCTGCATTTCACGGCGAAAACGAGCCGCCGAGAAATTTTCCGACCGCGCGCGGATGGCCTTCGAATCGAATTCGTCCGCCCGCGCCTCGAAGCGCTCGACCGCTTCGATCAAGCCGTCCACAGTCTGGTCTCGAAAGAAGACACCCGCACCCTCGTCGCCGATGCTTTCCACCGCGCCGCCCGCGCCATACGCGATGACGGGACGCCCGCTCGCCATGGCCTCCACGGGCAGGATGCCGAAATCCTCCTCACCCGGGAAGACCAGCGCGCGGCAATGGCTGAGATGATGGCGAAGCGTCGCGAAGTCGCAGCGCCCGAGGAAGGTCACCGTCGGACCCGCGATCTTCTTCAAGGCGTCGAGATGCGGCCCGTCGCCGATCACGACCAGCCGCTTGTTCATTCGCGTGAAGGCCTGAACCGCAAGGTCCGGCCGCTTGTAGGTGACGAGCTGGCCGGCGCAAAGATAGTAATCGTCCACCGTTTCCGCCGGCTCGAAATCCTCGATGGCCACGGGCGGATAGATCACGGTCGACATGCGATTGTAGACGCGCGCGATACGGCGCGACACGTGAACCGAGTTCGACACGAACGCGTCCACACGCGCCGCCGTCGTCACGTCCCATATGCGCAGAAAGGGGGCGACGAGCGAAAAGACGAACCGCGAAACGGCGCCCAGTTCCCGGCGATAGACGTGATAGTGATCCCAGATGTAGCGCATCGGGGAATGGCAGTAGCAGATGTGTAGGGCATCGGGTCGCGTGACGATGGCTTTCGCCGGCCCCGATTCGCTGGAGATCACGAGGTCGTAATCCGTCACGTCCAGCTGCTCGATCGCGAACGGCATCAACGGCAGGAGCTTCTGGTAATGCTTGCGACTGCCGGGAATGCTCTGAAGAAAGGAAGTCGTGATCTTATGCTTGCGCAGGATGGGCGACAGGGTCGCCTCGTCGACCACGAGGGTAAAGATGTCGGCTTGCGGGTAGAGCTTGCAGAGTTCTTCGAGAACCTTTTCGCCGCCTCGCATTGTCACGAGCCAGTAGTGGACGATCGCTACCTTCACGCTTTCACTCCCCAGTTCCCGAGCGACCAAGTCCGATGACGATGCAGGCTCGCCACTCTCAAGTTCCGGGATGTCGGCATCCGACATGACGCGAAACGGAAAAGAGCAGCGCATCGAAGCCACGGCTTCATCGAAAGTTTTCTCCAAGCACCACAATCGTGACGCTCTCGCCGGCGCCTTGCGACGAGAGAGCGCGATCGCGGACCTGTGGAGAAAGCTTCCGTTAGGTCAATAAGCTGCGCACCAGCAAAACGCCGCATTGCGCATATTCAGTCAGATTGTGCACATTGCGGTGCAGCATTGCAACGCTTACGCGCATCAACATGAGCTTATCCACGCTTCGCGGCCGTTTTGAGAAGATCGGAGCGGTCCGAACTCCATCTCGCTACTTAACTCTTATTAAGCCCTGCGAAAGCCGCGTAAATAAGCCTAAAAATTTCGACAGTTTCACCCGATACGACTGCAGTTCATTGGCGCCGAGGATCGCGATTCAGTTCGAAGCCGGATGCGTCGCCGCGCTGTTTTGGAACCATGAGCTGGTGAAGTATCATCCGACGGCTGCGAGCGCACCGCTTGGCCGCGACCTTCCGCTTGGGCGGAACCGGCCAGCATGCGAGAAGTCCACCCGGCTTCCCCAGTTGGACGGATCTATCGGCCCTTCCTCAAGCCCTACGCCCATCGACGGTCGAAAAGGCGGCCAGTCGAGTCGCAGCTTGCCGGACGCTGAACCGACACAGGAGGCACCCGCGCTTTTCCACCGCACCCTCTTGATCCCGCGCCCTCCATCCTTTACTGCGGGCTTACCGGAGAGGTGGCCGAGTGGTCGAAGGCGCTCCCCTGCTAAGGGAGTATACCAGAGATGGTATCGTGGGTTCGAATCCCATCCTCTCCGCCATGAAGCGCCATCACGCGATCCATCATATCCGATCATTCCCCTTTAAAATGTAGCAGTGCTTCCCTCTTGGGGTGACAATCGCGATTGGTAGCTTGCTGAGCTTGTTTCCTCGGAAACGCTTGCGATGCCCTGGCAGATCGGGGCGCTTCGGCGCGGGGCAAGATGCGATACGCCGGACCGTTTGCATCGAATGATAAGTAGCGTTCGAGCAACGATATGATCACTTTGATCGCATGGCGGATCATCGCGACGGGGGTATCAGCCCCGTTCGGACAAACGCTTCATACCTTCTTCAGTATAGAAACCACTTTCGGCCCGATGCTCCAGTTCTGGGCCGAACCATCTAGCCGCTGCCTTATTATAGGCCCATGAACGCTCGTGAGTTCGAGAGCGCGGAGAGGTGTGACGTGCACGGTAAGACTATGCGAATGTCTGTTCGCGCCAAAGTTGTTTGTTTAGCACTTTCAGTGGCTCTTCTCGTATCCGTCGTTAACATCTGGCAGTCTTACCAGACCGCGATCACGGACGCCGGCCACAAGTCCGAGGCGCGGCTCTCGTCCAACATGCGGGTGGCCTGGAAGACACTCAATCCCCGGAACGAAACCTTCACCGCCGAAAATGGGGAGTTGAAGCTCGGCTCCCGTACTCTGAACGGCGATACGAGCATCGTCGATGAGATCGCAGACATGTTGGGAGGCGCGGCGACGGTCTTCATGGGCGATACACGCATCGCCACCAACCTTCGCAATGCCGACGGGACGCGCGCAACGGGCACGAAACTGACATCGGCCGGAGCCACGAACATCAGTTTGATCGGCGGACAGCCGTTCCGGGGCGAAGCGCAGATACTCGGAAAAGACTATTACGTCGCCTACGACCCCATCAAGGACGCCTCCGGCAAGACGCTTGGCCTCCTTCTGGTCGGGCTCGACAGAGCCGCCTATATCGCGGGCATCAACACCATGTTCTACACGATGGCGCTGACCAATCTGGCGATTGCAGTCGTGGCCGCGCTCGGAATTTTCTACGTGACGGGACGAATGTTCCAGCCGCTGAATATCTTGCGGGATGCGTTCGGCCGTATGGCCGGCGGCGATCTGAGCCGTTCGGTCGAGGCGACTCGCAGTAGAGACGAGATCGGTGACCTTCAGAATGCGGCTGCGGCGATGGCCAAGAGGCTTGCGTCTACGGTCGGACAAATCCGGGAAACGGCGTCGCAGGTCTCCTCCGGGGCGGCCAATTCCTCGATGACGGCCCAGCAACTTTCCTCCGGCTCCACCGAGCAGGCTGCCGCGTCGGAACAGGCCTCGGCGGCGATCGAGCAGATGACCGCCAATATTCGTCAGAATGCCGACAACGCGTCCACCACGCAAAAGATCGCCGCCCAAGCCGCCGAACACGCTGGGACAACGGGTGAAGCCGTCGCGCAGTCCACACAGGCCATGCGCGAGATCGCCGAAAAGATCGCTCTGGTGCAGGAGATCGCACGTCAAACCGACCTCCTGGCGCTGAACGCCGCCATCGAAGCGGCCCGCGCCGGGCAGCATGGCAAGGGCTTTGCGGTCGTCGCTTCCGAAGTGCGCAAGCTGGCTGAACGCTCTCAGAGCACCGCGACCGAGATCGGCAATCTGTCCACGCGCACGCTGGTCGTGGCCGAGGACGCCGGTTCGCGCCTTCAGCGCCTGGTGCCGGACATCCGCAGAACGGCTGAGTTGGTCTCGGAAATCTCGGCGGCCTGCCGCGAACAGTCGATCGGCATCCAGCAGATCAATCAGGCGATCGGGCAGTTGGATCAGGTCACGCAGGCCAATGCCGGTGCGGCCGGTGAGATGGCGGCGACGGCCGAGCAACTCTCGGGCGAAGCGCGGCGGCTGAACGTCCAAACCGACTATTTCAAGCTCGCCTCCACCCCTGCTCCGGTTCCATCGCCGGCCGCCGAACGTGAACCCGTGATCCGGCCGGTGGCGGAATCGTCGCGGCCCTCCCCCTCGCGTCATGTCGGACGCGATGACGAATGGGAGCGGCTGAGCGCCTGAGAAGCAGATGTTCCAGAAGGCCGCGCCCCGAAAGGGCGCGGCATCTTCAGTTAAACTCCGGCCGGAGGATCAGAAATCGCGCTGAAGGCGCAGGAAGCCGCTGGTCTGATCCACCTGACCCACGCGGTCGAAGTCGACATTGCGGTATGAGACCTCCAAGAGGGAGGCCATTTTGGACGTGATCTGGTAGCCGAGATTGCCAACCAGGGCGTAATAATCTCCTCGGCTCGTGAGCGTGCCGAAGCGTCCATCGGGCAAGGTGCCGAAGAAGCCGGTGTCGAACGTCCGGCCGAACTGACCTGAGACGGCGAAACCGACCTGTCCGACCTTCTGCGCGTAGCCCGCGCCCACGGCATATTCGAGGAAGATCGGGACCGAGCCAGGCTCCGGGTTCAGAACCGTCGGATTGTTGGCCGCGAAGGTGCTGGTTGTCGCAAGCCCGGCGATCGAGGCGTAGACGGTCGGGTCGAACGCATAATGCCCTTCGATCTTCAGCGACGAGTCGGGCGCAATAACGTTCTTGAACAGAACGCCGCCCTTCAAAGCGAAGGCGTCGTGAGAACCATCCTGAAGCCGGGTGGGCAGATTGGGCAGGAAGAGCGGATAATACTCCAAGCCCTGATACAGGAACGGATCGAAGCCGATGGCGCGGGCGGCGTCTTCCTGATTGAACGTTTCGTCATAGACAGCGGACAGGTAGGCCCCGCCCCAGGCGCCGGAATAGACGAGCTTGGCGTGGATATCGGGCACGATGTCGCCGGTGGAATCGTCCTCCAGCCCCAGCGTCGCCGAGAAGCCCCCTCCGGCGAAGGTGTAGGACACCTGATTGGTGTTGAAGTCACCAACCACGAGGTCGGTGTCCGTCAGCAGCCCGTCTTCGATCCCGCCGATGTCGGATGACCAAAGGGAATCGCGGTAGCCCGCGAGAAGACCACCAAGCTGTACGAATCCCTGATCCATCGCGACCGTATTACCGGTGCCGGACAGATTGGTGTTCTGAAGACGTGCGTAGGCGCGGAGCGTCCCCCATTCCGTTTCTTCCCGAATGTCGAAGTTCAAGCGCGTACGCACGCTGGTCGAGGCTTCGTAATCGTCCCCTTCCAGATTGCGTGCCGGGCTGCCGGCGACGATCGTGTCGAAGCGGAGATAGCCGCCGAAGCTGAAGCAGGTCTGCGTTCCCGGAATGAAGAGAAATCCCGCGCCATAGACGTCGCAGACCCGGACATAATCCGCCGGGTCCACCTGTTGCATGACAGGGACGTCCGCCCCATGCGCTAAGGATAAAGCCGGCACGCTGGCGCCAATCGCCAGGAAGACGCTGCGCAATGTCATGTGGATGTCCCCGCTTCACGTCCTGCAACCCGGCGCGCCGCTCCGCGGCATCCCTCCTCGCCGAATTACCAATGGTGCCTTAGCATCCGATCGGATGCGAGCGTTAAACGCAAGGTTCCGAAGCCCTTCGAAATGGAATCGAGGGTCTTCGGTTTCGCAATGTTGCGAGAACCCCACGATTCAACGGGACACCGAAGTGGTGCCCCTGTCCAAGTCGGCATAACCATTCGAATCATGGCGCGCGATATTATGGGCGTGTTTCAATCGACTTTCAGCCGGCTAAACGATTTGGGAGATTAACTGACTGCTTCTACGTGCTCGACTCAGACAGCGCGTATCGTCGATGCCCTCGGCCATTCGAGGCGCGGGTTTGCAACCATCGAAAGAGTCCCTCCCGGGTCGCGGCCAAGCGCTCAAGTCGCCCCTCTTTCAGGTCTGGCTGTTCTCAATCGCGCCAATATCGTGAAGCGCTAGGCCGACAAGCTCGCCCATGGCGCGGCGCGCCTTTGCGGCATCGCCCTGCTCGATCGCCTCGAACACGCTCACATGCTCGGGCAGAGGATCGCGGGGCATACGGCCGTCACGGGCCTTGAACAAGGTGGTCCAGCGCACGGCCGAAGCGATACCCGGTGCCAGCGTGCCGAGGGCTCCGTTTCCGGTCGCGCGCAGGATCACCTCGTGAAACAGGCGATCGGCCTCGCGCCCGTCTTCCACCGCGAGACCATGACGCTCCATGCCGTCCAGCGCCGCTCGAAGCTCGTCGAGATCCTCGGCCGTGCGTCGCTCGGCGGCGAGTGCGGCCGCCGCCGGCTCCACGATCTGTCGCAGCTCGAACAGTTCCTGGAGGAAGGCCGGGTCCGGCGCACCGTTCTCGAAAATCCAGCGCAGGACGTCGGGGTCCAGAACGTGCCAGCTCCGGCGCGGGCTGATGCGGGTGCCGGCCTTCGGGCGGCTCGTTACGAGCCCCTTGGCAGCAAGAATACGCACCGCCTCGCGATAGGCCGTGCGCGAGACCTGAAGCTTTTCGGAAAAGGTGACTTCGTTCGGGAGAAGGTCGTTCGGCTTGTACCGCCCGGTCACAATGGCCGTGCCGATCTCTTGCGCGATGGAGCCGTGCAATCTCAAGGAGCGTCGCTTGGACGAACGGCTGACAGGTGCGATCTCGACTACCAGCGTGGCGACTCCTTCCCCGCCGCGCGATCCCCCCGCGCGGCCCCCTACCGGACGCGAATCCGGAAGGCAACTGTAGCATAGCCGAATGGCAGGGCCAGCGTGATACCCAACCATTGGCCCCAATGCGCAGACAAATTCGCATCGAATCGGCGTCAAACCCCCGGCGTATCGCCCGGTTCGGTTCTATCCCGCGCACCGTCCTGCTCGCTTTCGAGGCCGGCATACCAATCGGCGTAAGGCGTATTGCGCACGAGCCGCCGATTCAGATCCGGCGCGCCATCGGACCACCAGACCGGCCCGCGCTCGCCCAAGGCCCTTTTGGCCCTATCCACTGCCTCCCGCGCGTCGGCAAGACCCTCGCCGTCCCCCTTACGCCGGCTCAGCGCCACCGCGCGGCGAGCCGCCATGAGGTTCTTGACGAGAGCGTCCCGTTTGTCGCCTGACAGAGCGGGGTTGGACAGGCGCCAAAGGCGACCCCGCACCACGAAATAGCGGCCATCAGGTGTCTCGGGGTATCGCACCTGAAGACCCTAACGCTCCCAGTCCGCTTCCGCCTCCAGGGCCGCCTTATCTCGCTTGCAGGTGACGATGGCTTGGCCGCCTCGATTGTCCGTCAGCCGCAAGGCGAAATTCTTGTCGGACGTCGAGCCGTCCATTTCGGCCTCCGCGATCTCCTCGGCATGGCCGACATAGCGAAGGCTGGTGCCGAAATGCGCGCTCCAGAAGAAGGGGACGTCCTCGAAAGGCTCGCTGTGTCCGAGCAGGACGCGGGCGACGTGCTGGCCTTGGCGCTGGGCATGAACCCAGTGTTCGATCCGCTGGCGTCCCTGCCCCGCACGCGCCGGAAGGTTGGCGACGTCGCCGGCCGCGAAGATGCCGGGTGCGGATGTGCGAAGATTGGAGTCCACCCGAATACCGCCTCCTTCCTCGTCCGAAGCCAGTTCTAGGCCGGCGGCCGATGCCAGATCGACGCGCGGCGCGACGCCCAGGCCGAGCACCACGAAATCCACGTCAAGGCGAATGCCGTCTTCCAGAACGGCGGTGCGGCCATCATAGGAGTGGACGTTCCCCTGATGGAAACGGACGCCGTTCTCCTCGTGAAGGGCGCGAACCATCCGCCCGACATCCGCGCCCAACACCTTGCGCAGCGGGATGTCGCCAGGCGCGACCACATGGACTTCGACCTTGCGGGCGCGCAGCGAAGCGGCCGCCTCCAGCCCGATGAAGCTGGAGCCGACGACCAGGGCCGTTCGACCCTCCCGCGCTTGTGCAATGATTGCATCGGCGTCCGCGAGGCTGCGAAGCACATAAACGTTTTCGCGCTCGAAACCCGACGTGTCTGCTCGCTTCGGCGCGGCGCCGGTGGCGATCACCAGCGCGTCGTAAGGCAAGGTTCCGCTCTTCAGCGAGAGGGTTTTGGCCTCCGCGTCGATGGACAGGACCTGCTCGCCACTGCGCAGCGTCACGCCGCTTTCGCGCAGGAACTCGGCCTCGGCCATGGCCACGCCGGGGCGGTCCTTCTTCCCGGCGAGATATTGCTTGGAACAGAATGTCCTGTCGTAGGGCGCGTCCCTCTCCTGGTCGATGAGAGTGACATGCGCGCCCGCGCCACGCTTGGCCAGTTCATGGGCGCAGGCAAAGCCCGCTGCGCCCGCCCCCAGGATCACGATTCGCTCGGGCAGTCGCCGCTCCAGTTGTGGGGGTTGGGCAGAGATTTTCTCGCCCACGACGATTTGCCCGTCGCGCTCTTCGACACGGTAGCAGGACAAGGGCGCGAAAGCCGGTGCGGCAACGGCCTCGCCCGTATCGGCGGAAAAACGCGCATGATGCCAGGGGCAGCGGATTTCGCCATGCGCCAGCAGGCCCGTATCCAGCATGGCGCCGAGATGCGTGCATTTGGCCGAGAAGGCGCGCAGGCCCGCTTCGCTCCGCACGAGGATCACCGGCGCTTCGCCCACGGTGCCGCGCATCATCGCGCCGATCGCAAGCTCCGCCGAGGCGATGCCTTTCGCGAAGTCCGGTCCCTTGTCCTTCTCGGCCATGCGTCGCATCCTTGTCTGGAATTCTTCCAGCAAAGAGCGGAGCCGGCCAACAGGTTCCGTCATCAGCCAAAGAGCCCCCCCAACCACTTTCGAAACCTTTGGCCTTCCGCCAAGTGCTAGCGCGTCGTAGAGCGCGCGGCATCTCACGCGTGCAAAGGAGCATTCATGACGAAGCTGGTTGTAATCACAGGCGGAAATACCGGCATCGGGCGTGGTCTCGCATTGGCCTTCGCCGCACAGGCCTATGCTGTCGCCGTCAGTTACAAGGCGGATGCGCAGGCCGCCGCTTCGCTCGTCGCCGAGATCAAGGCCATGGGCGGCCGGGCGCTGGGCCTCGAATGCGACGCGGGACGCTCGGCAGAGGTCTCGGCCTTCTATGACGAGATCGAGCGCTGGCATGGCGGCGCGCCGGATGTCGTGGTCAACAACGCGGGGCTGCAGACCTGGAGTTCGCTGCTCGACCTTGCGGAGGAAGATTGGGACCGGGTCATCCAGACCAATCTGAAAGGCACGTTTCTCAATACCCAAGCGGCCGCGCGCCGACTGATCGCGGCTGGAACGGGCGGCTCGATCGTCAATATCGGCTCGGGCTGCAACAAGCTCGCCTTCCCCCGGCTCGTGGACTACACGGCGTCCAAAGGCGGCATCGAGCAGCTGACCAAGGTGTCGGCCACTGAGCTCGGCCCTTACGGCATTCGCGTCAATTGCGTGGCCCCCGGCGCCATTTTGAACGAGCGCACCCTGCAGGAAGCGCCGGACTACGCAGCCAGCTGGGGCCGCATCACGCCGCTGCGCCGCGCCGGCACGGTGGACGACATCACCGGACCCGTCCTCTTCTTCGCCAGCGAGGCCGCCGCTTTCGTCACGGGCCAGACGCTCTGGGTGGATGGCGGCGTCTTCACGCAGGCCAATTGGCCCCAGGACGCCTGAGACCGACAAACTGGCGAACTCATTATACCAGTTGACGAGCAGACCATGGATTGTCATGGTCCCGGCATCGCTGCGGGGAGGCAGCGCCCAGGTGGGGATCGTCGTGCCAAAACGCCGATCACCCGCCGAAGGGAGTTTCGGGAGGACGATCCATGTTCAAGCAGCTTCTTCTATCGACGGCCGCCGCCGCCATGCTCGCGGTCACCTTGCCGGCCGGGGCGTTTGCCGCCGAACTGATGGCGATCATCACGCCGAGCCACGACAACCCCTTCTTCAAGGCCGAGGCGGAAGGCGCGGCGGCCAAGGCCAAGGAACTCGGCTTCGAGCCGCTGATCCTGGTGCACGACGACGATGCCAACAAGCAGAACCAGCTGGTGGACACGGCGATCGCGCGCGGCGCCAAGGCGATCGTTCTCGACAATGCCGGCGCGGCGGCCACCACGGCGGCGGTGCAGAAGGCCAAGAATGCCGGCATCCCCTCCTTCCTGATCGACCGCGAGATCAACGAGACCGGCATCGCCGTGTCGCAGATCGTGTCGAACAATTATCAGGGCGCGCAGCTGGGCGCGGAAGAGTTCGTCAAGCTCATGGGCGAGAAAGGCCCCTATGCCGAGCTTCTGGGCCGCGAGGCGGACACCAATGCCGGTATCCGTTCGAGCGGCTATCATGACGTGATCGATCAGTATCCCGACATGAAGATGGTCGTGCAGCAATCGGCCAATTGGAGCCAGCCCGAAGCCTTCGAGAAGATGCAGACGATCCTGCAGGCGAACCCTGAGATCAAGGGCGTCATCTCCGGCAACGACACGATGGCCATGGGCGCCTGGGCGGCGCTGGAAGCGGCCGGCCGCACCGACGTGATCGTGGTCGGCTTCGACGGCTCGAACGACGTGCGCGACTCGATCAAGAAGGGTGGCATCAAGGCCACCGTTCTCCAGCCGGCCTATCGACAGGCGCAGCTCGCGGTGGAGCAAGCCAAGCAATATCTCGAAACCGGCAAGACGGGCACCGAGGAAAAGCAGCTGATGGACTGCGTCCTCATCAATGCCGACAATGCCGACAAGCTCGAAACCTTCGCCCTGAAGGACTGACCCGACAGGCGGGCGGCGCAACATGCCGCCCGCATCGTCGGCTCGCCCGATCCGGAGGCTTCGCATGTCTCTTTTCCGCAAACTGCCCTTCGTCGCTCTCGGTTTCGCGCTCGCGCTGACCGGCTGCAAGTTCATCGAAACGGCGGAGCTTGCCGCCCGCAAGGAAGCGGCCGCCAAGCCGAAGGCGGGCGTCGGCGCAACCGCCATGTGGGGAGCCCAGGTCGTCCCCTATTTCAGCGAAAAGGCCCATCCCTTCGCCGAGGTTCGCCCCGCCATCGCGGCCGATCTCGACGCCGCCGGCCGAAGCTTCGGCTATCGCGAGGTGCAGGAAGGTGCGCCCTGGAACTTCGCCGTGCGCGTGAAGGGCACGGTGATCGCGGCCAACACGCAGTCGCGCGCGGCCACCGCCGAACTCGACACGGACGGCGACGGCAAGGGTGACGTCACGCTCCAGCTTGGCCCCGTCATCAAGGGCACCTCGATCCGCGACGTGCTGCCCTTCGTCTCCTTCACGCAATACAGCAATCAGATCGAATATGCCGACGTCGCCAAGGCCTTCAACAATCAGGCCTACGAGACGGCGCTGAAGGACCTGCCGCGCGACAAGCTGGTGGGCGCAAGCGTCGAGGCGACGGGCGTCTTCACCATGAAGACCAAGGGCGACAAGATCGTCCTAACCCCGGTTCTGGTCTCCCTCGGGGGCGGCGCATGAGCGCGGCGTCGCAAGACCACGAGATCGTGCTGTCGGTCCGCAACGCGACCAAGGTCTATCCGGGCACGCAGGCGCTGAAGGGCGTCGATTTCGACGTGCGCAAGGGCGCGGTGAACGTTCTCGTGGGCGAGAACGGCGCGGGCAAATCGACCCTCATGAAGATCATCGCCGGCGTCGAGCAGCCGACGACGGGCGAGGTGATCGTCAACGGCGAGCCCGTCACCCTCTCGGGCACGGCCGACGCCGCGCGGTACGGGATCGGCATCGTGTTTCAGGAACTCAACCTCTTCCCGAACATGACGATTGCCGAGAACATCTTCATCGGTCGCGAGAAGACGCGGCTGGGCATCGACATCGACAAGCAAGCACAGGCCAAGGCCGCGAGCGCGCTGCTGCGCCGGTTGGAGCATTCCAACGCGCCGGACACGCCGGTCGCGGACCTGCGCATCGGCGAGCAGCAGATCGTGGAGATCGCCAAGGCCCTGTCGCAGGATGCGCGCATCCTGATCCTGGACGAGCCGACCTCCGCCCTTTCGGCGGCCGAGGTGGAAATCCTGTTCGGCGTCATAACCGAGTTGAAGGCCCAAGGGGTCGCCATCGTCTATATCTCGCATCGGCTGGAAGAGCTGGTGCGGATCGGCGACTACATCACCGTCCTGCGGGACGGGCGCATCACCGGCGCGCAGCCGATGACCGATGTGGACGTGCCCTGGATCGTGCGCGCCATGATCGGTTCGGCCTCGAAGGACTTCGCCAAGACCGTGGATCATGCCTATGGCGGCGAGGTCTTAAGCGTCGAAGACATGACCTTGCCGCGCAAGGGCGGCGGCTTCGCGGTGGATCACGTGTCCCTGTCTTTGCGAGCCGGCGAGATCGTCGGCATCTATGGGCTGATGGGCGCGGGGCGCACGGAGCTGTTCGACTGCATTATCGGGCGCGAGCCGCTCGCCACCGGCCGCATAGTGCTGGACGGGAAGGAGCTTCACGACAAGACGATCCACGGGCGCATCCAGCGCGGCATCACGCTGATCCCGGAGGATCGCAAGGCGGAGGGTCTCGTGCAGATCCTCTCCGTCACCGAAAACATGACCATGTCGAGCTTGGCCGCCTTCACCAAACTTTTTCATCTCGACGTGAAGGCCGAGCGCGGTGCCGTCCGCGAGTTCGTGCGCAAGCTCGCGGTCAAAGTCTCCTCGCTGGACAATCCGGTCTCTTCCCTTTCGGGCGGCAATCAGCAGAAGATCGTCATCGGCAAGGCGCTGATGACGGGGCCGAAAGTGCTCCTGATGGACGAGCCCAGCCGTGGCATCGACATCGGCGCGAAGGCCGAGATCTTCCGCGTCATGCGCGAGCTGGCCGCCCAGGGGCTCGGCATCCTCTTCGTCACCTCCGACCTCGAAGAGGTCATGGAGCTGTCGGACCGTATCATCGTCATGTCCAACGGCCGCGTCACGGGCGAGCGCTCGCGCGACGGGGCCACCGAGCCCGAGATCGTCGCGCTCTCGGCCGCCGGCCATGGCCTGTCCCCTGCCCCAACCAAGTCCGTTTCGTCCCGTCCCGCTGGGGAGCTTCACTGATGTCGGCCCAATCGCTTGCAGCCGCGCCCGGCGGAAACGACGCCTCGCTCACGCTTCTTCTCCTGAAGGCGCGCACCTTCATCGCGCTGATCGCGGTGATCGTTTTCTTCTCCTTCGCCGCGCCGAACTTCCTGTCGACGGCCAACCTCATCATCATGTCCGAGCACGTGGCGCTGAACGCGTTCCTGGCCATCGGCATGACCTTCGTGATCATCACCGGCGGCATCGACCTCTCGGTCGGCTCCATCGTCGGCCTGTGCGGGATGGTGGCGGGCTATCTCGTCTTGAACGGCGTGACGCTCGATTTCACGGGCTACACCGTCTTCTTCAACACGTTCGAGATCATCTTCTTGACCCTCGGCGTCGGCGTTGCAGTGGGCGTCGTCAACGGGCTTCTGATCACGCGCCTCAACGTCGCGCCCTTCATCGCGACGCTCGGCACGCTTTATGTCGCGCGCGGCATGGCGCTGCTCTCGTCCGATGGCGCGACCTTTCCGAACCTGCGCGGGTCCGAAGAATGGGGCACGGCGAGCTTTCCGTTCATCGGCGCGGGCTCCCTCTTCGGCGTGCCCGTGTCGATCTGGGTTCTCGTCGTGCTGGGGCTGGGCGCGGCCTATCTCGCCGCTCGCACGCCGCTCGGCCGGCAGATCTATGCCGTCGGCGGCAACGAGCGCGCGGCCGCCCTGTCGGGCATCAAGGTCGTCAGGGTGAAGATGTTCGTCTATATGTTCTCCGGCTTCTGCGCGGCGATCGTCGGCCTCATCATCGCCTCGCAGCTCGTCGCCTCGCATCCCGCCACCGGCGAAAGCTTCGAACTCAACGCCATCGCCGCGGCCGTTCTTGGCGGCACGTCCATGTCGGGCGGGCGCGGCAAGATCGGCGGCACGATCGTCGGCGCCTTCGTCATCGGCATCCTGTCGGACGGGCTCGTGATGATGGGCGTCTCCTCCTTCTGGCAGACCGTCATCAAGGGCCTCGTCATCATCGCGGCCGTGGTGGTCGATCAGTTCCAGCAACGCCTTCAGCAGCGCATCGCGCTCCAGCGTCAGGCGGCTTTCGGCCGCTGACGGGAAGGCACAATCCTTCGCATGAAAGGACATTCCATGACATCCATTGCTCTGTTCGGAGCAGGCGGGAAGATGGGCTACCGCCTCGCCAGCAATCTGAAGGGCTCGCGTTTCGACGTGCGCCATGTCGAGCTGAGCGAAGCGGGACGCGAGCGGCTGAAGTCGGGTCTGGGCTTCGACTGCGTGCCGCAGGATCAAGCGCTCGAGGGAGCCGACGTCGTGATCCTCGCCGTGCCCGACACCGCCATCGGCAAGGTCGCGGCCGGCATCAATGCGCAGCTGAAGCCGGGCACGATGGTGGTCGTTCTCGATGCCGCCGCTCCGTTTGCCGGCCATCTGCCGGAGCGCCCGGACCTCACCTATTTCGTGACGCATCCCTGCCATCCGCCGATCTTCAACGACGAGACGGACCCGGCCGCCAAGCGGGACTTCTTCGGCGGCATCGCGGCCAAGCAGCACATCACCTCCGCCCTGATGCAGGGGCCGGAAGACCATTTCGCGCTGGGCGAGGAAGTGGCGAAGGTAATCTGGGCGCCCGTCATGCGCTCGCACCGCGTCACGGTCGAGCAGATGGCGCTGCTCGAGCCCGGCCTGTCGGAAACCGTCTGCGCCAGCCTGCTCGTGGTCATGCGCGAGGCCATGGACGAGGTGGTCCGGCGCGGCGTTCCTAAGGAAGCCGCGCGCGACTTCCTGCTCGGGCACATGAACGTGCTCGGCGCGGTGATCTTCGAGGAAACGCCGGGCGTCTTCTCCGACGCCTGCAACAAGGCGATCGAATTCGGCAAGCCCATGCTGATGCGCGACGACTGGAAGCGCGTCTTCGAAGCGGACGAACTCGCCGCCTCGATCCGCCGCATCACCTGATCGGCGAACACAGATCGAACGTATCCCGCCCGGGCCGACAGGCTCGGGCGGGACAGACAGCATGAGGGAGAGAGTGACATGACCGAGCTGCGCGGCGCACTGATCGGCTGCGGCTTCTTCGCCGTCAACCAGATGAACGCCTGGGGTGAGATCGAAGGCGTGCGTATGGTCGCGATCTGCGACCGGGACGAAGCCCGCCTCGACGCCATGGGCGAGCGCTTCGGCATCGCGGCGCGCTACAGGGACGCCGCCGAGATGCTACGCGCCGAGGCGCCGGATTTCGTGGACATTGCGACCACCGCGCCAAGCCACCGCGCGCTGGTGGAACTCGCCGCCTCCCTTTCCATCCCCGTCATCTGCCAGAAGCCGTTCGCGCCCTCCATGGCGGATGCGCGCGCCATGGTCTCGGCCTGCGAGCGGGCCGGCGTTCCGCTGATGGTTCACGAGAATTTCCGCTGGCAATCGCCCATCCTGCGGGTGCGCGAGGCGCTGAATGCCGGCACGATCGGCACGCCCTTTTTCGGCCGCGTTTCCTTCCGCTCGGCTTATGACGTCTATTCCGGCCAGCCTTACTTGGCCGAGGGCGAACGCTTCATCATCGAGGATTTGGGCATCCACGCGCTCGACATCGCCCGCTTTCTTTTCGGCGACGTCTCGGCCATCACGACTCGCACGAAGCGCGTCAATCCGCGCATTCGCGGCGAGGATGTCGCCACCATGCTGCTCGACCACGAGAGCGGGATGCACTCGGTCGTGGACTGCTCCTACGCCACCAAGCTGGAGGAGGAACGCTTCCCCCAGACGCTGGTGGAAATCGACGGCTCCGAAGGGTCGATCCGCCTCGACGCCGGCTACCGGCTGACCGTGACCGATGCGCAGGGCACGCGGCACGAGGACGTTTCGCCCCCGCTACTTACCTGGGCCGAGCGTCCCTGGCACAACATTCAGGAAAGCGTGCTCCTGATTCAGAAGCACTGGGTGGAGAGCCTGCGCGCGGGCCGCGAGCCAGACACATCCGGCCGCGACAATCTGAAGACGCTGGCGCTGGTGGAAGCGGCCTATCAGGGCGCGGCCTCGCGCCAGACCGTCGATGCTGCGAGCCTTTGAGCCATGAGCGACCGCATCAAGCTCTTCGGCACCGATGAGCCACCCGCCGCCTCGCGTCTGATGACGGCGGGACCGTTGTCCGTCGAATTCGTCTCGGGCGGGCTGCGCGCAATCCGATTCAGGGGCCACGAGGTTCTGCGCGCCATCGCCTATGTCGTGCGGGATCGGGACTGGGGCACCTATGATCCGCCGATCGAAGACCTCACGATCGAGGAAGAACGCGATCGATTCAACCTGCGTTTCGAGGCCGCCTGCGAGGGTCCGGATGGCGCGCGGCTGCGCTATCGCGCGCGCATTGCCGGCGAGGCGTCCGGCCAGCTTTCCTTCGACGTCGAGGCCCTGCCCTCGGGCGCGTTCGAGACCAATCGCTGCGGTTTCTGCGTGCTGCACCCCATCGAACATCTGGCCGGAACAGCGGCCGAGGTCGAGCATGTCGATGGGTCGTTGGAGCGCAGCGCCTTCCCCGATCTGATCGAGCCCTGGCAGCCCTTCAAGGACATCCGCGCCCTCACGCACGAAATCGCCCCCGGCGTGCGAGCGACCTGCCGTATGGAGGGCGACATCTTTGAGATGGAGGATCAGCGCGCCTGGTCCGACGCCTCCTACAAGACCTATGTCCGGCCGCTCGCTCTGCCCTGGCCCTATCGCATGGCGAGCGGCGTCGTCGAGCGGCAGGCCGTGACGCTGACGATCACGGGGGACGCCGCCGCCCTGCAACCCGCCGCCATCCAGAATGGCGTCATCGACATCGCGCTGGGCGACGCCACAGGCGAGACCCTGCCGCGCTTCGGCCTCGCCGTCGCACCTGAGGAGGCCGAGGCCGCGCTGGCCGGGCTCGCGCGGCTGAAGGCGATCGCCCCGCAATATCTCCTGTTTCACTTCGATCCGCTGGCCGGCCATGGCGTGGACGATCTCAAGCGTTTCGCCAGCATCGCGGCCGAGTGCCCCGAAGCCGGAATCGCGCTGGAATTCGTCCTGCCCGCGCGCGGCGATCTCGACGCGGAATGCCAGGCCGGCGCACAAGCGATCCGCGAAGCCGGCCTTCGCCTGGATACGCTGGTGGTCGGCCCGGATGCCGATCGCGGCTCGACGCCGCCGGGCAGCGCATGGCCGGACTGCCCGCCGCTCGCCAACATCTACGCAGCCGCGCGCCGTGCGTTTCCCGGTGTCCGGCTTGGGGGCGGCATGTTCAGCTATTTCACGGAGTTGAACCGCAAGCGCGTTCCGCTGGAGCCTCTGGATTTCGTCACCCACGCGACGTGCCCCATCGTCCACGCGGCGGATGATCGGAGCGTCATGGAAACGCTGGAGGCGATCCCTTTCATCACCCGATCGACCCGCGCCTTCATCGGCGACAAACCCTATCGGCTGGGTCCGACGACGATCGGAATGCGGCAGAATCCCTATGGTTCGCGCATCATGCCGAACCCCGGAAACAAGCGCGTGCCCATGGCCGCCGATGATCCGCGTGGGCGCGGTCTGTTCGGTGCGGCCTGGGCGGTCGGCTATGCCGCGAGGCTGGAAGGCTCGGGGGTGGAAGCTTGGTGCGGGGCGTCGCTGGCGGGGCCGCGCGGCCTCATCCTGGGGAACGGCCGCGTCGCGCCCCTTTTCCACGTCGCCTCGGGCCTTGCCCGCGCAGCGGGCGATCCGCGCATCGGCGTCACGTCTTCTGATCGCAGGCGGGTCGATGGCTATGCGCATCGGGATGCGGACAGGCGCAGCATCGTCTGGCTCGCCAATCTCACGCCGGAACCGCAAACCATCCGCCTCCCCGGCCGCTGGCGGCATTGGGTGCTGGACGAGGCGAGCTTCGCCGAAGCCGCATCGGGCGAAGCGCCCGTCGCGCTGGAAGCAGGCGACACGATCCCGCTCGGGCCTCATGCCGTGGTCAGGCTCGTGTCGCTTGGCGCTTCCCGTTCGGGTCAGGACGCCTGATGGACATAGAGCGCGCGCGAGCGCTCCAGATGGCGGATCAGCGCCGCTTCGGCCTCGCCCGCATCGTTGCGCGTGATGGCGTCGAGGATTTCGTGATGCTCCACCAGCGTCACGTTTTCCTTGCCGGTCCAGATCAGCATTTCGGTATGGTAGGTCTTGAGCCAGCCGAGCATGGCGCCGGACACCGCCTCGAAGATCGGGTTTCCGCAGATCGCGGCGATGCGCGTGTGAAAGCGCATGTCGGCGGCGATGAAAATGTCCGGCGAGCCGAGCGCGGCCTCCTGCTCGTCCAGGAGCGCGCGCAGCGCGGCAACGTCCTGTGGGCTCGCCTTTTCGGCCGCCTGCCGGACGATCCCGCGCTCGAAAAAGATGCGCGCTTCCTTCAGATGGTCGAGCGCCGCCGGCGAGGTGGAAAGCATGATCTCGGCCGCGAGATCCACCTGCGAGATCACGGAATGGGGCGTGAGCGGCAGGACGCGCGCCCGCTCCCCATGCGAGATCGCGATCAGGCCGATATTGCCGAGGGTCTGCATGGCCTCGCGGATCGCCGGACGTCCGACACCGAACCGCTCCATCAGCTCGCGTTCGGACGGCATGGCGTCACCGGGCTTCAACGTGCCGTCCGTGACCATCGTCTTCAGCCGCTCGAAGACCTGCGCGGAGAGCTTGCGTCGGACGATGGGTTCGGACGGCGTCGCCATCGGGAGCCTTTCGGAGCGAGGTCTCGTCAAACCGAACGCCCCTCAAGCGCGCCGGCGATCTGGTATCGTCATTATACCGGCACCCCTTCTCCAGAACAGACCCAAACGATCTCGCGCGACGCGTCTTCGCGCAAACTTCCCCATGGAAACTGACATGTCCGACCGCATCGTCCTGACCTATCGCATCGAGACGCCGGGCAGCGTGGAAAAGATGGCGATAAAGATCGCCAGCGATCAGTCCACCGGCACCTTCGTTCCCCTTCCCGGCGAAACGCCGGAACTGAAAGCGCGCGTGGCGGCCAAGGTTCTGGCGGTTCGCACGCTCGAACCCGTCGCCGAGCCTGCCTTCGGCCGGTCGCATGACGATCTGCGGGACGCCGGTCCGTTCCAGTGCGGCGAGGCGGACATCGCCTTTCCGATCGAGGCCATCGGCCCCGATCTCGCGGCGCTGATGACGATCGCGATCGGCGGCACCTATTCGATCAAGGGCTTCAGCGGCATCCGCGTGATCGGCCTGACGTTGCCGCCCGCTTTCGCCAGCGCCTATCCCGGCCCCCAATTCGGCATCGAGGGCTCGCAGCGCCTCACCGGCGTTCGCGGGCGGCCGATCATCGGCTCCATCGTCAAACCCGCGCTCGGGCTTCGCCCCCATGAGAGCGCCGCCATGGTGAAGGAACTGGTGGAGGCCGGCGTCAATTTCATCAAGGACGACGAAAAGCTGATGAGCCCCGCCTATTCGCCGCTGGCCGAGCGCGTGAAGGCAATCATGCCCGTGATCCTCGACCATGAGCAGAAGACCGGGCAGAAGGTCATGTACGCCTTCGGCATCTCCGCCACCGACCCGGACGAGATGATGCGCAACCACGACCTCGTGGCGGAGGCCGGCGGCAATGCGGCCGTCGTCAATATCAACTCGATCGGCATGGGGGCCATGGCCTTCCTGCGCAAGCGCTCGAAGCTCGTGCTCCATGCCCATCGCAACGGTTGGGACATTCTCACGCGGCATCCCTCGCTCGGCATGGATTTCTCGGTCTATGGCACGATCTGGCGATTGCTGGGCGTCGATCAGTTCCAGATCAACGGGATCGGCGCCAAATATTGGGAGCCGGACGACTCCTTCATCCGCTCCTTCCGCTCGCTTCAGAAGCCGATCTTCTCGGACGCCGACCGCTCGCTCCCCGTGGTCTGCTCCGGCCAATGGGGTGGTCAGGCCCCGGCCACCTGGGACGCCGTGCGCACCACCGACATCATGTATCTCTGCGGCGGCGGCGTGGTGAGCCATCCCGGCGGGCCGGGCGCGGGCGTTCGCGCCGTGCGGCAGGCCTGGGAAGCGGCCGTCGCGGGCATTCCGCTGGAGACCTACGCCGCCGATCATCCCGAGCTTGCCGCCTCGCTGGACACTTTCTCGTCCGGCGCGGGCGCCTGATCCCATGGAGCGCGCTATGACCAGCCCCCTTCTCATCACCTTCTATGGCGACGACCTGACCGGCTCCACGGACGTGATGGAAGCCTTGGCACTGCGCGGCGTCGAGACCGTTCTGTTTCTCGACGTGCCGACGGAGGCGCAGCGGGCCCGCTTCCCGAACGTTCGCGCCATCGGCGTCGCCGGCACCAGCCGCAGCGAAACGCCGGGCTGGATGAACGACAACCTCGCGCCCGTCTTCCGCTGGATGGCGCACGAGCAGGCCGAGATCGCGCATTACAAGATCTGCTCGACCTTCGATTCCTCGCCCGAGATCGGCTCCATAGGCCGCGCGCTGGAGCTTGGGCACGCCGCCTTCGGGGGCAAGCCTGTGCCCATTCTCGTCGGCGCGCCGCAGCTGAAGCGCTACACGGCTTTCGGCGAACTTTTCGCGGCCTATCGTGGCGAGATCTTCCGCATCGATCGCCACCCGGTCATGAGCCGCCATCCGGTGACCCCGATGCGCGAGGCCGATCTGCGCCGGCATCTGGCCGGCCAAACCGACCTGCCCATCGCTCTGCTGGATCATCTCGCCCTGACGGAAGGCGACGCCGATGCCGCCCTGGACGCCGCTTTGGCGCAAACGCCCGGCGCACTCCTGATCGACGTGCTGAACGCAGCGACCCAGCGCGCGGCCGGGCGCCAGCTCCGCCGCCTGGCCTTTGCCGGCTCGCGCTTCGTCGTGGGCTCGTCCGGCGTCGAATATGCGCTGGCCGAGAGCTGGCGGGATGACGGGGTGATCGATCGGCCCGGCGTGTTCGCGCCGATGGAGCCTGTAGAGCGCTTGGCGGTGGTTTCCGGCAGCTGCTCGCCGACCACCGAGCGCCAGATCCGCTTTGCCGAAGCGCAGGGTTTCACGGCGCTCGCCTTCGACCCGCGCCACTTCGTGGCGGGCGACAGCGCGGCCATCGACGCCCTGCGGGACCACGCCCTGACCCAGCTCTCCCAGGGTCGCAGCCTCATCGTCTATACCGCGCTCGGCCCCGAAACCGATCTCGGCGCGGAGATCGCCGGCAGCGAAGGCGCGCGCCATGCGATCGGGCGTGGGCTCGGGCAGCTCCAGGCCGCGCTCGTACGCCAAGCCAGCCTGACGCGCGCGGTGATCGCGGGCGGCGATACGTCGAGCCACGCGCTGCGCCAGCTCGGCGTCCACGCGCTGACGCCTCGGATGCCGCTGGCCGAAACGCCCGGCTCCCCGGTCTCGACCGCCCATAGCGACGACCCGGCCTTCGATGGTCTGGAGATCGCGTTGAAGGGCGGTCAGGTCGGAAACGACGACTATTTCGTGCGGATTCGCCAGGGGGTCTGAACCCCGCCTCGAATCCGCAATCCACACACGACACGAAGCGGCCGACCGGACCCGTCCGGCGGAGCGCTTGAGCTTTGCCTGAAGGAGGAGGCGAGCCATGACCACCACCCCGACCAGCGTCGAGACATCGACGATCTCCAAGATCGTCTGGAGGCTCGTCCCCTTTCTCGGATTGATGTTCTTCATCAACTTCCTGGACCGCACAGCCATCGGCTTTGCCGGCCCCAACGGCATGACGCAGGATCTCGGCCTGTCGGCCGCCCAGTTCGGCTTTGCCGCCGGGATCTTCTTTTTCGGCTACATCATCCTCGAAATCCCCAGCAATCTGGCGCTCCACAAGTTCGGCGCGCGGCGCTGGCTGGCGCGGATCATGGTGAGCTGGGGGATCGTCTCGCTGCTCTTCACCTTCGTGCAGGACGCCACGCAGCTCTACTGGCTTCGCTTCCTGCTCGGCATCGCCGAAGCCGGCTTCTTTCCCGGCGCGATCCTCTTCCTCAGCCTCTGGGTGCCGGCCCGGCACCGCGCCAAGGTGCTGGCGGTCTTCTATGTCGCGCAGCCGCTGACCACCGTGATCGGCGCGCCGCTGGCTTCGCTGCTCATCGACATGCACGGGCTCTTCGGTCTGGAGGGCTGGCGCGTCATGTTCATGGGCGTGTCGATTCCGGCCATTCTCGTTGGCATCGTCACCTATTTCTATCTACCGGACACGCCGAACGACGCGACATGGCTGACACCGGCCGAGCGGGACTGGCTGAACGAGGAACTGGCGCGCGAGGATCGTTCCAAATCGACAGGCGGCCATATCTCGCGCAAGGCGCTGACGGACGGGCGCGTCTGGGCGCTGTCGCTCATCTATTTCGGCTTCATCTATGGGCTCTATGCGCTCGGCTTCTTCCTGCCGACCATCATTGGCGGCTTCGAAACGGCGTTCGGCACGAAGTTCACCGTCATGCAGCGCGGCCTCATCACCGCCATCCCCTATCTGCCGGCCGCCGTCGCGCTGGTTTTGTGGAGCCGCGACGCCACGCGCCGGGGCGTTCGCCCCTGGCATATCGGCATACCCGCCTTGCTCGGCGCCCTGTCCATTCCGCTGGCGCTCACCATGCAGAGCCCGGCGGCGACCATCGCGGTCATCACGGTGACGGCCTGCGCCATCTTCTCGGCTCTGCCGAACTTCTGGAGCTTTCCGGCGCGCTTCCTGACCGGCGCGGGCGCGGCGGCCGGCATTGCGCTGATCAACACGATGGGCAACGTGGCCGGTTTCGCCGCGCCCTACATCACCGGCGCGGTGAAGGACTGGACTGGCGGATATGTCGTTCCCATGGTGATCGTGGGCGGTTTCATGGCGCTGTCGGCGCTGCTCGCCTTCCTCATTCTGCCGCGCCTGGAAGGCCCGGTCGCAGCGCCCGACGTCAGGCCCCTGCGCAAAGCTGCCTGACCCAGAATGGGAGAGCCCGCCGCACGGTGGGCTCACCTCATCTCAATTGCCGGTGACGGTCTGCAGCGAGCCGCCGATATTGCGGCCGACATCCTGCAGACTTTCGCCGACCCTTTGCCGCGCGCCGGGATCGACCAAAGCGGCCGGCGCATTCACCGCCGCGTTGACGGCGGAGCCGACGCCCTGCGCCGTGCCGATGGCGGCGGCACCGATCGTCTCGCCAAGGCCGAGATTGCTTTCTGAGACCTTCTGCCCCGCGATCAGGCGGCGACCGATCGCCTGTACGACCTCGGCGCTTTGGGCGAATTTCGTGTGGTTCAGACTGTCGCCCGTGCGAACGCTGGTGAGGTCCACGACATTGATGCCGCGTTTCGCAAAGCCGGCCTGCACATCGGGCTTCGTCAGATCCACCGCGCCGAGACGCTGAACGCCGCCCGCCAGACGGCGCGAGACGAGAAGCGCGCGATCGTCCTGCGAGGTGAAGATCGTGATACGCGACTGGTCTGGGCCGATCTCGTCCAGCTGCTCGCGAAACACATCCACATCCAGATCGGGCGATGCCAGCACGACATTGCCGAGTTTCTTCGGCAATCCGCCATCACGGATCGCCATCTGCCTCAGGGCTTCCATGGTCAGCCAGCTTCCCATGGAATGGGCCATGATGGTGATTTCGGACACGTCCTTGCGCGCCGCCGCCTGCTGGATCACCCGCTCCAGGCTGGAACGCGAGTAATTGGCGCTTTCGCGGTCGTAGAGATAGCCGAAGATCGAGCCCTGTGAGGGCCACGTGAAGAGAATGGGCGCGGCATCCGCGCCGGAATCGTAGCTGATCTGCGCGAAGCGGAAGACCGCTTCCTCATAGCTCGAATTGAAGCCGTGAACGAAGATCAGGAGGCGACCGCTCGGCGCTTCGCGCTGCTCGAACCAGCGGTTCGCGCCTTGCTCTGTCAGGGGATCGATGCGCAAAGCCACGAACTCGCGGGACGGGTCGGGCGGATTGCGCTTGGGATAGATCACGTCGCCGGCTTTGCGAACCCCGTCGGGCGGGATCGAAACGACAATGTTTTCCAGCGAAAGCTCCGGCCCACGCTCCCCGGAGAAGATGACGCCCGGCACAGGCGATGGCGCTCGAGTGGTCGCGACCAGCATATCGACGCGGTGCGCGCCCGGCACCGTCCGTTCCACGGTCATCAGCGTCGCATAGGGTCGGCTCGCGCAACCCGACACGAAGATCGAAGCGGAAACCAGAGCACCGGCAATGCGCCGGGCCCGCTGAGGGCCCCGTCCCCTGGCCAATGTCATGCGTCCCCCGAAGCTCGATCCCCACCCCGTCTAGCACGAAACACGTCGCGATCGAGGCCGTGCCGCATGGCGGAAACGCGAGGTCAGGGCTTGTTGCGATCATGACGCAGGGCATAGATCGTCGCCCCTGCCAGCATGATCGCAAGGCTGAACCAAGTCAGCGCATAGACGAGATGGTTGTTATTGAAGCGCACCACCGTCAGTCCGCCCACGGGGTAGCCGCCCGGGTTGGGCGTCGCATCGGCATCCACGAAAAAGGGCGCGACATTGTCCAGCCCGCGCCGCGCCGCGATCGCCGCGACGTCGCGCGAATACCAACGGTCGGTTGCCGGATCATTGGCGCGCAGCAATCCGCCGCCCGGCTCGCTCATGCGCAGCAGGCCCTCGACGGTCTCTTCGCCGGTGATCTGTCCCTCCGGCCTCGTGGAGGCGTCGCGTTTCTCCTGAGGCACGAAGCCGCGGTTGACCAGCGTGATCGATCCATCGGCGGCTTGCAGAGGCGTGAGCACCCAGAAGCCGCCGCCGAGATCCGTAAGCGCCTGAACCAGCGTTTCCTTATCGTTCAGGAAGGTTCCGGTGAGACTGACATGGCGATATTCGTCGTTACTGGCATCGACCTCCGCCCATTGCGCCTTTGGCGGCTCGTCGCTCGCCGGCGCGTGAACCCGCGCCTCGACCTTGGCGATCAGATCGAGCTTCCAGGCACGCCGCTCGACCTGCCAGACGCCCAAGCCGACGAGGAGAGCGATCAGAGGGAGCGACAGAAGAAGGAGGAGGATCCTCGACCGATTGCTCATCTCAAACCTTTCCGCAAATACGCAAAATCCGCGCGGCGAGGCCGCGCGGATCGGATTTTGAAATCAGCGAGGCGCAGGCTGCGCCGGTCGCAGAAGACCGGGGGTCAGGACGCGTCAGCCCATGTCCTGCATCTGCATCATACCCGGCATCATGCTGGTGTTCATGTGGTACATGACCCAGAGCGAGCCTGCGAGCACGATGACGACGACAACCACGGTGAAGACCAGGGCCGTCATGGTCCAGCCGCCTTCCGACTTCCCGTTCATGTGTAGGAAGTAGATCATGTGGACGACGATCTGCACCGCCGCGAAACCCATGATCACGAGGCCGGTCAGGGCGTTGTCCTGAAGCGGGTTCGCCATGACCAGCCAGAACGGGATCGCCGTCAGGATGACCGAAAGAACGAAGCCGGTGACGTAGCCGCCCATGGTGCCGTGATCATGGCCGTGGCCGTCGAGATGGCCATGGTCGTGGCTTGGCCCCTGCCCCGCGCCATCCGCCAGGGCGGCGTGTTTCGTCGAGGGGGCGTTGGCGCTCATCGAAGCACTCCCATGAGATAGACGAAGGTGAAGACACCGATCCAGATGACGTCGAGGAAGTGCCAGAACAGGCTGAGGCACGACAGGCGAAGCTGGTTCGCCGGCACCAGCCCGCGCTGATGGATCTGCACCATTAGCGTCACCAGCCAGACGAGGCCGAAGGTCACGTGCAGACCGTGCGTGCCGACCAGCGTGAAGAAAGCCGACAGGAAGGCACTGCGCTGGGGCGTCGCGCCCTCATGGATCAAATGCCAGAACTCGTAGAGTTCGATGCCGAGGAAGGCGAGGCCGAACAGGCCGGTGATCGCCAGCCAGATCTGCACCGAGCGCACGTCGTTCTTCGCCATGGAGAGCATGGCGAAGCCGTAGGTGATCGACGACAGAAGCAGCATCGACGTGTTGAGCGCGACCAGCGGCAGGTCGAACAGGTCGCGCGGGCTCGGACCCGCCGCGTAGGCGGTTCCGAGAACGGCATAGGTGGCGAAGAGGCACGCGAAGATGAGGCAGTCGCTCATCAGGTAGATCCAGAAGCCCAGCATGGTGCTGGACCCTTCGGCGTGCTCGTGCTCGTCGGCGACGTAGAAGGTCATCTCGTCGCTGCTGACACTGTGAGAACTGCTGGTGCTCATGCGCTCTTCGCCTTCACCGCCAGGAGACGTGTCCGCTCGGCTTCCGTCGCGATGACTTCACTCACCGGGATGTAGAAGCTCTTGTCGTAGTTGAACGTGTGATAGATCGAGTAGCCGACGATCCCGATGAAGGAGAAGACGGCGAGCCACCAGATGTACCAGATCATCGCGAAGCCGAAGACGACGCTGAGAGCCGCGATCACCACACCCGCTTCCGTGTTGTTGGGCATGTGGATCGGCTTGAAGCCTTCCAGCGGACGCTCATAGCCGCGCTGCTTCATCTGCCACCAGGCGTCGCCGTCGTGGATCATCGGCGAGAAGGCGAAGTTGTAGCTCGGCGGCGGCGAGGACGTCGCCCATTCCAGCGTACGGCCACCCCAGGGATCGCCATCCACATCCACCAGCTTCTCGCGGTTCCTGATGCTGACGAAGATCTGCATGAGGAAGGAGGCGATGCCGATCGCGATCAGGCCAGCGCCGATGGCGGCGATGATGAACCAGATCTGCAGCGAGGGATCGTCGAACACCCGCAGGCGACGCGTGACGCCCATGAGGCCGAGCACATAGAGCGGCATGAAGGCGACGTAGAAGCCGACCACCCAGAACCAGAAGCTCATCTTGCCCCAGAACTGATCGAGCTTGAAGCCGAAAGCCTTGGGGAACCAGTAGTTGATGCCGGCGAAGAGGCCGAACAGGACGCCGCCGATGATGACGTTATGGAAGTGAGCGACGAGGAAGAGCGAGTTGTGGACGATGAAGTCTACCGGCGGAACCGCCAGGAGAACGCCCGTCATGCCGCCGATCACGAAGGTGATCATGAAGGCGATGGTCCACAGCATCGGCGTTTCGAACCGGATCCGCCCGCGATACATCGTGAACAACCAGTTGAAAATCTTCGCGCCCGTCGGGATCGAGATGATCATCGTCGTGATGCCGAAGAACGAGTTCACGCTCGCGCCCGAGCCCATCGTGAAGAAGTGGTGGAGCCAGACGAGATAGGCGAGGATCGTGATGACGACCGAGGCATAGACCATCGACGTGTAGCCGAAGATGCGCTTGCCCGAGAAGGTCGAGGTGACTTCCGAGAAGATGCCGAAGGCCGGCAGGATCAGAATGTAGACCTCGGGATGGCCCCAGATCCAGATGAGGTTCACGTACATCATCGGATTGCCGCCGAGATCGTTCGTGAAGAAGTTGGTCCCGACGTAGCGGTCGAGAGACAGAAGGGCCAGAACCGCCGTCAGCACCGGGAAGGACGCCACGATCAGCACGTTGGTGCAGAGCGAGGTCCAACAGAAGACCGGCATCTTCATGAGCGTCATGCCCGGCGCGCGCATCTTGATGATGGTCACCAGCAGGTTGACGCCCGAGAGCAGCGTGCCGACGCCGGCCACCTGGAGACCCCAGATATAGTAGTCGACGCCGACGCCCGGACTGTAGTTCGCGTCCGACAGCGGCGGGAAGGCCAGCCAGCCGGTCCGTGCGAACTCGCCGACGAAGAGCGAGGCCATGATCAGAACCGCGCCGCCCGCCGTCATCCAGAAGCTGAAATTGTTCAGGAAGGGGAAGGACACGTCGCGCGCGCCGATCTGCAGCGGAACGACGTAGTTCATCAGGCCCGTCACTAGCGGCATGGCGACGAAGAAGATCATGATGACACCGTGGGCGGTGAACACCTGATCGTAGTGGTGGGCATTCAGATAGCCTTCCGACCCTCCGAAGGCGATCGCCTGTTGCAGACGCATCATGATCGCGTCGGCGAAGCCGCGCAGCAGCATGACGATGCCGAGCACCATGTACATGATGCCGATCTTCTTGTGATCGACGCTCGTGAACCACTCTTTCCAGAGATAGCCCCAGAGCTTGAAATAGGTCAGCGCGCCGAGAAGCGCGATGGCGCCGAGCATCACCACGGCGAAGGTCACGACGACGATCGGCTCGTGATACGGGAAGGCTTCGAGCGTCAACCGCCCGAAGATCATTCGTATGAGGTCTGAGTTCTCTTGCATCTCTGGCACTCGTGCGATGGCATCGTCTGGCGTCGCACCCGGCGGGGTGCGACACGGTGCTCCGTTAGTTCGTCTGGTTCAGCTGCGCCGGCGCGACGCCCGTGCCGCTATTGGGCATCTGGTGGTCGCTGTGGCCGGCCGGCGGCGTGCTGGTCCCACTCTCGTTCACCTGAGGATTCAGCTCGTCGGGCTTCATGCCCTGCGGCTGGTCCTCGCTATGCGGCAGACGGCCGCTGGCCGGGAAAGTCGCGCCCGAGGGCTCGTCGCCCTGTTCGGCGCGGCGGTTATCATAGAGTAGGCGCTCGCGGTTTTCGCGGCTCTCGACGCCGGCACCGCCCATCGCGTCGATATGCATCATCTCGTCGGCGCACATCTTGCCCGGCGCGACGCATTTGTTGAGAATCGCGTGGTAGAGGCCATCGGCGAAGCTCGAATAATAGTGGATCGGCTCCTTCTCGGAGGGCTTCTCCAACTCGAGGAAAAGCTCGCGGCTCAGCGGCTGCCCCTCCGCGCGCACTTTGGCGACCCAGTCGTCGAAGCCCTGCTGGTTCAGCGCGTGGAACTTGAAGTTCATGTAGGAGAAGCCGGCGCCGCTATAATGCGACGACATGCCCTCGTAGATGCCTTCCTTGTTCATGACGCCGTGCAGCTGCGTCTCCATGCCCGCCATCGTGTAGACCATGCCGGCCATGGACGGCACGAAGAACGCGTTCATCACGCTGGTGGACGTGAGCTTGAAATTGATCGGCGTGTTGACCGGAGCGGCCAGTTCGTTGACGGTGGCGATCCCCAGTTCGGGATAGATGAACATCCACTTCCAATCCATCGAGACGACGCGCACCTCGAGGGGCTTCATCTCCGGCGTGACCGGCTGCCCTTCGGCGATTCGCGTCAGCGGACGGTAGGGATCGAGAAGATGCGTCGCCGTCCAGGTCAGTGCTCCCAGACAGATGATGATCAGAAGCGGGGCCGACCAGATCGCCAGCTCCAGATGCGTCGAATGGTTCCACTCGGGATCGTAGGTCGCATCCTTGTTGCTTCGGCGGTAGCGCCAAGCGAAAACAAGGGTGGCGACGATCACCGGGACGATGATCAGGAGCATCAATCCGGTGGAGATGTAGAGGAGATCCCGCTTCTGAAGGGCGACATCGCCCGCCGGGTTGAGCAGGACAGCGTTACACCCCCCCATGAGGACGAGGAGCGGTGCGAGGGCTAGGAAGCGAAATCGGCTCAAGATAGCGGTCCAATCCAGCGAAATGGGGTCGCTTGCATGCTTTATCTTAGCTGCATCGCAGCAAATAGTTTATGGGGCGTTCGTTAAGCCCGCCGGAGCCTATATTCAAGGTGGAAGCCGTGAGGGAAACGCGAATGTTCCACCTTCGCGAAATGTGAGGAGCGAGATCAGAGATGAGTGCGAACAGTGCGGCGGCGGCTCCGTCCGCCTTTGAAAGGGATGCGCGCGCCGCCAACGCGCATCACGGCGAAATTCGCCCCAGCGAAATCGCGATCGGAGTGCTGATTGGCCGCACCGCCGAATTCTTCGATTTCTTCGTCTATGCGATCGCGTCCGTGCTCGTGTTTCCGGCGGTGGTCTTCTCCTTCGCCGATCCCGTCACCGGCACCTATTATGCCTTTGCGCTCTTGGCCCTAGCCTTCGTGGTGCGCCCGATCGGCACCGCCTTCTTCACGTGGATGCACCGGCGCTATGGCGACGCGGCCAAGCTCACCACCGCGCTCTTCCTCCTCGGCTGCTCCACGATCGTCATCGGCTTCCTGCCGGCCTATGCCAGCGTCGGCACCGCCTCGGTCGTCACGCTGATCGTGCTGCGCGTGGGCCAAGGCTTGGCGCTTGGCGGCACGTGGGACGGTCTCGCGCCGCTTCTCGCCGTCTCCGTCCCCGAGAACAAGCGGGGCTGGTATGCGATGCTGCCGCAGCTCGGCGCGCCGCTCGGCCTGCTCGTCGCCAGCGCGCTCTATTATTTCCTGATCACCAACCTGACTCAGGACGACTTCCTCGGCTGGGGCTGGCGCTATCCGTTCTTCGTGGCCTTCGCGGTCAACGTCGTGGCGCTCTTCGCCCGCCTGCGCATCGTCGTCACCGAGAACTATCGAGAGATGTTCGAGCGCGGCGAGTTGCATCCCTCGCCCGTGCGCCAGACCATCGCGCGAAACGGACGCAATATCGTGATCGGCGCCTTCGTGCCGCTGGCGAGCTTCGCGCTGTTCCACATGGTCACGGTGTTTCCGCTGTCCTGGATTCATCTCAATAACGAACCCGTCTCGCGCTTCCTCCTGATCGAGATCATCGCGACGGTCTTCGGTGTCGTGGCTCACATCGCCTCCGGCCCGCTGGCCGATCATTACGGCCGCCGCCGTGTTCTGGGCGTCTGTGCCGGCGCGATCGCCTTTTATAGCTGCTTGGCACCGCTGCTCCTGAACGGCGGCACGATCGGCGAGACGATCTACATGATCATCGGCTCGGTGATTCTGGGTATCTCCTTCGGCCAGTGCTCCGGCGCTCTGGCGGCGAACTTCCCGCGTTCGCAGCGCTACACAGGCTCGGCTCTGACGTCCGACCTCGCCTGGCTCTTCGGGGCGGGCTTCGCGCCTCTGGCCGCTCTGGCGATCGCCCAAAATCTCGGCCTCGTCTTCTCCGGCGCCTATCTCCTGTCGGGCGCCGTGGTCACGCTGCTGGCGCTGCTCGTCAACCGCCGTCTCGCCGCCAGCGCGCTCTGAGACGACGACCAACGCAAAGTCCATGAAAAAGCCGGGGGCACTCGCCTCCGGCTTTTTTCGTTCCCGTTCCTGATGGTCGAAGCCCCCTCCCCTACGCCGGTACGGGCGACGCGCGGAAGGAATCGAACAGGCTGTCCACCATGCGCCGACCAACGGCAACGAGATCGAAGCCGAAGCCCGATCTCAGCCATTGGTTGATGAGACCCGCCATGCCGCAATGGAGCGTGGTCGTCGCCGAATCGGGCGTCCAGTCCTCGGCCATGAGCCCACGGCGCGAAGCCTCCTGGAAGGCGAAGCGAATCGTGCCGAGCATCTCCTCGTCCGCGTCGCGCATTCGAACCAGCATCTCCTCCATTTCCGCCACATATTCGCAGCGAAGGAGCATGATCGTCAGGATCTTCTGGGTTCGCGTGTTGAGGCTGATGAACTCCAACGCCTCGATCGCATTGGCGCGAATGCGATCCAACGGGTCGGCAGCCGCCATGAGTTCGTCCAATCCCACGAAACATTCCTGCGGCAGCCGGCCGCGTTCCAGCATCGCTTCGAACAGCGCGTTTTTATTGGCGAAGTGGAAATAGATCGCCCCACGCGTGACGCTCGCGGCCTGCGCAATCATGGCAAGCGTGGTGCGGGAGACGCCGTTCTCGAAGAAGGTCAGTTCCGCAGCGTCGAGGATCGCGGACCGCGTTTCCATCGCCTCGTTCTTCGTCCGCCTCATATTACGCCTGCCTTGCCGTTCTCTTGTTTAGTGTCATACATGCATGTATGTTGCACAGCAATATTCGGGGGTGCCGCATTCGCGTGGGGCGAGGCGGCGAACAGAGCGGTTCCATGAGATTTCCAGCACGTTCCTTTTACGCAGCGACAGCCCTTGGCCTTCTCGTCCTCGCGGGCTGCCAAGGCGAATCGAAGACGGCCGCGTCGCAAGGGGCTGGCGGCGGCGCGCCGCCGCCGACGCCGGTCGGCATCGTCGAGGTCCAGCCCGAAGCCATTCCGGTGACCTCCGAACTGCCTGGCCGAATCGCCTCGACCCGCATTGCCGAGGTTCGCCCGCGCGTCGGCGGCATCGTGATCCAGCGCGTGTTCGAGCAGGGATCGGACGTACAGGAAGGCGATCCGCTGTTCCAGATCGACCCGGCCATGTTCCAGGTCGCAGTCGAATCGGCGCAGGCCGGCGTCGCGCGCGCCGAGGCGGTGCTGACGCAGGCGCGGCAGGACGCCCAGCGCACGCAGGAACTCGTCTCGCGCAACACGGTCGGCTCCGCCAATCTGGAAACCGCGATCGCGACCCAGAAGCAGGCGGAAGCCGATCTCGCCTCCGCTCGGGCGCAGTTGCGCTCCGCCCAGATCAATCTCGATTACGCCACGGTTCGCGCGCCGATTTCGGGCCGTATCGGCCGCGCTATCGTCACCGAGGGCGCGCTGGTCGGTACCACCGACACGACCGCCATGGCGACGATCCAGCAGCTCGACCCCGTTTATGCCGATATCCAGCAGCCCGTGTCGCAGCTTCTGCGCCTGCGCGAAGCGCTGCGCACGGGGAAGTTGACCAAGCTGGAGGAGAATGTCGCGCAGGTTCGCCTGCGGCTCGACGATGGCAGCGACTATCCCTACCCCGGACGTCTTCTCTTCTCTGAAGCCACCGTCGAGGAAACCAGCGGTCAGGTCACGCTGCGTGCCGAGTTCCCGAACCCGGACGATACGCTCCTGCCCGGCCTTTATGTCCGCGTGACGGTCGATCAGGGCATCGACGCCAAGGCGCTCGCAGTTCCCAACCAAGCCATTCAGCGCGACACGGCGGGCCAGGCCTTTCTCTATCTCGTGAACGGCAATTCCACGGTCGAGCAGCGCAACGTGACCGTGGTTCGCGTCGTCGGCAACCGCTCCGTCATCTCTCAGGGGCTGGCGCCCGGCGACAAGGTGATCGCGGACGGGTTCCAGAAGATCGGCCCCGGCGCGCCCGTCGCGCCTGCGCCCTGGACGCCGGTCGGCGCGGCGGCCGATGCGCTCACGAAGGATGGCGGCCAAGCGGGTGCGGTCGGCGCCGGCACGCAGAAGCCCATGGCCGAGCCGACCGGCGGGGCCGCCGAACCGCAGGCCCAGCGGGCGACGCCTGCGCCGGGTTCGGACGCCGCCGCGTCCGGCACGACCAATCCCGCCCCGCAGGATGCGGGCATCCAGAAGGCCACCGCGCCCGCTGGCGATGCGCCCAAGTCCGCGCGTTAAGGATCGACTGACATGCCTCAATTCTTCATCGATCGACCCATTTTCGCGTGGGTGATCGCGATCTTCATCGTGCTGGCAGGCGTCATCTCCCTGCCGTCGCTTCCGATCGCGCAATACCCCAATGTCGCGCCGCCTCAGCTCACCATCTCGACCGCCTTCCCCGGCGCATCGCCCGAGGACCTCTATCAACAGGTCACGCGGCCGATCGAGGAGGAGCTGAACGGCATTCAGGGGCTGCTCTATTTCGAGAGCACGAGCGACGCGACCGGCGCGGTGCAGATCACCGTGACCTTCTCGGCCGGCACCGAAATCGCCCAGGCCGTCGTGGACACGCAGAACCGCTTGCGGCGCGTGGAATCCTCCCTGCCCCAGCAGGTGACGCAGCAAGGCGTTCTGGTCGAGGAAGCCGGTTCCAGCTTCCTGATGGTCGTGTCGCTCGTCGGCGACGACAAGTCGACGCTCGATGCCGTGGGCCTCGGCGACTACATCACGCGCAACGTCATCAACGAAGTTCGCCGCGTGCCCGGCATCGGGCGCGCGCAGCTGTTTGCCTCCGAGCGCGCCATGCGCGTCTGGATCGACCCCGATCGTCTCGTTGGCCTCAATCTCGCCGTCTCCGATGTCACCGGCGCCATCGCGCAGCAGAACGCGCAGGTCGCGGCCGGCTCCATCGGCGCCAATCCCAACCCGGTCAGCCAGCAGATTCAGGCGACGATTCTGGTCAAGGGCCAGTTGCAGACGCCCGAAGAGTTCGGTGCGATCGTGCTGCGCGCCAATCCCGATGGCTCGCTGGTGCGCCTGTCCGATGTCGCGCGGGTCGAGATCGACGCCGAGAGCTACAATTTCAACACGTTCCTGAACGGGCGTCCGAGCGCGGCCATCGGCATCCAGCTTTCGCCCACGGGCAATGCGCTCGACGCGGCCAAGGGCGTGCGCCAAGTCATGGAGCGTCTGGCTCCGCTCTTCCCGCAAGGGGTGAGCTACCAGATCCCCTATGACACGACGCCCTTCGTCTCGGCCTCGATCGAGAAGGTCATTCACACGCTGCTGGAAGCGGTGGCGCTGGTCTTCGTGGTGATGTTCGTGTTCCTGCAGAACATCCGATACACCGTCATCCCGACGCTGGTCGTGCCGATCGCGCTGGCCGGCACGCTCGCCGTGATGCTGGCAGCCGGCTTCTCGATCAACGTACTCACCATGTTCGCCATGGTTCTGGCGATCGGCATTCTGGTCGATGACGCGATCGTCGTGGTCGAGAATGTCGAGCGCATCATGGCGAGCGAAGGCCTATCGCCCAAGGAGGCCGCCAAGAAGGCGATGGGTCAGATCACCGGCGCGATCATCGGCATCACGCTGGCGCTTTGCGCGGTGTTCATTCCGCTGGCCTTCTTTCCCGGCTCGGTCGGCGTCATCTATCGCCAGTTCTCGCTGACGATGGTGACCTCCATCCTCTTCTCGGCCTTCCTCGCCCTGTCGCTGACGCCCGCGCTTTGCGGCAGCTTCCTGAAGCCCGTGAAGGCAGGGCATCATCACGAGAAGCGTGGCGTCTTCGGCTGGTTCAACCGCGGCTTCGACCGGACCTCGCGCTCGTATTCGCGTGGCATCGGCTTCCTGATCGGGCGCACCAAGCGCTTCATGGTGATCTACCTCGCGCTTCTGGCGGGCCTCGGCTGGTTCTACATTCAGATCCCCTCGGCCTTCCTGCCACAGGAAGACCAGGGCTTCCTGATCGCGAACTTCCAGGGACCGGCGGGCGCGACCAGCAACCGTCTGCGCGAGGTCACGTCGCAAGCCGAGGCGTTCATCCTCGAACAGAAGCCGGTCGAGAGCATGATCACGATCCAGGGCTTCTCCTTCTCCGGCCAGGGCGCGAATGCGGGCCTTGCCTTCATCACGCTGAAGGACTGGAGCGAGCGCGGCCCCGGCGAGGATGCGGGAACGCTGTCCAAGATCATTTCGGGTCGTCTCATCCAGTTCCGGGATGCGATCGCCTTCGCCCTTTCGCCCCCGCCCATTCAGGGTCTCGGCAACACGGGCGGCTTCGCCTTCCGTCTGCAAGACCGCGCCAACCAGGGCACGCCGGCGCTGCTGGCGGCGCGTGACCAGCTGGTCGCGGAAGCCGGCAAGAGCCCGATTCTGGGCCGGATCAACTTCGAAGGCCTGCCGCCCGGCCCGCAGATCGAACTCGATATCGACCGCGAGAAGGCCAATGCCTTCGGTGTCACCTTCACCGACATCAACCAGACGATCTCGGCGGCGCTCGGTTCGTCCTATATCAACGACTTCCCGAATGGCGGGCGGATGCAGCGCGTCATCATCCAGGCCGAGGAGCGCTCGCGGATGCGGGCCGAGGAGGTTCTGCGCCTCAATGTCCGCAACAATCAGGGCGGCATGGTGCCTCTCTCGGCCTTCGCGGATGCGCGCTGGACGCTCGGCTCCTCGCAGCTCGTCGGCTATAACGGCTATCCCTCGATCCGCCTTTCGGGCGATGCCCAGCCCGGCTACTCCTCGGGCGATGCGATCGCGGAAATGGAGCGACTGGCCCGCCAGCTTCCCTCCGGCTTCTCGTTCGAATGGACGGGGCAGTCCCTGCAGGAGATCGAGTCCGGCAATCAGGCGCCCTTCCTCATCGGTCTGGCCGTGCTCTTCGTCTTCCTGTGCTTGGCTGCGCTCTACGAGAGCTGGTCGATCCCCTTCTCGGTCATGCTGGTCGTGCCGCTCGGCGTCATCGGCTGTGTCGCCGCCGTGATGCTGCGCGGCCTGTCGAACGACGTGTACTTCACCGTCGGCATCATCACGATCGTCGGCCTGTCGGCCAAGAACGCGATCCTGATCGTGGAAGTCGCCAAGGATCTGATGGCGGAGGGCATGAGTCTCAGGGACGCGACGATCGAAGCCGCGCATCTTCGCTTCCGGCCGATCCTCATGACCTCGCTCGCCTTCACCATGGGTGTCCTCCCCATGGCGATCGCGACCGGCGCCAGCGCCGCCAGCCAAAACGCCATCGGCACGACGGTGATCGGCGGCATGATCTCGGCGACCATCCTCGCCGTTTTCTTCGTGCCGATCTTCTTCGTCTTCGTGTTGAAGCTGACAGGCCAGGGCAAGGCCAAGCCGGCGGACGAGGCATCGAAGCCGGCGCACTGAGCCTTCGGCCCAACCTGAACAACGCCTCGGTGGCCTGTGCCGCCGGGGCGTTGTCCTATGCAGGGCGTTGACATGGCGAGCGGCCGGGTTCATCCCGCAGGCGAGCTTGGCTGGCAGGAGGCCGTCCGCCGATGACCGCGACCCTTTCCGTAAATCTCAATGCGATCGCCATGCTGCGCAATCGCCGCGACCTGCCTTGGCCCGACGTCATTCATTTCGGGCGCATCGCCCTTCAGAACGGGGCGTCCGGGCTAACGGTCCATCCCAGGCCCGACCAGCGGCATGTCCGCTTTTCCGACGTGCCGGCTCTGCGCGATCTGATCGACCGCGAGTTTCCGTCCGCCGAATTCAACATCGAAGGCTATCCGAGCGACCATTTCCTCCAGCTCTGCGAGGACGCACGCGCCGATCAGGTCACGCTCGTGCCCGACGATCCGACGCAGGCGACCTCGGACCATGGCTGGGATTTCGCCGCCGAGGCGGAACGTCTGGTGGGGATCGTCGCCCGGCTGAAAGCGCGCGGCATTCGCGTATCGCTGTTTGCCGACCCCTCGCCGGTCGGGCTGGATATCGCCCGGCGCGTCGGCGCCGATCGCGTCGAGTTCTATACAGGCCCCTATGGCGCCACGCATTCGGACGCGGCGGCGGCAGAGCGCGAATTGGCCTGTTTGAAAGACGCGGGCAATACTGCGGCGCGCGAGGGGCTGGAGGTGAATGCCGGCCACGATCTGACGATCGACAATCTGCCGGCGCTCTGCCGAGCCATTCCCGCGCTCAAGGAAGTCTCGATCGGCCACGCCTTCACGGCCGATGCGCTGGAGCATGGGTTCGCGGAAACGACGCGCCGCTTCATCCGAGCGCTTCAACCGGCCTGACACCGGTTTCCGCGGTTTCGACCCGCCTCAATCGGCGGGTCGGATTTCCGTGATCTCCGCCTCGGCGGGCCCGACCTTCACGACATCGCCGACTTCCTTGCCGGCAATCGCCTTGGCGAGCGGCGAGACATAGGACAAAAGCCCTTCGTTCGGATCGGCCTCATCGATTCCGACGATGCGAAAGGTCTGCTGCCGTCCGTCATCACGTTCGATCGTCACTTCCGATCCGAAATGCACGCTGTCGCTTGCCTCCGGCGGGGCGATCAGCTCGGCGCTCATGCGCCGCGCGCGCCAATAGCGCAGGTCGCGATGGATGGCGGCATAGGCGATCTTGTCATCGACGTCCCGAGCTTCCAGAAGCTTGGCTTCGAGCTCGGCGACCTGCGTTTCGATCTGCTGGAGGCCGCGCGCCGTCACGAAGTTCGGATCGGTTCCGAGTTCGCGGTCGGGCAGCGTCTCGACCTGATTCTCGTTGGGTTCCTTGACGAAGGCGACACTCACGGCACAACTCCTCTTTCCATCCTTATATAGGAATGCCGCCCGCGAAGAGAACGCCGCGCCTACAGGGCGAATGCTGATGCGTCTATCCACAGGGCCGAAGGGCACCAAACGCCGCGCCTCATCGTTGTGTCGAAAACAGGAGGCGCGAGCATGAGCAACACACCGATCGAAGAGAGCGCGGCACCCGATCTGGCAGCCGAAGAGCTGGCTAGCAAGCACGGCATCTCCATCGAAGAGGCCAAGCGCCTGATCGCCCGCGAAGGCACGGATCGCGCAACGCTCGACGGGGCCGCCGAAACCGAAAAATCCAAAGCGGATTGAACCGCAAAGGCGGGGTGCGCGGCAGCCCCGCCTTTCTCGTTCCTCACTCGAGCCTTCGGATCAACGCGCCCCGGCGCGCTCGATTGAACCGCCTCCGCCGCCTTCCTCCGGGTCCTTCTCGATCGGCGCATTCCCCTCCCCCGGCTCCCTGATATCGTCGGGCGACGTCTGGTCGTCCTGAGGAAAAGGCGGATCGATATTCGGCACCGAATCCGGCGGCGGCGATTTCGTCGGGTCGATGATATTGGGTTCGATCTGAGACATGTTCACTCCCTTGCCTGTCGAGAAGAGAACGAAAGCCTCGCCAGAAGTTTCCCGATTTCTCGTCCGCATCGCCCGCCCCTCTACAAGTCCGCTTGAGATGACGAAGCGTTTGCGCTAGGGCTCGCATAGGGTGGGGCCTGTAGCTCAATGGTTAGAGCCGGCGGCTCATAACCGCTTGGTTGCAGGTTCGAGTCCTGCCGGGCCCACCAATCCGCTTACCTACAGGCTCTTGTGCAACTGTTAGCCATAACGTCAGCCAATGCGTTAGCCATGGCCTAAACCGCCGCTTTCCCGCCCCTATGCAGCTGGGCGGCTGCGGGCCGTTACGGCCTGTCGATGCGAGGCACGCGCGCTGCGCCTTGACCCAACATCCCCATCACGCTCCCGATACGAGCATCGAGATTTTCCGGGTCAGATCGGCCAGGGCGAAGGGCTTGGTGACGACACGGGTGTCATCGCCGAGATGATCCGCGTTCAGGACCGCTGTCTCGGCATAGCCTGTCACGAACAGAACCTTGAGCGCCTTTCGCAACTCGCGCGCGGCCTCGGCCAGCTGTCGGCCGTTCATGCCATTGGGCAGGCCCACATCGGTCACGAGAAGGTCGATGCGCGCGTCCGTGGCCAGGATAGCGAGAGCCGATGGCCCGTCCTCGGCTTCCAGCGCACGATAGCCGAGGTCTTCGAGAACGTCCACGATGAGCATCCGCACGAAAGCCTCATCGTCGACCACCAGCACGCATTGCCCCTCCTGCGCGGGCGCGGCGGGCTCGTCGGCTCGTGGCTCGGCGAGCTGAACCTCCTCGCCCTCGTCGCGCGGAAGATAAAGCGTCGCGCAGGTTCCCGCCCCCGGCCCGGAGCGCATTTGGACCTGTCCGCCGGATTGGCGCACGAAGCCGTAGATCATCGAAAGGCCGAGACCCGTGCCGACCCCGATGGGCTTGGTGGTGAAGAACGGCTCCATGGCGCGAGCCAGAACATCCGGCGCCATGCCTGTCCCCGTGTCCGAGACGATCAGGCTCAAGTAGTCGCCGGCCGGCAGATCGCGCTCGCGCGCCATCGCCTCGTCGAAGCTTTCATGCGCCGTCGCGATGGTCAGGCAACCGCCATCCGGCATGGCATCGCGCGCATTGATGCACAGATTCAGAAGTGCGTTTTCCAGCTGGTTGGGATCGACACGCACCAGCCAACCGCCCTCCGCCAGCTGAATGCGCAAGGTGATCTCCGGGCCGATGGTGCGGCGCACGAGGTCTTCCATCCCCAGGACGAGCGCGTTGACGTTGGTCGCCTTGGGATCGAGCGTCTGGCGGCGGGAAAAGGCGAGCAGGCGATGCGTCAGTGCGCTAGCGCGTTTGGTCGCGGCCTGGGCAGTGGAGAGATAGCGGTCGACCTCGCCTGTCCGGCCTTGATGGATGCGCGTCTGGATCAGCTCCAGACTGCCGGATATGCCCGCCAGAAGATTGTTGAAGTCATGCGCCAGCCCGCCCGTGAGCTGCCCGACGGCCTCCATCTTCTGGCTTTGATGCAGCGCTTCCTCCGCCTTGGCCAGAGCCTCGGCGCGCTCCTTTTCCAGCGTGATATCCCGGCCGATGGCGTTGATCGCCCCATGGCCGGGCCGCGTGGACCAGCTGATCCAGCGATAGGCGCCGCTCTTGCAGAGATAGCGATTGTCGAACCGCGCATGGCCTCGGCCATCGGCGAGCTCGCCCATCCCCTCCAGCGTGCGCTCATGATCGTCGGGATGAACGAGATCGAGAAGGCTGGCTCCCAGAAGTTCCGCTTCGTCCCAACCGAGCACCGCGAGCCAGGCCGGGTTCGTCGCGATCACCACGCCCTCGAACGAACAGCGCAGCATCAGATCGGGCGTCAGCTGCCAGAGCGCATTGCGATCGGCCGTGCGCTCACGCACCTGCTCTTCCAGCCGCACGGTGAACTGTTCGAGGGCGGCCGCGTGCCGCCGGCGCTCGTCGATATCCGTGCTGGTGCCGACCCATCGCAGGATCGTGCCGTCTTCGGCGCGCACCGGCTCGGCCCGAACGAGAAACCAGCGGAAGCTGCCGTCGAAGCGGCGAATGCGAAACTCCGCATCGTAGGTCCCGCCCGAGCGCAAGGCTTCGGCCCAGCGTTCGGATGCGGGCGCGAAATCATCGGGATGGACGATTCGGCCCCATTGCATGAAACCAGTCAGACGCTCTGCCGGCAAACCCGCATAGGTGAGAAGCTGCCGGTTGAACCAGTCGAGATGGCCATTGGGACGGGCCGCCCAGACATGGTTGGGCGTCGCTTCGGAAAAGGCGCGGAACTGCGCCTCGCTTTCACGCAGGGCCGCATCACTCAAAACGCGATCGGTGGTCTCGTTCGTGAAAATGAAGAGGCCCGCGATCCCTCCCTCCGCGCCCAGAATGCGGGAATAGGAGAAGGTCCACCACGTATCGCGCGCGCCGCGATCCGTGTCCAGCTCCCAGGGCAGATCGACAAAACGCTGTCTCTTGCCCTCGAAGGCCGCCTCCACGATAGGCTTGGCCTGCGCCCAGGCATCCGCCCAGACGATATCCAGCCGCTCGCCCATGGCCCAGCTGAGACGCGGACCCAGAAGCGGGAAATAGGTTTCGTTGAAGAAGAAGGTAAGCTCCGGTCCCCAGCACAGGATCATGGATTCCGGCGAGTTGAGCACGAGGCTGAGCGCCGAGCGAAGCTCTCCCGGCCACGTCTCGGGCGGACCCAGCACATGGTTCGTCCAGTCCCGCTCCCGGATCATGCGGGAGGCTTCCCCGCCCCCGTCCAGGAAACCCAGTGGACGGGTCACGCTTGCGAGACCGACACTGCGACAGCCGCCTGTGGCATGAGGTGATATTCTCCGTCACTGTCAGGCAGGGACGCGGGGCCGATCATCGATCCATGTCCATACGTCCCGTTGGCGCTCGGCATAATGCGCCCCTGCCCCCGGTGAAAGAGGTGGCGTCGCATTATCGGCCCCGCCGGGTCCTCAAAAAGCAGTGTGCGTCAGCCTGTCACAGCTCTATTGAGGACTGATCGCAGACCCAGAGCGGTGTCGGCTTCGGTGGCAGGCTCCACTTTCTCCCCGCGAGGCCCGCCCGACCTCACATAGTTCGCGACATCGCGCATCCGCCGCAGCGTCCGCCAGTAGATGTCCTCCATGAGGATATGGGCGAATTCGCCGTGGCGTCCGATGCTGTAGAGACCCTCGACGCCGGTGCTTTCAGCAAAACGCTTGCGGTCCGCCTCGTAGCTCGACATGAAAACGGGATAAGCGATCGGCGTGCGCAGCGTCCCGCCAGGGCCAAGATAGTCCTTGCGCAGGGCTTCGCCGAAGATGCGGCAACTGCCTTCGAGGCAGAGGTCGGCCAGATCCTCCTCCGACATCCGCCAGATGTCGTCGCCGACCTCGCAGCCGAGGTCATAGGTCAGAAGCGTCTTACCCTGCGGGGCGAGCCAGGGCATCGAAACCGGCGCTTCCGTCACCCGAAAGAAGCGCTGCGTGCGATCGGGCACCCAGAGCATCGTATCGGGCAGGATATGGCGTCCGGCAAAGCGCAGATTGACGAAGACCATCGGACGGTAGCGGAAGGCCGTCAGATGATTCAACGCGTCCGTACCTTCGATGATCTTGGGCAGCACGTTGACCGGCGCCGTACTGATAGCCGCCGATACAGAAATCTCCTCACCTTTCACACGTACCGCATCAATATGACCATTACGAACGATCACGCGCTCGACAGGTGATTTCATACGGATGCAGGATTGTACCGCCTTCACAGTCGGCTCCAGAAGCTTGCCGAGGCCCGCTTCGGGATAGACGTGATAGACTCGGGCGCTCTCGGGCATCTCGTGCGAGTAGCCGTTGCAGACGGCGCGGCCGGTGACGCGGGAGGCCACATTGAGATAGATCGACTTGACGATACCGGCGCCGAACTTCTGCCCGACGGACGGCGCCAGTTGGTTCGCGGCCGCTCCCGACCAAGCTTCAGCCAAGGGAATGGCGACCTTTTCGGCCAGCGCCGAGCCGTAGCTCGCGCGGAAGAACTCCGCCGCCGTTTCGCTCGTGCCGGCGGGGTTCAACTTGGCCTTCACCGCACTGGCGACAAGCTGGGTGTCGAACAGGAGGCCGAGCGGATAGTTGCGATATCGGCCATCCAGAAGCACCGCCTCGCCGTAATGCTTCACCGTGCGGCAAGTCTCGGCCGCGCCCAAGGCGCCGGCCAGACGGTTGCTGATGAAATGCGCGCCGAAGTCGTAGGAGAAGCCGTCCTTGTCCTTGAACGAGGCCGCCAGACCACCGATAGCCTTTCCGGCTTCGAACACAATCACCGGCAAACCTTGGCGCTTCAGTTCCGCCGCGGCGGTAAGACCGGCAAGGCCAGCCCCGATAACAGCAATCGGCTTCATGACACAGGTCTCCACCCAGCCTTCGACATAGCCGGGATCGCAGGGTTGACGGTTCCCCACGCCGAACTTGCCCCGTCCGATATCGGACGAACGCGCTCTCGACGCGCATTCTCGCCAGCCGCCCGAGCACACGCGGCTGACCTGCCTTCGCACGGAACGTCAGCCCGATGGCGGGCTTCCGATGGCCTAAGCGCGACGCTTGCAGACGGCCTTCTCGATGTGTGGCCGCGACCCATTTTGCATCACGAGTTCTTGATAAATAGAAACCGAACGGCGTGCCGCGCACGTCCGCTGACAGGCTCTGCGGATAGGAGAAGGGAGCATTACGTTGTAACGGGCGGTCGATGCTGCCAACCGTCTCGCCCGTGAGAGCACTTGAATCCGTCGACCGAAGGCGATCCTGGCTGAATCTTGCGGGCTTTTCGGCCATAAAGTCCGCGTCTTCGATGGCATCGGCTTCGGAGCGAAACGGCTCGATGGCCTGGGTGAAGCCTTGGCTGCGCGCGCTGCGATCTGGCGCGATGCGTCACCCGCGTTTCCAGGGTCTCCGATCCCCCGGAGAGCGGGTTCGCAGAGAAGCCGCGATACCTTCGCTTCTTGAAACACGAAAGGGGAGCAGCGCGACGCCCCTCCCCTTTTACGTCTCGCATCGGTTTCTCGTCAGGCGGCGCGCCACACCGTTCGATGTCGTCAGGCGCTCAGGCGCTCGAAATCGCCGTCGAGGTCGATGTCCAGCCCGGACTTGGCCGCTCGACTGGGACGCGTAGGTTCGGCCGGCATGGGAACCACCTTGGGGCTCGGTGCGCTCGCTTTGGGAGCCGGCTGGCTCCGGGGCGATTCGGCGGCGCTGGACGCAGCTCGGGTACCCCGTTCCGTGTCGGCTGCGCCGCCGGAGCCCAGCTTGAAGAAGCCCGCCCGTTCTTCGAGATGTCGCGCTTCGGCCGAGAGATGCTCGGCCGTTGCCGCCAGCTGCGTCGCCGCCCCGGAATTGCTTTGGGTCACCTGATCGAGCTGAATGATCGCCTGATTGATCTGCTCGATGCCAACAGACTGTTCGCGGCAGGCAGCGGAAATTTCGCTGACCAGTTCCGAGGTGCGCCGGATATCGGGTACCAGGCGCTCCAGCATCTGCCCCGCTTCTTCCGACACATGAAGCGTATCGACGGACAGCGTACTGATCTCGGAGGCGGCGGTCTGCGAACGCTCCGCGAGCTTGCGGACTTCCGAAGCAACCACGGCGAACCCTTTTCCATGCTGCCCGGCGCGAGCGGCCTCGATGGCAGCGTTCAGGGCCAGAAGGTCGGTCTGGCGAGCGATTTCCTGCACCACCGCGATACGATCCGCGATGATCCGCATGGCTTCGACCGAGCGCGACACGGCCTCGCCGGTCCGGGCGGCTTCGCCGGTCGCCTTGGATGCGATCGCCTCGGTCGTTCCGGCGTTCTCCGCATTCTGGCGGATATTGGCCGCCATTTCCTCGATAGCCGCCGATGCCTCCTCGGACGCTGCGGCCTGCTGCACCGCGCCAGACGATAATTGCTCGGCCGCGGACGAGGATTGGGCGGAGCCCGCCGTCACTTTCGAGGCCGAACGGGCGACATCGCCGATGATCTCGCGCAGACGCTGCGTCATCGTACCCAGGGCCGTCTGCAACTGGCCGAACTCATCACGTTGCTGTATATCGGCTTGCGCCGTCAGATCTCCCGAGCCGATCGTTTCCGCCATGACCAGCGCGCGTCGCAGGCCACGCGAGATGGAGCGAACCATCCAGGCTGCGGCCAGAATGCCGACCGATACCGCGACGGCCCCAAATCCCAGCAGCAGAAGCCGGGTTTCTTCGAAAGCTCTCGCGTCGCTCGCGACCACATCCTGCGCAGCCTGATATTCGACCGCCTTGAAGCGATTCAGATCGGCTTGGATCTGCGAGAAGAGCGGTGTGATCTCCGTCCGCAGGATCTGACCTGCCTTGTATGTCGAATTGGACACGCCGTAGGAAACGAGTTTGACTCCCGGTTCCTGCAATTTCGTCCACAAGTCCAGCGCGCGCGGAAAAGCCGGGGGCTGAAGCTTTGCGATATCCAACGCCTTCCGGATACGAGCGAACTTCTGATCGATCCGCTCTGTGATCGCCTTGGCCTTCGCCGCGAGGCGATCGAGTTCCTTGGCGTCGGTTTCCGACAGGGCGCGAATGTAGATGCGGCGCAAGGTGGGAACTTCGGCACGAAGCTGCCCAGCCACGGTGATCGCGGCTTCGGGACCATCCAGAAGCACGAGTTCGTCGCGCAGCGATCCGATCGAGAGTTCGAGACGTCCGCCCAGCGGCCGAACTGTATCGCGATCCAGCTCGCCGGCTCGGATGGAGTCGTTGCGCACGGCTAGGTCGATAGCCTGACGCGCCTGCTCGTCAAAGCGCGTCATCTTGTTCTTCAGCTCATCGATCTCCGCCGCCGGGATCGTGGAACCTGCGCGAGAAAACTCGTCGATCTTGGTTCCGATAAGGCGAAACGTTTCGTCATAGCGCGCGCGGCCATTGCTCAGTTCAGTGTCGACGTTCGAGACGATCGTATTGCTGGCGATCTGCTGGGCCTCGGCGATCGTGTTTCGCAGCGTCGCAAGCTTGGCGCTCCGCACGAAGGGCCCATTCACGAAGGCTCCCATCCGATCGCTTCCCTGCGAAAGCGAGCGAATGCCGAGCGTGCCGGTGGCGGCTGTCAGAAGAAGAACGGCGCCGAAGGAGCCGATGAGGCGGGTGCTGATACGCATGGGGGGGGGCGGTTCCGAAAATGGGAGGATCAGTGGCCAGCGCGCTGAGCGATCAGGGCGGGAGCGTCCGCTGGCAGCACAAGCTTGAAGGGGATCCAGTTCAACGGAGGGACGGTCTCACCCGCCATCATGCGCCGCGCCAAATCCACTGCGAGAGCCCCCTGCGCCGGTCCGTCCTGAAGCACGGTGGCGTCGAGTTCCTTCTTCACGAGCGCGTCCAGCGCCGGGTCGATGGCATCGACGCCGATGACGAAAGCCTTCTGTCTGGCCTTCTTGAGAGCGTTGACCGCGCCCAGGGCCATGGCATCATTGTTGGCAATCACCGCATCCGGCTTGAGCCCTCCCTCCAGAAAGAGCTGCATCAGGGCTTCGCCCTCGCCCGTATCCCAATTCGCGCTTTGCTCCTCCTGGATTTCGATGCCACTGCATTCGGGCGTCGAGAGGACTTCGCGAACATAGCGAGTTCGAGCTTTCGCTGCGGGATGGGTCAGTTCACCGATCATGATGACCGCCGTCCCCTTGCCACCCAGCACCCGGCAGACCTCCTGCCCTTGCAGCGTTCCGGCGACCCTTTCTTCCGAGCCGACATAAACGGTGCGCCCGTCCAGTAGATCATGATGCGGCTCGTGATTGACGAAGACGAGCGGGATCCGCGCTTCAGCAGCGGCGGCACGGATCTCCATCTCGGCGTCGCCGTCGAGACCCAGCACGATCAGCGCCGAGACACCGTCCTTGATCTGCCGTTTCGCATTCTCGATTTGAAGCCTGGAGTCGTTCTGCGCATCGCTGACGTCGAGTTGCAGACCGGCGTCGGCGGTCGCCTTTCGGACGCCCTGAGCGATCGTCGCGCGGAAAGCATCGTCCGTCCGCGGCATCGCCAGGCCGAGGGTCTGCGCGCCAGCTCCCGAAAGAAGCGCGGCTTGAAGAAGAAATGCGATCACAGTTCGGCGCATGGGACAAGGTCTCGAGTCGACTGACGCAGGAAAAGACCTACATCATGGTTCTAAGGGCAACCAAACCAGTTGGTTTCGTGTCCTGAACCATCATCCTCAAGCTCTTTCACACGAATGAAAAGCCGATTGGGTAAATTGAGTGAATGCCGCTATGCTTACGGTATTGGAAATATTTGCCCTACACTGCACACGTTAAGCTTGATAGAATCCTGATGCCGATCCTTTCGTCAACCATGGTAGTGTAAGCTGGACACCTCACGCCCGTCCGTCGTCCCACCGGTCTTTCCGGGCTGCATTTCGGCCCTAGACGACGATCAGACCGTGGAATGACCGCCCAAGGTCCGCACGAACCGGATCGTTCGCCCGTCTTTCGGCGCGCCGAACACATCGGCTGGCGTGCCCTCTTCCACGACGACGCCGTCCTGCAGGAAGGCGACATGCTGGGCCATGCGGTTGGCAAGGCGCAGATCATGCGTGGCGATCAGCATGGTCGTGCCCTCGCGCGCCAGCGCGGCCAAGACGTCCACCACTTCGGCGGCGAGTTCGGGATCAAGCGCGGAGGTCGGCTCGTCGCAGAGCAGCAGCTTGGGTGAGGCCGCGAGCGCGCGCGCGATGGCGACGCGCTGTTGCTGCCCGCCCGATAGGGTCAGTGGCCAAGCCTCCGCCTTGTCCGCCAGCCCCACCTTCTCGAGCAGAGCCAGCGCCCGGGCTCGGGCCTTGTCAGTCGGCCATTTCTGCACGACGATCAGCCCTTCCATCACATTGGCGACGGCCGTGCGATGCGGAAACAGCTGGAAGTTCTGGAACACCATGCCGGTCATTCGTCTGACCGCGAGCACCTTCGCCTTATCGAGCGCTTGGCCTTTGACAAAACGCAGCGTCACATCGTCGAACTCGAGCTGGCCGGCATCGGATGTCTCGAGAAGATTGAGGCAGCGCAGAAGCGTGCTCTTGCCGCTGCCCGATGGACCGATCAGGGCCGTAACCGCGCCGGGCCGCACATCGAGGCTGATCTTGCGCAGCACGGGATTGCCCGAAAAGCTCTTTTCGATGTCGCGAAGGCGGATCACGGACGGCTCTCCCAATGGCCGCCATGGCCCGAGAAGCGCCGCTCCAGGCGCGCCTGCAAGGCTGAAAGGACGGACGACAGAACGAGATAGAAGAGCGCGGCCTCGATATAGAGGATCAGCGGCTCATAAGTCACAGCGACGATGCGCTGCGCCTGCTGGAACATCTCCGGCACGGTGATGGCTGCGGCGAGCGAGGTGTCCTTCACCAGCGAGATGAAGCTGTTGGAGAGCGGCGGCAGCGCAACCCGTACGGCCTGAGGCACGATCGTGCGGCGCAGCGCCTGGCCCTGTGTCATGCCGATCGAATAGGCTGCTTCCCATTGCCCCTTGGGAATGGAGGACAGCGCGGCGCGGATGATTTCCGACGTATAGGCCCCGACGCTAAGCGAGAAGCCGATCAAGGCCGCCGGAAAGGCGTCGATCAGGATGCCCGCGCTCGGCAGGCCGTAGAAGATAACGAAAAGCTGCACGAGAAGCGGCGTGCCGCGAATGAACCAGACATAGAAGCGCGCGATGGCCGCCACCGGCGCGGGCGCGAACAGGCGCACCACGGCCGTCAGAAAGCCGAGCGCGAGACCGAGGGCGAAGGAGAGGATCGCCAGCGGGATGGTGAACCGCATCGCGCCCCAGAACAGGGCGGGCGCGGACTCGATCATGAGTTGCAGGAAGGGCGGCAAGGCGGTCGGTCCCGTCGATGCGGGGACGGCTCGGCCGCCTCCCCTGATGGTCGATCATCTTATGGAACGAAAGAGCGGAAAACCGAGGCGTCCGCCCTTTCGCAGCTCAGCGCGAAACGTCGGCGCCAAAATACTTTTGCGAGATGGCCTCGTAGGTGCCGTCGGCCTTCATCTCGGCCAGCGCCTTGTTGATCGCCGCGACGAGGTCCGGATTGTCCTTCTGCACGATGATGCCGGAGGCCGCGGCGTCGTCCTGCGTCGCCGAGATCTTCACCGGCGCGTCGGGCTTCTGCTTCTTGAAGTCGAGGAAGGAGAGATTGTCGTTGATCGTCGCATCGGCGCGCCCGGTCAGAACCAGCTGGATCGACTGGTCGAAGCCTTCCGTGCCGACCAGCGTCGCGCCTGCGGCTTCCGCAAGCTTGCCGTAGTTCGAGGTCAGCGATTGCGCCGCGCGTTTGCCCTTGAGATCGGCGAAGGAGCGGATGGCGTCGTCGTCCTGCTTCACGATCAGCACGGCCTTCGACACGATATAAGGATCGGAAAAATCGAAGCGGGCTTGGCGCTCCGGCGTGATGCCGACCTGATTGATGACAGCATCGTAGCGGTTGGCGGCGAGCCCCGCGATCAGCCCGTCCCACTTGCCTTCCACGAAGACGGGCTCGACGCCAAGGCGCTTGGCCACCGCGCGCCCGATCTCGACATCGAAGCCGACCAGCGCGCCGGACGCGTCATGATAGGTGAAGGGCGCGTAGGTGCCTTCCGTGCCGATGCGGAACTGCTTGGCCGCTTCGATATCCTTGAGACTGCCGGCCGAGGCCGAGGTCGCCAGCATCGCGACCGTGGCCACCAGCATGATCAAGCGCTTCATGTGAGCATCCCTGAAATGAGTCGGGCCGAAACGAACAGATCGGCCCTTCGTGCCTCAGATAGGAGAAAGACCGGGTAAGGTCAGTGGCAAAGCGCCCGCGATCCCCGCATTTCCACGCCCGGCTTGCTATTCGAAGGTTGGAGCCCGAAGAGATCGACCATTCGACTGGCAGGCGAGCGAGGCACGCTCTGGCCGCATTCACGCGTCAGGCTTACGTTCCGATTCGCATGGAGATCGATCTTGGTTCGTCCTCGTCTGTCGCTCACCCCTCTGGCTCTCACGGCGCTTCTTGCCACCGCCGCGCCCCTTCTGGCGCAGGAGCCGCCCCCCGCCCCTCCGTCCCGGATCGAAGTCGATGGCGAGGGCACGGTCTATCGCGCGCCCGATCTCGCCGTTACCCAGCTCACGGTCATGAGGAACGCGCCAACGGCCGCCGAAGCGCTCGCAGACGTCAACAAGGCGATCGGGGACGTCTCGTCGGCCATGTCGGAATTCGGCGTCGAGAAGCGCGACCTGCGTACGGCCGGGTTCCAGATTTCGCCGCAATATCAGTATGACAACCGACAGGACGGCCCCCAGGCCCCACCCAAGCTCGTCGGCTACGAGGTGCGCAACACACTCTCGGTCAAGGTTCGCGACCTCACGAAGCTTGGGGCGCTTCTCGACAAGGCCGTGACGCTCGGCGTCAACGAAGGCGGCTCCATCCAGTTCGAGATCGACAATCCCACCGAAGCCACGCAGGAGGCCCGGCGTCTCGCCGTCGCAGACGCAAAAGCGCGTGCGGAAACTCTCGCCGAGGCGTCCGGCCTGAAGCTCGGGCGCGTGCTTCTCATTCAGGACGGGGCGATCCGGCGCGAGCCCTCCCCGCCCATGCCCTTTGCCGAGATGAAACTCGCGGCAGCGCCTCCCAGCCCGCGCGTGCCGGTGGAGATCGGGGAGAACGCCGTGCGCGCCGACATTCGCATCGTCTACGAAATGCGGAACTGACCACGCAAAAAGGGGCGCCGACTTTGCGGCGCCCCCTTCATTTGATCTCATGTCGTGAGATCAGCGCATCCCGATCACGGGGCAACCGCCCACCTGAGCGAAGCGGATCGCGACGGGATGGCCCCGCTTGAAGCCGGCGACCGTCACGCTTCGCGGGGTCATGCGAACGATATCCGCGCCACGAACGCCCATGCGGGCGGCTTTGTTGAGGGCAAGCCCCGGCCGGCACATGCCATCGCGACGACCATGACGCTCCTCACGCCAGCCCCGGCCCTCGCGCCAGTCGCGGTCGGGCCGGTGATGGCGCCCATGCCATTCGCGCGGGCCGCCGCCTTCGTAATATTGAACGGTCTGCACAGACCCCATCGTATCGATAGGCGCGGCCTGAGCGGGTGCCCAGAGACCGCCTGCGAGAGCAAGGCCGATCAGCGCGGAACGAACGGGACGAAACACCATGGCAACCTCCGAAGCCGGTAGCCGCCAGATGGCGGCTTTGGATTTCATTCTAGTGCCTTGCAGATGAACTCCAGAGGAAGACGGCGTTCATCTTCCATTCATTCTGCATTGACGATCATCTCGTGACGCGTGCGGCACAGGGCGCAGCGCCCTGAAACGACGAAAGGCGCCCGAAGGCGCCTTTCCAAATGCGTGGGGTCTGGAGGGGCGAAGCCCATTCTCAGCTGTCGAGGAAGCTGCGCAGCTTGCGCGAGCGGCTCGGGTGCTTGAGCTTGCGCAGAGCCTTGGCCTCGATCTGGCGAATGCGCTCGCGCGTCACCGAGAACTGCTGGCCGACTTCTTCCAGCGTGTGGTCCGTGTTCATGCCGATGCCGAAGCGCATCCGCAGAACGCGCTCCTCGCGCGGCGTCAGCGAGGCCAGAACGCGGGTCGTCGTCTCGCGCAGATTGGCCTGAATGGCCGCGTCGATCGGCAGGATCGCGTTCTTGTCCTCGATGAAGTCGCCGAGATGCGAATCCTCCTCGTCGCCCACCGGGGTTTCGAGCGAGATCGGCTCCTTGGCGATCTTGAGGACCTTGCGGACCTTTTCGAGCGGCATGGCCAGCTTCTCGGCCAGCTCTTCCGGCGTCGGCTCGCGGCCGATCTCGTGAAGCATCTGGCGCGAGGTGCGCACGATCTTGTTGATAGTCTCGATCATGTGCACGGGGATGCGGATCGTGCGCGCCTGATCGGCGATCGAGCGCGTGATGGCCTGACGAATCCACCAGGTCGCGTAGGTCGAGAACTTGTAGCCGCGCCGATACTCGAACTTATCGACCGCCTTCATCAGGCCGATATTGCCTTCCTGAATGAGGTCGAGGAACTGAAGGCCGCGGTTCGTATATTTCTTGGCGATGGAGATGACGAGGCGCAGATTGGCCTCGACCATTTCCTTCTTCGCCTGACGCGCCTCGCGCTCGCCCTTCTGCACCATGTGCACGATGCGGCGGAACTCGGTGATCTCGAGGCCCGTCATGGTGGCGAGGCTCTGGATGTCCTGACGCAGGGTCTTGATGTTCTCGCGCTCGTTCTGGACGAATTTCAGCCAGCCCTTGCCCGAGAGATTGGCGATGGACTGGATCCAGTTCGGATCGAGCTCGGTGCCCTGATAGCTGCGAAGGAACTCTTCGCGCTTGACGCCATGCGACTCCGCCAGGCGCAGCAGGCGCCCTTCGTTGCCGACGAGCTGGCGGTTGATGTCGTAGAGCTGCGCCACCAGAGCGTCGATGCGGTTCTGGTTGAGCGACAGCGACTTCACTGCCGTGATCAGGTCTTCCTTCAGCTTGTTGTAGGACCGCTCCTGGCTCTGCGACAGGGTGCCCTGCGCGGCCAGGCGGTTCTCGACCTGCTGATCCTGCAACTTGCGCAGGCGCTTGTAGTTCTCGGCGATCGCGTCGAAGGTCTCCATGACCTGCGGACGGATTTCCGCTTCCATGGCCGCCAGCGACAGCGAGTTCTCGAGGTCGTCCTCGTCGTCCTCTTCCTCGCCCGGATTCATCTCGCCATCGGGGCGCGCGCCGGGGATGGCCGGCTCGGCGCCTTCCATCGGTGCGGCGGTCGGCATCTTGGCTTCGGGGCCGGCATAGGTCGCTTCGAGATCGACGATCTCGCGCAACATGATGTTGCCCTCGTTCAGCTCCTCGCGCCAGATGATGATGGCCTGGAACGTCAGTGGGCTCTCGCACAGGCCGGCGATCATCGTCTCGCGGCCGGCCTCGATGCGCTTGGCGATGGCGATTTCGCCCTCGCGCGACAGAAGCTCGACGGACCCCATCTCGCGCAGATACATGCGCACGGGATCGTCGGTGCGGTCGGAGGATTCCTTGCGGGTGGCCGTGGCGACGGCGTTGTTGCTGACCTCGGCGAGTTCGGTCGAGCCGCTTTCCTCGGTCTCCTTCTCCTCGGTCTCCTCGCCTTCCTCGTCTTCCACGACATTGATGCCCATGTCGCTGAGCATGGCCATCAGGTCTTCGATCTGCTCGGACGTGACGTCTTCCGCCGACAGCACGGAGTTCAATTTGTCCATGCTGACAAAGCCGCGCTTCTTGGCGGCCTTGATCATCTTCTTGACGGCATCGTCCGACAGGTCGAGCAGAGGACTGTCAGGCGTCTCCTGACGCTCTTCGACGGCCATCTCGCCTTCCTTGACCTTTGTCGCCATGCGCATTCATCTCCAATTCACGCGGTCGATGAGCGGATGGGAATCGCCACCGTTTCCCATGCTCATAAACGCCTGCCGTAAAGAATCGCTTAACCATAGAATGGCGCGGCGACCAACGACCTCATCGATTCCGCCATCCAAAGAGGGCGACCGTCTGTCCGACACTTCGTTTCGACACGTCCGGGCGGTGTTTGTGCCTTCGCCCCGACAAGTCAAGACCTGACAGGACCTCGACGAAAATTAATCGGCATTTCCCATAAGCGAAAAAACGCCCGATCGGATCAACCGGACGATCAGATTCCCTTCGCGGGTCGTCCCGACAAGACGCCAAACCCGTCGATCAAGGCCTCGGTTCCCGCTAGATTGTCGATCTCGCGTTTGATTTCAATGACCTGGGCATAAGCAAGCTCATCCCCTTCGACCGCCAGCGCCTGTTCCGCCGCTTTCAGTTCCCTATGTAGCGAGCGAAATTTGTGATGCAAGTGAAGGGCCTGCCGCACGGCTTCGCGCGCATCCTCCAGGGCAGCTTGGGCGAGAACCGGCCAGAGCCTGACGAGGCGCAATTGGCTTTCGAACCCTTCGAAGACGGGAAGCAGCCCCTGGCGCTCGATCGCCGCCAGCAGTTCTTCACGCGAATGGTGCAATTCGTCGGCGTAGACATCGATCACCGCCGAGCGCAGCCGCTCCAGATCGCCGCCCGAGAGTTCGAGGTCCGCCAGATAGTCGAAGGCTTCGCGCAGAAGCAGCGGATGATTGATAAAGCCGATCACGATGGAAATCTCGCGCAGCGACGTGGCGGGGCCGCCCATCGGACGCAGGAGCTGGCTGCGGCTCAGCCGATCCGAAACGGCCGAGCGCCGCGCCGCATGGCCGCCCCCGGTCCCGCCACGT
>NZ_LDQA01000140.1 GCF_001475935.1 Aureimonas ureilytica
GCGCACCGCGAAGGGCTTCACCGTGGCCGAGGCTTCCTCGACGCGCACGACCTCGCCCAGTTCCTCGCCTTCGGGGCCGTCGCAGACCACGCAGTCGCCGAGCTTCACATAGGGGCTGAGGCCCGCCACGCGGAAGGACTGCGCGGACACATCGACGATATGCCCGCTGATGCGGATCAACGGCTCGTTCAGGCCCGAAAGATCGACCTTCTGCCTGGAGCCTGCCGTCATTTCGTGGCTCCGAGCTGGGTGACGGCGGAGTTGAGCGAGTTCTCGGAGGTCTGGATCATGTTGGCGGCCTGCTCGAAGGCCCGCTGCACTTCGATGAGGCGCGTCATCTCAAGAATGGGATTGACGTTGGAGCCTTCCACATAGCCCTGCGCGACGGCCGTGTCCTCGAAATCCACCAGCGGCTGGGCTGCCTTATTGGGAACGACGCCGGAGGTGCCGGCGCGCTGGAGATCGGCGCCCACCGGCATCTTGAACAGGCCGACCGCGCCGATCTGCACGTTCTTCTGCGTGATCATGCCGTCATGGGCGATGGAGATCGGACCGCCCGAGGGATCGATCATCAGGGGCGCGCCGCCGACATCGAGGAAAGGCTCGCCGTTGACGGTGACGAGTTCGCCGGTCGGCTTCATCTGCATCCGCCCGTCGCGCGTATAGACGGTGCCCTTGGGCGTCTGGATGGCGAAGAAGGCGTCGC
>NZ_LDQA01000141.1 GCF_001475935.1 Aureimonas ureilytica
GCGCGGCCCGGCCGGGTGCGAAACGGGCCGTGATCGGCCCGTTTCGCAGCTTGAAAGATTAGAACTCGGTCTTGCCCGCGGCGCGCTCGGCGGCCTCGCGGCTCGGCTGAAGCACCTCGCGCGCGGCCGATTGCGATGCGCTCTGGATGTCGCGGGCCTGGCGCGTGGCAAGCTCGACCTGTTGGCGGAAGAAGCTCGTCTGCAATTCGATGAACTCGGACACCGACTTCACGCCGGCGAGCTTCTCGAGATGCGAGAAGTTCATTTCGGCCTGGGTGCGCATTCCGTCCAGCGCGCGCTTGGTCAGATTGAGCGAACCCGAATGGGCGTTCTCGATCGTGGCCTCCAGCGTCTTGGTCGCCTCGTCGGCGGCAGTCTTCATGCGCGCATAAGCCTCGCGCGATTGCTCCATCGACTTTTCGGCGGTGGCGCGGAAGGTTTCCGTCATTTTGGACGGGTCCATCCCGAAGGCCGCCTGCGCGTCCCGGAAGGCCTGCGGATTGGTCATCGAGTCGAAAGCCTGACTCCTATACCCCTCTCCGAGCTCACGAGACCGTACTAGAGCTCGTATGTCGTCTTCTCATTGACAAAAAAAAAGACTAAAGAA
>NZ_LDQA01000142.1 GCF_001475935.1 Aureimonas ureilytica
GCACAGGCGGAGATACACGACATCAAGCCCGGCACCGTGCCGGGCTTTTTCATTTCCAACTCACGCTCGCGTGCCACCGGAGGCAACTCTCCCTGCCTTTCAGGCGTTCTGCGAAGACAACGGGAGTATGACCATGAGTGACATCAGGCGTTTCGACCGCAGCGTTACGGGTTTCAACACGGAGGTCGGGGCCGACGATGATCGGCCGGGTATCTCCCAACCTGTGACGCAGGACGACATCGACGACATCTTGAACAATCCTGCCATGACATTGGAGGAAAAGCAGGCTCATCTCGCGGCCCTAGCTGGGGAAATTGACACGCGATCCGACATCGATCGCGGCAGCGAATTCGAGCCGCTGGAAATGCAGATTCGTGACGCGATCGCTATGTTGGCCGATGGTGGTCACGCCTATGGCGAACCGGAATCCGTCGGCATGGATCCCGACAGCCGCAGTGATGCGCGCGCGCCGGATGATTTTTCGACCGAGCTTCGCTGAGAGAGGCATCAAGCGGCAGGGCAGTGAGGCCCTGCCGCTTCAAGTTATGGCAGCTTGCTATCCTCAGGCACGAGGACTTTCAGC
>NZ_LDQA01000143.1 GCF_001475935.1 Aureimonas ureilytica
CAGGCACGAGGACTTTCAGCCCCCGGCGGTGCATCGTCACGTCGGACACGCGCGCCAAATCTTTCAACTCGCCATCCATCACGGCGCGCTTCACGGTTTTGCGGCCGCCATAGACGATGCGGATGGAATCCGCTTCCGTCACGGTCAAATCCTTGTTGGCCTTCCAGGCTCCCCGCATCATGTCCATCGTCATCTTCAGCATGGCCACCCGATCGGTGGAGCGCATGAGATAGACGCCGAGCTTGCCGGCCTGTGGGTCGTCCGCGAAGGGCAGATGCCCCTCCCCGTAGATGTTGTTCGAGATGGCGACGGCCGGCGTTCGGATCGACTCCCGCTTGCCGTCTATGACAATTTCGAGGTCCACCAGCGGCAGGCTCTGCGTGGCGGAGACGATCGCCTTGACGCTCGCCCACATCTTTCCGACCTTCGAGCCATAGTCGAGCTTGTCGCGCGTGCGCACCATGCGGGCATGGAGACCGACGGCGAACTGGTGGATGAAGTGTTCGCCATTCACGGCCGCAATGTCGACCTCGACGATCCGTCCGTTCGCGAGCGCGCGAACGGCCTGTTCGAGTTCCATGGGAATATCCAGCGACCGGGCGAACAGGTTCATCGTGCCGGCCGGCAGAACCCCAAGCGACACGGGCGTTCCCGCGACGGCTGCGGCAGCGGCCGATACCGTGCCGTCTCCTCCGCCCACCATGAGAACGTCCAGGTCGTTGCGCCGGGCGTTGGCGCGGATACGATCGATCAGTTCGTCGCCGGTCAGAATATCGATGTCGATCTCATGCCCGTGCAGCTTGAACTCATCGACGATCAACGCGGACAGGACGTCGAGGTCCATTGTTCGCAGCGTCCCTCCCCCGCGATTCAGGATGGCGTGAACCTTCATAGGGTCGACAAGCTCCGGTTTTGAATGATGATCCCGGCAGCATATGGAGCGCGGTCAAAAAAGCGCGAGAGCACGCCATCCGAGATCGAGGCAAGCCGGAACTCGCTGTCGCGCGAACCGTTCTGCGACACACGGCCGCGATCGGCGCAGCCCACCCTCGTAAAGGCGTTCCCCATGCTCGAATGGATTGTCATCCTTCTCGTCGTCGCTGCGATTGCCAGCCTTCTCGGGTTTCGCGGCGTGGCTGGCGCGTCCGCCGGCATCGCCAAGATCCTGATCCTGATCGTGCTCGTGGGCTTTTTGCTTCTGCTTTTCTTCGGTGTGATCGCCTTCGCTTGAGGTTCACGATCACGAAGGCGTTTTCGAATTCGGTCGGAACCGAGTTTTGCTCCGGCGGTTAAACAATCCGAAAGGTGGCGCAAGAGGCGCCACTCGAGCTTCCCAGTAGGGAATTCCAGGGAGAACACGAATGGTTCGCAAGCTCCTCGCGACAACCGCTATCGCCAGCGTTCTTGCTACGGGCGCCTTCGCCCAGTCGGCCGCTCCGACCACGACCACCGAACCGGCCATGAGCAACCAGGGGATGACCTCGGGCGCCATGCAGGGCCAGAACTCCACGGCCGCCGCTCCCGCTGCTGGTGAGACCGCAGCCGTGGCCGACATCGCCTATATCCAGAGCCTTGGCGAGAACCAGTATCTCTCCGACGACCTGATGGACATGGACGTCTATGCTTCCGCCGACGCCAATGCTCAGGAAGCCGGCGAGATCGAAAATCTGATCGTGGCCGCTGATGGCACGGTGAAGGCCGTCGTCATCGACACCGGCTCCTATCTGGGCGACCAGTCCAAGACGATCGCCGTGCCCTTCAACCAGATCAACTGGACGATGGGTCAGAACAACGAGCCCCGCGCCGTGCTGACCGCCTCGCGCGACCAGCTGATGGGCGCGCCGACCTTCACCACGCCGAGCGAGACCGCTGCGGCGATGGGTACGGGCACCGGCACCGCAGGCACGACCGCCAT
>NZ_LDQA01000144.1 GCF_001475935.1 Aureimonas ureilytica
GGGACTGTCAGGAATTTCGTGTGGGGCGGCGGGTTGAAGATCAGGCCGCCATGGCCATTGTGAAGCGTTCGCCGAAGAGGATGGCGAACTGAGCCTTTGCCATGGCCCATTCACGCGGGGCCATCCTCCACTCCTTTTCGGATCGGTTCAAGACCAGGAACAGGAGCTTCATCGCAGCATCGTCGTTCGGGAAGTGGCCTCGGGCCCGTACGGCGCGGCGCAGCTTGGAGTTCAGGGCCTCGATCTGGTTCGTGGTGTAGACGATCCGGCGAACTTCCTCTGGGAAGGCGAAGAAGGGCACGACCTCAGCCCAGGCCCGCCGCCAGCTCTGGCCGATCGCCTGGTATTTGCGACCCCATTCGCTGGTCTCGAACGCCGTCAGCGCCTTCTCGGCCGCCGTTGCATCGCTGGCGCGGTAGATACCCTCCAAGGCCGCCGCCACGGGCTTTCTGTCCTTGTAGGACGTGAAGTCCAGGCTGTGGCGCAGGAGATGGACGACGCAGGTCTGAACGGTGGCGTCCGGAAAGACAGCGACGATCGCCTCGGGAAAGCCCCTCAGGCCATCGACCACGGCCAGAAGCACGTCCTCGACGCCGCGGTTCTTCAT
>NZ_LDQA01000145.1 GCF_001475935.1 Aureimonas ureilytica
CTGGTCGAGCGCGCCCATGGCGTGAACGATACCCAGAACGGCGGCGACGATGCCGAGCGCGGGCAGACCGTCGGCAACTTCCTGAACCGCCTGCTTGGGCTTCATCTTGTCATGCTGGACGGTGTGGATTTCCTCGTCCATCAGCGCCTCGATCTCGTGCGGGCGAGCATTGCCGATGATGATCAGGCGGCAATAATCGCAGATGAAGTTGGTCATCGCCTGGTTCTTCAGGATGTTCGGAAACGCGCTGAAGATCGCCGACTCGGCTGGGTTGTCGACATGGGCTTCCACTTCCGAGCGCGACTTGGAGCGCATCTCGCGCATCAGCGAGTGGAGCAGGCTCAGAAGGTCGAGATAGTCGCGCTGCTTGGGAACGGCGTCCTTGAAGGCCTCGCCCATCGCCTTGCCGGTGTCCTTGACGACCTTCATGTTGTTGGCGACCAGGAACGTGCCGAGCGAAGCGCCCAGAATGATGAGCAGTTCGTAGGGCTGCCAGAGAACATAAAGATGGCCGCCGGCAGCGACATAGCCGCCGAGAACGCAGCCAATCGTGACGAGAAGGCCGAGAATGATACCCATCGGGTGCCCCTGGTGAAGAAAGGATTTCGTTAACCCTTAGGCACCCCGACTTGCGTGAGACTGTGCGGTGCGCAACAGCTGGAGCGTGCATCGCGCGGTCAGGTTCAGGCCATTTGCGGCAGGTTATTGTCAGGGAGAACGGGCTTTTTCCGAACGCCGGAACAGGCCCGCCCGCGCCCTGCGG
>NZ_LDQA01000146.1 GCF_001475935.1 Aureimonas ureilytica
TCCAACCGCGCGGCGCAGGCGGCGGTCCGGTCACGACCGAGATTCAGCCGATCGGCCCGGTGGACGCGCCCGTGCCCGAGGGCCGACGCATCGCGCAGTTGAAGGTCATGCGCGACGGGCAGGTCCTGCGCGAGGAGCCGCTCTACGCGGCCAAGCCCGTCGAGGCGGCCGGCCTGTTCCAGCGCATCCAGAACAAGGTGCTCGGCCATTTCCGATAAGGGCATAGAGGCCGCCGGGGGCGGCCTCTTCGTCTGTCAGAGCGAGGGCCGCGTCATGGCATCGGCCACGGCGTGATGGGCATAGGGCTTGCAGAAGAACAGGCTGTCCGCGGGAAGATCGTCCACTTCCGGCCCGCGCACGCCCGACGTCACGAGGATGCGCACGGACGGCCAGCGCTCGCGCACCGTCGCAGCCAGGCGGTAGCCATCCATCGAGCCGGACATCTGCACATCGGTGAAGAGCACGCGAATGTCGGGTGACGATTCCAGAAGGCGGATCGCCTCGTCGGCGTTGCGTGCCCCATAGGACACGAAGCCGGCCTCTTCGGCGATGTCCATCGCATCCATCATCATCAGCGTGTTATCATCGACAATCACGGCGCCGGGGCGCTGGGGCAGGAAAGCACGACCCAAGGGAAGTATCCTTCGAACGAGACGGGCTCGGACGCGTCCGGAGCCATTAGTTCGAAGCTATTACTATAGCCTTGCGCTCACCTTTCCATGCAGCGCGAAGACGAGGCCCTCCGGCGGGAAATCCATGGACGCCGAACCGTCGAAATAGGGCGCGACGATCCGTTGGATCAGGCGCGTGCCAAAGCCTTTGCGCTCCGGCGAAACGACGGGCGGGCCGTCGGTTTCGCGCCAGGTGAGATCGAACGCGCCTTCGGGCGACACGGCCCACTCGATGTCCACATAGCCGGTTTCGTTGGATAAGGCGCCGTATTTCACGGCGTT
>NZ_LDQA01000147.1 GCF_001475935.1 Aureimonas ureilytica
GGCCGCCCCTTTCGCGATCTCTGGTTCGACCTCTGGGACGTGGTGGAGCCGATCCTCGACCGCGCCTATGCGGGCGTCTCCACGCATATGGACAATATCGAATTCGTGATGCACCGGAACGGCTATCCGGAGGAAACGCATTTCGCCTTCTCCTACACGCCCGTTCGCATCGAGTCGGGCGAAGTGGGCGGCATGTTCTGCGCCTGCACGGAAACCACGGGCGAGGTGATCGCGCGGCGTCAGGTTCTGGCCGAGCGCGCCCGATTCAGGCAGATGTTTCAGCAGGCCCCGAGCTTCATGGCCATGTTGCAGGGGCCGGAGCACCGCTTCGAATGGGTCAATCCCGCCTATCAGGCGCTGATCGGAAACCGCGATCTGATTGGCCGTCCCGTCGCGGACGCGTTGCCCGACGCGATGGAGCAGGGCTATGGCGACTTGCTCGACCGTGCCTATGCGAGCGGCGAAGCCCTGACGCAGGCAGGCGCGCGCTATGTGGTGGCGGGCGAGCCGGACACCCAGCCCGTCGAGCGCTATCTCGATTTCGTCTACCAGCCGCTGCGCGACACCGCCGGGCAGGTGACGGGCATTTTCGTCGAAGGCTACGACGTGACGTCCCGCATCCTAGCCGATCGGCAGCGAGTCGATTTGACGCGGGAGCTGGCCCATCGGATGAAGAATTCCATGGCCATGGTGCAGGCCATCGC
>NZ_LDQA01000148.1 GCF_001475935.1 Aureimonas ureilytica
CATGTCGCCCGGCCCGGCTATGCGCCGACGGAAGGCTGCGTCGCCCTTTCGCGCGGGGATCTCGACCGCTTGGCTCCCCATCTCCATCGCGGGATGCGCCTCGTCGTTCGACGCTGACGATCGGAACCCTTCGCTCGGCTCACGATTTCTTTCCTCTTGGACGCATTCCGCAGAGGTCAGGTCATGGAACGCAGCGAACAGCAAAGCTTGCCGGTGGTCGAGCCCTACGATTCGCCGACCGGCGGTTGGGGCTCGGTCAAATCGCTGGCCGAAAAGAGCATCGCGGAAGGGCTCGCCGTTTCCACGATCTGGAACACGCTGTTCAAACAGAACAAGCCCGACGGCTTTGCCTGCGTGTCGTGCTCCTGGGCCAAGCCGGCCGACAGCCATGCTTTCGAATTCTGCGAGAACGGCGCCAAGGCGACGATCTGGGAGCAGACCAAGAAGCGCACCGACCGCGACTTCTTCTCGCGCCATCGCGTCACCGAGCTTCTGGACTGGACGGACCACGATCTCGAAAAGCACGGCCGCCTGACGACGCCGATGCGCTACGACGCCTCGCTCGACCAATATGTGCCCGTCACCTGGGACAGCGCCTTCCGC
>NZ_LDQA01000149.1 GCF_001475935.1 Aureimonas ureilytica
AGAGCCGCGCCAGCCACGCATCGAAGGATCTCGAAGGTCGCGTCAGCATTCGAACAGGCACGGCATGCCCTGCCGGCCAGTTCATACGAACGGCCGGCTTATACGGGGGCTCGCGTCGCGATGCAACCGTCTTTGGTCGCGCCGTGCCGTCGCGGGAGTGTTTCGCGGTCGTGCCGTTGGGGCGCGGACCTGCTTTTCCAGATGGTCAGTCACCTACGAATCTACAGATCGGCCTTTGCGTCTCATTACCCCTTAGTTCTGCAATTGTGCTCGGTCGCAGTTCATGGAATTTTCCTTCGTATGAAAGCCATCGCGTCACCTTCCGCTTTTGAGACCCGGATCGAGTTTCTGCTCGAGCAGTTGCGCGAAGCGTCGTTCGACGTGCGCATCTGGAGCCAGCTGGCTCGCGGCATCGGCGAAGCCGTCAGTGCCGGCCATTGCCGGATCGGATTTCATCCCCACGGCATGACGGGGCCGGCCATTCGGCTGAACGCTCTGGGCACGAGCGCGGATCGGCGTGCCGGACGTCGCCAGAGCGACGGCTCGGTCGAGGCGGAGGGCGTGCGCCCCTGCGATGCGTCGATGGTTCTGGCGGAAACGTCGAGCGGCGTCTGGAAGGTCGAGATCTGGTCCGCCGATGCCTACCAGGCGAAAATTCTGCTGTCTCGCCTCGGTGCAACGCTGACGGCCTCGTTTCAGGTGTTTCGCGGCCTGCGCGGTTCAGGGCGCGCCGAGTTCGCCCAAATGCGCGATCTCTGGGACCCGCTGCCCTTCGGCGTGATGCTGGTGGATCCCCATCTTCATCTGCGCTTTGCCAATATGGCGTCGGACGATCTCCTGCGAACCCGCGCCCTGTTCCGACCCTTCGGCCGGGAAGGCGCCGTGCGCCCGACCTTGCAGGACAATTACGCGGCCTTCTGCCAGGCCTGCGAAATTCTGCGCGACGGGCAAGCCGAGC
>NZ_LDQA01000015.1 GCF_001475935.1 Aureimonas ureilytica
CTTCCGCATGACGGATGCCGAGCGCGACGCGCTGATCCAGGCGGAAGCCTTGGAGATCGAAACCACCAACCGCCAAGTGGACGCGCGCAAGTCGGGCGCGTCTCAGGCTCCTGCCCTCAAGCGCGGAGCGCCCAGCGCATCTTCGGCCCGGCCTGTGTCCAAGGCCCCCGCGCGCGCTCCGGCACCGTCCGCTACGGGCAAGGGCGCGGCTCAGCCTGCCAACAAGCCGACCTCGCCCGCCAAGGCCCCGGCGGTGCATCTTGCCGATGCCGACGACCTGTTCGAAGCGGGCGATGCCAACCCCGTCCATTCGCTGCAAGCCAAGGCGGCCGGCTTTGCCGCCACGCAGCGCGACGTCAAGGGCGGCTTCTCGCTGGATCTCGGCGGCAACGATGGGTTCGAGCGCATGAGCCGCTGAGGCTCGTCGCGCCGTCAGGGCCGATCACGAAAAAGCCCGGCGCGGGACGGTCCCGCGCCGGGCTTCTTTTTTGAATGATTTGCGAGGCTTCACCGATCAGGCGCGAAGCGCACTTGCCTCGATCTCGACCTTCATTTCCGGCCGGATCAGCCCCGCCACGATCATCGTCGCGGCCGGACGAATCTCGCCGAACCAGCGACCTGTGACCGCGAAGACCGCATCCGCGAAGCGAACGTCTGTCACGATATAGCGAACGCGCACGATGTCGCTCATCGCAAAGCCGGCTTCGCGCAGCGCGGCTTCGATCGTCGCCAGCGCGTTCTCGGTCTGCTCGCCGACATCCTCCGGCATGGTCATCGTGCGATAGTCGTAGCCCGTCGTGCCCGACACTTCGCAGATGTTGCCGAGCGCCACGGCGCGGCTGTAGCCGGCCTGCCGCTCGAAGGGCGAGCCGGTGGAGACGAGCCGCCGGCTCCTGGCCTCACTCTCCATCAGGCCCAGGGGCGCTCGGCGCCGAGGCGCTGCTCGAAGCCGGAAATGGAGGCTTCGCGCTCCAGCGTCAGGCCGATATCGTCCAGCCCGTTGATGAGGCAGTGCTTGCGGAACGGGTCCATCTCGAAATGGATCACGCCGCCGTCCGGCCGGCGGATTTCCTGCGCTTCGAGATCGACGCTGAGCGTGGCGTTCGCGCCCTTCTCGGCGTCCGCCATCAGCGCGTCCAACTCTGCCTGGCTGACGCGGATCGGCAGAATGCCGTTCTTGAAGCAGTTGTTGTAGAAAATATCGGCGAAGGACGTCGAGATCACGCAGCGGATGCCGAAATCCAGAAGCGCCCAGGGCGCGTGCTCGCGCGAGGAGCCGCAGCCGAAATTGTCGCCCGCCACCAGAATCTCGGCCTTGCGATAGGCCGGGCGGTTCAGGACGAAGCTCTCGTCCTCCGACCCGTCTTCCTTGTAGCGCAGATTGGCGAAGAGCCCGACGCCGAGGCCCGTGCGCTTGATCGTCTTCAGGTAATCCTTGGGGATGATCATGTCGGTATCGACATTAAGCGTCGGAAGCGGCGCCGCGACGCCCGTCAGCTGATCGAACTTCTGCATGATGGCGATCCTTTCCCCTGAGGCTCGGATGGAATTTTCCTGAAGAGAGGCCGGAAAATTTTCGTGTCGGTGTCGTTACACCCTCCAATGCCCTTCGACCAACCCCTTTCGGCAGGAGGGGCGCTTTCGAAAATGCAGATGATGATGAAAAAACGCGTTGCAATGTTTATCGCGATAAACTAAAACCGAATCAACAGAGAGGAACACCAGGCCATGACGCGGTTGGAGCGTCCGATCCCGTTAGACGACAGGCTCTGCTTCTCGCTGTATGGCGCGTCCATGGCCGTGGGGCGAACCTACAAGCCGATCCTGGATCGGCTGGGGCTTACCTATCCGCAATATCTCGTTCTGTCCGTTCTCTGGGAGGGCGACGGGCCGAGCGTCAGCAGCATCGCCGACCGGCTCGACCTCGAGCCGAGCACGGTGACACCGCTGGTCAAGCGCCTGGAAGCATCCGGCTTCGTGACGCGCCGGCGCAATCCGGAGGACGAGCGACAGGTCACGGTGTCGCTCACCGAAGCGGGGCGCGCCATACGCGAGGAGAGCGCCTGCCTTGCCCAGGAGCTGCTGTCCGCATCCGGCATGTCGCTGGATCGGGTGATGGCCCTCAACGAAGAGGTTCGCGCCCTGCGGGATGCCTTGGCGAGCACCTACGGGCACCAGCGCCGGGCCGTCTGAGACGCCTCGACGATTTCGGTCGGCCCGCCTCGGCGGGCGTGGCCCTTCCGCGTGTCGCTTGTCGGGCGACGCGCTCCGTTCAACCCTTCTACTTCCCATAAATTCAAAGGACGATTCCCATGCCCGTTGACGTCATCTACAAGACCAAGGCCACGGCCAACGGCGGCGGCCGCGACGGCGCGGCGCGCTCCGACGACGGTTCGGTCGATGTGAAGCTCGTGGTTCCCAAGGAAATGGGCGGCCCCGGCGGCGTCGGCGCCAATCCGGAAAAGCTCTTTGCCGCCGGCTATTCGGCCTGCTTCCTGGGCGCCATGCGCGCGGTCTCGTCCAAGGTCGGCGTCAAGGTTCCGGCCGAGGCGACGGTGACGGCCGAAATCGGCTTCGGCCCGCGCTCGGAAGGCGGCTACGGCATCACCGCCGACCTCACGATCGACCTTCCGGGCGTGGATCGTGCAGAGGCCGAAAAGCTGATCGCCGCCGCGCACGAGGTCTGCCCCTATTCCAACGCCACGCGCAACAACGTCAATGTCGGCCTGACGTTGGCCTAAGCGCGGCGCTCATGTGAGCGCAAAGCTTGCCTGAGCTCTCGTCACGACTCGAGGCCGGGGCGCGTCCGCGCTCCGGCCTTTTTCATGGCCTTCTCCATCACGCCCGCCTTGAACAGGCCGGGGGGATCGGGCAGACCTTCACGCCATGACCGAAGCCGAACCGCTCCTGCGATCCGTTCTCTTCGTGCCCGCCGCCAACGGCCGGGCGCTCGACAAGTCCGCCACGCTGAAGGCCGACGCGCTGATCTTCGATCTGGAGGATTCGGCGGCCGATGAGGAAAAGGACGCCGCGCGCGAGCGCCTGCGCGCCCATCTTCTCGCCCGCCCGCCCGGTTCCATCCTGCGCGTCGTGCGCATCAATCCGCTCGCCACGCGGCATGGCACGGAAGACCTCCTGATGGCGCGCGGGGCTCGCGTCGATGCCATTCTCCTGCCCAAGGTCGAGGGGCCGCGTCAACTGCACGAGGCCGACGACGCGCTGGTGGAAACCGACGCGCCCAAAAGCCTCCGGCTCTGGGCCATGGTGGAAACGCCTCGCGGCGTGCGCCATGCCCCCGACATCGCGGAGGCGCGCCTGCGCCACCGGCTCGGCGCGCTCGCGATCGGGCCGAACGATCTCGTCTCGGCCGCCGATCTCCAACTCTCCCCCGGCCGCCCCGAACTCATGCCCTGGCTCGGCCCCGTTCTCGTCGCCGGCAAGGCGGCCGGCGTTCCCGTGCTCGACGGCGTCTGGTCCGATCTCACCGATATCGGGGGCTTCGAAGCCGAATGCGCGCAGGCGCGCCGCATGGGCTTTGCCGGCAAAACGCTTGTTCATCCCGCGCAGATCGCGGGCGCCAACGCGGCTTTCGGGCCATCGAGCGAGGAGATCGAGCGCGCCCGCCGCCTCGTTGCCGCCTTTGCCGCGCCGGACAATGCCGGGCGCGGCGTCATCCGCCATGAGGGGCGGATGGTGGAACTCCTACACTTACAGGCGGCCGAGCGCCTGCTCGCCCGCGCCGCTTCGATCGAGGAAAGAACAAACCCATGAAGCTCTATCGCCTGCTCACCGGCGTGGACGACGCCGCCTTCTGCCACAAGGTTTCGCTGGCCCTGTCCAAGGGCTGGGAACTCGCCGGCAGCCCGGCCTATGCGTTCGACGCAAAGGAAGGCGTCATGAAATGCGCCCAGCCCGTCACCAAGATCGTCGAGGGCAAGGACTATGATCCCGCGATGAAACTCGGCGAGCAATGAACCCGCTCGGTCTCGGCCGTCTGGGTCTGCGGGCCGGACGCGCAGGGCTGCGGTCTGGCGAAGCAGGGCTTCGCGAGGGCGAAGCCGGCTTGCGCCAAGCGGAAACGGCTCTGCGCGCGCTGGGCTCGCTCCGGGGCGCGCCCTTCGATCTTGGTGCCGAAGTGTTGCGCCGAGCCGGCGCTGCGGTCCGCACGGGACAGGACGCTGTGCGCCAAGGCGACGAAGGCCTTGCACGCGGGGAGGAGGCGCTGCGTCGGGCCGAAGAGCGGTTGCAGCGTCGAAGCGCGCGCCGCTCTTGAGGCGCTGGGGTCGGGCGCTCTTCGCCGCAGGAGTGGCGCTTGCCGCGAGCCTTACCGGCCTCGCGCTTCTGGCGCTCGCCATCCCGCGCGCGCCCGAAGTCCGCTTTCCGCCACCGGAGGCCGGCAACGAGCGGGTCGTGCTGCTGGCCGCCAACCCGATCCACACCGACATTCTCCTGCCCGCGACGCCGGATGTTTTGGCACGCTTCGCCTTTCTGGCCGGCGACGGGCTGCCGCTGGACGATCCGCGTGTCGGCGCCATCGCGGTCGGCTGGGGCGGGCGGGCCTTCTACACGCAGACGCCGGAATGGCGCGACCTGACGGTGGGCGCGCTCTGGCACTCCTTCACCTATGATCGCTCGGTGCTGCATCTCTCGCTCGCCCCCGCGCTGACGGGCGAGGAGCCCGGCCTGCGCCGCCTCAGTTTGAGCGAGCCGGCCTTCCAAGCGCTTCTGCGCTTCATCGATGCGAGCTTCCAGCGCACCCCATCCGGCGCGCCGGAGATCCTGCCCGGCTTCTCCTACGGCCCCTATGACCGCTTCTACGAAGCGCGCGGCGGCTTCAATCTCCTGTTCGGGTGCAACACCTGGACGGCGCAAGCCCTGCGCCAAGCCGGCCTCACCACCAGCCTCTGGTCCCCCTTGCCCCCGCTGCTTTTGTGGGGGCTGGACTGGCACGAGGCCAAGGTCTTGGGGTGATCAATCCGCCTCGGCCTCCAGCGCTTCCATGTCGTCGTCCGACAGGCCGAAATGGTGGCCGATTTCGTGGATCAGGACGTGGGAGACGAGGGCGCTGAGGGTTTCTTCGTGCTCGGCCCAATAGTCGAGGATCGGGCGGCGGTAGAGGAGGATGCGGTTGGGGAATTCGCCCGTCGCGCCGACCGCCATTTCCGCCACGGGCCGGCCTTCGAAGAGGCCGAGAATATCGAAGGGGCTTTCGAGATTCATCGCCTTGACCACCTCGTCCTCTGGGAAGTCGGCGATGTGGAAGCGAATTTCGCCCGACAGCGCGCGAAATTCGGGCGGCAGCTGCGCATAGGCGTCGAGCGCCAAGGCCTCGATCTCCTCCAGGCTCGGCGCCATGCGCTGGCCCCAGTCCCCCGCCTGATCGCGCTGACCCATCGCATTCCCTTTCCCAGTCCCACGAAGCTCATCGTGTCGTGGCATATCGCGGCGCACCCTGCGAGCCCGCTTCGGCTCACGAATGCGCGCGGACGCGCATCTTTCCCTATGAGAGACCCAAGCCCCCGGTTTTCCACAGGGCCGCGCAAGAGCTGTGAACAAGGAATGTAATCCTTGATGCTGATCGATTGACTCGAATCGGCAGCTCTGGAATTCATAGGAACATAGAGGGAACAGATGCCGTTTCGGACAAAGCCTCAGGGCTGACGAGGGTTTGTCCGAAGGAGACGTTCATGTCGGGGGTCCAACCAAAAGCCGCCTTTGCCGCGCCTTGGGATGAGGGGCCGGTGTTTGACAGATGTCTGGATTCATCCAGAGAAAACAAGGCTTCGTCAAGCGTTTCGGCGGACCCTCTATTGTCTGCCGACGCCGCGGGCGCGACCCCAAATGGGCGGCAGCTCAACACCCTGCGCGAGGCGATCCGCCGGATCGAGCACCGCCCATCCGAGACGTGGGATACTCCCCGTAAAGCGGGAACAGACGGTCCGGCACAAGCCGAGATCGAAAAAGCGGAAGAGGAATTTCGTCCTGCTCTGCCCGTCTGCCGGCTCGGCGCGGACAGGATCGACCAAGCGCTCGGCGGTGGCTTTCCCGAAGCCGGCCTGTCGGAAATCCGGGTCGAGACCGTGCGGGACGGAGGCGCGGGGCTCGGCTTCGCCTTGGCGCTCGCGGTGCGGCTGGGCGCTTCGCCTCGGCGCCCGCTCGTCTGGATCGCGCCCGCCGCGACGCTGACGGATGCCGGCTATCCCTATCGGCCGGGGCTCGTCGCCTTCGGGCTCGACCCCGCCGCGCTGGTGATGGTGCGCGCGCGCCGGCTGGAGGACGCGCTCTGGGCGGCGGAAGAGGCCGCGCGCTCCGGCGCGCCGGCGCTGACGCTTCTGGAGGTGCAGAACAACCCCGCCGCGCTGTCGCTGGAGGGCTCGCGCCGGCTGCACTGGCGCTCGCGCCACGCGACGCGGCCGGTTCTCGTTCTGCGACAGGGCGGCTCGGCCGAAACCACCGCCGCGCCCTTGCGCCTGCAACTTTCCGCCGCGCCGGCGGGCCGCGTGCCGGGGCTGGAGGTCCATTCCTGCCTCGGCGCGCCCGCCTTTGCCGTAGCGATCGAAAAATCCCGCGATGGCCGTCTTGGCCAATTCCATCTGGAGTGGAACGTCCATGAGCGTCGATTCGTCCAAGCCGAGCGTGCCGCCGCGCTTTCTCGCCCTGTTCTTTCCCCGCCTGCCGACGGACCGGCTGCGACGGCAGAAATTCGGTCGCTCCTGGCGGCTCGAGACGGAGGGAGTCGAAGGGCCGAGCCTCGCCTCCACGCCTCCTGACACGAGTGCTGGCGCGCCCGTCCTGACGCCGCGCCTGGGGGCAGGCAATGGCCATCGGCCGCCGGCCACCATGCCGCCCGCCACGCTGCGCCCCTCGCAGCGCGAGCCCGCGCCCGGCGCCGAGGTGCTGCGCCCGCTCGCCCTTTATGAACGGCAGAACGGCGCCGAGCGGCTCGTGGCGCTCTGCGATCTGGCAGCTCGGCTCGGTCTGCGTCCGGGGCTGGGCGTCGCCGAAGCGCGAGCGCGCTTTCCCGAACTGGAGCTGTGCGAGAGCGACCGCGCGGCCGACCGGCATCTTCTGGAAGCCTTGGCGGACGCGGCCGAGCGTTACACGCCGCTGGTCGCGTTGGATGGGCGGCAGGGGCTCGTGCTCGACATTTCCGGCTGCGCGCATCTCTTCGGCGGGGAAGGGGGCCTGTGCCGCGAGGTGCAGTTGCGGTTTCGCGCGCAAGGCTTCGCGCTCGGCTGGGGCCTCGCCTCGCATCCTGCGCTGGCTTCCGCCTTGGCGCGGCACCGGCCGGGCACCTGTCTGCTGGAGGGAGCCGAGCCGCCCGTCCTGACGGCGCTGCCGATCGCCGCGCTGCGGATCGGGGCAGAGGAGCGCGGGCGTCTCGCCCGGCTCGGCCTTGCGACCATCGGCGACCTTCTGGCCCTGTCGCGCGCGCAGCTCGCGCGGCGTTTTGGCTCGGGGCTTCTGACACGGCTCGACGCCCTGACCGGCCGCCATCGCCCACCGATCGAGCCGCGCCGCTTTGTGGCCTCGCTGACGCACGAGCGGCTTCTCTTCGAACCCGTGAGCCTGTCCGACGACATCCTGCGCATTGCGAACCACTTGGCGGGTCATCTCAAGCCCGAGCTGGAAGCGCGGGGGCAAGGCGCGCGGCGGCTGGAGCTCACGCTGTTTCGCGTCGATGGACGGGTGGAGCGGCTTCCCGTGCGCAGCGCCCGCCCCTTGCGCGATCCCCGGCGCATCGAGCGTCTCTTCGCCGAGCGGCTGAAGGGGATCGGCGACGATCTCGATGTCGGCTTCGGCTACGATCTCCTGCGCCTGTCGGTGGTGGAGACGGAGGCGATGGCGGAAGCGCAGACGAGCCTCACGCAAGAGGAGAGCGCGCCCGAAGCCTTGGCCGAACTTCTCGACCGCCTGTCCACGCGGCTCGGCGAAACCGCGCTGTTCTCGCTGGAGCCGGACGAGAGCCACCGGCCCGAGCGCGCCCAGCACCGCGTCCAATGGCTGAGTGCGTCGGACGCGGGCGGCTCGGACACGCCGCTCGCCCCCCGGCCGCTCCGGCTTCTCGTGCCGCCCGAGCCGGTGAGCGCCACGGCCGAGGTGCCGGACGGGCCGATCCGCCAGTTTCGCTGGCGGCGCGCACATTACCGCGTGGAGCGGATCGAGGGGCCGGAGCGCATCGCGCCCGAATGGTGGCGCGAGGATGCCGCGCCGGAGCGCGACTATTTCCGCGTCGAGGACGAGGGCGGCCGGCGCTACTGGATGTTTCGCGAGGGGGCGCGGCCGGACGGCGCGTCCGGCTGGTTTCTGCATGGGCTCTTCGCGTGACATCGGGCTTCCTGCCGCCCGGCCCCGGCTTTTGCGAGATCGGCGCGGCCTCGACCTTTTCCTTTCTGCGCGGCGTCTCGCAGCCGGGCGAGATGGTGGTGGCCGCCCAGGCGCTGGGGCTGGGCGGGCTGGGGCTGGCCGATCGCAACAGCGTCGCGGGCGTGGTGCGCGCCTATGGGCAGGCGCAACTGGTGCAGATGCCCTTTCGCGCCGGGACGCGCCTCGTCTTCCAGGACGAGACGCCCGACTTCTTCGCCTATCCGCGCGACCGCGCCGCCTGGGGGCGGCTTTGCCGGCTTCTGACAACAGGAAACCTGCGCGCGCCCAAGGGTGAATGCCACCTGACCTTGGCCGATCTCGTCGAATGGGGCGAAGGTCTCAGCCTCGCGCTGCTCGCGCCGGAGGAACTCGGCGGCGACGGGCAGGAAGCGCAGGAGGCGGAACGCCGGCTAACTCAGTCCCTCGCGCTACTCGTCACGGCCTTTCCCAAGGCCGTGCGCCTCGCGCTCGCCCCGTGCTTCGACGGCGGTGATCGACGGCGGATCGAGCGCGCCGAGGCGCTGGCGCAACGCTTCAAGGCGCCGCTTCTCGCGACCAATGACGCGCTCTATCACGGCACGGAGCGCCGGCCCCTGAGCGATGTGGTGACCGCCATTCGCGAGCATGTGCCGCTCGCCCAAGCCGGCTTTCGGCTGGCCCGCAATGCCGAGCGACGGCTGAAACACGAGGGCGAGATGCTGCGGCTGTTTCGCGGGCACGAGGGGGCGATCCAGGAGGCACGGCGCTTTTTCGAAGAGGTCGAGTTCGACCTTGCCAGCCTCAGATACGATTATCCCGACGAGGCGTTGGGCCTGTCCGTCAGCCCGGCCGAGGAGTTGCGGCGTCTCGCCTATGAAGGCGCGGCCTGGCGCTACCACCCCAAACCCGTTCCGCCCGCGATCTTCGCGCGGATCGAAAAGGAAATGGAGCTGATCGAGAAGAAGAAGTACGAGCCCTATTTCCTCACCGTCCACCGCATCGTGCAGGCCGCGCGCGATATGAAAATCCTCTGCCAGGGGCGCGGCTCGGCGGCCAACTCGGTGGTCTGCTACTGCATCGGCGTGACGGAGGTTCACCCCGACAAGGCCGGGCTGCTCTTCGACCGCTTCATCTCCGCCGAGCGCGACGAGCCGCCCGATATCGACATCGATTTCGAGCACGAGCGGCGCGACGAGGTGATCCGCTGGATCTACGATTTCTATGGGCGGGACTCGGCCGCGATCGCCGCCACCGTCATCACCTATCGCGCCCGCTCGGCGGCGCGCGAGGTCGGCAAGTGCTTCGGCCTGTCGGAAGACGCCTTGAGCGCCCTGTCGGGCTCGGTCTGGGGCTATTCGGCGAGCGATCTCGGCGCGGCGGAGGCCGAGGCGGCGGGCCTATCGGCTGGGGATCGCACGACGCGCCATGTGCTCGACTTCGCCCATCAACTCGCGGGCTTTCCCCGCCATCTGTCGCAGCATGTCGGCGGCTTCGTGCTAACGCGCGGCCGGGTGGACGAGACCGTGCCCGTGCTGAACACGGGGAGCAAGGGGCGCATCATCGTCGAGTGGGACAAGGACGATCTCGACACGCTCGGCATTCTCAAGATCGACATTCTGGCGCTCGGCATGCTCTCCTGCCTGCGCCGCGCCTTCGAGATGCTGAACCGATTTTATCCCGGCGAGGCGACGGGCGATGGGCGGGCGGCCTCGCTCGACACGCTGCCCGTCGAGCCACCCAATGCCCCGGTCTGGCGGATGACGCACCGGGCGGATACGCTCGGCACCTTCCAGATCGAAAGCCGGGCGCAGATGACCATGCTGCCCAAGCTCCGGCCCAACGAGTTCTACGATCTCGTCATCCAGGTCGCCATCGTGCGCCCCGGCCCGATCCAGGGCAACATGGTGCATCCCTATCTTCGGCGGCGCATGGGGCTGGAGAAGCCCGACTTTCCGAGCGAGGAATTGCGCGAGATTCTGGAGCGCACCTGCGGCGTTCCACTGTTCCAGGAACAGGCCATGCGTATCGCCATGGTGGCAGCCGGCTTCACGGGGGCCGAGGCGGACAAGCTGCGTCGCGCCATGGCGACCTTCAAGCGCTCGGGGCAGGTGACGCATTTCAAGGAGCGGATGATCTCCGGCATGATCGCCAAGGGATACGAGGCCGATTTTGCCGCGCGCTGCTTCAGCCAGATCGAGGGCTTCGGCGAATACGGCTTTCCCGAAAGCCATGCCGCCTCCTTCGCGCTGCTCGTCTATGCCTCGGCCTATATCAAGTGCCATTTCCCGGATGTCTTCGCCGCCAGCCTTCTCAACTCGCAGCCCATGGGCTTCTACGCCCCGGCGCAGATCGTGCGCGACGCGCGCGAGCACGGGGTGGAGGTGCGTGCCGTCTGCGTCAACCGCTCGCGCTGGGATTCCGCGCTGGAGCCCGGCCGCTTCGACCCGCGCGACATGCACCCGCGCCATCGCGAGATGGCCGGCGCGATCCGCACGCGCCATGCGCTGCGGCTCGGCTTTCGGCAGGTGAAGGGCTTGGGCGACGCGGATATGAAGCGATTGGTCGAGGCACGCGAGGCGGGCGGCCCCTTTCGCTCGTTGCACGACCTGCGCCAGCGCAGCGGCCTGTCCCGCCGCGCCTTGGAGCGGCTGGCCGATGCCGACGCCTTTCAGGACATGGGTCTCAAGCGCCGCGCCGCGCTCTGGGCGGTGCAGGGGCTGGACGAGCCGGTGGAGGACCTGCCGCTCTTTGCACTCGCCAAAGGGCCGGACCTGCGCCCCGAAGCGCCCGCCCAACTGCCTGACATGCCGGAGGGCGAGGAGGTGGTGAACGACTACCGCTTCCTGTCCCTTTCGCTGAAGGCGCACCCGATCTCCTTTCTGCGCGGGCACCTGAGCGATCTCGGCATCGTCCAGACGGCGGCGTTGGATCAGGTGAAGCCGGGGCGGCGGGTGGATGTCGCCGGGCTCGTCTTGATCCGCCAGCGGCCGGGCTCGGCCAAGGGCGTCGTCTTCATCACGGTGGAGGACGAAACGGGCGTCGCCAATATCGTGGTCTGGAAGACCATGTTCGAGCGCTTCCGATCCGTCGTGCTCGGCGCGCGCTTCATCCGCATCTCCGGACGCATCCAGCGCGATCATGGCGTGCAGCATCTCGTGGCCGAGCGGCTGGAAGACCTCTCGCCGCTTCTCGTTCATCTCTCGAAAGGTGGGCTGGAGCGCACCAACACGCTGCAACCGGCCGACCATGTGCGCAAACCCCTGCGCTATCACGGGAATGAGCGCGCGTTGCAGCGGCCCATTCCGGCCGATGTGGTGGAGGCGGCGAGCGCGCTCGGCGCGGTTCTCTCGCGCGCCGACGAGTTCCGCCGCCCGCAGCCCGAAGGCCGCGTCAACCTGCACCGAACCCCGCGCGAGGGCCGCGCCATGCCCGATGTGCCCTGGGAGGCGCGATTGGGCGAGCGGCCGGGCGCGGTGGAGGACGAGGCGCGGCGCACCCATGCCGTCCTGCCCAAGGGGCGCAACTTTCATTGAGAGCGTCGGGGTATCAGGCGTCCCGCGCCAAAATCTCCCGCAGCGCCTCCACCAGCCGCTCGCATTCGGCCGGTGTGCCGACCGTGATGCGCAGGAAATCCGCGATGCGCGGGCGCGCGAAATGGCGCACCAGAATGGCCCGCTCGCGCAGCGCCCGCGCGAGGTCGGCGCCCGCCCGCGCCGGGTGCCGAGCGAACAGGAAATTGGCGCGGGACGGCAGAACCCCGAAGCCGAGGCCTCCAAGCGCGACTGAAAGCTCGTCCCGCGCGGCGACCGTCAGCGCCGTGTGATGCTCGAACCAGTCCCGGTCCTGCCAGGCGGCAAGCGCGCCGGCCTGCGCCGGGCGGCCGAGCGGATAGGAGTTGAAACTGTCCTTCACCCGCTCCAGCGCCTCGATCAGCCCGCGCTGGCCGAGCGCGAAGCCGACGCGCAGGCCCGCCAGCGAGCGCGACTTGGAAAAGGTCTGCACCACCAGAAGGTTGGGATGGTCCCTGATGAGACCGGCTGCGCTCTCTGCGCCGAAATCCACATAGGCCTCGTCGATGACCACCGGCTGGTCGGGGTGATCCTCCAACAGCCGGCGGATCGCCGTCAGCGGCAAGGCGATGCCGGTCGGCGCATTGGGATTGGTCAGAATGATCGCGCCGCAGGGCCGGCGGTAATCCTCCACCCGCACCCGGAACCCCTCGTCCAGCGCCACGGTCTCGTAAGGAATGCCAAAGAGCCGGGCATAGGTCGGATAGAAGGCATAGGTGATGTCGGGGAAGAGCAGCGGCCGCTCGTGGTTCAGAAGCGCCTGGAAGACATGGGCCAGAACCTCGTCCGACCCGTTGCCGACGAAGACCTCGCCTGCCGACAGGCCGAAGCTCGCGCCGATCGCCTCGCGCAGCGCCAGCGAGGACGGATCGGGATAGAGCCGCAGATCGTCCGAGGCCGCCGCGCCGATCGCCTCCAGCGCGCGGGGCGAGGGGCCATAAGGGCTCTCGTTGGTGTTCAGCTTCAGAAGATTGGCGACGCGAGGCTGCTCGCCCGGCACATAGGGCTCCAGCGTGTGGACGATCCGGCTCCAGAAACGGCTCATGAAACGACAGCTCCCCGCGTTGCGCGCGCCTTTGATAGACCGGCGAAAGGCGCATTGGCGAGGGGCGAAGCGCTCCCATGTCGGCCGGCTCAGGTTGCCTTTCTTCCCATCCGTTAGCCCTATCCACAACTGCGAGTCGAGCGTTTACGGGTCTGTGATAGAGGTGTGAGATTGTCTCCGGCGGCCCACATCCGAGACAGTCCCTTGACCTATCTCCTGCTGAAATACCTGCATATTCTCGGCGCCACCGTCATTCTGGGGACGGGAACGGGCATCGCCTTCTTCATGCTGATGGCCCACCGCACGCGCGACGCCGCCTTCGTCGCGCGCACGGCCGGCGTGGTGGTGACGGCCGATCTTCTGTTTACCGCCTCCGCCGTGACGCTTCAGCCCATCACCGGCTATCTCCTGATGCGCGAAGCCGGCTATGCCATGAGCGAGCCCTGGGTTGTCGCCTCGCTGGCGCTCTATGGCGTCGCGGGCCTGTTCTGGCTGCCGGTGGTCTGGATTCAGGCCCGGATGCGCGATCTGGCGCAGGAAGCCGCCGCCCGGGCCGAGCCGCTGCCGCCGCGCTATCACAGGCTTTTTCGCATCTGGTTCGTCTTCGGCTTTCCGGGCTTCGGCGCGGTTGTTGCCATCCTCTGGCTCATGATCGCCAAGCCGAGTTTCTGACCGATGGCATCGCTCCCGACCATCGCGATCCTGGGTGCCTCCGGCCTGATCGGCGAGGCGCTGGCGCGTTACCTGCAGGCCGAAGGCTACCCCGTCCTGGCGCTTGCCCGCCGCTTCACGCCCGCCCAGCGCCAAGCCCTGCGACGCCCCGTCGAGACGCCGCTCGTGGAAGCGTCCGCTGCCGATCTCTCGCGCCTTCTGGACGCGGAAGGGGCGGAGATCGTCGTGAACTGCATCGGCGTGTTGCAGGACAGCCGAAAGGGCCGGGCGCGGGCGGTGCATCGTGATTTCGCCGCCCGGCTGGTGGAGGCGACGCGAACGCGCCTTCTCGTCCAGATTTCCATTCCCGGCCGCGAGGCGGAGGATCGGACAGGCTTCAGCCTCACCAAGCGCGAGGCCGAGCACCTGATCGCGCAGAAGGCCGTTTCGTTCGCGATCCTGCGCCCCGGCTTCGTCTGGGCTCCCGCAGCCTATGGCGGCAGCGCGCTGATCCGCGCGCTGGCCATGCTGCCCTTCGCCCTGCCGGCGCGCGAGGCCGCAAGCCCCTTTGCTGCGACGGATGTGCGCGACATCGCCCGCACGGTGGCCTTTCTCGCGCATCGCTGGGCCGAGGGTCAGCGAGACTGGCGCGTCACATGGGACGTGATGGAGTGCCGGCCCGGCACAGTGGAAACCGTGGTCGAGGCCGTGCGCCTCCATCTCGGCGGCCCGCCCGCGCGGCTGCGCCTTCTCGGTTTTCTGATGATGGCCGGCGCGCGCTTGGGCGATCTCGCCGCGCGCCTCGGCTGGTCGCCGCCCATCCGCACCACCGCGCTCATGGAAATGCAGCGCGGCGTTTCGGGCGATCCCGGCGTCTGGATGGAGGCGACGGGCCTCCAGCCCACCTCGCTCCTCGATGCTCTCTCCGGCACGCCCGCCACCGTTCAAGAGCGCTGGTTCGCGCGTCTTTATCTCCTCAAGGCTCTGGTTCTCACCATGCTCGTTCTGTTCTGGCTCGTGTCCGGCCTTGTCGCGCTCACGATCTCCTTCGAAGCGGCCACCGCGATCCTGATCGGACTCGGCCTGCCGGTGGGCCTTGCCAAGGGCGCGACGGTGCTGACCAGCCTTCTGGACATTCAGATCGGCACGATGATCGCCACCCGTCGCACCGCCCGTCTCGGACTCTGGGCCGCCATCGCCCTGTCGCTGGCCTATGTTCTCGGCGCGATCCTCTTCGACCCCGACCTCTGGCTCGACCCGCTCGGCTCCATGGTCAAGACCCTACCCGCCATCGTCCTCGCGCTGGTCGCACTCGCGCTGCTGGACGAGCGGTAGGAGTCGATCGAGACCTTTCCGTCACGCTGCGCCTAAGAGCGTCTAACAAAACCTCCGGGCGGAGGCTGGTCGAGGGATTTGCGTTAGCCCGCGCGGAGCGAAGCGCAGTCGATGCCGGCAGCATCAGCGATCATTCGCGGCAAAGCGGGTAGCGAAAAGACCCGACCAGCCGACCCGCGAGGTATTGTTAGGCGCTCTGAGTTCCATGACATCACGTGAGCGTGATGCCGCCAAGCGTCTGCCTGCGCATCGCCAAAAGCATCGTGCGCCATAGTTTGTCCCTTCAGGAACAGGGGCCGACGTCTTGAGGGAGACGGCGGCCGGGGGCAGGGCGCGGACGCGCCGGGGGAACGACGCTGACACGGGCCACTTCATCCACTCGAAGGCAAGGCTGCTGGCGCGACATCGCGCTCCCGCGAAGCGCCAAGCTCCCGCGAAGCGCCAAGCTCCCGCGAAGCGCCAAGCTCCCGCGAAGCGCCGAGCTTCCGCACAGCGCCAAGCTTTGGTGCGGTGCCAAGCCTGCACGAGGCCTCGCGCTTCGGCGCGCGGCGTCGCTTCTGCCGCTTCTTGCCCTCGCTGCCTGCCAAGGGCCGCAATCGACCTTCGCCCCGGCGGGCATGGAAAGCGACCGCGTGCTCGGCCTGTTCTGGGTCATGCTCGCGGGGGCTGTCGCCATCTGGCTCTTCGTCATGGGCATTTCGGTCTATGCCACGCGCAGCGAAAGCCGGCCCTTGAGCGACAAGGCCGGCCAGCGCTTCATCCTGTGGGGCGGCGTCGCCTTTCCCGTCGTGGTGCTGACGGCGCTTCTCGTTTTCGGTCTGCGTCTCATGCCCGAGTTCCGCGCTCCGGCCGATGGCCCGCGCATCGCCGTCTCGGGCGAGCGCTTCTGGTGGCGCGTTCATTACAACACGCCCGATACGCCGGGCGTCGCCAAGGCGCTGTCGGGCGAGGGCGTGCCCTCCGCCAACGAAATCTGGCTGCCGGTGAACCGGCGCTCCGAGCTGCTTCTGGGCTCGCCCGACGTCATCCACTCCTTCTGGGTGCCCAATATCGCGGGCAAGACGGACACGATCCCCGGCCGCATCAACCGGCTCGTGGTGGAGCCGACCAAGCTCGGCCTCTACAACGGCATCTGCGCCGAGTTCTGCGGCACGGCCCATGCACAGATGCTGTTTCGCGTGCGCGTCGTCAGCCAGGAGGAGTTCGACGCCAAAGTGGCAGCGGAGGCCGCGCCCACGAGTGTTCTCGACCACCCCGGCCGGATCGCCTTCGAGCGCAATGGCTGCGGCGCCTGCCACGCCGTGCGCGGCACGGACTCGGCCGGCCTCGTCGGCCCTGATCTCACGCATCTCGCCAGCCGCCAGACGCTCGGCGCGGGCATTCTGGACATGAACCCCGACAATATTATGCGCTTCGTCGCGCTCACCGAACACGAGAAGCCGGGCGTCGAGATGCCGTCCTTTTCCATGCTGCCGCGGGACGAACTCCGGCAGATCGCCGAATGGCTGGGGGCGCTGAAATGAGCATGGCGGCCGAACTCAATGCGATGCGCCGCCCCGAGGACCCGGACCAGGAGGACGAATCCGTCCGCAAGGCCCAGGCCGAACGCCTGATCGCCGTCTGGGACAGCCCCAAGGGCTGGCGCTACTGGTCCGACGTCAACAACACGACGGTCGGCGTCTGGTACACGGCGACGGCCTTCGCCTTCATGCTCTTTGCCGGCGTGCTCGGCCTGATGATCCGCGTGCAACTGGTCGCGCCCGACACCGACTTCCTGTCGGCGACCATGTACAATCAAGTCTATACGCTGCACGGCACGGTGATGATGTTCCTGTTCGCCGTGCCGATCTTCGAGGCGGTGGCGGTGATCCTCCTGCCGCAGATGCTCGGCGCGCGCGACCTGCCGTTCCCGCGCCTCTCAGCCTTCGGATACTGGTGCTTCCTGATCGGCGGCATCTTCGTCTGCGGTTCGATCTTCTTCGGGCAGGCGCCCAATTCCGGCTGGTTCATGTATCCCCCGCTGACCACGCAGGCGCGCTTCACACCGGGCTACGGGGCGGATATCTGGCTGCTCGGCCTGTCCTTCATCGAGGTCGCGTCCATCGCGGCGGCCGTGGAGCTGATCGTCGGCGCGCTGAAGTGCCGCCCGCCCGGCATGAAGCTGAACCTCATGCCGCTCTACGCCTGGTATGTCCTCGTGGTTGCGGCGATGATCCTCTTCGCCTTTCCGCCGCTGATCGCGGGCGACGTCCTGTTCGAGATGGAGCGCCTGTTCGACTGGCCCTTCTTCGATCCGACGCGCGGCGGCGATCCGATGCTCTGGCAGCATCTCTTCTGGATCTTCGGTCACCCGGAGGTCTACATCATCTTCCTGCCGACCATCGCGCTCTTTGCGATGATCATCCCGACCTTCGCGCGCCGCCCTCTGATCGGCTATTCCTGGATCGTGCTCGCGGCGGTCGGCACCGGCTTCCTGAGCTTCGGCCTGTGGGTCCACCACATGTTCACGACAGGTCTTCCCGCGATGTCGCTCGGCTTCTTCTCGGCGGCGTCGGAAGCGGTCGCGATCCCGACTGGCGTGCAGATTTTCGTGTTTCTGGCGACATGCCTTGCCGGCCGCGTGATCTTCGCCGTCCCGATGCTCTTCGTGTCCGGCTCGCTCGGCATTTTCGTGCTGGGTGGTCTCACCGGCGTCATGGTGGCGATCGCGCCCTTCGACTGGCAGGTGCACGACACCTATTTCGTCGTGGCCCATCTCCACTACGTCATCATCGGCGGCGTTCTGTTTCCGATCGTGGCGGGCCTCTACTATTATTGGCCGATCGTCTCCTCGCGCAAACTCTCGGACCGCTGGGGCAAGATCGCCTTCTGGCTGATGTTCGTCGGCTTCAATGTCGGCTTCTTCCCGATGCACTATTCGGGCATGATCGGGATGCCGCGCCGCGTCTACACCTATCCGGCCGCGCTCGGGCTCGAACTGCCGAACCTCATCTCGACAATCGGCGCCTTCATCTTCGCGGCCGGCTTCCTGATCGTGGTGGCCGACATGCTGCGCCCCCGCAAGGATCCCTATGCGGACCGCAATGTCTGGAACGCCGGCACGCTGGAATGGTCGGGCGAGGTGCCGGACCAGCCCTGGGGCGTGCGCTCCGTGCCGATCATCCGCTCGCGCTACCCGCTCTGGGATCAGCCTGGCTTCGTGGACGATATCGACAAGGGCCGCTTCTATCTGCCCGATGCGCAGGAGGGAAAGCGCGAGACGCTGGTGACGAGCGTGCTCGACGCCGAGCCGATCCAGTGCCTGCGCGTGCCCGGCCCGTCCTTCGTGCCGATGGGCGCGGCGGTCTTCCTGGGCGCCTGCTTCATCGCCGCGACCTTCCACTACTGGACGCTGACCATCGCCTCGCTGGTGATCGCGATCTTCGTGATCATGTTCTGGCTCTGGAAGGCCACCGCCGTCATTCCCGAGAAGGACGAGAAATATGTCGGGCTCGGCCTGACCCTGCCGACCTACATGTCCGGCCCGCATTCGGTCTCCTGGTGGGCCATGTTCATCACCATGATCGGCGATGCCACGGCCTTCCTCAGCCTCGTCTTCGGCTATTATTTCTTCTTCACGATCCACGAGAACTTCCCGCCGCCCGGCGACACCGGGCCGGGCCAGTTCTGGCCGAGCGTGTCGCTAGCGCTTTTCGCGCTCGGCTGGGGCGCGACGCTCCTGTCGCATCGCGTGTTGAAGCGTAGCAGTACGATGCTCGCTCGCGCTCTGATGGCGTTGGGGCTCGTGGCCTTCCTTGGCGCCGGCGCGGCCCTGCTCTGGGCACCGCATGTGACCGGGCTTCAGCCGACCGTCCATGTCTATCCCGCCACCGTCTGGATTCTCTGCATCTGGACCGCGATCCATGCCGGCGTCGGCGCGCTGATGCTGGCTTACTGTCTGGCGCGCTCCTTCGCGGGCAAGCTGACGGGGCGCTACGATATCGATCTGTCGAATGTCGCGCTCTACACGCATTTTGCGGCGGCCACCGGCCTCGTGACGGTGCTCACCGTCGGCTGGTTCCCTCTCGTGGCGGGGAGCTGATCCCATGCTCGGTCTGCGGCGCGGCACGCGCGACAGTCTCATCACCATGATCGCGACGCCCACCGTCTGGGCGCTGCATTTCCTCCTGTCCTATGTCTGGGTGGCGAGCGCCTGCGCGCCCAACGAGGACGTGTTCAAGTCCATCACCCCGGCGCGGATCGGGGTGGCCATCGCCACCGTTCTGGCGCTGGCCTTCTGCTTCTTTGCCGGCTTGCGCGCGTGGCGCGAATGGCGCGCGGAAGGCGGCGAGCCGCCGCATGATCAGCCCACGAAGGCCGACCGCGAGCGGCAGATGGAGATCGCCTCCGTGCTTCTGTCGGGCCTGTCCTTCCTTGCCATCATCTTCACGGCGCTGCCCGTGCTTCTCGTCGCGGATTGCCGATGAGCTCCCCCGCGCTCCGGCGGCATGGGCCGCTTGGTCTCGCCCTCCTGCTTCTCGCCATGCTCTGGGTCGGCCCCCTGCCGGCGCGGGCCGAAACCTCGTTTGCCGCGCATATGGTGCTTCATATGGGCGTCGTGGCGCTGGCCGCGCCGCTTCTGGCCTTCTCGCTCGGGCGATCCGGCCTTTTGCCGGCGAGCGGCGGCACCGGGCGCTTCGTCCTGCCCGCCGCGCTTCTCGAATTCCTGCTCATCTGGGGTTGGCACGCCCCGGCGCTGCATGACGCCGCGCGCCAGCATATCGGCCTCTTCGCTCTGGAACAGGGCTCGTTTCTCCTCGCCGGCCTGTTTCTCTGGACGACGGCGCTCGGGAGTCTCGGCAGCCCGCAGACCGGCGCGCGGGCGGCCGGGGCGGCGGGCCTGCTTCTCACCTCCATGCATATGACGCTGCTCGGCGCGCTTCTGCTTCTGGCGCCGCGCCCGCTCTATCGCTGCGGCACGCTCTGCTCGCCGCTGGCGACGCTCACCCCGCTGGAGGACCAACAACTCGGCGGTACCTTGATGCTGCTCGTCGGCGGCGCGGCCTATCTCGCGGGCGGGATCGCTCTGCTTGCCGGCGTCCTGAGAATACCAAAGGTCGAGGCGCGCCCATGAAGCGGACCATCAAGATCACCTGGACCCGCCTTGCGCTTCTGCCGGTTCTGGGCGTTGCCGGCGCGCTTCTCGTCGGTGGCTCCGGCCTCGTGTCGATCGCCGCCTCGTCGGGCCATTTCGCGCCGGTCGAATGGTTCCTCCACTGGACCTTCAACCGCGCCGTCTCGACCCAGTCTCTCCCGATCAAGGTGCCGGACGGCGTCGATCTGAAGGACCCCGTGCTGATCCAGCGCGCGGCCGGCCATTTCGCCAGCGGCTGCGCGCCCTGCCACGGCGGGCCGGCGGAGCTTCAGTCGCCGCTCACCTCCTACATGGTGCCGCCGCCGCCCCGGCTCGAAGCGCGCATCGGCGAGTGGAAGGATCGCGAGCTTTACTGGCTTGGCCTCCATGGCATCAAATATTCCGGCATGCCCTCCTGGACCACACAGACGAGGCCGGACGAAATCTGGTCGCTCGTCGCCTTCCTGCGCGCTCTGCCCGACATGACGCCCGAAAGCTATGCCGATCTGGCGCTCGGCGGCGCGGGCGGCGGCATGGGCGGCGCGCCCGTACCGGCGGCGTTGAAGCCGGCGCTGGCGGGCCTTGGGCAGAAAAGCGTGCCGGCGCTCGCCGACTGCGCGCGCTGCCATGGCTATGACGGGCGTGGCCGCGGCGCGGCGGGCTCCTTCCCTAATATCGCTGGCCAGCCGGAAGCCTATCTCGCCGAGACGCTGATCGCCTATGCCAATGGCACGCGCGAAAGCGGCATCATGACGCCCGCCGCCGGCATCCACGATCAGGCGGTCTTGCGCGAACTCGCCGCCTGGTATGCCAGCCAGGACCCCGGCCCGGCGGCCGGCGGAGACATTCCGCCGCCCTCGGGCGTCACGATCGGATACGAGGGCGCGGCACGCCTCCCGCGCGGCAGCGTCGGCACGAATGCGCCGGCGACGGAGCCCGCCGCCACCGGCTCGGCCGCCGATGTGGATCATGCCGCCGCGCACGGCCCGCCCTACAGCCCCTCGGGCCTTCTGGACCTCGGCCGGCGCATCGCGGAGGAGGGCCTGCCCGAGCGCAAACTCGCCGCCTGCGACACCTGCCACGGCGCGGCGGGGCGCGAGAAGAACCCGCATTATCCGCGCCTCGCTGGCCAGCCGGAATGGTTCATCGCCACGCAACTCCAGCTCTGGAAGGACGAGCACCGGGGCGGCACGCCGTTCAACCATGTGATGATACCGATCGCCACCAACATGACCGAAGAACAGATCGACGCGCTGGCGCTCTGGTATGCGCGCGCCGCGCCTTGAAGGCGGGTTTGGTCGGGAAGAGCGGTCCCGGCGCCTCCGCTCGACGGCCCAACACCCCGCGCCGAACCGCCAGGCAGCGGCGGAGCGCCGGTCTGTCGCTCCGTTTCATGCGGGCTGCGGTGGCGTCGGCGTGGGCCGGCGTCCGACCCATCCATCGGGATGCCCGCCTCGAAGTGGCCGTGCTGCTCGCCGGATCCTTCAAGGGGGGCAGCCCTTCCCAGCGCGACATCGGGGCGCTAAGCCGGCCTTTCGAACGAGCTGGCGAGCACGTGCCGGCTTTGTGGGGAAAGCCGACATGCCGCTTCATATCGAGACGCCTCTTATCGCTTCCTCGCCTTTGTCGAGGAAGGGGCTCGACGTCCTGTTGAAGCTCGAAGCTCTCCAGCCGCCCGGCTCCTTCAAGATCCGGGGCATCGGCCACGCCTGCGAGCGCCATGCGCAAGCCGGCAAGCGGCGTTTCGTCTCCTCCTCCGGCGGCAATGCCGGGCTCGCCGTGGCCTATGCCGGCCGCCGGCTCGGCCTGCCCGTGACGGTCGTCGTGCCGGAAACCACGAGCGCCCGCGCCCGTGCCCTGATCGAGGCCGAGGGTGCGGAATTGCGCGTCCACGGCGCGGCGTGGCACGAGGCCAACGCGCTGGCGCTGTCGCTCGTGGACGAGGCGACGGCCTTTCTTCATCCCTTCGACGATCTGCTTCTCTGGGAGGGCCATGCGAGCCTGATCGACGAGGCGATCGGCCAAGGCGCGCGCTTCGACGCGGTGGTGCTCTCGGTCGGCGGGGGCGGGCTTCTCGCCGGCGTGGTGGAAGGGCTGAAGCGCAATGGATTGAGCACGCCGGTCTTCGCGGTGGAAACGCACGGCGCGGCCTCGCTGGCGCGCTCGGTAGAGGCCGGGCATCGGGTGGAACTTTCGGAGATCGCGACCGTCGCGACCTCGCTCGCCGCCCGACAGGTCTGCGAGCAGGCGTTCGAGATGACCAAGCGCCACGACATCCGCCCCGTTCTCGTGAGCGACCGCGCGGCGCTGGCGGCCTGCGAGCGCTTTCTGGAGGATCACCGCATTCTGGTCGAACCCGCCTGCGGCGCGGCGCTGGCCGTTTTGGACGAGGGCGCGGCCGACCTTTCGGGCCTCCGTTCGGTTCTGGTCGTCGTCTGTGGCGGAGCGGTTGCGACGATCGACACGATCCGCGCCGCCCAAGCCGCGCTCGCGAATGCGGCCTGACGCGTTTCTACGGGATGCATGGTTTTCGCCTCGGCCCCTCTCGCCTCGCAGGCGTCGGCCGCGCATCATCCCGAGCTGATTCGGGGGAGCGGGCATGAGCATCTTGTTTCTGGGCATCGACGCGGGCGGTACGGCCTGCCGCGCCCGGCTGATCGACGAGAGCGGCGCGCTGTTCGGGGAAGGCGCGGCGGGGCCGGCCTCGGCGCGGCTGGGCGTCGAGGCGGTGTTCGACGCCATCATGTCGGCCGCGCGCGAGGCATGGCGGGCCGCAGACCTTGGCCCCTTCGCCTTCGGCCGGGTGCGCGCGGCGGCCGGCATTGCCGGCTTTCGTCGCGAGGGCGTGGCGGAGGATTTCGCCCTGCGGCCTCATCCGTTCGAAAGCCTGACTCTCACCGATGACGGCACGATCGCGTGTCTGGGTGCCCATGGCGGGGCGGATGGCGGGGTGGTGATCGCCGGCACGGGCTCGATCGCCTATGCGCTGCGGGGCGGGGAGACGCTGCGCTTTGGCGGCTACGGCTTTCCGGCGTCCGACGAGGGCTCGGGGGCGCGTCTCGGCCTCTCCGCCATGGAAGCGGCCTTTCAGGCGCTCGACGGCCGGCTTCAGCCGACGCCGCTGACCGAAGCGCTGCTGGATCGCTCCGGCGCGCGCGCTCCGGCCATGACGCATTGGTGCGACGGCGCGACGCCGACCGACTATGCCGCATTGGCTCCGCTCGTGACGCTCCATGCCGAGCGCGGCGACAAGGTGGCCCAGCTTCTGATGGAGAGCGCGGGCGACGCTTTGGCCGCGCTCGCCGCGACGCTGGAGGCCGCCGGCTGCCCGCGCATCGCGCTGATCGGCGGCCTGTCCACCGCGATCCAGCCCTATCTCCCCCAAGCGCTGGCCCGCCGGCTTGCCGAGCCGATGGGCGATGCCCTGGACGGCGCGCTGGCGCTGGCCGGGCTGCCGCTGGCGGGGGCGTCAGCATAAGGGCGTCAGGCGAAGCCTTTGGGCCGAACGTGGACAACACGTTTCCGTCCCTCCCGGTGGAGCGGAGCGCGTGGATGCGACGGGGCATGGGCAAGTCTTCGTGGGACGCGACCCACGCACCGTTCGACCATCTGGCTCGCAGAATGTTGTTGCGCTTTGCCGGCTTATCATCTGCTGATTTGCGTCCAGCGGACGCCGCCATGTCGGATAGACGCCCGTCCTTGTCGCTCGCATGGTGGCGCGACCCGCCTCGTATCGTGTAACGACAGCGCGAGGGAAATAGCCGTGTCGCACCGGCGCGGCCTTGCATGAGGAAGCGAAGACGATGAAATCACGTGCCGCCGTAGCCTGGGAAGCCGGCAAGCCGCTGACGATCGAGACCGTCGATATTCGCGGTCCGCAGCCGGGCGAAGTGCTGGTGGAGATCATGGCGACGGGCGTCTGCCACACCGACGCCTACACGCTGTCGGGTCTGGATTCCGAAGGCAAGTTCCCCGCCATTCTCGGCCATGAGGGCGCGGGCATCGTGCGCGAGGTCGGCGCGGGCGTCACCTCCGTGAAGCCGGGCGACCATGTGATCCCGCTCTACACGCCTGAATGCCGCAATTGTAAAAGCTGCCTGTCGCAGCGCACCAATCTCTGCACCGCCATCCGCTCGACCCAAGGCCAAGGCGTGATGCCGGACGGCACCTCGCGCTTCCGCTGCGATGAGGCGACCGTTTTCCATTACATGGGCTGCTCGACCTTCTCGAACTTCACCGTCCTGCCCGAGATCGCGGTGGCGAAGGTGCGCGAGGACGCGCCCTTCGACAAGATCTGCTATATCGGCTGCGGCGTGACGACGGGCATCGGCGCTGTCATCTACACGGCCAAGGTCTGGCCGGGCGCCAATGTCGTGGTCTTCGGTCTGGGCGGTATCGGCCTCAACGTGCTTCAGGGCGCGCGCATGGTCGGCGCGGACAAGATCATCGGCGTCGATCTCAACCCCGGCAAGGTCGAGATGGCCCGGAAGTTCGGCATGACCGACTATATCAACCCGAACGAGATCGGCCACGACAAGGTGGTTCAGGCGATCCTCGATCTGACGGGCGGCGGCGCGGACTTCTCCTTCGACGCGACCGGCAACACGACCGTCATGCGTCAGGCGCTGGAATGCTGCCATCGCGGCTGGGGCGAGTCGATCATCATCGGCGTGGCCGAGGCGGGCAAGGAAATCTCGACCCGTCCGTTCCAGCTCGTCACCGGCCGCGTCTGGAAGGGCACGGCCTTCGGTGGCGCGCGCGGCCGCACCGACGTTCCCAAGATCGTCGACTGGTACATGGACGGCAAGATCAACATCGACGACCTCATCACCCACAAGATGCCGCTGGACGAGATCAACACGGCCTTCGACCTCATGCACGAGGGCAAGTCGATCCGCTCGGTGGTGGTTTACTAAGATCGCTTTTGTCGATGCGGTCGGGCCTGTCCCGATCCTAGGGTCGAGCCCTGCCGCGTCCGCGCGGCGGGGTTTGTGCGTTGGCGCCGAGCTTGCCAGGGCGGGGGCTCGGCCCTTAGCATGACAGGGATCGGCGCCTTGCGACGTCCATGATTCTCTTGTCGGCCGTCCGGCCGACGAATGTCCAGACAGGTGCCGGGAATGACGGATGAGGAATGGCGCTGGCGGCGGTTCGATGAACTGACGGTTCGCGAACTCCACGACCTTCTGAAGCTGCGCTGCGATGTCTTCGTGGTGGAGCAGGCCTGCGCCTTCGCCGAAATCGACGGGCAGGACCCGGCGGCCTTCCATCTCCTGCGGCGGGAGGCGGGCTTCTTGGCCGGATGCCTGCGCGTCTTTGCGCCGGAACGGCTTGGCGAGCCGGCGCGCATCGGGCGCATCGCGACCTCGCCGGCGCATCGCGGCACCGGGCTCGGCCATCGCATGATGGGCGAGGCGCTCGATTTTTGTGCCGAGAATTTTGCCGGAGCCGACATCGTTCTGTCGGCGCAAAGCCATCTTCAACTCTTTTATGGCAAGCACGGCTTCCAGCCCGTGTCGGAGACTTATCTCGAAGACGACATTCCCCATGTCGATATGCGACGCCACGCGGGCGCCGCGTTTCATCCCTGATCGCTTCTCGCGCAAGGACCTTTGACCATGCCGCTCGATATCGTTTCCACCGCGAAGGCCCATGGCGGCACGCAGGGCGTGTATCGCCACCATTCGCGGGCGACCGACACGCTGATGACCTTTGCCGTGTTCGTGCCGCCGCAGGCGAGCGAGGGGCGCGTTCCCGTTCTCTGGTATCTTTCGGGCCTCACCTGCTCGCACCAGAACGCCATGGACAAGGCGGAATACCGGCGGCTCGCCGCCGAACTCGGCCTGATGATCGTTCTGCCCGACACCAGCCCGCGCGGGGCCGACGTGCCGGACGAGAAGGACAATTGGCAGTTCGGTTCGGGCGCGGGCTTCTATGTGGACGCGACGCGCGAGCCCTATGCCGAGAACTACCGCATGTACACCTACGTGACGGACGAGCTGCCCGGCTATCTCGCCACGCACTTCCCGGCCGACATGAAGCGCCAAGGCCTATTCGGCCATTCCATGGGCGGGCACGGCGCGCTCACCATCGCGTTGCGCAACCCCGAGACCTATCGCTCGGCCTCGGCCTTCGCGCCGATCGTCCAGCCGACCACGGCCGACTGGTCCAAGCCCGCGCTCGACAAGTATCTGGGCGTCGGCGCCAAGTCGCAGCGCCTCTACGACGCGACGGCGCTGATCGAGGACGGCCACCGCTTCCCGGAATTCTACGTCGATCAGGGCACGGCCGATTCGTTCCTCGACACCGGCCTGCGCCCGCAGCTTCTCGCCAAGGCCTGCGAGCGCGCCGGCATCAAGCTGACCCTCAACATGCGCGAGGGCTACGACCATTCCTACAACTTCATCTCCACCTTCATGGACGATCATCTGCGCTACCACGCGGACCGTCTGAAGGGCTGACGATCGGGTGGGGCGGCGGAGCGATCCGACCGCCCTTTTTCATGATGTGGACGGCGGCAGGCGGGATGCCGCAACAGGGGGACTGACGACATGAGCGAACAACAAGCCGATCTCGGCGTGCTCGGCATGGGCACGATGGGCGCCAATCTGGCGCTGAACTTCGCCGACAATGGCGGCTTCACCGTGGCGCTGGGCAACCGCACGGTGGAAAAGGCCTATGGCATCAGGGACAGCAATCCCGCGCTCGCCGAGCGCCTCGTGCCCGCCGACTCGATCGAGCATTTCATTTCGACGCTCAAGAGCCCGCGCGTCGTGGTCATCATGGTCAATGCCGGCAAGCCGGTGGATGAGCAGATCGACCTCGTACTGCCGCATCTCGCCCCCGGCGACATTCTGATCGACGCCGGCAATGCCGATTTCAACGATACGGTGCGCCGCGAGCGCGCGATCAAGGACACCGGCATCCACTTCGTCGGCATGGGCGTCTCGGGCGGCGAAGAGGGCGCGCGCCACGGCCCCTCCATCATGGTGGGCGGCGATCAGGCCGTCTGGCAGCGCCTAAAGCCGCTTCTGGAGCCGATCTCGGCCAAGTTCGACGCCAGCCCATGCGTGGACTGGCTCGGCACGGATGGCGCGGGCCATTTCGTCAAGACGATCCATAACGGCATCGAATATGCCGACATGCAGATGATCGCCGAGATCTACGGCGTCCTGCGCGACGGCATCGGCCTGTCGGCGGGCGAGATCGGGGACATCTTCTCCGACTGGAACACGCGCGGCCTCCAGTCCTATCTGGTCGAGATCACCGCCGTGACGCTGCGCGAGAAGGACCCCGAGACCGGCAAGCCGCTGGTGGACGTGATCGTGGACGAAGCCGGCCAGAAGGGCACGGGCCGCTGGTCGGTGATCGAGGCGCAGAAGCTCGGCGTCGGCGCGACCACGCTGGAAGCGGCCGTTTCGGCGCGCGGCATCTCTTCGCGCCGCGCCGAGCGCGCCGAGGCCGAAAAGCTGTTCGGTGATATCGAAACGGCGCGCGCGGAGTTCCATGGCGACCATGACGGGCTCGCGGAACTGGAAGCTGCGCTCGAGACCGCCAAGATCATCGCCTATGCGCAGGGTTATGCCGTGATGGCCGAGGCCAGCCGCGAGTTCGGCTGGAACCTGCCGCTCGGCGGCATCGCCCGTATCTGGCGCGCCGGCTGCATCATCCGCTCGCGCTTTCTGGACGACATCACGCAGGCCTACGAGGCGGGCGAGGTCGTCAACCTCCTCCAGTCCCCGCACTTCGCCAGCCGCGTGCGCGAGGGGCAGGCGAGCCTTCGCCGCGTCGTCGCCAAGGCGGCGCTGGCCGGGCTTCCCATTCCGGCCCTTTCGGCCGCGCTCGCCTATTTCGACGATTATCGTCACGCGCGCGGCACCACCAACCTGACGCAGGCGCAGCGCGATCTCTTCGGCGCGCACACGTTCCGCCGGCTCGACCGGGAAGGCGTGTTCCACCATAAGTGGCCGCAGGTCTGATCCGACCTCCCACGATCGTGAAGGGCTCGCGCAAGCGGGCCCTTTTCGTTGGAAAGCCATATGGAAGAAGGCTTTCAGGTCGAGCGCGCGCCAGACAATCGCGTCAACACGGATGAATCACATCGGCGCGAAGCCGGTTGTTGGGCGGCGGGCCGACGCCACTTGGCTGGGTCAGAGCGGCCGAAGAGTCGCTGCCTCCAACTCGTGAGACCCGACCCGATGCGCTCGTCATCCCGCCTTCTCGCCGTGCTTCTCGCTTCTACGCTTCTCAGCGCCGGCCCAGCCCTTGCCCAGGCCGAGGGCTCGCAGGCCGACCGCCTGTCGCATGTGGACGGCAACCTGCCGGATGCCGGCAACGCGCCCGGCCAGCCCGCCGAAACGGCCGAGGCCAACGCGCCGAACCAGAAACCCGCCTTCGAGAACCAGACGCGCGCGCCGCAGCCAGCCGAGCTTGCCAAGGTCACGACCACCACCGTTGTCGAAGACCTGCCGCATCTCTGGGCCATGGAGTTCCTGCCCGACGGCCGGATGCTCGTCACCGCCAAGAAGGGCGAGATGATGGTGCTCTCGGCCGACGGCAAGACCAGGACCACCGTCAGCGGCGTCCCGAAGGTGGAGTCCAGCGGCCAGGGCGGCCTGCTCGACGTCGCGCTCGCGCCGGGCTTTGCGGATGACGGCATGATCTACTTCACCTTCTCCGAGCCGCGCGAGGGCGGGGGCAACGGCACCTCGCTCGCCAGCGCCAAGCTCGTGATGGAGGGCGACGAGGCCAGGCTGGAGGGAATGAAGGTCATCTTCCAGCAGGTGCCCGCCTATGACGGCGACAAGCATTTCGGCTCGCGCATCGTGTTTGCGCCCGATGGCAAGATCCTGCTCGGCGTCGGCGAACGCTCCGACACGCCGATCCGCGATCAGGCGCAGGATCTGAATTCGGGCCTCGGCAAGGTCTTCCGCATCAACGCTGACGGTTCGATCCCCGAGGACAATCCTTTCGTGAAGCGCGAGGGCGCGCAAGGCGCGATCTGGAGCTATGGCCACCGCAACATCCAGTCCGCCGCGCTGGGTGCCGACGGGCGGCTCTGGACGGTGGAGCACGGCGCGCGCGGCGGCGACGAGCTGAACCGCCCGGAAGCGGGCAAGAACTACGGCTGGCCCGTCATCACCTATGGCATCGACTATGGCGGTGGCCCGATCGGCGAGGGCAAGACGGCGATGGAGGGCATGGAGCAGCCCGCCTATTATTGGGACCCGGTGATCGGCCCATCGGGAATGACACTCTATCGCGGCGAGGAATTTCCGGCCTGGCAGAACGCCTTCATCATGGGCGGTCTCGTCACGCAGGGTCTGGTGATCGTCCATCTCGACGGCGACCGGGTGAAGAGCGAGGAGCGCGTGCCGCTCGAAGCGCGCATCCGCGACGTGAAGGTCGGCCCGGACGGCGCGGTCTATGCGCTGACCGAGCGCCGGCAGGGCGAGGGCTCGTCCACCATCCTGCGCGTGGCGGCGGCGGACTGAGCGGCGTTCTCTCTTCTCATGAATCATGAAGAAGCCGGCTCGAAAGGGCCGGCTTTTGAACTCAGAGCGGAAACGCCATCGGGTCGCCCGAATGGGGATGCGGCATGACGGCCATGTCGAGCCCGTAGATGCGCTTGAGCGGCTCGGGCGCCACGACCTCACGCGGCCGCCCGCGCGCCACGACCCGCCCGCCTTTCAGCGCCAGGATTTCGTCGCAGAAGCGCGCGGCCATATTGACCTCGTGCAGGACGGCGACGACCCCAACACCCTTCTCGTGGCTGAGCCGGCGAACGAGATCCAGAATCTCGATCTGATGCGCGACGTCGAGCGCCGAGATCGGCTCGTCCAGGAGCAGGCAGCGCGCGTCCTGCGCCACCAGCATGGCGAGCCAGACGCGCTGGCGCTCGCCGCCCGACAGCGCGTCCACCGCCTGATCGCTCATCGCCTCCGTATCCGTCAGCGCCAAGGCCTCGGCGACTTTCCCCCGGTCGGCCGCGCTGAAGCGTCCGAACGGCCCGTGCCAGGGATAGCGGCCGAGGGCGACGAGTTCGCGCACGCTCATGCCCGGCGCGGCGGGCGTCGATTGCGGGAGATAGGCGACGGCGCGGGCGAAATCGCGCGAGCCCCATTGGCTTATGTCCCGGCCGGCGAAGGCGAGGCGACCGGCGCTCGGGCTTTCCTGCCGGGCGAGGAGTTTCAGAAACGTCGACTTGCCCGAGCCATTGTGTCCGACCAGCCCGACGACGCGCCCAGCGGGCAGGTCCAGCGTCACGTCATAGAGGAGCCGGCGACCCGGCACGTCGAAGGAGACGCCCTCCAGCGAGAAGCCATCAGGCTCAGGTGAGGCGGCTGCGGCGTGCGCGGGCGCGGGCGTATCGAGCATGGCGGACCTCATGCGGAGCGGCGGTTGAGAAGCAGCATCAGGGCCGGCGCGCCGATCAGCGCGGCGACGATGCCGGTCGGCATCTGCCAGGGATAGGCGAGGGTGCGGCCGAGCCAGTCGGCCATGACGAGAAGCAGCGCACCCGACAGGGCGGAGGCGAGAAGCGCGGGCGCGGCGCGGTGCAGCCCCAGAAGCCGCGCGGCATGAGGGGCCATCAGCCCGACAAAGGTAAGCGGGCCGACCAGCGGCGTGGCGGCGGCCGTGAGGCAGGCGGCCAAGAGGAAGAGATACAGCCGCGCACGGGCGAGCGGCAGGCCGAGCGAAGCCGCTCCGGCGGGGCCGAGCGGGAGGAGGCCGAGTGGGCGCGCGGCCAGAAGCGTCAGCGCCGTGAAGAGGACCGCGCCGCCGGCCGCCCAGAGCGATGTGGCGGCGTCGAGCCCGCTGGTGGAGCCCGCCATCCAGGCAAAGAGCATGAGCGCGCGGGGGTCTCCCGTCGCCGAAAGAAGCCCCACCACGGCGTCGAGCAGCGCGTTCAGCGCGATGCCGGCGAGCAGAACCCGCTCGGGCTGGAAGCCGGAGCGACGGCCGAGCGCCAGGATCGCGAGGATCACTGCGAGGCTGCCGAGCACCGCCATCAGACCGATCAGCGAGGCATGGGGCGTCGCCGCCAGAAACAGCGAAAGCGCGGCGGCAAAGGCCGCGCCGGCGCTGATGCCCAGCACTTCCGGGCTCGCCATCTCGTTGCCGGTGAGGCGCTGGAGAATGAAGCCGGCAAGACCCAGCATGCAGCCCGCCGCCGCCGCGCCCACCATGCGCGGCCAGCGCCAGGGTAGGATGTCCGCGAACTCGGCCGGCGCGAGCCAATGCCAACCGCCCGTCAGCTCGTCGCGGCCGAAGAAGAGGGCGAATATCATAAGCGCGAATGTCAGGCCGAGGATCAGCGCCTTGCGTGAGGCGGGCGACAGCGCCCAGTTCTGCGAGGCACGAACGGCTCCGAGCGGCGGGCGCTCGGCTTTGGGCAGGCGCGGCAGGAATAGGAGCAGGAGCGGCGAGCCGAGAAGCGCGGTCACGGCCCCGGTCGGCAGGAAGGCTTCCAGCGGCCCGGCCAGAAGCTGCACGCCGCTATCGGCCAGAAACAGAAGCAGCGCGCCGATCAGCACCGCCCCGAGAAGCCGGCTCTTGAGGCTGCGCGCGCCGGCGAGGCGCGACAGGATGGGCGCGACGAGGCCGATAAAGCCGATGACGCCGACCGTGCTCACCACGACGCTCGACATCACGACCGCGAGCCCCACCGCCAGCGCGCGCAGGCGGCCGGCATCGAGCCCGCGCGCCCGCGCGCTCGCATCGTCGAGATCGAGCAGCGCCAGGGGCCGCAGGATCAGGAGCACGAAGGGCAGAAGCACCAGCAGCCGCAAGGCCAGTTGCTGCACCGGCTGCCAGCTTTGCTGGCTGAGCGACCCCGCGCCCCAGATGAAGAGCGAGGCGAGATAGCGCTCGTTGAGAAGCGTCAGCAGGGCCGACAGCGCACCGGCATAAAGGCCGACCACGAGCCCGGCGAGGATCAGCGTGACGGCGGCAAAGCCGCGCCGACGCACCAGGGCGAAGACGAGAAGGGTCGAGAGCGCCGAGCCGCCCAGCGCCACGAGATCGCGCCCCAAGCCGAGCAGCCCCGGCGCCCAGAGCGTCGCGACCGCAAGCGCCAGCCGCGCGCCGGCATCGATGCCGAGCGTCGTGGGCGAGGCGAGCGGGTTGCGCAGCGCCTGTTGCAGGAGCGCGCCGGAGGCACCCAGCGCCGCGCCGCACAGAAGCGCCATGGCCGCGCGCGGCAGCGTCGCATAGAGAAACACCATGCGCGCGGGATCGTAGCCGGCTTCAAGCCCGCCGCCCCGCCAGAGATGAACCAGCGGCGGCCCGAGCAACGCCGCCGCCGCAACGAGGCTGAGCGCCAGGAGCGGCAGCACGAGAGGGGCCGCGCCGAGACGTGGGCGCAGGCGCGGGGCGGCGCGGGCCAGCGGCGACCCGCTCAAGACGCGCGCTCCGGCGGCAGCTGGTCCAGAAGGCGGGCGAAGCGCAGCGCCGAGGGCAGGGTGCCGAACATCAGCGAAGCCGGCATGGTGGCGACGCGCCCGGCGCGCACGAAGGGCAGCTCCGTCCAGAGCGGCGAGCGGGCGAGAGCCGGCCAGACATCGGGCGGCACGGGCTCGATGGCGACACACTCGGCCTCGCCGGCCTTCACCAGCTCCTCGACGCCGACCGTCGCGAAACCCCAGCTGTTGACCTCACCCGTCCAGGCATTGGCGAGGCCGAGCTTTGCCAGCGTGTTGCCGTAAAGGCCGGCCTCACCGTAAACGCGCACATGCCTCGGCTCCAGAAAGGACACGAAAAGCATGGGCCTTGGGTGCCGGGGGCGCAGCTTGGCGCCAAGCGCGGCGATCTCGGCGTCGAAATCCGCGATGGCTTTTTCGGCCTCGGCCTCGCGCCCGGTCAGGCGACCCAGCTCGCGCGTCACTTCGGCGGAGCGCGCCAGCGGGGCGTAGCCGTCCGCACCGCCATGGATCGTCAGCTGCCGGACGGGCGCGATGCGCCGCAGCGTCGGCTCGGCCATGGCGACATAGTTCGTTGTCAGGATGAGGTCGGGCTTGAGCGCCGCCAGCCGCTCGAAATTGGGCTCCACCGACGCGCCGAGATCGGCGACCTCATGGGGCAGGGCAGGCTCCACCACCCAGATTTTCCAGTCCGCTGCCGACATGACGGCGATCGGCGTGATGCCGATCAGCATCAGGGCCTCGGCCAGTCCGTAATCGATCACCGCAATGCGTCGGGGAAAGGTCTGCGCCTGCGCCCTGGCAGGCCAAGCTGCAAGACTCGCGCCCGCGAGGCAGAACCGGCCGAAGCTCCGGCGCGTGAGCGCGTTGCGGCTCATTCGATAATCCTGACTTTTTATTTCATGTTTCTCCTAGCGGCGGCGGCGGATGCGTTCAAGAGCGCTGTCACGCGCCTCGCGCTCGGCATCGGGCCAGCGAACGAAAAAAGGGCCGTGATGCGGCCCTTTCGTCTGGTCTTCAGGGAGGACGTGTCAGGCGCTGAGGCGCTCCCACTCGTCCGCGTCGTCCTGCCGGGCGGCGGGGCTGCGGGGCGGCTGTGGGCGCAGCTTCGTCACCTCGGCCGAGCGGGGCGCGGGGATGGACGCCTTCGGGGCTGCGGCCTCGGGAGCGGACGCGGCCAGCTGGAAGAAGCTGGAGCGCTCGTTGAGGCCCGCGGCTTCCGCTTGGAGCTGCGCTGCGGTGGCGGACATGCTGCCGGCGGCGGCTGCATTCACCTGCGTCACCTGTTCGAGCTGCTGGATCGCCTGATTGATCTGCTGCGCGCCGAGATTCTGCTCGTTGCAGGCGGCCGAAATCTCGCTGACCAGTTCGGCCGTGCGGTGAATGCCGGGCACGAGATCGCGCAGGAGATCGCCCGCTTCCTGCGATGTGGCGAGCGAGCTGCCGGACAGGTCGGCGATTTCGCCCGATGTGCGCTGGGCGCGCTCGGCGAGCTTGCGCACTTCCGAGGCGACCACCGCGAAGCCCTTGCCGTGCTGGCCAGCTCGCGCCGCCTCGATGGCGGCGTTCAGCGCCAGAAGATCGGTCTGGCGAGCGATCTCGCCGACCTCGGCGATCTTGCCGGCGATCTCGCGCATGGCCACCAGCGAGTTGGCCACGGCCTTTTCGCTGCGCTCGGCGTGATGGCTGGTTTCCATGGCGACCTTCTCCGTCAGGCGGGCATTGTCGGCCGTCTGGCGAATGGTCGCGCTCATCTCTTCCATCGCGGCGGAGGCCTGCTCGGTCGCGGCGGCCTGTTCACTCGCGCCCTGGCTCAGCTGCTCGGCCGTACTGGCGGAGAGGTGCGAGCCGCCGGCGACATGCTCCGCCGACTGGCGAACGCCTGTCACGATGTCGCGCAGTTGGGTGACCATATCGTTCATGGCAGTTTGCAGCGTGGTGATCTCGTCGCTTCCGCGCGTTTCGAGTGTCTGCGTCAGATCACCCTCGCCGATGGCACGCGCGAAACTCGCCGAGCGCGACAGGGCGCGGGAGATCGAAATCGCGATCCAGAGCGCGGCAAGGGTTCCGATCATCATCGCGCCCGCGACGATGGCGACCAGCGTCAGGCGCATCGTCTCGTAATTGCTGCGCGAGTGCTCGACATAGGTCTGGCTGATTTCCTGCGCGCGGCTCACCAGTTTGGCGACCTCGGCGGACACGGCCTTGGCCTTGGGAATGGCGGAGCCGTTCAGATATTCGAACATGGCTGCGTCGGTACGGTTCACGCCATCCTGCGTGATGGCGCGCCCGGTGGCGAACAGCGAATCGGCGCTGGCCTTCACGCGCGACAGGGCATCAGGCGCGACAGTGGGCAAGGTACGCAGCGCGGCAAGGCCGGAGGCGAAGGCGGTCTCGGCCGAGACGAGATCGCGGGCGGCTTGCTCACGCAAACCAACATCGGTGCTGGCAAAGGTGGAGACGAGCGCCAGACGCGCGGCCCCGGCGGCTTGTACCAGTTGCAGGGGAATGGGGCTCGCGGGATAGCGCGCGCCGAGCTCGCGGAGCTGCGTGTTCAGCGCGTTGAAGTCGTCGGCCGTGCGGGCCAGACTGGTCGCGACCGGCGCCTTGTCCTGTGCCTTGATCAGCGCCAGAGACTTGTCGATGATCTCGCGATAGGACTGGATAAGGCCAGGCAGATCGGCGACTTCGCTCTTTCGCGCTTCGGGGATGGCGGCCATGAACTGCTGGAGATCGGCGTCGATGGACTGCCAGATCCGCGCGAAGTCCTTTTGGATGGCGTCCTGGCTCTTGGCATCCTGATAGACGATCAGGGCCAGAAGCTGGCGACGTGTCGCCATCACGTCCGTGTCGAGCGCCTTGATCTGGCGGAGCTGCTCCAGCGGCTGCGCCGCGAAGGTCTCCATGCTCTTGTAGCTGTGGGACAGGCTGGATACGCCCGCATAGCCGGCGACCCCTGTCAGAAGCAAAAGACTCCCGAAGGAGGCGAGAAGTTTCGTCTTGATGGTCACGCGCATGATCAACCTGCCTCGTTGCATGGGATGCCGCCGCGACCAGGGACGCCACACGCCTCCCGCTCCCTGTCGCAACGTCGCCGCCGACTCGCCAAAGCCTTGATTCGCTAGGGCTCGCCGAGGCGGAAGGGGGCTCCCTTCTTCTGGATGCAGGGATACTGGTGAGCCGTTTAAGGAGTTTGTCCGGCGAAGCTTCAAATGCACCGGATCAGGTCAAGCGCAGGGGAGCCATGCGATATTGCAAGGGCTGGGCAGGTGTTTCAGCGCGTTGCCACTGCCGCGTCCGGCTCGGACGCCGTGTCCAGGAGAACCACCACGGAGAGACCGGGGGACAGCTCGTTCATCCGCGGCTGGCCGGGGTCGATGCGGATCCGCACGGGCACGCGCTGGGCGACCTTGGTGAAATTGCCCGTCGCGTTGTCGGGGCGCAGCACGGCGAATTCCGAGCCTGTCGCGGGCGCGAAACGCTCGATATGGCCGCTCATTTCCTGACCGCCGAACGCATCCACCAGGAAGCGCACGGGCTGGCCGACCTGCATTCCGGGAAGCTGGGTTTCCTTGAAATTCGCCACGATCCAGATCGCGTCCGGCACGACGCTGGTGAGCTGTGTTCCGGCCTGCACATATTGGCCGACCTTGACGCCGACTTCGCCGAGCTGGCCGGCCTTGGGCGCGAGAATGCGCGTGTTGGCGAGATCGATCTCGGCGAGCTTCACGGCGGCCTCGGCATTGTCCACCGCCGCTTCCAGCGTCTGGCGGTTGACGATCACGGTTTGAAGATCCTGCCGGGCGACTTCGAGCTGCGCCTTGGCCTGATCGAGCGCGGCGGCGGCCTGGTTGTTCTGGCGCGTCGCGACATCGAGATCGCTGCCTGGCACATAGCCCTGGCGGGCCAGGGGCTGGACGCGGGCGAGACTGGCGCTGGCGGTTTCGGCCGCCGATTGCGCGCTCTTCACCGCCGCTTCGTTGGCCGCGATCTTGGCCAGACTCGACTGGCGCTGCTGCTGCGAATTGGCGAGCGCGGCCTTCTGGCCCGCAAGACCCGCGCGCGCCTGCGCCAGACGCTGATTGAAGATGCGATCGTCGATCCGCGCGATGAGCTGGCCCGCCTCCACCGTCTCATAGTCCTGCACCGGAACTTCGGCGACGATGCCGGCGAGCTGGGGCGCGATGACCGTCACCTGACCCCGGACATAGGCGTCGTTGGTGCGCTCCACGCTGGAGGCGAAGGGCGGCAGGCGCCAGGCATAGAGCGCCAGAAGAACGCCGGCGAGGCCGACGAGAAGAGCGACATAGGTGCCAAGAGAGCGAAAGATGCGCATGGGAAACGGGTCCGGGCGAAAGATCAGGCGGAGGCCGGCGCGGGCGCAAGACGGGCGCGCAGTCCGTTGAAGGCCAGATGGAGAAGAAGAAAGGCAAGACCCATGGCTGCGAGCACCGCTGTCATGAGGAAAGCGTCGTTATAGGCAAGGATATTGGCCTCGCGCGTCGCTTGGCTGCCGAGCAGCGCCAGCCCTTCGGCCTGCCGCAGCACGGGGTCGGCGATGGTCGTGCGGTAGCTGTTGCCGAGCACCGCGATGCGCGCGGCCACGATCGGATCGGCCAGCGTGATGTTTTCCGCGATCTGGCTGGAATGGAACTTCTCGCGGATCGTGACGAAGGTGCGAAACAGCGAGGAGCCGATCGCCCCGCCGAGCGCCTGCGTCGTCAGGAAGATGATCAGGAAGGAGAGGATGTAGTTCATCCCCTTCTTCATGGCCGAGGCGAAGCCCTGCGCCATGGCGGGCGGCAGAAACAGAACGCCTGCCGCCGAAATGAGGCCTTGGCTCAGATACATCTGCTCGGGCCGGGTCAGCGAGGTCGCTCGGGCGTCCATGAGCGCGCCGGTGATCAGGAAAAGCAGCGCGACGATATGGATGTAAGGCGCGCGGCCGGGTTTCAGGATGGAGGCGCAGACGAGGCCCGCCGTGACGCCCGAGCCGAGCATCACGAGATAGAGAACCACCATCTGTTCGTTGCGCAGGCCGAGAACCTGGAAGAAGCCTGACGCGCCGCTCGTCTGCTCCGACAGAAGCAGGCGAAACAGAAGGATGACGCCGGCAAAGTGCAGCACCTCCTTGGAGGTGATCCAGCGCAGGTCCACCAGCGGATTGGTGCGGTTCAGCTCGATCACCGCCGCGACCGTGAGGCTCAGCGCGCCGGCGGCCAGCGCCCAGCCGATCCAGGGCGCTTCGAACCACCAGTCGAAGGGGCCGAGCGTCATGCCGATGGCGATGCAACCGAGCCCCAGAGCGATGAAGACATAGGACACGATGTCGAGCGTCTCGATCACCGGCGTCTTGGGTGGCGAGTTGAGCGGCAGGAGACGGATGGCGCAGAAGCTCATCAACGCCATCGCCGTTTCCAGCATGAAGAGCCCGTTCCAGTCGTCGATATCGAGCAAGGACGGCGAGATGAGGCGCGCCAGGGTGGGGGCGATGGCGGTGTTGGTGAGGGCCAGACTCATGCCGATGGACAGCTTCTTCTCGGGGGGGAAGCTTTCCAGCATGTAGAGAAAGGCGAGCGAGGACATGGGCGAGGCGGCCGCGCCCGCGAAGAAGCGGACCACCAGCGCCGACTGGAGATCGTCCACGAACAGATGCAGCAGCGTCACCGTGACGAAGCCGGCGATCGCCCATTCGGCGAAGTTGCGCAGGCCGAACTGCGCGCGCAGCTTGGTCAGAAGCAGCGTGAGGCTGACATTGGGGGCCAGATAGGCCGCGCTCAGCCAGACGGTTTCGTTCACGGTCGCGCCGAGCGGACCCTGAAGCTGGTAGAGATTGGCGGTGATGAGGTTGAGGCCGAGACCTTGCGTGGCCGCGATCAGTGTCGAGGCCAGCATATAGAGCGCCATCATGGCGTGTGGCTTGCGCACATAGGGCGCGGGCGCGGGCATGGGCGCGCCGCGCCGGCGCGGCGGAGCCGCCGGGCCGCTGTCGGGTCTGGTGTCGGACGGGGCCGGGCCGCCGATGGAGGCGGTCGGCTTCGTCGGCTCGACGTCCGGTTCGTTGCCACGAAGGGTTGCGCTATCCGCCATGGGTCCGATCCCGTTCGATGGCGTCCGACACCAGATGCAGAACCTTCAGGGCCGTCTGCATGTCGGCCTCCGGGACGTGGCGCAGGATGAGATCGCGCAGCTCATGCGAGATGCCCGAAACGACGGCGGCGGTTTCCGCGCCATGCGCGGTCAGCTCGATGCGCTTCAGACGCCGGTCTCCCGGCACTGGTGTGCGCCGCACGAGGCCTTGCTGCTCCATCCCGTCGAGAAGGCGCACGACCGTGGGTCCTTCCAGTTCCAGATCCTCGGCGAGTTCCCGCTGGGTCATCGGCTGGCGGCTGAGCGCGGCGAGCGCGCGGGCGCGGGGATAGGTGAGCCCACGCGCCACGACCCGCGCGTTGAAGCGGGTGCGCAGCTTGCGCGCCGTCTTGACCAGCGTTTCCGCAAAGGCGGCCTTCAGGTCGGCGGGCGCGAGTTGGAGATCAGCCTGTTCCATATCCCTCATATAGATAGGGGGCTCTTAATAAGCTATATATTATTTACGAAAAGCATTGGAATCGATCGGCGGGACGGCATGGTCCGGGCAATTGACGACACGTCGCCCGAGCCGGCACAAAGGTCGCAGCCCCCGCGAGCGGTTGGTTCAATCGCCCGATGAAACGCCGACGATCGAAGGAAAGCGCCCGATGTCCGATCTCGCTCCCACGCCCGGTCCCCGCGTCTCGATTCGCTACTGCACCCAGTGCCAGTGGCTCCTGCGCGCGGCCTGGCTAGCGCAGGAGCTTCTCTCCACGTTCGGACCCGACCTCGGCGAGGTGGCGCTGGTGCCGGGCACCGGCGGCGTGTTCGAGATTCATTGCGACGGGCAACAGGTCTGGGAGCGCAAGGCCGATGGCGGCTTTCCCGAGGCGAAGGTCTTGAAGCAAAGGGTACGCGACGTCATCGACCCTGAGCGAAGCCTCGGCCATAGCGACCGCTGAACGGGCCGAGTCCGTCTTTGAAACAAGAAAGGCCGTGCTCCCGCTGGCGGAAGCACGGCCCCTGATGGTCAGAAGACGAGGGCTGCCGCGCGGGGCTCAGCGCTCGACATAGGCGACCACGCGGCGGTCGGCCTTGGAGACGATCACCGGACGATCGTTGGTGTAGAAATAGACATAGTCCGGGTTGGACGGCACGGGCGTCAGCGTCACGGTTTCGGGCACCACATAGCCCGTCTTCACGTCGCCCTGCACGACGACCGGGTTGACCGGATTGGCGACGACATATTGCTGCACGTCGTCCGGGGCCGAGGCCGCGCCGCCGATCACCGTGCCCGCGACGCCGCCAACGACGGCCCCGACCGGGCCACCCACCAGCGCGCCCGCGACGGCTCCAGCGCCTGTGCCGGCCAGCGTGCCCGCTGCGCGCTCGCCATCGCTCTTGGGTTCGGTCGTGGTGACCACCGTGGTCTGAGCCAGAGCGGGGCCGGCGAGCAGTGCCAGGGCGGCGGAAGCGAGAATGATCTTACGCATGATATGGTATCCTTAAAGGTCCCTCGGCGGCCACAATGGCGGGACAGCCTGTTCCGTTCCCGCCGCCCCGCAGCAAAAGATGCTGCCGGGCGCAAAAGATGCGGATGGGAGGAAAATCAGCGATCCTCGGCCACCGCGATACGCACCTTGTCGGGATAGAAGGCGAGGTGGCCGGCGATGGCGCGGGCCGCTTCCTTGGGCTGCTCGTAGCTCCAGACGGCGTTCTGTGCGGCATAGCCCTCGGCCGAGATCGACCAGTAGCGCGCCTCGCCCTTGTGCGGGCAGGTCGTGGTCCGGTCGCTGTCCTGGAAGAAGGCCATCTCCACATCCTCGCGCGGAATGTAATAGACGGGTTCGCGCGTGCCTTCGATCAGCTTTAGCGCCCGCTTGGTGCTGCCGATCACCGCGTCGTGGAACAGGATCTGCACGGCGCGCGGCTCGGGTTCGATGCGGATGGCCGGGGTCTGGGGCATGGCGGGTCTCCCTTGAAAGAGGTCGAGCGGTTGTTTCCTGAACGAAAATAAGCGGGCGTCATGGCGTCGGGTTCCCTGCGGGTGACGCCCGATCGATGCTCCCCCGATTGACAAGCGGCGGCCGGACCTGTTCGGTGCGCCCGCTCGCCGGAGGAGACGGATGCCGCCACGATCCATGCCGAACACCTCTCGCGATCATCTCGCCCGCCGGCTCAATGCTGTGGCGGAGGGAGACCGCGAAGCGCTGCGCGACGTCTATGATCTGACCTCCGCGAAGCTTTTCGGCGTGTGCCTGCGTATCTTGAACGACAGGGTCGAGGCGGAAGACGTTCTGCAGGACGTCTATGTCACGGTCTGGCACAAGGCAGGGCGCTTCGACGCGGAGCGGGCCAGCCCGATCACCTGGCTGGCGACGATCGCGCGCAACCGCGCCATCGACCGGCTGCGGGCGCTCGGGCCGGCGCGTGCCGTGGCGAGGGATCTGGACGCGGCCGAGGCCGTGGCCGACGAGACGCCCGACGCGCTGGCTCAGCTGGAAGCGTCGGACGAGGCGGCGCGGCTGAAGAGCTGCCTCGAAGAGCTGGAAGGGCGCGCCCGATCAGCCATTCTGGGCGCCTTTTTCGGAGGGCGCACCTATGACGATTTGGCTTGCGAAGCGGGCGTTCCGCTCGGCACGATGAAGAGCACGATCAGGCGCGGCCTGATCCGATTGAAGGGATGTTTGGGCGAATGAAGGACGGCGAGGCCGATCGCGGCGGCGAGGACGGTGGAGAGAACTGGCTGGCGGCGGAATACGCGCTCGGCGTTCTGCCCGCGCCCGATCGCCTGCGCGCCGAGCGTCTCGCCCGGCAGAACCTGAGCTTCGCCGCCGAGGTGGAGGGCTGGGAACGCCGGCTCGCGCCGCTGGGCGAGGCGATCCGTCCGCAAACCCCGCCCGCCGCGCTTTGGGCCGCGATCGAGCGCGAGTTGCCAGCGCCTCGCCCCGTGCCCCGGCCCGTTCCGCAGCCGGCCCCCGGCGCACGCGTGGAGCGCCTGGTCGCGCCCGTCTGGCGCTGGTTCGCGCTCGGCTCCACCGGGCTTCTGGCGGCGAGCCTTGCGGCCATCACGCTGCTCGTCACCGCGCCCGCGCCCATGCCCGCCATGATGGCCTCCGTCGCGTCCGCTGACGGCGCGTCGCTGGTCACGGCCGTCTTCGATCCGGCCAGTGGCCACGCCATGCTCATGCCCGCCGACATGACCATGCCCGAGGGGCGCGTGCCCGAACTCTGGCTGATTCCAGACGGGAAGCCGCCGATCTCGCTCGGCCTTCTCCAGCCCGGCCGGTCCCTGCGCATCGAGTTGCCCCGCAGCGATATGTCGGAAGGCATGATGAAGCGCGGCGGAGTCACGCTCGCCATCTCGGCCGAGCCCGAGGGCGGCTCGCCGACGGGCCAGCCGACCGGCCCGGTCATGGGCACGGGCGCGCTGCGCTCGGTCTGAGAGACTGTTTGGAGTTCCGCCGGGTCGGCCCGGCGGTGCTTTTCGCTCAAGCCTTCGTTGTCGATGTCAGCCGATGCCGGCCATGGACGGGCACCGGCAACGATGCCCGGCGGCAACAAGACCGGGTGGACCGACCCGAAGGGGTCTGTCCCGGTTTTTAAGTCGGCGCACGCCCTTTCGACCCAACGATAAGCCGGCGGAACGCAGCCGGTTTGTTGGCAGGTGCCCGATGTCGGAAGACCGGCCCATCGCTCCGAAAAAAACGTCACGAAAAAAATGTCCGCGCCCCTGCATCCGCCGCACCGTCTCGCCTCGTAGCTCTGCCCGACCCCGCCGGAACAAGGCGGGACGCTTCAGGGGAGACTATCCATGATCCGCAAGTCCTTCGCCGTCCTGCTCGTCGCCGCTTCGCTGGGCGTGTCGGGCGCAGCCCTCGCACAGTCGCCCGTCATGGTCGGCGGCGCGCCGATGTATGCCAATAAGACGATCGCCCAGAACGCGCCCGAAGCGCCGAACCTCACGACACTGGTCGCCGCCGTGAAGGCCGCCGGCCTTGTCGATACGCTCGCGTCCAAGGGTCCGTTCACCGTCTTCGCGCCCACCAACGACGCCTTCGGCAAGCTGCCCAAGGGCACGGTGGAAACGCTGGTGAAGCCGGAGAACAAGGCGACCCTCACCAAGATCCTGACCTATCACGTCGTGGCCGGCGACTATTCGGCCGAGCGCCTGATGCGCGAAGCGCGCCGCAATGGCGGCGAGGTTCGTTTGAAGACCGTGGAAGGCGAGCCGCTGACCGTGAAGCTCTCCGGCAAGAAGCTCACCGTGATCGACCGCACCGGCAAGAGCGCCGCCATCCAGACGCCCGATGTGAAGCAGTCCAACGGCGTGGTGCATGTGATCGGCTCGGTGCTGATGCCCAAGATGAAGGCGGCCAAGGGCGCCTGATCGTTCGATCTTTGACCGCATGACAAGGCCCGGACGCCAGCGTCCGGGCCTTTTTCGTCGGCGGGGCGACGGCGCGCTCTTTTCCCGCTAGAGAGGGCCGAGATCGTCTAGCAAAACCTCCAGCCGACCCCGCGAGATATTGTTAGACGCTCTGAGGGCACCGGCGGCGCGCATGAACAAGATCTTCTCCTTTCTCATCATCCTCGTGATGGCCTTCCACATCTGGCGTCCGCTCGGCTGGCCGGGCCTGCGTCGGCGCGGCGATTTCTGGAAGATCGCGATTGCCGCCATGATCCTGTTCGGCCTCGACGTGGTGCTGCGCCCGCATTGAAGACCTCGCCTGCCACGATCACGAAAAAGCTTCGATGCGGTGGGAAGGCGCGACGAGGCGAACCGCTCAAATACCCGAATCGCTCGGGTGGCTGACGGATTTGCTCACCGGGGCTCGCTCGTGTAGAGCACCGGGCTTCGTCGCTTGTCGGCGCTGGAGGGGCCGCGTATTCGCGGAGTTCGTTTGGGACGGGGCTTCGCCTCGCCCCGAGAGACCGCGAATGACCGTATCCCCCGGCGCGGACCATCGCCATGTCTTGTCGGCTTCCCGCCGGCGAGCCGTCCCACCAGACTGCAAGGGCTTCTCATGGATCGGATTCGCATTCGCGGCGGCAACGCCCTCAACGGCACGATCGCGATTTCGGGCGCCAAGAACGCCGCCTTGCCGCTGATGATCGCCTCGCTCCTGACGGACGACACGCTGACGCTGGAAAACGTGCCGCATCTGGCCGATGTCGAGCAGCTGATCCGCATTCTCGGCAATCATGGCGTGGATTATTCGGTTTCCGGCAAGCGCCTCGCGACCACGATGGGCTCGGGCCGCACCATCCATTTCAACGCCCGCACCATCGTCGATACGACCGCTCCTTACGAACTGGTCTCGAAGATGCGCGCGAGCTTCTGGGTCATCGGCCCGCTTCTGGCGCGCATGCGCCGCGCCCGCGTCTCGCTGCCGGGCGGCTGCGCCATCGGCACGCGTCCGGTCGATCTCTTCATCGACGGCTTGCGCGCGCTCGGCGCGCAGATCGATATCGACGCCGGCTATGTCGTGGCCGAAGCGCCGAAGGGTCTCGTCGGCACGCATTTCTCCTTCCCTAAGGTTTCGGTCGGCGCGACGCATGTTCTCATGATGGCCGCCTCGCTCGCCAAGGGCGAGACGGTGCTGGACAACGCCGCGCGCGAGCCCGAAGTGCAGGATCTCGCCGCCTGCCTGAACGCCATGGGCGCGCGCATCTCCGGCGCGGGCACCTCCACGATCACGATCGAGGGCGTCGAGGCTCTGTCGGGTGCGCGCCACCGCGTCCTGCCCGATCGCATCGAGACCGGCACCTATGCCATGGCCGTCGCCATGACGGGGGGCGACGTGACGCTGGAAGGCACGCAGGGCGACCTCCTGCGCAACGCGCTGGTGGCGCTCGGCGATGCGGGCGCCGAGGTCAGCGACGTGCCGAACGGCATCCGCATCCGGCGCAACGGCAACGGCATCCGGCCCGTCGATGTCGTGACCGACCCGTTCCCCGGTTTCCCGACCGATCTCCAGGCGCAGTTCATGGCGCTGATGACGCGCGCCGACGGGGTGTCTCATATCACCGAGACGATCTTCGAAAACCGTTTCATGCATGTGCAGGAGCTGGCGCGGCTCGGCGCGAAGATTTCGCTGTCGGGCCAGATGGCGCGCATCGAGGGCGTGCCGCGCCTGGCCGGCGCGCCCGTCATGGCGACGGACTTGCGCGCTTCCGTCTCGCTCGTCATCGGCGGGCTGGCGGCCGAGGGCGAGACGACGGTGAACCGCGTCTATCATCTCGACCGTGGCTTCGAGCGGCTGGAAGAGAAGCTCGGCGCCTGCGGCGCGGAGATCGAGCGCATCTCTTCCTGACGCGATCCAGCGGCGCTGGACGCGCCAGCGTCGGAAACGCTTGCTTTTTCGCGCCCGAAGACCGATCTAGGGCGCGAATCCATTGATCAGACCTGCCGAAGGCGGGCCGTATCCCTTATCCGAGGGGCGGGGTCCGATCCCGCTGCCCCTATACCCGAAGGTTAACAGACGCATGGCGAAAGAAGAAGTTCTCGAGTTTCCGGGAGTCGTCACCGAACTCCTGCCGAACGCGACGTTCCGCATCAAGCTCGAGAACGACCATGAGATCATCGCGCACACGGCGGGCCGCATGCGCAAGAACCGCATCCGCGTTCTCACCGGCGACAAGGTGCTCGTGGAAATGACGCCCTACGACCTTACCAAGGGTCGAATCACCTACCGCTTCAAGTAAGCCCGCATGAAGCCGCCGAGCGCCCTGGTTCTGGCGTCGGCCTCGCCGCGCCGTCTCGAACTCCTCCAGCAGGCCGGGATCGAGCCCGAGCGCCTTCTGCCCGCCGATGTGGACGAGACGCCCGAGCGCTCCGAACACCCCCGCCATCTCGCCAAGCGCCTTGCGCGCCTCAAGGCGCTGAAGGCCTACGAGGCCCTGAAGGGGCGCGGGGAAACGGCCGGTCGCTTCACGCTGGGCGCCGATACGGTGGTCGGCGTCGGCCGGCAGATTCTGCCCAAGGCCGAGATCGAGGACGAGGCGATCGAATGTCTGCGTCTCCTGTCGGGCCGCACGCACCGCGTCTTCACGGGCGTGTGCACCATCTCGCCGAACGGGCGTGTGCGCGAGAAGCTGTCGGAAACGCGCGTGCGCTTCAAGCGCCTTTCGCGCGACGACATCTCGCGCTATATCGATTCGGGCGAGTGGCAGGGCAAGGCCGGCGGCTACGCCATCCAGGGTCTGGCCGGGGCCTTCGTCGTGCGCCTTGTCGGCTCCTATACGGGCGTCGTCGGCCTGCCGCTTTACGAGACGATGGCGCTTCTGCAAGGCGAAGGCTTCGTCATGCCCGCGGTTTCGGCGGGCCTTCCCGCCTGAACGAAAGGGTCATGCCATGAGCGCCAGCGTCACGCCGCTCCGCCCCCGTCGCAAATGTCCCGAATGCAGCCGGCCTTCCTCGCAGGCCGACTTTCCTTTCTGCTCCCCCCGCTGCAAGTCGGTGGACCTCCATCGCTGGCTGTCGGGCGCCTATGTCATTCCCGGCTCGGCCGACGAACCGGACGCTTCGCCGGGCGGCAGCGGCAGCGGCGAGGAGCGCTGACGGGGCGCGGACTTGAGCCGACCCGGCGCGGTGCCGGTGATGCGCTTGAAGGCGCGGCTGAAGGACGCTTCCGAATCATAGCCCAGCCGATGCGCGGCCTCCGAAATGCGCATTCCGTCGCGGCCGATCCATTGCCGCGCCTGATGGATGCGGATCTCAGTGACGTAGCGCGCCGGGGTCGTGCCCACCAGCGCGGTGAACTTCGCGGCGAAGCCCGAGCGCGAGACGCCCATCCGGTCGGCCAGGTCCGCCACCGTCCAGTCGCGCTCCGGCTCGGCATGGATCGCGGCCAGAACCTGGCCGAGCTGCGGATCGCGCAGGGCCGTCAGCCAACCCTTCGACAGATGGCAGCCGACCTCCACCCAGGATCGGATGATCTGCGCGGCCATCACATCGGCCAGCCGGGCCAGAATGCCGCTCGCCCCGACGCGGCTCATGGCGCACTCGCTCACCATGGCCTGGAGGAGATGCGGGATCGCCGGCTCGCTCACCATGAGTTCGCGCGCGCGCATGAGGTCGGGCATGAGCTTCAGGAGCGGATGCAGCCCGTCGAGATTGAAGCGCATGGAGCCGCAGAAGAGCAGCGTCTCCTCGTCGCTGTCCACATCCGTGGCGGTATAGTCGAAGACGCTTTCGCAGATGGCGAGGCATTCGCGGCGCGGAAAGGCGCGCGGCGTCACGCCCGGCGCGCTGGCCAGCGTATGGGCCGCGCCGCGCGGCACGAGAATGGCGTCGCCCGCCGTCAACTCGCTCCAGGTCCCGTCCGGCTCCTGCAGCCAGCAGCCCCGGCCCGCCACGAAGTGAAAATAGGCATGGGCCTGCGCCGGGTAATGAAAGCTCCACTCGCCCGACAGGCGGCAGCGGCCATAGTCCACCCCGTCGAGGCGAAGGCCCCGCAGCATATCCGTCAGTGCATCCATCGCCGATCCCTCGCCCGTTCGAGTTTTTCTGGCTCCAACACGCTTCGCTTGACCGCTCATCCTTGGGACCTTGGACGATCGGACAAGAAGTTGAGAGTTTCTAGCATGGAAGCGCCAAGGCCACGAGCCTATGGTGCGGCCATCTCGCACTGCACCAACCTGGAGGACATTCATGTCCGACACGATCTGCTCGCCTGATCTGGCCCTTGCGGAGGTTCGTCCGCCTGCGGAGCGCACGGCCTGGGCCCCCGTCGTCTCCTTGTCCTTCGGCGTCTTCGGCCTCGTGACGTCGGAATTCCTGCCGGTCAGCCTCCTGACACCCATGGCCGCCGATCTTGGCGTGTCGCACGGGGCCGTCGGGCAGGCGATCACGGCGACCGCCGTCGTTGCCGCCTTTGCCGGCCCGCTTCTGGTGCTCAGCTCCGGCCGGCTCGACCGGCGCAGCATCGTCTTCGCGCTGATGGCGCTTCTGATTGCCTCCAGCGTCATGGCGGCCTTTGCGACTGGCATCACCATGCTGCTTCTGGCGCGCGGCCTGCTCGGCTTTGCGCTTGGCGGCTTCTGGGCGATGATGACGGCGCTCGCCCTGCGGCTCGTGCCCTCCGCGCAGGTGCCGCGCGCCATTTCCATCATCATCATGGGCGTGTCGCTCGCCACCGTCTTCGCCGCCCCGCTCGGCTCGGCGCTGGGTGAACTCTGGGGCTGGCGCGCGACCTTCCTCGCGGCGTCCGGCATCGGCGCGGCCGCGCTCCTGTTTCAGCTGGTGACGCTCCCCTCGCTCCCGTCCAGCGCCGCGCCGAGCCTGTCGGACTTTCGCACGGCGCTGTCGCACCGGGCGGTCGCGGTGGGCCTCGTGACGGTGGTGATCGTCGTGTCCGGCCATTTCGCCGGCTTCACCTTCATCCGCCCGTTTCTGGAAGAGGTGCCCCGCCTTGGCGTCTCGACCATTTCGCTGACGCTTCTGGCCTTCGGCATCGGCGGCTTTCTCGGCAATGTCGCGGGCGGTGCCATTGCCGAGCGCAGCCCGGCCTGGGCCGTTGCCAGCGCCTCGCTTCTGATCGGTGTAACGGCGCTGGTTCTCGTCCTGCAAGGGGCTGTGCCCACGGTCGCCATGGCCGCGACGGCGGTCTGGGGTTTTGCCTTCGGGGGCTTTCCCGTCTCGGCCTCGATCTGGAACGCGCGTGCCGCGCCGGCTCTGGCCGAAAGCTCCGGCGCGCTCCTGTCTTCGGCCTTTCAGGTGGCGATCGCCAGCGGCGCGATCGTCGGCGGGCTGCTGGTGGACAGGTTCGGCCCGGTGGGCGTCACGCTCTACTCGGCGCTTGCCGTGACGGTCGGGGCCTTCGTCATGCTGACGATCGGCCGGGGCATCGAGCGCACACGGCTGGCGGCCTGACAGGACAGGGTGGGCGGCATGGGCCGCCCGCCTCCTTACTTCTCGACGGCGCTGACCAAAGGCTCGCCGTCGCGCTCGATCGAAACCCAGCGGCCGGGATGTTCCACCTGCTGGCGCTTGATGAAGCGGTAGGACACCTCGGTCCAAGGCCGCACGCGCCAGTCCAGATTGTCGAGCACGAAGTCGCCCGAGACCGTGCGCAGCGTCAGGATGGCGTGACCGGTGCCATCGGGCTTGCGCACCACCGTCATCAGAAGATCGCCCATGGGAATGCCGGCCTCGTGCAGGCGGCGGCGCTTTTCCAGCGCGTAGTCCTCGCAGTCGCCCTTACCCTTGGTCGGATAGGTCCAGTATTCCTCGGTGCCGTAGAGGTTCTGATCGGAGTCGGGGGCGATCTCGGTGTTCACGTCCGTGTTCACCTGCGCCACCAGAAGCTTCAGCTGAAGGTCGAGGGTCACAGGCGTGGCGGCCGGTCCCGCGATCGGATCGCACTCACCGGGCTGACGCAGGCAGAAGTCGCGATGGCCGAAGGGCTGAAGCGTCGGATCGCCGAGCGGCATGAAGGCGTCCGCCGCCAGAGCGCTCAAGGGCATGAGCGCCGAAAAAAGGCAAAGCGAAGCCGTTGCGCCCAATACGCGCCGAAAAATCATCGCGATCTCCGTCTTTGGACAGGCCCGTTTCCCTGGTCCGACCGCATCGTGTGTGCGGCGCGATAGCCTGTCAACCGGACGGGACGGGCAGCCGAGCTGCGATGGCCCCCTTATATCGAGAAGATAGGCGAAAAGGCGGCGCAAAATGGCGCAGCCGATAGGGAGGGCAAGGGTCTATCTCGGCGAAAACTCGCTGATTTACGCCGGGTTCGACGTCGTGACGTCGAAATGTTGCGTAACTGTCACAATTCTCGTGAAACAGCCGCGGTGGCCTCGTCGCTCAAGACTGCGCGAGTTCCAGAAAGCTCGCAACCGCCTTTTCCATGCGCGACAGATCCTCTTCGCGCGACAGGCGATGATCGCCACCCGGCACCAGCGTCAGCGCCACGCCTTCGCCCGGCAGAAAATTCAAAAGCTCCAGCGCATGGGTGTGCGGCACGTCGGGGTCCGCCATGCCCTGGATGATGTGGACCGGGCAGCCGGTGCGGATCGGGCCGGTCATGACGCTGGCGTTCCGCCCGTCTTCGATCAGCGTGCGCGTGTAGACGGTGGGGCGCGGGTCATAGGGCGAGGCTTCCGATACGAAACCGTTCTGCGCCATCTCGGCGCGTTGCGCCTCCGTCAAACGCGGCTCCAGGAGACGCGAGGTGAAGTCCGGCGCGGGGGCCAGAAGTACGAGGCCGGCGACGCGGCCGGGCTGGTCGGCCCAGGACATGGCAAGGCGCAGGGCGATCCAGGCGCCCATCGAGGAGCCGACGAGAACCAGCGGACCTTGGGGCGCGAGCGCCTCGATCGCGGCCCGTGCGTCTTCGGTCCAGGAGGAAATGGTGCCGTCCTCGAACCGACCCTCCGATTCGCCATGGCCGGAATAGTCGAAGCGCAGGAAGGCGTGGCCTGAGCGTGCGGCTTGCTCCGACAGGCGCTCGGCCTTGGTGCCGCGCATGTCGGAGCGAAAGCCCCCGAGCCAGACGACGGTCGGCGCGCGGCCCGCCACATGGAGCGCGGCGAGCCTGTGACCCTGAGGCGCGGGGACGGAAAGGGGGCTGTCGGCCGAGGATGTCACGGGTCTCTCCATCGTTCGGAGGGGGATCAGGAGTGGCATTAGAAGCCCGCGTCCTTGAGGTCCAGCACCCTGCGTACCGGAGCCAAAGCGCCGCTTGTCAAGACGGCTTTAAGGAAGACTTATGGAAAAAACTCGACAGGTCCGGTGAAATCGTGTCGCCACCGTGTTATATGAGAGGCCAAGACCTCGACTTGAGGGCAGCCTTCGCTTTCGCGGCGAGGTCGCCGCTTGGGCGAGGCATTGTTTCAAGACTTCGCACCACGTCGTCAACAGCGGGAGTGAACGACCATTCGCAGACCATTTCGTGCGCCGCCGACCCAGAAGGAAGGTCCGCGCTCCAACCGGGACATCCGCGTTCCCCAGATCCAGCTGATCGATGCGGACGGGCAGAACCGGGGTGTCATCAATACGGCCGAAGCCATGGCGCTGGCCGAAGAGGCCGGCCTCGATCTCGTGGAGATCGTGCCGAATGCCGTTCCGCCCGTTTGCAAGATCGTCGACCTCGGCAAGCTGAAATACGAAGGCCAGAAGAAGGCGGCGGAAGCGCGTCGTCGTCAGAAGGTCATCGAGGTCAAAGAGATCAAGATGCGCCCGAACATCGATGATCACGACTACGAGACCAAGATGAAGGCGGTTCGCCGCTTCTTCGAGGAAGGCGACAAGGTCAAGGTGACGCTGCGCTTCCGTGGTCGCGAAATGGCGCACCAGGAACTGGGCATGCAGCTTCTGAGCCGCGTCAAGGAAGACACGGCCGAAATCTCCAAGGTGGAAGCCGAGCCCAAGCTCGAAGGCCGCCAGATGATGATGGTTCTCGCCCCGCGCGGGTGAGCCTCTCCGTCATCCATGAACAAAAGGCGGCTTCGGCCGCCTTTTTTGTTGTCGGCTTCAGGTGCGTTGTTTCACGTGAAATCGAAGAGCGTTCGGTTTCCCCGCCGCTGCGGCCGGGTCAGCCCGCGCGCCAGCGCCAGACCGTCGTGCGCTTGACCTCCGCATCTTCCAGAATGCGCGTCACCGGCACCTCATAGACCGCCTGCTCGATCACGCGGGCATGGGGCAGATAGAAGCGACCGGGATCGCCGACATAGATGGCGACGCCGCTGGCCGCCAGCCGGTCGAACCAGGGCTCCAGCGTCAGCGAGAAGTTCGGGTCGTAGAACACGTCGCCGGCCAGAAGAATGTCCGTGTCCAGCGCTTCGCCGATCGCGTCCCGCCGCTCCAGCGTGAGGGCGACGCCATTGTGCTCGGCATTGAGCCGCGCCGCCTCCACCGCGAACGGATCGATGTCGAGCCCCAGCGCCGCAGCCGCGCCCGCCTTCATCGCGGCGATCGCGACGAGACCGGAGCCGGTGGCGAAATCCACCACGCGCCGGCCGGCAAAACGCTGGGGGTGGTCCAGCACGAAGCGGGCGAGCCCCTGACCGCCGGCCCAGGCAAAGGCCCAGAAGGGCGGCGGCAGGCCCTCGGCCTCCAGTTCTTCCTCGGTGCGAATCCAGAGATCATGCACCTCGCTCGCCAGATGCAACTCGAGCTCGGGCACATGGGGCGGGCGCAGACACGACGTGTTGGCGAGAATGAAGGCGCGCCGATCGGCTATCTGGCTCGTCATTGTTTGGCCGGCTGACGAAGGGCGGAACCATTCGAGCTCCCAGAGCCTTTTTCTCTCAACAAAAGACAGCAGGGAGTTCGTGCGATGCTCAAGGGTGGATTGTTGTGGTTGATCGGCATCCCGCTCCCCATCATCCTGATCATCTGGTTGCTCGGCTATCTCTGAGCCGAACGCAAGCACCAACAGGCAAGCACCAACATGCAAAAGCCCGCCGCGAGACCATCGCGGCGGGCTTTTGCATGATTACGACGAGGTGGCCCGCTCCAGAAAGCGGGCCTTTCTGTCTCAGGCGTTCTTGAGGCGTTTGCTCTTGCCCTGAAGCTCGTCGATCAGCTTCGAGGCGTCGGCCTTCGACAGGTCGGGGTTGAACGCCTGATCCGTCTCCTCGCAGAGCGTCTGCAGATAGGAGGCCTGCGCGCCCGTCATCGGCTCGTCGCCGGTGGTCCATTCGTCCGGGTTCTTCTCGGCGTTGGACGGCGCGTCGACCTTGGGCTGAGATGACGTCATGGGAACTCTCCTGATAGGGTCTGTTCCCAGAATGTTCTACCCTGCCCCAGGTTCCGCCCGCCTCCTGCGACGCTTTGAGCCGGCTCGGCCGATCAGCCGAGCGCCTTGGCCGGATCGAGCCCGCCCATTTCGCAGATGACGTGGAACTCCGCTTCCGTCACCGGCTGCACCGACAGGCGCGAATTGGTGGCGAGCACCATGTCCTTCAGGCGCGGCTCGGCCTTCACGACATCCAGCGACACGGGGCTCGGCATGTCGCAGACGGCGCGGATGTCCACGCATTCCCAGCGCGGGTCATCGGCGGTGGAATCGGGATGGGCGAGGGCCGAGACCTCCACCACGCCGACCACGGCCTTGCCCTCGTTGGAATGGTAGAAGAAGCCGCGCTCGCCGATCTGCATGGAGCGCATGAAGTTGCGCGCCTGATAGTTGCGAACGCCCGTCCATTCCGTGCCGGCCGCGCCGCAGGCCTTCTGCTCGTCGAAGGACCATTTGAACGGCTCCGACTTGAACAGCCAGAACGCCATGGGTCAGGCCTGCTCGGGATTGTTTACGGTCCAGTTCCAGCGACGGACGGTGACGGAGGAGAAGAGCCCGGCTTTGGCATAGGGGTCCTGATCGGCCAGCGCGCGGGCGGCCTCCAGGCTGTCGGCCTCGACCACGAGAAGGCTGCCGTTCGGCTTCTCGTCGGACCCGAGGAAGGGGCCGGCGAATTTCAGGACGGGGCCGAGCGCCTTCAGGTGCTCCAGATGCGCGGGGCGGGTTTCGGCGCGCAGCGAGCCGGCGTCGGTGCGGTCTTCGCAGAGAAGGGCAAACAGCATGGGGCGTCTCCGAATGGGCCGGCCGGAGCCGGCTGCGATGCTGCCCGCGTCTGGCCGATGGCGACGGGCTTTGTCAATCGAGGGCGTTTCTTCAGCGCTTCAATCGAACTCGCGCTTGAGTGGGCGGGCGAGCAGCGCGCGCATGGCGTCGGCCGCCGGCAGGCCCTCGTCCAGCATCGCGGCCACCGTCTCGATGATCGGTGCTTCGATGCCGCGCTCGCGCGCCAGCTGAGCTGCGATGGCGGCGGAATAGACGCCTTCGGCGAGCTTCAAGGTCCGCGTGTCCTCGCCCCGGCCGAGCGCCAGTCCATAGGCGAAGTTGCGGGACTGCGCGCCCGAACAGGTGAGTACGAGATCGCCGAGGCCGGACAGGCCGAGCAGCGTGTCGGGCCGCGCACCCAGCGCCTCGCCCAACCGGCGCAGTTCCACGAAGCCGCGCGTGACGAGGGCGGCGAGCGCCGAAGCCCCTAGGCCCAGCCCCGCACTGGCCCCGGCCGCGATGGCGAGAACGTTCTTCAAAGAGCCACCGGCCTCGACGCCCAGAATGTCATCCCCCGCATAGATGCGAAAGGCGGGCGAGGACAGGCGTTGGGCGAGGCTGGCCGCGAGCGCGCCCTCGCTGGCCGCCAATGTGACGGCGGTCGGAAGGCCCGCCGCGACATCCGAGGCGAAGCTCGGGCCGGAGAGAACCGCGACGGGGTGGCCCGGCAGTTCCTCCTCCACCACGGCGGAGGCGAAGAGCCCGGTGTCGCGCTCGATCCCCTTGGAGCAGAGGACGAGGGCCGCGCCGGGCCTCAGATGCGGTTTCAGGTCGCGGCAGGCGAGGCGCAGCGCCTGCGCCGGCAGGACGAGGAGCACGATATCGGCCCCCTCCAGCGCTAAGCCCAAGTCGTTCACCGCCTCCAGCGAGGCGGGCAGCGCGATGCCGGGGAGATAGCGGGGGTTCTCACGGGTCGTTCGGATCGCCGCGACGCTCTCGGCGTCCCGCGCATAGAGGCGCACGGGCTCTCCGTCCCGCGCGCGCATGGCGCCGAGCGCCGTGCCCCAGGCACCGCCGCCGATCACACTGACGCTCATGCCTTGGCTCCGCGCTTGCCGAAGCCGACCAGCGGCGCGGCGGTTTCGTCCAGCGGCCAGCGCGGGCGCACGGGGGCCGAAAGCGGATCGGTGAGCCCCGCTTCCAGCCGCTCCAGCCCGGCATAGGCGATCATCGCGCCATTGTCGGTGCAGAGCGCCAAGGGCGGCGAGACGAGGCGCACGCCCTGGCGCTCGGTCGCCTCGCGCAGCGCCGCGCGGATTTCGCCATTGGCCGCGACCCCGCCAGCCGCCGCCAGAACCGGGTGTTCGAGGCCGGGATAGGCTTCCCGAAACCGAGCCAGCGCCAGCGTCACGCGGTCCCGCACGCTCTCGGCCGCCGCGCGCTGAAAGCCGGCGCAGAGATCGGCCACGTCCTGTTCGCTGAGCGGCGCGTGGGCCAGCGCGATCTGGCGCACCGCCGTCTTGAGGCCGGAGAAGGAGAAGTCGAGCCGCTTCTCGCCCCGCAGCGGCCGGGGCAGGTCGAAGCGCTTGGCGTCGCCCTCACGCGCCATGCGCTCGACGCTCGGGCCGCCGGGATGGGGCAGTTCCAGAAGCTTGGCGGTCTTGTCGAAAGCCTCGCCCAGCGCATCGTCGATCGTCGTGCCCCAGCGCTCGTACTGGCCGAGGCCGGAGACGAGAAGGATCTGCGTGTGCCCGCCCGACACGAGCAGCAGGAGATAGGGATAGGCGAGCGCATCCGTCAGCCTCGGGGTCAGCGCGTGGCCCTCCAGATGGTTGACGGCCAGAAACGGCAGCTGGCGCGAGGCGGCGATGGCCTTGCCAACCAGCGCGCCGACGATGAGCCCGCCGACGAGGCCCGGCCCGCTGGTCGCGGCCACGGCGTCGATCTCGTCCAGCGTGACGCCGGCTTCCGCCAGCCCCGCCTCGACGATGGGGCCGATGCTTTCGGCATGGGCGCGCGCGGCGATTTCCGGCACGACGCCGCCAAAGGCCGCGTGCTCCTCGATCTGGCTGAGCACGACATTGGACAGGACCACGGGCCGCCCGTCCGCGCCGCGCCCGACGACGCTCGCCGCCGTTTCGTCGCAACTCGTCTCGATGCCGAGAACGAGCGGACGGACGGATCGGGCGGTGATGTTGGCGCTAGGCAAGGGACGAGCCGCTCTTTTGCTGAGGTCTTGCCTCGCGAGATAACGTCTCGCACGCGGTTTCGCCAGCGCGGACGCGCGCCCGAGGCCGATGGCCGATCCCACACGCGTCCGCCCTTCGCCGAAAAACCGCGCGGCCCCCCAGCCCGGCGAACTTGCAAACAGGCCGGGAGGCGATCAGAACACGCGCAAGACCCTGTTTCGAAGGGTTCCAGATCAGCGATCCCTTCAAGCTCCCTTGGCCCGGAGCCTGAGGCAAGGAAGGCAGACCCATGACCCAGCCCATCCGCATCGGCACGCGCGGCAGCCGCCTCGCGCTGGCGCAGGCCGAAGAGGTGCGGGCTCGCCTGATGGCCGCGCATGGCCTGCGCGAGGAGGATTTCGCGATCACCGTCCTGTCCACTTCGGGCGACAGGATTCAGGACCGGGCGCTATCGGAGGCGGGCGGCAAGGGGCTCTTCACCAAGGAAATCGAGGAAGCGCTTCTGGATGGGCGGGTTGATCTCGCCGTCCACTCCTCCAAGGACATGGCGACCCGTGTGCCCGACGGGCTGGCGCTCGCCGCCTATCTCCCGCGCGAGGATGTGCGCGACGTCTTCATCGGCCGCTCGGTCTCGCGCATCGCCGACCTGCCGCACGGCGCGCGCGTCGGCTCGGCTTCGCTACGCCGGCAGGCCCTTCTGCGGCGCATCCGGCCCGATCTCGAACTCGTGATCTTTCGTGGCAATGTGCAGACGCGCCTCGCCAAGCTCGCCGCGGGCGAGGTGGAAGGCACGCTTCTGGCGCTGGCCGGGCTGAAGCGCCTGGGTGACGCCGAGGTGGCGAGCGAGATTCTGGACAGCGCGAGCTTTCCGCCCGCGCCGGGGCAGGGGGCCATCTGCATCCAGATCCGGGACGGGGACGGGCGCATCGCCCCGCTCGTCGCGGCCGTCGATCATGCCGACACGCACGGCGTCCTGGCGGCCGAGCGCGCCTTTCTGGCGGTTCTCGACGGCTCCTGCCGCACGCCCATCGCCGCCCATGGCACGCTGAAGGGCGACCAGTTCCGCTTTCACGGCATGATCCTGACGCCGGACGGCGCGCGGATGCACGAGACGCATGTCGAAGGCAGCCGGGCCGACGCACTGCGCATGGCCGAGGATGCCGCGCTGCGGCTAGTGGCGGAAGCGGGCGCGGAGTTCTTCGAGGGCTGGCGGCGCTGAGCGCGCGGCCACCCCTTCGTCTTCTCGTCCTGCGCGAGCGCGAGGATGGCGAGCGCTCGGCCGCGCTTCTGCGTGAGGCCGGCTTCGAACCCGTTCTCCTGCCGCTGAGCATGATTGCGCCGCTCGACCCCGCGCCGCCCGAAATCCCGCTTGCCGGCTTGGTTGTCACCAGCCGCCATGCCGTGCCCTGGCTCGCGCGTCATTATCCTGGACGCGACCTGCCGGTTCTGGCTGTGGGGGAGATGACGGCCGAGGCCCTGCGCGCGGCCGGCTTTGCCGATGTGCGGGCGGGGCCGGGCCGGGCGGCGGATCTCGTGAGCCTCGCCGACATGCTGCCGACGCGGGCGGGCGAGACCTTTCTCTATGCTGCCGGGCGGGTGCGCCTGCCCGATCTGGAAGCGGGTTTTGCGGAAGCCGGCCTGCCGCTTCGGGTGGTGGAAGTCTATGACACGGTGCCTGCGATGCCGAGCGAGGCGGAGCTGGAACAGGCTCGCGCGGGAGGCCCGGCGCAGGGCGCGATCCTCCTCTCGCGCGGGCAGGCGCGGGCGTTCGAGCGCTTCGCGGAGCACGCGGGTCATGTCCTAGGGGAAGATGTCGCACTCTTCTGCCTTTCGGACGCGATCGCACTGGAACTTTCGCCCCAGTTTGGAAAGAATGCGGTGGTGGCCGAAGCTCCGCGCTTCGTCTCGCTGGTGGACGCGATCAAAAACTGGAGCGAAGGGCGCGATTGAGCATCTTTTCGTTGCAGCTTGCGGAGCGCACGCTAGATCGAGACGTTGACTCGTCCGATACATCGGCCGAAGGGAATTCGGCTCGCGCCGGCCGGTTCGCCAGCCAGCCGCCCATGGGATGCGACATGAAGGAGTTCTCGGATGGCCAATCGTCCGCGCCGGTCGAAGCCAGGCGCACGACCGGAAACCACGATCGACCTCGGAGCCGAGCGCGTCGCCAAGCCCGAGGGCGCCGAAAGTGATATTGAGACGGGCCCGGCCGCAGCGGCCCAACAGGACGAGACGCTTTCGATGAACGACACGACGAGGCCCCGCGACGAGGCCATGACGCCGGAAGAGCGCCACGAGGATGCGCTCCTCTCCGCCACGGCGGAGGACGCGGCGGCGCGCGAGCGCAAGAACGAGATCGCCAGCGGCAGCGCCTCGGCCGACGCGCTGGAGAACCCGGCTCTTGTCGCCTCCGCGCCCGCCACGACCACGCCCGCCGAGTCCGGCGCTGCGAGCGAGGCCGGACTTCTTTCGCCCGGCGCGGCCGACCCGCTTTCGCCCGAGGGCGACAAGTCGGTCGATCCCCTGCGCGAGGATGGCGTCGCGGCCAAGCGGCGCGATCTGGGCGAATTCGAGGACGACGAGACGGTTCTGCCCGGCGCGCATTCCGAGCCGGCCGGCCCCGACCCGCTGACCTCCAGCCCCTATCACGCGGCGGCCGGCGCTTCGCATGGCGGCCCCGGCTTCGGCCCGCTTCTGGGCGCGGGTCTGCTGGGCGCGGTGATCGCGCTCGGCGGCGGTGCGGCGCTTCTTTATTCCGGCGCGGTTCGCCCGCCGGCGGCGCAACAGGCGGCCGTCCCGACCCAGCAATTCGCCACGGCCGGCGAAGTGCAGAAACTGACCGGCGATATCGGCAATCTGCGCGGCACGGTCGAGCAGCTTCAGTCGGCCCAGGCGGCCGGCGGCGCGGGCTCGGGCAATGTCTCGCGCACCGAGTTCACCCAGCTCTCGGACCGAGTGACGGCCAACGAGCGCTATGCGCAGACCAACGGCGATTCCGCCGCCGCCGCCAAGGAGGCCAATGACGCGGCCACGAGCGCGCGCGACACGGCCACCAAGGCGGAAGCCGCCGCGACCGACGCGCAAGGCATCGCCACCCGCGCCGAAACCGCCGCCACGGCGGCCCAGACCGCCGCGCAGAACGCGCAGCAGGCGGCCCAGAACGCCCAGACCGCCGCCAATGAGACGCGCGAAACGGTCAACCAGATCGGCACCCGCGTCCAATCGATCGAGGAAGCCAACCGCCGCGCCGCCATCGCTCTTTCGGCGGCCGGGCTGAAAGGCGCGATCGACAGCGGTCGCCCCTTCATGCAGGAGCTGGAAAGCTTCGCCAAGGCGAGCGGCAACACGGGCGAGTCCGTCGCCTCGCTGCGCAATTTCGCGGCCTCCGGCGTTCCTACCACCGCCGCGCTGGACACCCAGTGGCGCGACGCGGAAGCGCAGATCCTGACCGCGCTGCGCCCGGTCGACAACACGGCCAACGTGAAGACGCAGGTGCTCGACAGCCTGCGCTCGCTCGTCACCGTTCGCCCCGCCGGCTCCAACGTGACGGCCGAGGCTCCGGGGCCGGAAGCGGCCGTCGCGCGCATGGACGAGGCGCTCCAGCGCGGCGACTTCGCCGGCTGGCTGACCGAGTGGGACAAGCTGCCCGAGGCCGCCAAGTCCGTCTCGCAAGGCTTCGCCGACAAGGTTCGCGCCCGCGCCAGCGCGGACGACCTCATTCGCCAGACCATCAACAGCGCCGTCGGCGCTTCCGCGTCGCAGGGCTGACATGCTGCGTATTCTCGCTTTTTTCCTCGTCGTGCTCGCGGGCGGCCTTGGCTTTGCCTGGCTGGCCGATCATCCGGGCTCCGTCTCCATCCTCTGGCAAGGCCAGGAGGTGGGCACGAGCTTCACCGTCTTCGTGATCCTTCAGATCGCGCTCGTGGTCGCGGCCGTGCTTCTGTTCTGGCTGGTGCGCGGCTTCTTTAAGGCGCCCGACCGCGTGTCGCGCTTCTTCTCGACGCGCCGCCGCGACAAGGGCTATCGCGCGCTTTCGGCCGGCATGATTGCCGCCGGCGCGGGCGATGCCGTCATGGCGCGCCGCCTCGTCAAGCAGGCGCAGAAGCAGCTTTCCAACCGGCGCGAGCCGATGGTGCGCTTCCTCGACGCGCAGACCGCGCTGATCGAGGGCGACCACGCCAAGGCGCGCTCCATTTTCGAGACGCTGGAAGGCGATCCCGAGACCCGGCTGGTCGGCCTTCGCGGTCTGTATCTCGAAGCCGAGCGCCTGGGCGACCGGGAAGCGGCGCGCTCCTATGCCGAGCGCGCGGTGCGCATCGCCCCGCATGTGCCCTGGGCCGGCGGCGCGGTTCTCGACCTCAAGGCCGCGCAGGGCGATTATGACGGCGCTCTGAACATTCTGGAGGCGCAGCGCGACTCGCGCCTGGTGGACAAGGCGGAAAGCCGCCGCCTGCGCGCCGTGCTCCTGACCGGTAAGGCGCAGGAACTCGCCGACAGCGATCCGGCCGGCGCCAGGAACGCCGCGCGCGAAGCGCAGAAGCTCGCTCCCGATCTGGTGCCCGCCGGCGTCATCGCCGCGCGGTCCATGATCCGGCTCAACGAGTATCGCGCGGCTCAGAAGGCGCTGGAAGCGGGCTGGAAGGCCAATCCGCATCCCGAGCTCGCCGCGCTCTACATCCATCTCTGGCCGGGCGACGGCGTGGCCGAGCGCTTCAAGCGCGCGCGCCATCTCGCCAGCCTCCAGCCCGGCCATATCGAATCGCGCATGGCACTCGCCCGCGCCGCGCTTGACGCGCGCGAGTTCGGCACGGCCCGCGTCGAAGCCATGGCGGCGACCGAGCAGGCGCCGCGCGAATCGGCCTATCTGCTTCTGGCCGATATCGAGGACGCCGAAACCGGCAATGACGCGCTGGTGCGCCAGTGGATGAGCCGCGCGCTTCACGCGCCCAAGGACCCGTCCTGGACGGTGGACGGCGCGCCGGCCGAGGGCTGGCGTCCGGTCTCGCCGACCACGGGCCGTCTCGACGCCTATGAATGGACGGTGCCGCAGGACAGCGATCCGGCTCTGGTCGCCCGCGTCGGGCGCATGATGCGCGGAATGCAGCATGTTCCCAACACCGACCCCAACCGCCGCGTCTTCATCGACGCGCGCTTGCCGGCGGACGAAGCGGAAGCCGCCGCTTTGAACGAAGCGGCCGCGGCTCACCACGAGACCGAAGGCAAGAGCGAGTCCTCGCTGGAGCGCACGCCGGCCTGACGCCGGTCATGGGAAGCGACGCTAACGCGCCACGCTGAACAACAAAAAGGCTCGGAGCCCAGCGCTCCGGGCCTTTTTGTTTCTAAAGGACTGGCGCCGCAGCGAAACAGATTGAACTCTGGGCCGCTCTCGACCGTTTTCGAAGCGCGGTCCTAAGCCGCATCGACGACCCGACCCATGCCACCCGACGACCCAGACCGGACGCCGCCCATGTTCGACGCCTTCAAGGACTTCCTGCGCAACCTGTCGGGCGAGCCGACCGGGCGTCTCGGCGGCGAGGACGATCCGCTGATCGCCGCCTCGGCGCTCCTGTTCCATGTGGCGGAGGCGGACGGCACGCTCACCCGGAGCGAAACCGACGCGCTGCGCGATGTCCTGATCCATGATTACGGGCTTGCCCCCTGGCGGGCCGAAGAGGTCCGACGCGCCGGGCGCGAGGCCGATGCCGAGGCGGTCGATCTCTTCCGCTTCACACATGTTCTTCTGCGCCATTGGAGCGCCGAGGAGCGTCTGCAATTCGTGGAACGTCTATGGGAGATCGTCTTCGCGGACGGAGATGTTCACGAGTTGGAGGATAACGTGGTCTGGCGCGTGGCCGAGCTTCTGGGCGTTTCCAGCCGGGACCGAATGCTGGCCAAGCGCGAGGCGCAGAACAAGGTACGCACGCCCCAGCATGGCTGATCTCCTTCCCCATTCCCGCTCCGAAAGCGCGGCCGCGCCCAAGCGCTTCACGCTGCACGATCCGCATGAAATCCGGCCGGTTCTGGTGGTTCTGCATCAGGAGACCTCGACGCCGGGGCGCGTCGGCCAGGTGCTGGAAGCGGCGGGCGTCCGGCTCGATATCCGCCGCCCGGTGCTGGGCGAAAAGCTGCCCGGCACGCTGGAGGGGCATCGCGGCGCCATCGTCTTCGGCGGGCCGCCAAGCGCCAACGATCCCGACGCGCACCTGCGCCATGAGATCGACTGGATGGAAATTCCGCTGAAGGAGAATCGCCCTTTTCTCGGTATCTGCCTCGGCGCGCAGATGCTGGCGAAACATCTCGGCGCGCCCGTCGGCCCGCACCCTGACGGTCTGGTGGAGATCGGCTATTACCCGATCGAGGCGACGGCGGCCGGGCGTGCCCTGATGCCGGGCTGGCCGTCCATGGTCTATCAGTGGCATGGCGAGGGCTTCGGCTTGCCACATGGCGCGACGCGGCTGGCGGAAGGCGAGGATTTCCCCAACCAGGCCATGCGCTACGGTGATCATGCCTACGGCGTGCAGTTCCATGCCGAGCTGACGCTCGCCATGCTGCATCGCTGGACGACTCACGGCCATGCGCGCTTGTCGCTGCCGGGCGCACAGCCGCGCCGCGAGCATTTTCACGGCCGCGCCATTCACGATGCGCCGGTGAAGCGCTGGCTGGAGCAGTTCCTGGCCGTCATCTTCGGGCGCAGCGCCAGCGGCAGCACGCTGGCCGCGCCGCCGCAGATGTGAAGCGCGCTTTGCACCGCAACAAAGCGCATCGCAAAGAGCGCCAAGTTTACTCGGGCTTTGCAGACGCGGGTGTAAGTCTGGAGCACGAACAGACGTAGGACGGCGGGGCGCTCACCCCTTTCCGTCTCCCGAGCACCACGCGAGGCCGCATGTCGACTTATGATCTCATCGTCATCGGAAGCGGGCCCTCCGGCCGCCGGGCTGCCGTACAGGCCGCCAAGCTCGGCCGCTCCGTTCTCGTCGTGGAGCGCAATCGCCGCGTCGGCGGCGTGTCCGTCCACACGGGCACGATCCCCTCCAAGACCATGCGCGAGACCGTCCTGAACCTGTCGGGTTGGCGCGAACGCGGCTTCTATGGCCGAGCCTACCGCGTGAAACAGGACATCTCGGCCGCCGACATCCAGGCGCGCATGAGCAAGACGCTGGAGCACGAGGTGGACGTGCTCGACCACCAGTTCGCGCGCAACGGCGTCAAGGTCATGCGCGGCGAGGCCTCCTTCCGCTCGCCGCACGAAATCGTCGTGCGCAACGAGGGCGAGGACGAGCGCGTCGTCACCGGCCATTTCATCCTGATCGCGGTCGGCACCAAGCCGTTCCGCCCGGACTACGTGCCGTTCAACGGCACCAATGTCTTCGATTCCGACGAGATCGTCTCCGTGCCGAAGCTGCCGCGCTCCATGACGGTGATCGGTGCGGGCGTCATCGGCGTCGAATACGCCACGATCTTCTCCGCGCTCGAGGTGCAGGTGACGCTGGTCGAGCCGCGTGCCAGCTTCCTCGATTTCGTGGACAAGGAGCTGATGGAGGATTTCGTCCACGATCTGCGCGACCGGAACCTGTCGCTGCGCTTGGGGGCGGAAGTCACCAAGATCGAGTTCGACGCCAATGGCCGCACGGTCTGCCGCATCGCCACGGGCCGCGACGTGACCAGCGACATGCTGCTCTTCGCCGCCGGGCGCATGGGCGCGACCGACAGCCTCAACCTCGAAGCCGCCGGGCTGGAGGTGGATCGGCGCGGGCGTATCAGCGTCAACGAGAAGACGCTTCAGACCAGCGTTCCGCATATCTACGCGGCGGGCGACGTGATCGGCTTTCCTTCGCTCGCTTCCACCTCGATGGAGCAGGGCCGCCTCGCCGCCTGCCACGCCTTCGGTCTTCAGCCGCCTCCGCCGCCCGAATTCTTTCCCTATGGCATCTATTCCGTGCCGGAGATTTCCACCGTCGGCATGAGCGAAGAGGACGTGCGCAAGCGCGGCATTCCCTATGAATGCGGCATCGCGCGTTTCCGCGAGACCTCGCGCGGCCACATCATGGGCCTCGACCGGGGCATGATGAAGATGATCTTCTCCAAGAAGACCCGCCGTCTCCTGGGCGTCCATATCGTGGGCGAGGGCGCGACCGAGCTGATCCATATCGGTCAGGCCGTTCTCAACCTGAAGGGCACGATCGACTATTTCATGGACAATACGTTCAATTATCCGACGCTCGCCGAGGCCTACAAGATCGCCTCGCTCGATGCCTGGAACCGCGCCTTCGCGCATTCCGCCGAGCCTCCCGTCGCGCCGATCTCGGCGGAGGACGAACTCGTCCACTGACAGGCCGTCATCATTCAGCTCATGAAAAAGGCCGGGGCGGCGATCGCCCCGGCCTTTTTCCATTACGGTTTTGAACGAGGTCTATTCGCGTGCGGCGAGGCTGCGGGCCTGCCGCAGCTGCGGGAAGGCGGCCGACCAGATGGCGGCGACCGCCACGGTCGCGATCCCGCCGATCACCACGGCTGGGACCGCGCCGAGCCATGCGGCCATCAGGCCGGCGCGAAACTCGCCCAGCTCGTTGGACGCGCCGACGAAAATGCCGTTTACCGCGTTGACGCGCCCGCGCACCTCGTCCGGCGTCCAGAGCTGGAGCAGGGTTTCGCGGATATAGACCGAGATCATGTCGGCCGCACCCATGAGGGCGAGCGCGGGGATCGACAGCCAAGGCGTCGTGGACAGGCCGAACAGCGCCGTGAACACGCCGAACAGGGCGACAAAGACGAACATGATATGGCCCGCGCGGTCCCGCACGGGATGGGCGGCGAGCCAGGCGGCGGTCAGAATCGCGCCGACGCCGGGCGCGGACCGCAAAAGCCCCGCGCCCCAGGGGCCGACGCCCAGAACGTCATGCGCGAAGACGGGCATGAGCGCGACGGCTCCACCCAGCAGCACGGCGAAGAGATCGAGCGAGATCGCGCCCAGCACCACCTTTTCGCGGAAGATGAAGCGGAAGCCCGCGACGACCGTTTGAAAGCTCGCGGGCTCGCCCGAGGAATGCTGCGCCGGCGCGGAGATGGACAGGACGAGACCCGAGCCCACCAGGAAAAGCGCGAGCGCCGTTCCATAGGCGATATGGGGCGACAGGCCGTAGAGCAGGCCGCCCGCCACGGGCCCGACGATCGAGGCGACCTGCCAGGAGGAGGAGTTCCAGGCGACCGCGTTAGCCAGTTCGTCCTTGGTCACGAGATTGACCACGAGCGAGGAGGCTGCCGGCCCGAAAAAGGCGCGCGCGATGCCGAAGCCGATCAGAATGACGAAGACCGGCACGGGCGATACGAGATCCATCCAGGTCAGCGCCAGAAGCAGCGCCGCGCCGATACCCTCCACCAGGGTCGAGAGGCCCATGATCCAGCGCCGCGAATAGCGATCGGCCACCGGGCCCGTCACCAGCACGAGCGCTAAGGCCGGCAGGAACTGGCACAGGCCGATCAGGCCGAGATCGAACGGGTCGCGCGTCAGGGCATAGATCTGCCACGTCACGGAGACCGAGACGATTTGCACAGCGAAGGCGGCGAAGAAGCGGGCCAGCCAGTAGCGAAGAAAGCGCTTGTTGCGGAAGGCGGCGAAGCGATCGTCCACCGGCGTATGGACCGGCGCGTCGCCGGAGGGAGAGGAGAGAGGTGCGTCGTCGCTCGGCATGATGGGTCCGGCCGTCTTGCGCGCCTGTCGCCCGGCCTTTGGCGCCTACCCTTATGGGGCCCGAGCCTTCGGCAAAGCGGGAGGTGGGGAAGGGGCCGCCTTTCGAGGGAACTGGGGACATGCGAATCGCCAGCGTCGCCCGGAGCTCCAGCCGGGGACGGCCGAAACTTCACTGCAAACGCAGGCGTGGCCACGTGTCCGGATCAGATCGCGCGGTCGCGGCAGAGATTCATAACCGGAGGTCCGGCGTCAAGTCTTTGTGAGGCAATCGCGTCGGATCGGATGCTGGGTTTTGAACGAATCCCGTCCTCCGGCTTCATTCGCTTCCGGGAGTGAACCACACGTGCTGCGCGAGAAGATGCATTGATGCGTCGCTATGCCGCGTCGGACTACCGCAAGAAACGATTCACTGCGATTCGAGGTGTTCGCGCCGGCTTCACGGATTGGCAGTCTTCTCGGCTTCTACTCCCATCAGAAGTTTAGGAGGGGTCCGTGAAACTATCGATCCGTACCAAATTGGCCGGTGGCTTTGCCGTCATGGTGTGTCTCAGCCTGTTTCTGGGCGGGATCGGGGCCTATAACCTGAAAGCCTCGCAGGACCGGATGGAGGCTCTGCGAACCGGGCCCATTGCGCAGAACGAGCGGCTGCTCTCGGTTCGCACGTCCGTTTCCGACATCGGGCGCTTGGTCAACACTTTGCCTTCGGTAGACGGCAGCACGTTCGGCGACACGCAAAAGGCCATTCAGGATCGAGCCGACAGCGCGTTCGCCACACTCGCGGAATATCGCGAACAGGCTCCCAAAACCGAGCGAGCGTCCGTTGATACGCTGAAGGGTGGTATCGAGACCTATCTGCGGATGACCAAGCAAGCTTCGGACTTGCTGACGACCCCCGCGAGCGATCCGACCCGGCGAGCCGAGGCTTTGGAGAGCGCGCGTTCGATCCTGGGCGGCGGAATGCAGCCGACCATGGTCGCCATGATCAGCCAGGTGAAGACGCAGCTGTCGCGCGAAAAGAAGCGCATGGACGCCTTGACGGCGGAAATCAACGCGGCCGACCACCAGACCTTCGTGCAATTGTCGGCTCTGGTCGGCGGCGCCGTCGTGATCGGTCTGGTTTTGGCGGCCTGGCTCGGCCTGTCGATCTCGCGCGGTCTGTCGCGCGCGGTTGAACTGGCGCGGCGCATCGGCTCGGGCGACCTGACGCAGCGCATCGAGGTGAAGGGCCGCGACGAACTGGCCGACCTTCAGCGCGCCATGAGCGACATGACGGTCAAGCTCTCCGAGATCGTCTCGGGCGTGCGCGCATCCTCGTCCTTGGTTGCGGCCGGCTCCGCCCGCTCCGCGTCCACCGCCGAGAAGCTGTCGTCGGGCTCGACCGAACAGGCCGCAGCCTCCGAGCAGGCCTCGGCGGCGATCGAGGAGATGACCGCCAATATCCGCCAGAACGCCGACAACGCGTCCACCACCGAGAAGATCGCAGCGCAGGCCGCCGAACATGCCGGCACCACAGGCGATGCGGTAGCCCAGTCCACGCAGGCCATGCGTGAGATCGCCGAGAAGATCGCCGTGGTGCAGGAGATCGCCCGTCAGACGGACCTGCTCGCGTTGAACGCCGCCATCGAGGCGGCCCGCGCCGGACAGCACGGCAAGGGCTTCGCGGTCGTCGCCTCGGAAGTGCGCAAGCTCGCCGAGCGAAGCCAGGCGGCGGCGACCGAGATCGGCGATCTTTCCTCGCGCACGCTGATCGTCGCCGAGGATGCCGGCTCGCGTCTGGAAAAGCTGGTGCCGGACATTAAAAAGACGGCGGAGCTGGTTTCCGAGATTTCAGCGGCCTGCCGCGAACAGTCGATCGGCATCGAGCAGATCAATCAGGCGATCGGGCAGTTGGATCAGGTCACGCAGGCCAATGCCGGCGCGGCCAACGAGATGACGGCGACGGCCGAGCAGCTGGCCTCGGAAGCAGGCCGCCTCGAAGAGCGCGCGGGCTACTTCCGCATGACGGATGCCGAGCGCGACGCGCTGATCCAAGCCGAAGCGCTGGAGATCGAAGCGACCAACCGCGAGACCGAAGCGCGCAAGACCGCGCGCAAGCCGGCATCCCCGGTCAAGACGGTGACCAAGGCGACGGCTTCGCCTGCCGCAAAGCCCGCCGCATCGGCCTCCGCCGCCGCGCCCAAGCCACAGCGCCCCGCCAAGGCCCCGGTGAAGCTGGCATCGGTCGAAGACGATCTTTTCGAAAGCGGCCCGGCCGCCAATCCCGTCCATTCGCTTCAAGCGCAGGCGGCGGGCTTTGCGGCGGCCAAGCCGGCGAGCAGCAGCGGCTTCTCGCTGGATCTCGACGGCGGAGACGGGTTCGAGCGCATGAGCCGCTAAGGCGCGCAAAGCCCTATCAGGACAGGCCGGGCGCGCAACAGTCCGGCCTGTATCGTTTCGGAGGGCTTTGTCTGCGTTGAGGGTCTCTCTGGAGACTTGTTGGCTGGAGAGGGGGTTGGGGCGGGCCGGCGGCTTTTCGCCATCGCTTCGTTGCCAATCCTGGGCCTTGCCGCCGGCACCCACTGCATCGGAAGCCTCGCGGCATCGGAAAGGCGCTTGCTGGCTCTACCCGTCGTGTTGCCAGCAGACCTATACGCGCGGTGGATGATCGCAGGCCAAACGCGCAAGCGGTCATCAAGCGTCCTGGCGCGGGAGGAAGGCGCCGAGCAAACCGGGGAAGCGGAGCCTGAAGGCCAATTCCCGCGCCCGCCGCACGACCGCAACCCGGCCACGCTCGGCGCGCAGGTCTGCTTCGCTCGCTTCACTTCAAATCTGACTGGAAAGCCGGTGAAATGGTGGAGCTGAGCGGGATCGAACCGCTGACCTCGTCATTGCGAACGACGCGCTCTCCCAACTGAGCTACAGCCCCGTCCACCGGTGAGAGCGGATTTAGATCGGGGAGGGGGTGACTGTCAAGCGGCCGCATCTGATTCGGCCCACGGCCTTCAAATTGGCGGCATGGGGATGGGCTGCGTTAGGAAAATCCCCATTTCCCTGACCGATTGTGCGATAGCACACAAGGTTCATCAGCCAGAGGCTCCCCATGCTTGCCGTCGTTCAGGTCGTTCTTCTGATCCTCAACATCCTCTGGTGGATCATTATCGTCTCGGCCATCCTGTCCTGGCTGCTGGCCTTCAACATTCTCGACTATCGCAACAATTTCGTGCGCACGGTCACCGATACGCTCAATCGCATGACGGAGCCGCTCTATCGGCCGATCCGCAATATGCTGCCCAATCTCGGCGGACTCGACCTGTCGCCGCTCGTGGTGCTGATTGCGATCTTCTTCCTGCAGCAGCTGATCTATCTCTACATCGTGCCGGCGATCTACCGCGCGGGCATCTGATGCTTCTGTCCGTGCGCCTGACGCCGCGCGCGTCGAGCGATCGGATCGACCGGATCGAGGCGTCTCCCGAGGGGTGGCGCATCGAGGCGCGGGTGCGGGCCGTGCCGGAAAAGGGTCTCGCCAACGAGGCCCTGATCCGTGTGATCGCGGACGGTCTCGGTGTTCCGAAATCCAGCCTCTCGATCGCCTCGGGCTCCAAGGGGCGGGAAAAGCGGTTGCGCTTCGAGGGCGACGAGGCGAGGCTGAACGAGGCGCTGCGCGCGCATCCGCTCACCCACTCCTCCCGAGCGCCTGAGGTCCGCCGTTCGGACGTACGAGACCGGCTTCGGTGCTTCCACAATGTCGGAACGTAAAAGGCGCGAGGCTCGATCGGAGCCCCGCGCCTTCTCAATTTGTTAGCCCCAATGGGAGCACGCGATCAGGCGTTTTCCTGGCCGACCGGCGTCTTGTTCTTTTCCTTTTCGGACGCTTCGTCGTAGCGCGTCACAGCTTCGGAAATGAGCTTGCGCGCTTCGGCCGCATCGCCCCAGCCGCCGATCTTCACCCACTTGCCGGGCTCCAGATCCTTGTAGTGCTCGAAGAAGTGCTCGATCTGCTTGAGCGTGATTTCCGGCAGGTCGGTATATTCCTCGACCTTCACGTAGCGCTGCGTCAGTGCCGGCGAGGGAACGGCGATGACCTTCTCGTCCAGACCCTTGTTGTCCTCCATCTTGAGGACACCGATCGGGCGGCAGTTGATCACGCAGCTCGGGAAGAGCGGGCGCGTCGAGCAGACGAGAACGTCGATCGGATCGCCATCGTCCGACAGCGTGTGGGGAACGAAGCCGTAGTTCCCGGGATAGGTCATCGGCGTGTACAGGAAGCGATCGACGAAGAGAGCGCCGGACTCCTTGTCCATCTCGTACTTGATCGGGTGGCCGCCGACCGGCACCTCGATGATGACGTTGATGTCCTCGGGCGGGTTCGTGCCCCGGGCGATGGCGTCGATGCGCATGGGAAAACTCCTCGAAAGCGTCGCGCGTGTCTAACCGCTCGCCGGCCCCGAGGCAATTGGAGGCCCTGATTTCCTTGCTGGACGGTTAAGATCGTCGCGGGCCAGTCTCAAACGAAGGCGACGCCGACCTCGCCTTCTCGAACCCCGATCGGAAACCTGCCTCAGGCGAAGGTAAAGGCCAGTTTGCGCAGGGTCACGTCCTCGAAGGTTTCAGTGCCCGAGGCGACGTCGAGACCCCCTTCCGCCTCGTAGAAGCGAACCGCGCCGTCATTGTCCTCAAGCGCCCAGACGGCGGTTCCTGTCAGGCCGCGCGAGCGGAGCAACATACGCGCGGCCGAGAAGAGCCGCCGCCCATATCCGATGCCCTGGAACTCGGGCCGGAGATACAGCTCGTAGACTTCGCCCTCCACACCCAGCGCGCGCGTGCGGTTTCGCCCAAGCGTCGCATAGCCGCCCATTTCGCCACCATATTGCAGGACGAGAATGGTCGCCTGATTGTGGATCGCGCTCTCCCACCAGGCTGGATTGCGGCGCTCGATCATGCGCGACAAAGCCTTGTGGGGGATCAGCCCGGCATAGGTGCCGCGCCAAGACGCTTCGTGTGTACGGGAAAGACCCGCCGCGTCGCGGGCCTCGGCCAATCGGATCTCTGCGGCGATCGTCTTCATCTGGCATTAACCATGATGGGCGATTTCCGATCCTGCGCGGGATAAAAAATCACGCGGCGATTCGGCAAGAGCATGGTTCATCGGGAAGGGTCGTACCCCCTCGGCGCCGGCTCGGCAACGGCTTGACGCGCGCGAAAATGCCTCGTCTGCTTCGCGCTTCGCCAGACCCTCAGCCGCGCCCGAGCACGCCGCCCGCCAGCGCCTTCTGAATGCCGGCAATGTTGGCCCCGCGCGACAGGTTCTGCGTGAAGGGCTGGGGCTGGCCCGACACCCAGATGCGCAATTCGGCATCCGTGTCGAACGAGCCGGCGGTTTCCACAGAGAACATGGTGACGGCGCGATAGGGGATCGAATGATATTGCCGCTTGCGCCCGGTCATGCCCTGCTTGTCGATCAGGATGACGCGCCGGTCGGTGAAGACGAGCTGGTCCCGCATCAGCTGAAAGGCGATCTCGATCCCCTCGTTGGGCAGGAGAACCGGCTCCAGTTCCCTCGACAGGCTGCCGACATCGAGATCGCTGGCAAGGCCGAGAAGCCCGTTGAGAAAGCCCATGGTTCTGGTCTCCGTTGGAAATTCCATCCGCTCCGCCGGGCGGTCGCGAAGGAGATGGGAGCACCGGACGTCGAGCGCGAGCCGATCCGCGACGTTTCCCGGTCACGAAACCGTGCGGGTGGCCAGGTCGGCGCGCCCGGCGATCAAGCGCTGCTGGCGTCCTTGTCCTCCCGCTCCGGCCAGCCGGCGACGACGACCTTGCCGAGCATCGTGCCGGTTTCGCTGAGCCTGTGGCCCTCGCGGATCGTCGCGGCCGAGATGGGGGAAAGCGTGCGCGTGCGGGTCGAGCGAAGCCGTCCGGCATCGACCAATCGCGAAATCTCCGACAGGAGGCGGTGCTGCTCGATCATGTCGGCGGTCTGGAAGAGAGGCCGCGTGAACATGTACTCGAAATGCAGCGAAACGGATTTGAAGCGGATCGGCGCGAGGTCCAGCGCGGCGCTGTCGATCACGCAGAGTTCGCCGAACGGGCGGATCAGCGCTCCGATGTCATTCATATGTGCAGGGGTCTGGCTCAGGGCGAAAACATAGTCCACCGGCCCGAGGCCAAGTTCGGCGATCTGCGGGGCCATGGGCCGCGAATGATCGATCACATGGTGGCAGCCATGCTCCAGGGCGAAGGTGCGGGTCTCCTCGCGCGAGGCCGTGCCGATCACGGTGAGCGCCGTCAACTGGCGCGCCAGCTGCGTGGCGATGGAGCCGACCCCGCCGGCAGCCCCGATCACCAGAAGCGTGCCGCGTTCGGTCTCGTCGGGTTGAATGCGGAACCGGTCGAACAGGGTTTCCCAAGCCGTGATGGCGGTCAGCGGCAGCGCCGCGGCGTCCGCGAAATCCAGGCGATCGGGCTTGCGCGCCACGATGCGCTCGTCCACCAGCTGGAACTCGGCATTGGAGCCCTGCCGATCCACCGCGCCGGCATAGAAGACAGCGTCGCCCGGCCGAAACAGGGTCGCGTCGTCACCCGCCGCTTCCACCACGCCGCTGGCGTCGAAGCCCAGAACGCGCGGGAATCGACCGGGATCGTCCAGCGGTCCGCGCTGCTTGGTGTCCACCGGATTGATCGAGACCGCTTCCACGCGCACCAGGAGATCGCGGCCCGTGGGAAGCGGGCGCGGCAGATCGAGATCGCTCAGATGCTCGACGGCCTTGTCGGGAGGCGAGGTTTCATATCCGACTGCCCGCATGTTGTCCTGTCCTTCAGCCTCGACGCGTCCTGTCTCTCGTTCCACTTCGAGCTATCGCGGGGCGAGGTGGGATCAAGCGGGATGGCGTCAAAAACCGTTGGGCCGCCTCAGCCGGAGGGCGGGGCATCCTGTGTCATGTTCGTTGCGATCTGCCGGCCCGTTTCCAGAAGCACGACCTGAAGCAGGCGCGAGACGATATCGATGCCCAAGCCTTCCGCCAGATCATGGGCTCGAATCAGCGTATCCACGAGTTCGTCCTCCGGGGCTTCGGAGACGGCCAGCGAGGTGCGCGCGGAGAGGATGAGGCCGACATAGGACCGGCAGCTTCCATCCGCCTCGCGCACCGGCAGGCCGAAGCTTCGCACCCAAATCACGCTCTGGGCCGGACCGAGCACGCGATAAATCTCGAAAAACGGATCCTGCCGCCGCCGAACGGCCGCCACACGCGCCGTCAGGGACACCCGGTCCTGGTGATGAAGCTGCTCGAGAAAGCGCTCGGATGAAACGCCCAGTCGGCCCCAGGCGGAGGGGAGGTCGAACAAGCGGCAAACGCGCTCATCGGCAAAGAACAGACCGGCGTCGAAATCCCAGCGCCATGTACCCGTAATGCCGGTCGGAAGAGAGATCGACGGGAGGACTGAGGAATGAGGCATGATGTTCCAAATCCCGCAGACACGACAAGTCCTACTTGAAACGCATTCCGCGTGGGGTGAAGCCAACTGTACGAAAAAGTTCGATAGGTGAGTAATTTCCAGCCGGAAAGTAAAGCGCGTTCGGGTTTATAAACATTCAGCCAACAAAAAAGGGACGCGGCCGAACGCCACGTCCCTTCGAGTTTTACAGATCGACCAGAAGCCTCAGGCGACCTTGCGGCTCTTTTCGAAACGCTTGCGCTCGTTCGGATCGAGATAGAGCTTGCGCAGGCGGATGTTCTTGGGCGTCACCTCGACCAGCTCGTCGTCCTGAATCCAGGAGAGAGCGCGGTCCAGCGTCATGCGGATCGGCGTGGTGAGACGCACGGCCTCGTCCTTGCCGGCGGCGCGGATATTGGTGAGCTGCTTGCCCTTGAGGACGTTCACTTCCAGATCGTTGTCGCGCGAGTGAATGCCGATGATCATGCCGGCATAAACCTTGACGCCGGGATCGATCACCATCGGACCGCGATCTTCGAGGTTGAACATGGCGTAAGCCACGGCCTCGCCCGCCGCGTTGGCGATGAGAACGCCGTTGTTGCGGCCCGGCAGCTCGCCCTTGTAGGGGGCGTAGGAGTGGAACAGGCGGTTCATGATCGCCGTGCCGCGCGTGTCGGTCAGGAGTTCCGACTGGTAGCCGATCAGGCCGCGCGTCGGCGCGAGGAAGACCAGACGCTGGCGGCCGCCGCCCGAAGGACGCAGCTCCTTCATCTCGCCCTTGCGCTCGCTCATCTTCTGAACGACGACGCCCGAATGCTCCTCGTCGACGTCGATCACGACCTCTTCGATCGGCTCCAGCGTCTCGCCCGTCGCTTCGTCCTTCTGCATGACGACGCGGGGACGCGACACGCCGAGCTCGAAGCCCTCGCGGCGCATGGTCTCGATCAGAACGGCAAGCTGAAGTTCGCCGCGACCCGAGACGAAGAACGAGTCCTTGTCCTCGGATTCTTCGATCTTGAGCGCCACATTGCCCTCGGCTTCCTTGAAGAGACGGTCGCGGATCACGCGGCTCGTCACCTTGTCGCCTTCGGTGCCCGCAAGCGGGCTGTCGTTGACGATGAAGCTCATGGTCACGGTCGGCGGGTCGATCGGCTGCGCGACGAGCGGCTCGTTCACCTGCGGATCGCAGAACGTGTCGGCGACCGTGCCCTTCTGCAGGCCGGCGATGGCGACGATGTCGCCCGCCTCGGCGTAGTCGATCGGCGTGCGCTCCAGACCCCGGAAGGCGAGGATCTTGGAGATGCGGCCCGATTCCAGCAGCTGGCCTTCGCCGTTCAGAACCTTGACGGCCTGGTTCGGCTTGATCGAGCCGGACTGGATGCGGCCCGTGATGAGGCGGCCGAGGAAGGGATTGGCTTCCAGGATCGTGCCGATCATCTTGAACGGCTCGTCCTTGCTGGCCGTGTCCGGCTCGGGAACGTGCTTCAGGATGAGGTCGAACAGGGGCTCCAGGCCCTTGTCCTGCGGACCATCGGGCGCATCGGCCATCCAGCCGCCGCGGCCCGAGCCGTAGACGACGGGGAAGTCGAGCTGGTCTTCGGTGGCGTCGAGATTGACGAAGAGATCGAAGATCTCGTTCAGAACCTCTTCGTGGCGCTCATCCGGGCGGTCGATCTTGTTGATGGCGACGATCGGCTTGAGGCCGACCTTGAGCGCCTTGCCGAGCACGAACTTGGTCTGCGGCATCGGGCCTTCGGAGGCATCCACCAGGATGACGGCGCCGTCCACCATGTTCAGGATGCGCTCGACCTCGCCGCCGAAATCGGCGTGTCCCGGTGTGTCCACGATGTTGATGCGGACATCCTTCCACACCACCGAGGTCGCCTTGGCGAGAATGGTGATGCCACGCTCTTTTTCGAGGTCGTTGGAATCCATCGCCCGCTCTTCGGTACGCTGGTTCTCGCGGAACGCGCCGGACTGGGCAAGGAGCTTGTCGACCAGTGTCGTCTTGCCATGGTCGACGTGCGCGATGATCGCGATGTTGCGAAGCTTCATGAAGGCTCACCGAAAGGAGTTGGAACGCGGCAAAGGGCGCGTCTCAAGGAAACGGCCCACCATTTCGCGGTCATTGGGTCGCTTCATAACGGATTTTTCGCAAAAGCGAAAGGGAGGGTCGGCAAAGACCCTCCTTTGCAGATTCGCGAGGGCTCCCGATCATGCCCTCAGGCGGCGAAGCCGCGCTTGCGCATCATGGCGTCCGGGTCCGGCGCACGTCCCCGGAACCGTTCGTAAAGAAGGGCCGGGTCGTCACTATTGCCAGCCGAGTAGATGAAGTCGCGAAGCTTGCGGGCCGTCTCGGGGTCGAATGCATCGCCGGTTTTCTCGAAGGCCTCGAAGGCGTCCGCGTCCAGGACTTCCGACCACATGTAGGAGTAATAGCCCGACGAATAGCCATCGCCCGAGAAGACATGAGCGAAATGCGGCGAGCGATGGCGCATCACCATTTCCGCCGGCATCCCGAGCCCGTCCAGAATCTCGCGCTCGCGCGCCATCGGGTCGGCGGGGGCTGTTCCCTCCTGGTGGAACAGAAGATCCACCAGCGCGGAGGACGTGTATTCCACCGTGTTGAACCCGGCATCATAGGTGCGCGCGGCCTTGAGTTTGTCGGCCTCCGTTTGCGGGAGCGGCTCGTCTGTCACCGCATGGCGCGCATGACGCTCCAGAATCTCGGGCACATCCAGCCAGTGCTCGAACAACTGCGAGGGCAGTTCCACGAAATCGCGCGAGACGGCGGTGCCGGCGAGCGAGGGATAGGTCACATCCGACAGGAGCCCGTGCAGGGCGTGGCCGAACTCGTGGAACAGCGTGCGCGCGTCGTCCACCGAGAGCAGCGCCGGCTCGCCCTTGGCCGGCTTGGCGAAGTTGCAGATATTGTAGATCACCGGCGTCTGGCCGCCGTCGATCCCGTGCTGCGAGCGCAGAGCGCTCATCCAGGCGCCGGAGCGTTTGGAGGAGCGGGCGAAATAATCGCCGATGAAGAGGCCGCGCGCCGTCCCGTCCCGATCCAGAACGCGCCAGCCTCGCGCATCCGGGTGCCAGGCCTTGAGACCGGGCAGGGGCTCGAAGCGCAGGCCGAACAGGCGGTTCGCCACGTCGAAGGCCGCCTCTATCATCCGATCCAGCGTGAAATACGTCTTGAGGGCGCTTTCATCGATGGCGAATTCGGCGTGCCGACGTTTCTCCGACCAGTAGCGCCAGTCCGCCGCCGTGAAGGGCGCGTTCGTGCCGCTGTCGGCCGCCAGGGCGCGCAGCGTCTCGGCATCGCGCAGCGCGGCGTCCCGCGCCTTCTCCCAGACGCGCGTCAGCAGCGCTTCCACGTTGGCCGGGGTCTTGGCCATCGTGTCGTCGAGCTTGTAATGCGCGAAACTCTCGAATCCGAGGAGCTTGGCCTTTTCGGCGCGCAGGCTGAGCATCTCGGTGATGAGCGGGCGGTTGTCATGCGCCGCGTCCATCTCGCCGCGCCGCGTCCAGGCCGCGAAGAGTTCGGTGCGCAGCGCCGGGTTCGGGCAGAAGGTCAGGAAGGGCACGATCACGGAGCGAGAAAGGGTGACGACGTGGCCCGTCAAGCCGCGCTCCTCGGCGGCATCCCGCATGGAGGAGAGGAGAAATCCGGGCAGACCGACCAGGTCCGCCTCCTCCACGGGACGCGCGAAGGCGCGCTCGTCATGCAGCACGTTTTGCGAGAACTGGGTTCCCAGTTCCGCCAGCCGGGCATTGATGTCGGACAGGCGCTCGCGCGCCTCGCCCTGGAGCTTGGCGCCCGAGCGCACGAAACTGGAATGCGTGCGCTCCAGAAGCCTTAGAGCCTCGGGCGAGAGGCCGAAATCGGCGCGCCGCGCGAAGACATGATCGATCCGCGCGAACAAGGCGGCGTTCAGCGTGATGCGAGAGGAATGGCGCGAAAGCTGAGGAGAAACAGTGCGTTCCACTGTCTGCAGATCGTCATTTGTATGGGCGCCGGCCAGAGCGTAGAACAGCGACGCGATGCGGCTGAGTGCGCGTCCCGACCGCTCCATAGCCAGAATCGTATTGTCGAAATCAGGCTCTGCCGGGTCCGCGGCGATGGCATCGATTTCCTCGGCGTGCAGCGCGATCCCCCGATCGAATCCTTGGGTGAAGTCCTGGGGCAACAGCGCGTCGAAATGCGGAAGGGTTTCCGGTGATTCGAAGGCCACACGAACGTCGAATTCGGCAATCTTTTGTTCGAGGGGGGCAGGTTCGATCATTTGCAGGCTTTTCATTAGGTTGGAACACGGTTAGTCGATAAGTGCTTTCCCTTAGAAAGGGCTTCTGGTTAGGACATTAGGCAAGTCTTCGGAAGATTACAAAAAATTTAGTAATTTGGGTCTATTATAAGTGACCCTGAGGAGCGTGGTCGCGACGTGTCTGAGCTTACAACAGGGAATATGTTCGGGTTCTTGCTGACAGATACATCTAGATTGTTTCGTCAGTATTTCGAACGAATGGTCAGCGAGAGCGGTTTCGGTCTGACGCCGGGCGAAATCCGCGCTTTGACGCATGTCTTGCGCTTTCGCGGCTCCCGTCAGGCGCTTCTGGCCGAGCGAATGGGCGTCGAGCCGATGACGCTTTCGGCCTATCTCGATCGTCTCGAAGCGCGCGGTCTCATCAAGCGCATGATGGATTCCAGCGACCGGCGCGCCAAGCTGATCGAGCCGACCGACGCAGCCTTCGTCATGATGAGCGAGCTGGAGCCGCTGTTCGGGCGCATCTTGCATCAGCTGATGCAGGGCATGAGCGAAGACGAGACCCTGGCCGTGACCAAGGGCCTGGAAAAGCTGCGCGCCAATCTCGTGTCCGACCCGCAACTCGTCTGCGCCTCCGCGTCCGCCATCGGCAACACGCCGCTCGCGGTGCTCTGACCCCACCCTGTTCCCGGCGGTTCCGGCCGCTGGCGCCTCTCAGGCGGCAAGGATGCCGCCCTCTCCTCATAGCGGCAACAATGCCGCTTATTCGGCCGCCATGGCCGACGCGCCCAGACACAACATCGCTTCGGCCGCGATGGCGAAGGAGCGCACTCTGGCCCGGTGGTCGTGGATCTGCCCGGTCAAGATGAGTTCGTCCGGCTTGTAGCGCTCGATCAATGCGGCGAGCCCCGTCTGAACCGTCTCGCGCGAACCCGACACCGACACACGCAACGCCTCATCCACACCCGGCCGGAAGGCGGGGTCGATCACCGCGTCGATATCGTCCACAGGGCGGGGAAGCGGGCCGGGATGGCCCGAGCGTAGATTGGCGAAGGCCTGCTGCATGGAACTCTTGAGGCGCAACGCCTCCCGGTCCGTTTCGGCCGCGAAGACATTGGCCGCCAGCATGAAATAGGGCTTGTCCAGCGTCGGCGAGGGCCGGAACGTCTGGCGATAGACCTCGATCGCATCCTCCAGCGCGCCCGGCGCGAAATGGGAGGCGAAGGCATAGGGCAGGCCGAGATGGGCGGCGAGTTGTGCGCCGTAGAGGCTGGAGCCGAGAATCCAGACGGGCACATGGGTGCCGACGCCCGGCACCGCGCGCAGTCGCTGGTGCGGCGCGGCCTCGTCGAAATAGCTCATCAATTCCACCACATCCTGCGGGAAATTGTCGGAGCTTTCCAGGTTTCGGCGTAGCGCGCGGGCCGTCAGCATATCCGTGCCCGGCGCACGGCCGAGACCCAGATCGATGCGACCGGGATGAAGCGTGGCCAGCGTCCCGAACTGTTCGGCGATCACCAGCGGCGCATGGTTCGGCAGCATGATGCCGCCCGCACCAACGCGGATGCGGCTGGTGCCGGTCGCGACATGGCCGATCACCACCGCCGTCGCCGCGCTGGCAATGCCCGTCATGTTGTGGTGTTCGGCCAGCCAGAAACGGTTATAGCCGAGTCGCTCGGTCTCGCGTGCGAGGTCCAAGGTGTTGCTCAGCGCATCGGCCGCGGTGCTGCCGTCCGGAATGGGCGAAAGGTCGAGAACGGAATAGGAAATCATCGTTCGGTCACCATATGGTTTTCTCCCAAGTGGGGAGGATGGTGGACGATGTGAAGACCGGGGAGCGAAAGCGGGCGGCGGAGCGGGCCGCTGCGGCGCTGGCTGCGCCGGGCGCTTGCGCCTCCAGCAGAGCGGCATCGAACGCGCTTCGATACCATGAAAAAGGCCGACGGATCGCTCCGCCGGCCTCGTCTCTCAAGGGGATGGGATCAGAGACCGTTGCGCTTGGCGAGCGTGCGCAGGCGGAGCGCATTCAGCTTGATGAAGCCGGCCGCGTCCTTCTGGTCGTAGGCGCCCTGGTCGTCCTCGAAGGTGACGAGCTTGTCGGAGTAGAGCGACTTGAGGCTCGTGCGGCCGGTGACCATGACATTGCCCTTGTAGAGCTTCAACGTCACCTCGCCCTCGACATGCTCCTGGCTCTTGTCGATCAGCGCCTGCAGCATCTCGCGCTCGGGGCTGAACCAGAAGCCGTAATAGATCAGCTCGGCATAGCGCGGCATCAGATCGTCTTTCAGATGCGCCGCGCCGCGATCCAGCGTGATGCTCTCGATGGCGCGGTGCGCAGCCAGCAGGATCGTGCCGCCGGGGGTCTCGTAGACGCCGCGCGACTTCATGCCGACGAAGCGGTTCTCCACAAGGTCGAGACGGCCGATGCCGTTGTCGCGGCCCAAATCGTTGAGCTTGGCAAGCAGCGTGGCGGGCGACAGGCGCTCGCCATTGATCGACACGGCGTCGCCGCGCTCGAAGCCGACCGTGATGATGGTCGCCTTGTCGGGCGCGGCCTCGGGCGAGATCGTGCGCATATGGACATATTCCGGCGCCTCGACGCTCGGGTCTTCTAGCACCTTGCCCTCGGAGGAGGAATGGAGGAGGTTCGCGTCCACCGAGAAGGGGGCCTCGCCCTTCTTGTCCTTGGCGACCGGAATCTGGTGCTGCTCGGCGAAGTCCAGAAGGTCGGTGCGCGACTTGAAACTCCAGTCGCGCCAGGGGGCGATGATCTTGATGTCGGGGTTCAGCGCATAGGCCGAAAGCTCGAAGCGGACCTGATCGTTGCCCTTGCCGGTCGCCCCATGGGCGATGGCGTCCGCGCCGGTGCGCTTGGCGATCTCGATGAGGTGCTTGGAGATGAGCGGGCGGGCGATCGAGGTGCCCAGAAGATAGACGCCCTCATAGACGGCGTTGGCGCGGAACATCGGGAACACGAAGTCGCGCACGAATTCCTCGCGCACGTCCTCGATGAAGATTTCCTTGATGCCGAGCATCTCGGCCTTGCGGCGCGCGGGCTCCAGCTCTTCGCCCTGGCCGAGATCGGCGGTGAAGGTGACGACCTCGGCGCCCAGCTCCGTCTGGAGCCATTTCAGGATGATCGAGGTGTCGAGGCCGCCGGAATAGGCGAGAACCACCTTCTTGACGTCGCGCGGAAGAGCCATGTTTCGGAAAGTCCCCGGAAAGATGAAACTGTCCTGCGGCTTAACTCAGGCGGCGGCGCGAAGAAAGAGCCAGCGCGTCCGCACCCATGTCATTCGGCCGGTTGAGGCGACATGCCGGGCCGCGCCGAGCAGCGGCTCGCGCCATTGCCCGTCCACACCGGCGTCGATCCGCGCGCCATAGGCATGGGTGATCGAGCGCAGCGCCAAAATCGTGGCGGCGACGATCAGCCAGGAGATCACGACGTCGGACAGGAAATGGCTGCCGAAGGCGATGCGATTGAGCGAAAAGACGAGGCCGGGCAGCGCGAGGGCAAGAGCGACCGGCGCCCGCCAGCCGCGCGGCGCGAGATAGGCCAGCGCCAGCATGGCCATGGCCGAGGCCGCTTCGCCTGAAGAAAAGGAGCAATTGCTGTGGCAGGCGTTCGATATCTGCCAGGGCAGGGTGAAGCTTTTGTCACCGCCGAAGGCCAGAATATGCTCCGGCCGCGCGCGGCCCATCGTGTTCTTCAGAATATGGACGATGCCAAGGCAAGCAACGAGATAGACGCCGAGCACATGAAGCAAGGCGTGGGGCGGGGGAAGGCGCGAGCGAGCACCCCAGACGCCGCGCCCGAGAAGCGCCACCAGAAGGGCGACCGCAATCCAGATCGGCAAGGCGCGGTTGAGATCGCGAATGGCGAGCAGCGTCTCGTTGCGCGCCAGCGGAAAGCCTTCGCCCGGAACAGCGAAAAGGCCGGATACGGCGAGGTCCAGCCCTGGAAACAGTGCGAAGGTGAGGCTGGCGAGGGCCAGAAGCACGAGGAGCGTGGCGACCGGCGCGCCTTGCGCGAGCGCCAAAGCGGCGCGGAGAGGCTGTCGCCGCGCGGGCGTACGGATGCGGGGTCTGCACCGATCGAAAGCCGACCCATCCGCCCAGATCATCCGCCCGCTCCCGTTGTCGATTTCCTATGAGGCGCGGGAAAATCCGCGCGAAGCAGGGTCCCAATACCAGAGGCGGCTTAAGGCTTTTTATTAAATCGATGTCATCTTCATGAAGGATACTTAGAGATACTGAATATCATCTAGGAGGAAAAGTAGAGCTGGTCCGAAGGGAGAGCGCTGCTCCGACCCACGCAACCGCCGGAGTGAAAAGCGGTGCCGTGTCGAGGGCCGCAAAGCAGAGGCCGTCACCATCCTTCCGGCGCCTTGGGTTCGCTCGAGCGCTGCTCGGCCTTCAGTCTGCAGGCGCTTGCCCCCGCCAGCGGAGCGCATGGTCGCAGGCTGTCCACTGATGGGAATTTCGAGCGAAGGGCAGGCGAGGAAGCGGTCCCTCACGTTGGCGTGGAACCGAACCTGTGCCGCGCCTCCGCTGATAGGGAGGGCGGTGTCAACCAACCCGAGACCGCACAGGCCGATATGATGGAGGTCGTCCGCTGCCCTCGAGCCGTTGGGCAGAGTTCATCCTGATGATGCCGCGCCGTGCCCCGTCGCCAAGCTTCGGCCAGCCGCCGCCACACGGAATTGCCGCCCGCAAGATTCCGGTTGCCAGCCGGTCGGTTTCGCGCGAATCCAAAGGGCCTCGCGCTCGAAAGACACGCTCTTGACCTTTCTGCCCGAATTCTCCGCCCTGCTCGCCTTCACGCTGGCTGCGATCGTTCTCACGGTCACGCCCGGCCCGGACATGACCCTGTTCCTCGGGCGCACGCTCGCGCAGGGGCGGCGGGCCGGAATCGCCGCCATGCTAGGGGCCTGCTCGGGCGTTCTCGTCCATACGACGGCGGCCGCGATCGGCCTGTCGGCTCTGGTGGCGGCCTCGCCGGAAGCCTTTCTGGCGCTGAAGGTCGCGGGCGCGGCCTATCTCGCCTGGCTCGCCTTCGGGGCGATCCGCAACGGTTCGTCCTTCTCGCTGGACAAGGAAGCCGTGCCGCCGCAATCCTTCTTCCGCAACTGGCTCACGGGCGTCGGGATCAATCTTCTGAACCCGAAGATCATCCTGTTCTTCGTCACCTTCCTGCCGCCCTTCGTGGCGGCGGGCGATCCCTATGCCGGGCAGAAGCTCTTCTTCCTAGGCGTGTATTTCATCGTGATCGCCGTGCCCATGTCGATCGGCATGATCTTCGCGGCCGACAGCATCGCCGCCACGCTCAAGCAGAAGCCGAGCGTCATGCGCGCGATCGACTGGGTGTTCGCCTCGGTCTTCTCCGCCTTCGCGGTCCACATCCTCCTGGCGCGCGCCTGAGGGGCGCCGGGCTAGCGGAGATCGTCGGGGAGCCTCGTGGGCTGGTTCGGTTGGGCGCTGGCCTCCGCCGCCTTCGCGGCGCTGACGGCGATCTTCGGCAAGATCGGCGTGTCCGGCATCCAGTCCGACCACGCCACCTTCCTGCGTACGCTGGTAATCCTCATGCTGATCGCGGGCATCGTGAGCGTCGGTGGCCATTGGCGCAGCCCGGCCAACTGCCCGGCCGCTCGCTCGCCTTTCTCGCTCTGTCCGGCCTCGCGACGGGCGCATCCTGGCTCTGCTATTACCGCGCGCTTCAGAGGGCCAGGCGGCTCAGGTCGCTCCGATCGACAAGCTGTTTGTCGTGCTCGTGGCCGTTTTCGGCGTCCTGTTCCCTGCGGAGCGCTTGAGCCCCACCGGCTGGGCCGGTGTGGCGCTGATCGCGCTCGGCGCGGTTCTGGTGGCTTGGCGATAGCGGGCGTCAGGCATACGCATAAGGCCCACCGCGTGCGAGGGCTGCTCCGTAGGCCGGGCGGGCGTGGATGCGCTCCAGAAAGGCCGGCAGGTTCCGCCGGCCCTCGAAGCCGACGCGCGAGCCCGCCGCCTCCAGCGGGAAGCTCATCATGATGTCGGCAAGCGTCATGTTCGGCCCGGCGAACCAGCCCGTGTCCGCCAGCGCCGCATCCCAATAATCGAAGAGATCGGCCAGGCGGGGGGCCAGCAAATGCTGGTCCACCCCGCGCATCAGCGCCTTGGCGACCGGGCGCACGACGAGCGGGGCTTGGGCCGGGATGCGGGCGAAGACGAGCTTCATGAAAAGCGGCGGCATGGCCGAGCCCTCGGCGTGATGTAGGAAATGCTGCATCCGCCACCAATCGGGCGAGCCGCGCTCGGGCTGGAGCCGGCCCGCGCCATAGGTCTCAGCAAGATAGGTGACGATCGCACCCGTTTCGGCGAGCGTCAGGCCGCCATCGGTGAGGACGGGCGACTTGCCGAGCGGGTGGACCTGTTTCAGTTCCGGCGGCGCGGCGAGCGAGGGAAGGCGCTTGTAGGACTTCACCTCGTAGCGCAGGCCCAACTCCTCCAGCAGCCAGAGTATGCGCTGCGAGCGGGAGTTTTCGAGATGGTGGATCGTGATCATCTGCGCCTCGGCTTCCCTGCCGTCCGATGCGCCTGAACCTGCGCCGCGCGCTCGCGCCGCAGGTAGCGCATGGGCGACCCCTGTGAAGCCGTAGAGCTAGGGCGGTCCTGGCAAAAGAGGATGGAGGGGCAAGAGCTAGGACGGCTTGCGCGTCGGCCCGTTCTGGCCGAACGTCGCGTCATGAACGACGCTCCCACATTTCACCTTCGTCTCGCGACGGATGCCGACCGCGAGGCGGTCAACGCCGTCTGGCACGCCAGCGCCAGCCTTCCCTCGGTCGGCCTTCCGGCCATGCCGAGTCGGGCGGCCCTGCGTGCGCGGCTGGATGTCGAATGGGTGTCGGGCTGGCGCGTGACACTGGCGGAGAGGGGGGATGAGATTCTCGGCTTTGCCGCGCTGAAACCCGCCGAGGCGATGCTGGATCAGCTTTTCGTGCATCCGGATGCGCTGGGGCAGGGCGTCGGGGCGGCGCTTCTGGACCATGCCAAGGCGGCGATGCCGGAGGGTTTCACGCTCTACACGATCTCCGCCAACACGCGGGCGCGCGCCTTCTACGAGGCGTCCGGCCTGACGCTCCTGCGCCATGCCCCGCATCCGCAGCGCTTCTATTCCATCACCTATTACGGCTGGGGAAGCGCGATCTGATCATGCGGTAGGCACCTCGCTCTTGCGGGAGCGAAGAGGTGGCGTTCCTCTTAGTCCAGCCGGGCCGCCTGACGCAGGGCGGCGTTGATGCGGTCCTGCCAGCCGGGGCCGTCCTCCTGAAACTTCTCCAGAACGTCGGCGTCGATGCGCAGCGTCACGCTTTCCTTCACACCCGGCACGCGCGGCGCTTCCGCCACGCGGGCGGCGGGCTTGGTGGTCGCGGATTTGAACGCCGCCTCGGCGGCATCGCGTGGGTTGATCGGGCGTCGGGCCATCGGGTCAGTCCTTCGAAGGGGCGGTGGTGGGAAGGCGGGCAACGGCTGGGCGGCGGCGGCCCGCGCCGTGGCCGGCCACGATCCAGTAGGTGAGGGCGAAGGCAAGCCCGGCGACGATCGTCGCGGTCTGCACTCGCATGTCGGTGGCGGCCGTGCCGGCATGGGCGGCGATGGCCCCGCCGATGAGACCTGCGATCAGATGGATCAGAATGGAGCGCAGGCGCAGCGCCTCGCTCAACACCAGAAAGACCAGAAAGGGCACCAGCGCCGTCCATCCGACCTGCGCGGCCTGCAAGGTGAACAGGAACACGAGATCGGCGATTTGCGCGGGGTTGCTCAGCGCGGCACCGGGCAGTTCCACGAAGGGCAGGATCAGCGCCGCCGCCCCCGCGCAGCAGGCGAGAACGAAGCCCATCGGGATCAGGAACAGAATGCGCAGGACGGCGCTCACACCGCGACAGCCGCCTCCAGCGCCAGACGATCGCCGCGCTTCATGCGCTCGGACTCGGACTTCAGCTGCCCGCAGGCGGCGAAGATATCCCGACCGCGCGGCGTGCGGATCGGCGAAGCGTAGCCGGCCTGATTGACGAGTTCGGCGAAGCGCTCGATCTGCTCCCAGTCCGAGCACTCATAGGGCGAGCCCGGCCAGGGATTGAACGGGATCAGGTTGATCTTGGCCGGGATGCCCTTGAGCAGGCGCACCAGCTCGCGCGCGTCGGCCAGGCTGTCGTTGACGCCCTTCAGCATCACATATTCGAAGGTGATGCGCCGCGCGTTGGAGAGGCCCGGATAGGCGCGGCAAGCGTCCATCAGCTCCTTGATCGGATATTTCTTGTTGATGGGCACGAGCACGTCGCGCAACTCGTCCGTCACCGCATGGAGCGAGATGGCGAGCATGACGCCCATCTCCTCGCCGGTCTTGGGGATCATCGGCACGACGCCGGAGGTGGAGAGCGTGATGCGGCGCTTGGACAGGGCCAGCCCGTCCCCGTCCGAGACGACCGACAGAGCCGACTTGACGTTGTCGTAATTATAGAGCGGCTCGCCCATGCCCATCATCACGACGTTCGACACGAGCCGGCCGTCGGACGGCACGATCGCGCCCTGCGGGGTGGACGCATCGGGAAAGTCGCCCAGGCGCTCGCGCGCCGTCAGAACCTGCCCGACGATCTCGGACGGCTCCAGATTGCGCACGAGGCGCTGCGTGCCCGTGTGGCAGAAGGTGCAGGTCAGCGTGCAGCCGACCTGGGACGAGACGCAAAGCGTGCCGCGCCCTTCCTCGGGGATATAGACGGTCTCGATCTCGACCGGCCGGCCGGCCCCCCGCGAGGGAAAGCGGAACAGCCACTTGCGCGTGCCATCGACCGAAATCTGCTCTTCCACGATCTCGGGCCGGCGGATTTCGAACTGCTCGTCCAGCGCCGCGCGCAGGTCCTTCGAGACATTGGCCATCTGGCCGAAGTCGGAGACGCCGCGCACATAAAGCCAGTGCCAGAGCTGCTGGACGCGCATCTTGGCCTGCTTGGCAGGAATGCCGGCCTCGATCAGCGCCGCGCCCATGTCCTCGCGCGACAGGCCAAGCAGCGATCGCTTGGCGGCGGCCGGCTCGGAAGCCGCGGCCGGACGAGGGCGGGCAGTGGCGTCGGAAAGGTCGATCGTCGCGCTCATGGGCAAATCCCGTCGCGCGGCATCGTGCGGGGCCACGCTGGTCTCAAAAAGGTCGGTCAGGCTCGGATCGAGATCAAATGAGCCCAATTGGCCGAAATCGCAAGTCCCCCCGAGCTTCAAGCTTGATTTCGAACGCGAAAAGGCCGGCCCGGAACTGTCCGAGGCCGGCTTGGGACGCGCGAGTGTCAGGCTGCGAAAACCTCGCGGCCTGCGCTTACTTGCACTTGGTGATGGAGTTCAGCGCCGCCGTCACGCCGGCGAGCGAATAGGTGTAGTTGGTCTTGGTGCCACGCTGGGACACGGCGTCCACCTTCAGCGACTTGCCGTTCTTGAGAGCCGCAACGAGCTTGGGCTCTTCGGCGGCGTTCTCCATCCAGGCGCTTTCGCCGCGCACGAACATGTTGAACTTCTTGCCGTCGACATCCACCACGACCTTGGAGCCCTCGCGCAGCGGATAGCCCATCACGACCTGCGGCTCGTAGGAGGTCTTGGCGCCCGGCTTCTGCGACACGAGGAAGAAGATGTCGCCGTGATCGACGCTGGCGGGCTGCATCGTCTTGGGCGTCGAGAGGACGTAGCAGACCTTGCCGCCGCTCGCATCGTAGGAATAGCTGCCCCAGTCGTTGAACTGGTTCATGCGCGTCGGCGTCTGCGCAGCCTGTGCCGCACCCGAGAGCAGGAGCAGAGCCGCTGCAGCCGTCAGTAGATGTTTCATGGAGATCCTCTCCTGTCGCAAACCCGATCGCCGCGCGCTTCGATCCGTTCGAATCCGCACGAATTCATCGTGCGTATGGTGAACGAAACCCCTTTCCACAGGGTAAACGATCTGGAAACCGGAGGGCGGGAATGGTCGCAAACCCGTGTCCGGCCCCTATCGCCCGGCCGGTCCGGCCGGTCCTTCGAAGGCGGTGAAGCCTCGTGGAAGCGGGTAAATGGGGCATCAGTGTGTTGAGACCGGGGAGAAAACCGGCCCGCCGCGCTAGGGAGAGCCGAGCCGACAGGTTCACACCTGTTTCGCTTGCCCCTCGGCCGGCGCTTCGTCCGGTGTCAGCACCTCACGCGCCTTGTCGTAATGCTCGGGGCGGATGTTGTTGCGCACGGCCGTGAAGGCGGCGAGCAGAATGGCCATGTCATCGGTATAGCCAAGGCCCACGATGAAATCGGGAATCGCGTCGAAGGGCAGCACGAAATAGGCAAGCGCGGCCAGAAGGATGCCGCGCGAGGCCGCCGGCGTCTTGGAATCCAGCGCGCAGTAGTAGGACGCGACGACATCCTCGGCAAAGGGGATATGGCGCATGGCGCGCTTCATGGTCTTGAAGAAGCCGCGCCGCACGCTGGCCTCCTGCTGGCGCTGCTCGGCCTCGGAGCCCGGCGGCAGGATTTCACCGACCAGCCCCTCCGGCAGGGGCGCGAGCGTTCCGGCCGGTGCCGTGCCTGCGGGGATCTCGGACATCTCGTCGCCTTTGTCGCTCATACCGCGCATTCTCCTGAAGACCCGACCGATATGGTGCGGGCTTTCGCGTTTCGAAAGCGGGCCCGAGCGGCCCGCTCCCGAAAGACGCGATCAGCGGAAGGCGGGTTCCAGAAACGCGCCGCCGAGCGACGCTTCGCGCGCGGTCGAGCCGCCCTTCAGCGGGAAGGCTTCTTCCAGGACATAAGGCCCGCCGCCCACCGAATCGCGCGAGGACAGGAGAACGAAGCGCCCGACCGTGAAGGGCGCGGTGCGAAAATCGCCCCGACCGGCGAGATAGCGGGCGACATCCTCGTCCTTGGCGTTGCGCAGTCGGGCGAGCGTCACATGCGGCGTGAAGCGGCGCGGATCGGGGGCGAGCCCGACGCGCCGGGCCAGCTTGTCCATCTCGTCATGCAGATGGTCGAGCGCGCGCGAGGGGTCGACGCCCGCATAGACCGAATGCGGCTTCTTGGAGCCGAAGGCTCCCATGCCGCGCAGGGCGAGAGGAAAGGACGCCTGATGCACCCGGTCCAGCCCGGCGACCAGCTCGTCGGCCGTGCGCGCATCGACATCGCCGAAGAAGCGCAGGGTAATGTGGTAGTTCTCGGCGTCGATCCAGCGCGCGGCCGGCAGGCCGCCGCGCAGGAAAGACAGGCTCAGCGCGGCGTCGCGCGGGATCTCGAGGGCTGTGAAAAGTCGCGGCATGCGTGAGATCCTTCCCGCTGTGAGGGGCCATCTCATGCCGGGCGTCCCTTCGGGCGTCCCCGCGAGCCGATGGCCGTCTATGCCATTCCATCTTCATGATGTTCATCACGCGCGCCTGACTTCAAGGTGACGCATGGGAGCCATGCATGTTGCCGGATTGCTGTTGCTGCGTTGCACTCTTAACCAATGGGTAACCCGAGCCGGTCTCGGCTCCTGTCACGCAGTCTCTCGCCATGTCCTTGATCCAGCCTCCCCACCGCTCCGGTCCGTCCGACGCGGCGGTGCATATCCGGCGTCTGCGCCGGTCCGACCGGGCGGAATTCCTGGCCCATCTTCTGCGCCTCGATGGTGAATCGCGGCGTATGCGCTTCGGATCGGCGGTCAATGACGGGTTTCTGACGCGCTACGCCCAATCGACGCTGGGGCCGGGCGGCATGGCCAAGGGCCTGTTCATCGACCGCACGCTGCGCGGCGTGGCGGAGCTGCGCGAGATCGACTCGCCCATGCCCGAGGCCGCGTTCAGCCTGGAGCCGCTCTGGCAGGGGCAGGGCTATGGAACGCGCCTGTTCTCCAGCCTGGTGGACGGGGCGCGCAATGCGGCGCTGCCGCATTTCAAAATTCAGTGCCTGCGCGATAATGTCGCCATGCAAAGGATCGCGCGCCGGCACGAGGCCGAGTTGCAATTTGCCGAGGGTGAGGTGGTTGCCGAACTGCGCCATCCCGGCGGCGACTTCGCCTCGCTGCTTCGGGAAGCGAGCGAGGAGCATTTCGCCCGCAGCCTCGCGGCCGCCGACCGCGCGCTGTATCGCATCGCCGCCGAGGCCGGCGTCGATCTGCGCCTGCGCCGGGCCTGACGCGAGCGGTCTAACCTTTCGCCAAGACCTGTTGGACGAGCGGCAGCATCCGCTCCACCACCACGGCCACCCCGTCCTTGTTGGGGTGCATATAGTCGGCCTGGTTCAGCGCCGCGACGGACGCCACCCCGTCCAGAAAGAACGGGTAATAGGCGACGCCATAGGTCTGGGCGAGTTCGGCATAGATCCGGTTGAAGCGCCGGGCGTAGTCCTCGCCCATGTTCGGCGGGCTGATCATGCCGGCCAGGATGACCTTCGTGCTTGGGCGCGCGGTCAGGCGTTTCAGGATTTCGTCGAGATTGCGCCTGGTGACATCGGGCGAGATGCCGCGCAGCGCGTCGTTGGCGCCGAGTTCCACGATCACGAGATCGGCGCTCGCCGGCACCGACCAGTCGAGCCGGGCAAGGCCCCCGGTCGTCGTGTCGCCGGACACGCCGGCATTCACGACCTTCACGTCCAGCCCCGCCTTGGCGAGCGCGGCCTGAAGCTGCTCGGGAAAGGATTCGCCCGGACCGACGCCGTAGCCGGCCGACAGGCTGTCGCCAAAGGCGATGATCTCAGTGGGTTCGGCCGGCGGGGCCGATTGCGCCTGCGCGGAGGCGAGCGCGCCCCAACTGGCGAGGCCGATCGTCACGAAGGCGAGAAGCTGTTGGAACCGACCCATGTGCCATCCATATTTCAAGGACTGCGAAATTCTGGCGACCGCGTTCGACCGGACCCACGTCCGGCGCCGTTCCATCGCCATATAGGAAGGCAAGGCGCGTGGCAGAACCGGCGATCCGATTACGAAAGGTTCATCTGACGCTCGGCCAGGGCCGGGGCGCGGTGCATGTTCTCAAGGGAATCGACCTCGACGTGGCGCGCGGCGAAAGCGTCGGCATCGTCGGCCCGTCCGGCTCCGGCAAATCGACGCTGCTGATGGTTCTGGCCGGTCTGGAGCGGGCCGACACGGGCGAGGTGGAGATCGCGGGCCAGCCGCTTCAGGGCCTCAGCGAGGACAAGCTCGCCGCTTTTCGCGGCCGCCATATCGGCATCGTCTTCCAGTCCTTCCACCTGATTCCCAACATGACGGCGCTTGAAAACGTCGCCGTGCCGCTGGAGCTCGCGGGCCATCGAAACGCCTTCGAGCGGGCGGAGGCCGAGTTGCGCTCCGTCGGCCTCGGCGCGCGCGTGTCGCACTATCCCGGCGAATTGTCGGGCGGCGAGCAGCAGCGCGTGGCGCTGGCTCGCGCGCTCGCGCCCGAACCCGCGCTCCTGATCGCGGACGAGCCGACCGGCAATCTCGACGCCGACACGGGCGCGCAGATCGCCGACCTTCTGTTCGCCGAGCAGAAGCGGCGCGCCATGACCATGGTGCTGGTCACGCATGACAAGACGCTCGCCGCCCGCTGCGGGCGCGAGGTCGCCGTGCGCTCGGGCGAGATCGAGCGCGACGGCTTCGCGCCCGCTCGCGCCTCGGCGGTGCCGGAACCGATGGTGGCGGAGGCCGCGCGGTGAGCCGCGCCGTCAGCGTTCCGGCCGCCGGCGCTGCCGCGTCTCCCCCCACCCGCCCCTCCGGCACGTTGAAGCTCGCCTGGCGTTTCGCGTTGCGCGAGATGCGCGGCGGCGTGCGCGGCTTCGTGATCTTCCTTCTCTGCCTGACGCTCGGCGTCGCCTCCATCGCCGCCGTCAATTCGGTGTCGGAGATGATGACATCGGGCATCGAGCGGGAAGGGCGCACGATCCTGGGCGGCGACATGCGCTTCGGCCTCAACGGGCGCGAGGCGAGCGAGGCCGAGAAGAGCTTCCTCGCCCGCTTCGGCACGCTGGCCGAGACCGCCAATCTGCGCTCCATGGCGCGCCTGCCCGATGGCACCAACCAGACGCTCTCCGAGGTCAAGGCGGTGGACGGGCAGTACCCGCTCTATGGGGCGGCGCAAACCGACCCGGCCGCGCCGCTCGGCGACCTCCTGGCAGAGCGGAACGGCCGCTTCGGGGCCGTCGCCGCGCCGGAATTCTTCGACCGTCTCGGCATCGAGCCCGGTGCGACCGTGCTTCTCGGCGGCATTGAGGTGGAGCTGCGCGGCCGGCTCACCCGCGAGCCCGATGTCCTGTCGGACGGTTTCATTTTCGCGCCGCGCCTTCTCATCTCGGGTGAGGCGCTGCGCGCGAGCGGGCTGATCCAGCCGGGCTCGCTTGTGGAATATGACTACAAGCTGCGCTTCACCGACCCCGCGCTCGACCCCGCCGGTGTCGAGGCGCAGGCCAAGGCCGACTTCCCGCAGGCGGGATGGAGCATTCGCGATGCGCGCGAGGCCGCGCCCTCGCTTCAGCGCAGCATCGACCGCTTCTCGCAATTCCTGACCCTGGTCGGCCTCACCGCCCTGATCGTCGGGGGCGTGGGCATCGCCAATGCCGTGTCGGCCTATCTCGACGGCAAGCGCACGGTGATCGCCACGTTCAAGAGCCTGGGCTCGGGCGGCGGCTTCGTGGTCTGGATCTATCTCATCCAGATCGGGCTTCTGGCGAGTCTCGGCATCCTTGCCGGCCTTGTGCTCGGCGCGCTCGCGCCCTTTGCGGCGGCCGGCTTTCTGGAAGCCTATATCCCGGTTTCGACGCACCCGTCCGTTTATCCCGGCGCGCTCCTGCTCGCGACCGCCTTCGGCTACCTCACGGCCTTCGCCTTCGCGATCCTGCCTCTCGGGCGCACCCGCGACATCGCGGCCACCGCCCTGTTCCGCTCCAACGAGGGGCCGGGCGCGCTGCGCACGCGGCTGAGCTATGCGCTGGCGGCCGGCGCGCTGGCGCTCGGCATCGCCGGCCTCGCCTTCGTGATGGCGGGCGACAAGCGCATCGCTTCGGTGTTTCTGGTTGCGACCGCCGTCGCCTTCGTCGTCCTGAGACTGGTCTCGGTCGCTATTCGCACGCTCGCCGCGCGCCTGCCGCGCGTGCGCTCCACGCCGCTGCGTTTGGCCATCGGCAACATCCACCGGCCGGGCGCGCTGACCCATTCGGTGGTCCTGTCGCTCGGACTCGGCTTGACGCTGCTGGTCACGCTGGCGACGATCGACAATGCGCTGCGGCGCGAGATCGGAACCAGCATCGCGGCGCGCGCGCCGAACTTCTTCTTCGTGGACATCCAGTCCGCCGAGATCGACCCGTTCCGTGGGCGCATCGCGGAGCTTGCGCCCGGCTCCTCGCTCGACGCCGTGCCCATGCTGCGCGGGCGCATCGTGAAGCTGAACGGCACCGATGTCTCGCAGCTTCAGGTGCCGCCCGAAGGCGCCTGGGTGCTGCGCGGCGACCGGGGCGTGACCTATGCCGCCGCGCCGCCCGAAAACACCACGGTGACGCAAGGGCAGTGGTGGGCAGCGGACTATGCCGGCGAGCCGCTTGTCTCCTTTTCGGCCAAGGAGGGCGGCGAACTCGGGCTGAAGCTCGGCGACACGATCTCCGTCAACGTGCTCGGCCGCGAGATCACGGCGCGCATCGCCAATTTCCGCGCGGTGGAATGGGAATCCATGTCGATCAACTTCGTCATGGTCTTCTCGCCCAACACGTTCGCGGGCGCGCCCCATGCCTGGCTCGCCACGCTTCAGATGCCGAACGCGACGGGCGAGGGCGAGCGCGCTGTCCTGCGCGGCATTTCCAACAGCTTCCCGGCGGTGACCACGGTTCGAGTGAAGGACGCGCTGGATGCCGTCAACGCGCTCGTCGCCCAGCTCGCGCTCGCCATTCGCGCGGCCGCCGCCGTGGCGCTGGTCTCCTCCGTTCTCGTCCTGTCGGGAGCGCTGGCCGCCGGCAACCGCACGCGCGTTCATGATGCTGTCGTGCTCAAGACCTTGGGCGCGACACGCGGCACGCTGATCCGGGCCTATGTCACGGAATATATGACGCTCGGCGCGGCGACGGCTCTCTTCGCCATCGGCGCGGGCGCGCTGGCGGCCTGGTATGTGCTGGCTCGCGTCATGCGCCTGCCTTTCGCTTTTGATGGCGGCGTGGCGCTCGGTGTCCTCGCGGCCGCCCTCGTGCTGACGGTCGGTTTCGGCCTTGCCGGCACATGGCGGGTGCTCGGCCAGAAGGCCGCGCCTGTCCTGCGCGAACTCTGACCCGGCCCCCAATTTGGCCGGATGGAGGAAATTTAATGGCCGCAGCGTCCTGAAACGGCGCGCTGCGGCCCTTTCCGCCCTTGTTCGTTTCGGCTCCTCTTCGCATATTCAGAGCAAGAGGGCTTGGCTGGACGTCCCGCCAGCTAGGCCCGGCCGGCAACGGCCGAGAGGGCGGGATGCAAGAAAGGAAACTGTCCATGGCTGACAAGTGGAACAGCGGCACACGCAGCGTCCCCCTGTCGCGGGGCCGCGCGGACGTCGCCATCGATCAGGGCCTGCGGAGCTACATGCTCCGGGTCTACAACCTCATGGCCATCGGCCTCGCCATCACCGGCGTCGCCGCCTACGGCCTCTTCTCCATGGCGACGACCAGCGATCCCTCGCTGGCGGTCGCCTCCATCCATGGCGTGGGGCTGACGCAGCTCGGCGTCACGGTCTTCACCTCGCCGCTGCGCTGGGTGCTGATGTTCGCACCACTCGCGCTGGTGATGTTCCTGTCCTTCCGGGTCGATCGGATGAGCACGCAGACCGCGCAGACGACCTTCTGGGCCTATGCCGCGCTGGTGGGCTTCTCGCTCTCCACGATCTTCCTCGTCTACACGCAGGAATCGATCGTGCAGGTCTTCTTCGTGACGGCGGCTTCCTTCGGCGCTCTGTCGCTCTTCGGCTACACGACGAAGCGTGACCTCTCGGCCATGGGCTCGTTCCTGATCATGGGCCTCTTCGGCCTGATCATCGCCTCGCTCGTGAACATCTTCCTGGCGTCCTCGGCGCTCAGCTTCGCCATCTCGGCCATCGGCGTCCTGCTCTTCGCGGGCCTCACGGCCTGGGACACGCAGCGCATCAAGGAACTCTACTGGGAAGGCGACGACACGCTGGTTGCCGGTCGCAAGGCCATCATGGGCGCGCTGACCCTTTATCTCGACTTCATCAACCTGTTCATGTTCCTCCTTCGCTTCCTCGGCACCAGCCGCAACTAAAGCCAAGGGGAACCGGACGGTTCTGAGACAGGGGCGGCCTTCGGGTCGCCCTTTTTCGTATGTGCCGTGCGGATCGAGATGGGGTATTTGACGGATTGAGGCGGACGCCACGCCCGCCTATGGTCCGCCCGGTTCACTCCGTAAGGCATCCCATTCATGAGCGCGTTCACCCTTCGCGAGGCCACTCTCGCCGACATTCCCGCCCTGTGCCGCATCTACGAACACGCGGTTCTCCATGGCACGGCGACATACGAGCTGACCCCGCCCGACGAGACCGAGATGACGGCGCGCTTTCTCAATCTGACGCGGCAGGACTATCCCTATCTCGTCGCCTGCAATGGGGAGGGGCGCGTCGTCGCCTATGCCTATGCCGGCCCCTTCCGCGCCCGCCCGGCCTATCGCTGGTCGGTGGAGGATTCGATCTATCTGGAGCCCGAAGCGCAGGGCCAAGGCATCGGCACGGCGTTGCTCGGCCGCCTTTTGGAGCTGTGCGAGGAGAAGGGCTTCCGGCAGATGATCGCGGTGATCGGCGGGGCCGACAATCACGGCTCCGTCAAGCTGCATCAGAAGCTCGGCTTCAAGCCGATCGGCCTGTTCGAAGGCTCGGGCTTCAAGTTCGGACGCTGGATCGACACGGTGCTGATGCAATACACGCTGAACGGCGGCAAGGAGACGCTGCCGGATGAAAGCCGCTATCCCGGCACGCTGGTCTGAGCCCGTCCATTAGGTGGGGCTGATAGCTCCATGAGATGCACGGTCGCCGCCTCGGGCGGCCGTTCGTGGGTATGTAGGACTAATCTGAGTGCCAGAACGTCCCGGTCAGGTGTCCGCCAGCTTCAGCGACTTGTCGAACACGCGCAGCACCTGCGGCAGATCCTGCCCGCGCTTCATCACCAGCCCGCCTGCGGCGTGGACGCTATAGGCCCCCTGGCGGCGCGCCAGTCGCGGCTCCTTCTCGATGCGAAACAGCGGCATTTCGGAACTGCGCCGGAAGATGGAGAACACGGCCCGGTCCTTGAGCGTGTCGATGGCGTAATCGCGCCATTCGCCCGCCGCCACCATGCGCCCGTAGATTCGAAGGATTTCGCCGAGTTCATGCCGATCGAAACTGACGACGGGCAGGGCGTTGGCAGCGCGCACCTCCGAGAGGTGGATCAGCGAGGCGGAGCGTTCGGTCGTGGGTTCGGTCAATCGCAATCCCTCCGGGGAACGCCGCAGGGCGCGGCGAGCCCTTCATCATCCTGTCATGGAAATGGGACCGCGCGAAGGGCGTTGCAACCGGACAGGCTGATGGCTCAAGCCTCGGGGCAGCGTATCGGCTGAGCCGCTGCGCTCGGGAGCGGGTCGGGATACAGAGTCGGACCAATCGTCCGAGGCTGCTGCGCCTTCTTTGTCAGCCGCTGTCGCCGTCCCCCTGGGGCGTCCCGCGACAGCGGAACATCCCACGCCCACCCGTCGCGGTTTGATCGCTCGGCAGACGCTCAGAAGGGCAGGGCCGCCGCTGCCAGAATCGGCCCCGGCCGGTCGTCCCGGTCCATCGCCTGGAGCAGCGCGACGCAGCCGCCCGGCTGCGTGTCGGGGTCGGCGATGAGGCCGAGCGGCATATCCACCGCGAGCCGGCCGTCGGCTCCGAGCAGGCCGACCGCGCGCCAGTCGCGCACCGCATGAGTGTTCAGGAGTTGGCGTCCCTCGTTTTCGCCGCGCGCGACCTCGGTGCGCGTGGTCTTGGCATAGGTCGCCAGAATCAGCGCCGGGGGCCTCGCGCCCTCCGGCAGCGCGCCGGCTTCGACGCGTAGGTGCAGGGTCTCGCCCCGAAGGCGCATCTCGATGCGGGGCGAGCCGTCCGCGCCGGCCAGCGGAGCCTTGGCCGTCGCAGCCTCGATCGCCGCCGCATCGAAGCCGGCCACCACCGCCTTGCCGTTGACGATGGCCTGGGGCGTCGTCAGCCCGCCGAGCCGCAGCGCCTTGGAATAGCTCTTCTGGCGCTCGGCATTGCGGCGCGAGCCGAGCGGGTCTTCCCAGCCGATATAGTCCCAGTAGTCCACGTGATAGGCGAGGGCGACCACATCGGGCCGCGCGGCGAGTTCCGCCAGAACCGCGTCGGCCTTCACGCATTCGCTGCATCCCTGGCTCGTGAAAAGCTCCACGATGCCGCGCACATTCTGGCTCGACGCTTCGTCGCTGCTCTCGTCGGCATGGGCGAGGCCGAGCGGCAGGACAGCGGCAAGGAGCAGGACGAACAGGGTCGGCGGGCTCATGGATCGGCATCTCCTTGGCTCCGGGATGGCCCGAAGAGAGATGGGACCATGGCGGGATAACCCCACGGAAGGCGAGCCTTGCGCCGTTCAATTGAGGGTGAGCCGGGCGCGAGGCGAGGCACATGAAAACGCCGCCGCCCTTGCGAGGAGGGCGGCGGCGCGAAAGCCAAGCGAAACAGCCCGAGGGTTGGCTCGCGAGATCGTGTGAACGGCTCGAGCCTTCGGGCCGAACTGGCGTTCGCCCTCAAGACCCATGTCCAGCCCTCAAGAGAGGGCACCGCCGAAGCGCGGAGGCTTCGGCGGGTGAGGCCTTAGGCCGCCAGCTGGCGCAGCACGTAGTGCAGGATGCCGCCGTTCTTGAAGTATTCCAGCTCGTCCAGCGTATCGATGCGGCAGAGCAGGGGAACCTTGACCACTTCGCCATTGGCGCGGGTGATCGTGGCGTCCATGGTCTGGCGCGGCTTGACCTCGGTCAGGCCTTCGATCGTCACCGTTTCCTCGCCCGTGAGGCCGAGCGACTGCCAGCTCGTGCCTTCCTGGAAGACGAAGGGCACGACGCCCATGCCCACCAGGTTGGAGCGGTGGATGCGCTCGAAGCTCTGCGCGATAACGGCGCGAACGCCCAGAAGCACGGTGCCCTTGGCCGCCCAGTCGCGCGAGGAGCCGGTGCCGTATTCCTTGCCGGCGAAGATCACCAGCGGAACCTCTTCCTGCTGGTACTTCATCGCCGCGTCGTAGATCGCCAGCTGCTCACCGGAGGGGAAGTGCTTGGTGATGCCGCCTTCCACGCCCGGAACCATCTGGTTCTTGATGCGGATATTGGCGAAGGTGCCGCGCATCATGACTTCGTGGTTGCCGCGACGCGCGCCGTAGGAGTTGAAGTCCACCGGGCGCACCTGGTGCGAGACGAGATACTCGCCCGCCGGGCCGTTCTTCTTGATCGAACCGGCCGGCGAGATGTGGTCGGTCGTGATCGAGTCGAGGAAGAGCGAGAGGATGCGCGCGCCCTTGATGTCGGTGACGGGCTTGGGCGTCATCGACATGCCCTCGAAATAGGGCGGGTTCTGCACATAGGTCGAACGGTCGTCCCACTCGTAGGTGAGGCCGCCCGAGACGTCGATCTTCTGCCAGTTCGGGTCGCCCTTGAAGACGTCCGAATAGCGGCTCTCGAACAGGTCGCGCGTGACCGTCTTGCGGACGATCTCGGAGACTTCCTGCGTGGTCGGCCAGATGTCCTTGAGGAAGACGTCCTTGCCGTTCTGGTCCTGGCCGAGCGGGTCCTTGGTGATGTCCACGAACATCGAACCGGCAATGGCGTAGGCGACGACGAGCGGGGGCGAGGCGAGATAGTTCGCGCGCACGTCCGGGTTCACGCGGCCTTCGAAGTTGCGGTTGCCCGAGAGCACCGAGCAGGCCACGAGGTCGTTCTTGTTGATGGCTTCCGAGATCGCTTCGGGAAGCGGGCCGGAATTGCCGATGCAGGTCGTGCAGCCATAGCCGACGAGGTTGAAGCCCATCGCGTCGAGATCGGTCTGGAGACCGGCCTTTTCGAGATATTCGGTGACGACCTGAGAGCCGGGGGCCAGCGAGGTCTTCACCCAGGGCTTCACCTTGAGGCCGAGCGCGTGCGCCTTGCGGGCGACGAGGCCGGCGGCGACCAGCACGTTCGGGTTCGACGTGTTGGTGCAGGAGGTGATGGCCGCGATCACGACGTCGCCGTCGGCGATGCCATGGTCCGCGCCTTCGACGGCGTGGCGAGCGGTCTCGGGCGTCTGGCCGGGGGCCGTCGCGCCTTCGTCCATGAAGCGCGAGTCACCGGTGGATGCCGGCAGCTCGTTCTTCTTGCGGCCGCCCTGAAGTTCGGCGAGCGCGGTGCGGAACTTCGGCGCGGCCTCGGTGAGGGCGACGCGGTCCTGCGGGCGCTTGGGGCCGGCGAGCGAGGGAACGACGGTGGAAAGGTCGAGCGACAGCGTGTCGGTGAAGACGGGCTCTTCCGACGAGGCGTCGAAATACATGCCCTGCGCCTTGGCATAGGCTTCGACCAGCGCGATGCGGTGCTTGTCGCGGCCGGTCGCTTCCAGATAGGCGATCGTGTCCTTGTCGACCGGGAAGAAGCCGCAGGTCGCGCCGTATTCCGGGGCCATGTTGGCGATGGTCGCCTGGTCTTCCAGTGTGAGGTTGGCGAGGCCCGGTCCGTAGAATTCCACGAACTTGCCGACGACGCCCTTCTTGCGCAGCATCTCGGTGACGGTGAGCACGAGATCGGTCGCGGTCGTGCCCTCGGGCAGCTTGCCGTCGATGCGGAAGCCGATGACCTCGGGGATCAGCATGGAGATCGGCTGGCCGAGCATGGCCGCTTCCGCCTCGATGCCGCCGACGCCCCAGCCCAGAACCGCGAGACCGTTGACCATCGTGGTGTGCGAGTCGGTGCCGACCAGCGTGTCGGGATAGGCGATCGTCTCGCCGTTCTCGTCCTTGGTCCAGACGGTCTGGGCCAGATATTCGAGGTTCACCTGATGGCAGATGCCGGTGCCGGGAGGCACGACGCGGAAATTCTGGAAGGCGCCCGAGCCCCAACGCAGGAAGGTGTACCGCTCACCGTTGCGGTCGTACTCGACCTCGACGTTCTTCTCGAACGAATCGGGCTGGCCGAAATAGTCCACCATCACCGAGTGGTCGATCACGAGATCGACGGGGACGAGCGGATTGATCTTCTGGGGGTCGGCGCCGAGATTGGCGGTCGCATCGCGCATGGCGGCGAGATCGACGACGGCCGGAACGCCCGTGAAGTCCTGCATCAGGACGCGGGCCGGGCGATAGGCGATCTCGTGACCGGCCGAGCCCTTGTCGTTCAGCCAGTTGACCACGGCGCGGATGTCGTCGGCCAGAACCGTGCGGCCGTCTTCGTTGCGCAGGAGGTTCTCGAGAATGACCTTCATCGAGTAGGGCAGGCGCGAAGCGCCCGACAGGCCGTTCTTTTCGGCCTCTTTCAGGTCGAAATAGACATAGGGCTTCCCGTCGACCGTCAGGGTCTTGCGGCTTTTGAAGCTATCGGGGTGGGACATAGGGTTCTCGTTCCTTCTCGAACCAAAAAATGTCCGAAAGGCGAACGACCGCGGCACGCGGCGAAGCGCGCCTTGGAAAATGCGGGTGCGACCATTTCCGCCCGTCCGCCTCAGTCCTCGCCGGGGAGGCGGGGCACGTGAGATCGGCGCTATGTGATCCACGCCGGTCGCTGGAGTGGGTGAGCGCCTTATAGGCAAGTTTGTAATTGCTATAAAGGGCCTTCTCGCATTCGCGCGCACCCATTCGGGGGAGCGCTCCTGCCTCACGCCATCTTCATTCGCCTTGCCTGGACAGCCTGACGGAGCCTCAAGGGGGCGGTGTACCGGGCCTCTCTCACCGCGCCGTCTCGCCGATGCTCGTCCCATGCCGGTGGCATGGGTGACATTCGGCGCGTCGCTGCGGCGAGAGATTCGCCAGTGTTCCACCCTGAGGTTCTGTCAGACCTTCGGGACGTCGCTCGCTCCGCCTTGCCGCTTGCCTTTCGGGTCCCGCCTCTCCACAACGAAGCCTTGGGATTGGAGCCCTTATAGCGCTCCAAAGTTGAGGAGTGGTTCCGGCGTGGCGGGCAGGCTCGTGATCAGAGGGCTGGCTTGCGGCCGGGGCGGGCGGCTGGTCGTGCCGCCGCTCGATCTGGCTCTATCGGCCGGCGAGGCCGTACTGGTGACGGGCGAGAACGGCGCGGGCAAATCGACCCTGCTGCGCACGCTGGCCGGCCTTCTGCCGCCGCTCGCCGGAGGCGTTCGCGTCGAGGGCTTGCCCGCTGCCGACGGCGAGCCGGCCCGAAGCCTCGCCGACATCGCCCACTATATCGGCCATCGCAACGCGCTGAAGGGCGCGCGCCGCGTTGGGGCGGAACTCGCCTTCTGGGCACGCTTTCTAGGAGGCGCGGGCGGCCTCTCGCCCGAAGCCGCGCTGGGTGCGCTCGGCCTGCCGGAGGGCGTGGCCCGGCTGCGCTGCTCCGATCTTTCGGCGGGGCAGGCGCGGCGCGCGGCGCTCGCCCGGCTTCTGGTCGCCCCCCGCCCGCTCTGGCTTCTGGACGAGCCGACCAATGCGCTGGACGCCGCGACGCAGGCGCGCTTCGCCGCGCTTTGCCGGCACCATCTCTCAAGCGGGGGCATGATTCTCGCGGCCACGCACCAGCCTGTCGATCTCGGGCCCGCCGCCCGCACGCTTGTTCTGGAGCCGCAGCCGGCAGGCCTGGCGCTCGCCGAATCGGGCGAGGACGAGGGCTGGGAGGCGATCGGCTGATGCTGGCTCTGTTTCGGCGCGATCTCGCGCTGCTCCTGTCCGGCTCGGGCGGCGGCGCGCCGGGCGTCGTGTTCTTTCTGGCTGTCGTCGCCGTCATCCCCTTCGGAGTCGGCCCGGACCTCCAGCTTCTCTCGCGCATCGGCCCGGCCTTTCTGTGGATCGGCGCGCTGCTTTCCACGCTCCTGTCGCTCGACCGCTTGTTTCAGGCCGACCGGGACGACGGCACGCTCGACCTGCTCCTCACCGGCCCCTTGCCGCTGCCGCTCGTGGTGCTCGCCAAATGTGCCGCGCTCTGGGTCGCGAGCTGCCTGCCGCTGGTTCTCGCCGCGCCGCTGCTGGGCCTCCTTCTGGCGCTGGAGCCGCTGGCGCTGGGGGCGAGCGCGCTGACGCTGCTGGTCGGCACGCCGGCACTCGTCTTGATCGGCGCGGTCGGCGCGGCGGTGGCCGCTGGCCTGCCACGCGGGGGCGTTCTCGTCTCGGTGCTGACCCTGCCGCTCGCGATCCCGATTCTCATCTTCGGCGTCGCTGCCACCAGCGGGGCTGTGAACGATCTCGCCCCCTTTCGCGCGCCCTTCCTGATCCTTCTGGCGCTGACACTGCTGTACGGCGTCCTCGGCCCCTTCGCCGCCGCGCTCGCGCTTCGCCAATCCAGCGATTGAGACGTTCCATGCCCCGCTTCGACCCCGCGCTCTATTCCTTCCACGTCGAGACGCCCGACAGCGAAAGCTATCGCCGCCTGCGCGCCGTCTCTGGTCTCAGCCCCAAGAGCGAGGAAGCCGCCCGGCGCGGCTTGCCGAACACGCTCCATGCCGTGATTGCGCGCTTCGAGGGACGCACCGTCGCCATGGGCCGCGTCGTGGGCGATGGCGGGGCCTTCTTTCAGATCGTGGACATGGCGGTGGAGCCTGCCCACCAGGGGCAGGGGATCGGCAAGGCGATCTTCGCCGCGCTGGTGGATTGGCTGCGCGAGACCGCGCCCGACAGCGCGCGAGTCAGTCTGACTGCCGGTGGCGATGCCCGCCATCTCTATGCCCAGTTCGGCTTCGAGCCCGTCATGCCGGAGGCGATCGGCATGGCGCTGATGATCCGGCGAGGCTGACGGCTGGTCGCGCTCAGCCATGCGATGGCTGCGGCGGGTCGCCGTCCATGAGCCGTTTCGTCAATTCGTCCGCGCCTCGTGCGACGCCCAGCCAATTCCGCTTCGGCTGGAAATGCTCTAGAACGGCGGCATGAGCGATCTCGCCGCCCGTCCCTCGCGCTTTGCGCTTCTGGCCAACCCGACGCGGTTTCTGGACCTGTCGGGCCGTCTCCAGCCCTGGCTCTATGCGCTGGCGCTGGCGCTTCTGGCGGTTGGCCTCGGCCTCGGCCTCGCCGCCCCGGAAGACTATCAGCAGGGCGCGACGGTTCGCATCCTCTTCATCCATGTGCCCTTCGCCTGGATCGCGATGATGGGCTGGACGGTCATGTCGGCCTCCGCGCTCGGCCTTCTCGTCTGGCGCCATCCGATCGCGGAAGTCTCGATCCGCGCCGCCGCGCCCATCGGCGCGGTGTTCACGTTTCTGTGTCTCTTCACCGGCTCGGTCTGGGGCCGGCCCATGTGGGGCACGTGGTGGGTCTGGGACGCGCGGCTGACCTCCGTTTTCGTGCTCTTCCTGATGTATCTCGGGCTGATCGCGCTGACGCGGGCCTTCGAGGAGCCGCAGCGGGCCGGGCGCATGGCCTCGGTCTTCGTCCTGGTCGGCTTTCTCCTGATCCCGGTGATCAAGTTCTCGGTGGACTGGTGGTCCACGCTGCACCAGCCGGCCAGCGTCCTGCGCCTGGGCGGCTCGACGCTGGACGATGCCTATCTCTACCCTCTCTTGATCTCGGCCGCCGGTTTCACCACGCTCTTCTTCGCGCTGCATCTCACCGCCATGCGTACGGAAATTCGCCGTCGTCGCCTGCGCAACATGGAGCGACGCCGGATGGGTCTGGCGGAGGGCTGACATCATGCAATCCAGCTATTTCGGCTTCATCGCCGCCGCCTATGGCATGGCGGCTTTCGCGCTCGGCGCCTTGGGACTCTGGACCTTTCTCGACGCGCGCTCGGTCTCGCGCCGCCTGAAGGCGCTGGAGAGCGAGCGCGGGGCGCGGCGCAAGCTGCCATGAGCGAGATGTCCGCCACCCCACCGCGCCGCCGTCGGCCGTTTCTCGTCGCCCTGCCGCTTCTCGTCTTCGGCGGGCTCGCCGCGCTGTTCCTGACACAGCTCGTCTCTGGCCATGATCCGAGCCAGCTTCCTTCCGCGCTGATCGGCCAGAAGGCTCCCGCCACCAGCCTGCCGCCGCTGGCCGGCCTACAGGGGGCCGATGGTGCGCCCGTGCCGGGCCTCGCCGTTTCGCCGGAGGGCGACGGCGCGCCGCGCCTCGTCAATGTCTTCGCTTCCTGGTGCGGCCCCTGCCGGCAGGAGCATCCGCTGCTCATGGCGCTGGCGAGCGACCCGGCGGTGCGTAACTCCGGCCTGCGCATCGAGGGGCTGAACTACAAGGACAAGCCGGATCAGGCGCTCGGCTTCCTCACCTCGCTCGGCAACCCTTACGCCCGCGTCGGCACGGACGAGCGCGGCACGGCAGCGATCGACTGGGGCGTCTATGGCGTGCCGGAAACCTTTCTCGTGACCGGTGACGGGCGCATTCTCTGGAAGCAGACCGGCCCGCTCGACGTCAAAGCCATCCGTGAGGGGCTGTTACCCGCGCTCGCCAAGTCAGGCTCACCCGCGCCCTGAACGGGCACTAAAGGCAGAAGCCGAACAGCATCAGCCCCACCAGGCGCGGCCCCTCGCTGAGCCAAAGCAGAGCGCCGACGCCGGACAGGAGCGCCAGCCCGGCGGGAAACAGAAACTCGGCCCGCGCCTTCATGCCGGCGCGCCCGCCGGAGTGAGCTTCGCATCGCGGATCGGCAGATTGGCCACGCCCGCCAGAAGCGCCAAGGCGATCGAGATCGTCCAGGCTGCGTCGTAGCTTCCCGTCCAGGCGAAGACGAGGCCCGCGCCCCAGGCCCCGAAAAACGCGCCGATCTGGTGGCTCATGAAGACGATGCCGAACAGGGTCGAAAGGTAGCGCACGCCGAAGATCTGGCCGACAAGCCCGCTCGTCAGTGGCACCGTGCCGAGCCAGAGAAAGCCCATGGCGCAGGCGAAGATCGTGACCGAAAGCGGCGTGAAGGGCACCGCGAGAAACAGCGCGATCACCACGGCGCGGCCGAAATAGAGCGCCGCCAGCACATATTTCTTGCGCAGCCGGTCGGCCGAAAGGCCGAAGACATAGGAGCCGAGAATGTTGAACAGGCCGATCAGCGCCAGCGCCCGCGCGCCGACCGATGGGTCGATCGCCTGATCGGCCAGAAAGGCCGGCAGATGCGTCGCGACGAAGGCGACGTGAAAGCCGCAAACGAAGAAGCCGACATTCAGGAGCCAATAGCCGGGATGGCGCGCGGCAAGCCGCAGGGCCGCGCCGAGGCTTTCGCTCTGGGCCGCGCCCGCGCTGGGAGCCGCCTGAGGCCGCCCGGCAATGCCGATCGCCAGAAACACCATGAGCGAGGCGAGGGCCGCGCCGAAGAGAAGCGCACCGCGCCAGCCGAAAGCCTCGACGGCCATCTGCGTGACCGGCACCAGAAGGAATTGCCCGACCGAGCCGCCCGCCGTCACGATGCCGAAGGCCATGCCGCGCCGCTCGGCCGGCACGAAGCGCCCGACCGCGCCGAGCACGACCACGAACGTGACGCCCGTCATGGCAAAGCCGACGAGAACGCCGAGCGACAGGTCGAGCGCCAGGGCGCTCGCCGCCGTGGAAGCCAGAACGAGACCCAGCGCATAGAGAAGCCCGCCGACGGCCGCGACGCGCCCCGCGCCGTGCCGATCGGCCAGCGCGCCGACAAAGGGCTGGCCGAGGCCCAGAACGAGATTCTGCAGCGCGATGGCGAGGCCGAACGCCTCGCGCCCGACGCCGATCTCCAACTCGACGGGCCGGAGCAGAAGGCCGAAGCCCTGCCGCAGACCCATGGCGATGGTGACGATCGTCGCCCCGCAGAGAAGCGCGATCCAGGGATTGCGAAGGGAGGCGGGGGCTGGGGTCATCTGCGGCTCGCGAACAGGTGTCTGACAGGCGTAGCGCAAATGCCGTGCGCTGCCGAGCCCTGATTCGTCAGTCGAGCTTTCGAATTCGGTGCGGCCAGCTATCTGTCTGATCGGTACGCGCCTCGACCGGCCACGCTCAGGCGATCAGGGGGGCAGCCTTGGCGCCGAGCACATCGCAGATCGCCTGCGGGGCGAGATGGATCTGCAAGCCGCGCTGGCCGCCATTGACGAAGACCTGTGCGTGCCGCAGCGCCTGCTCTTCAATCACCACCGGCACCCGCTTCTTCTGGCCGAAGGGGCTGATGCCGCCGACCACATAGCCCGTTGTCCGCTCGGCCTCGGCAGGCGGCATCATCTGCGCCGACTTGCCGCCCACGGCGCTGGCGAGGCGCTTCATCGAAACCTCCCGGTCGGAAGGCACGACCACGCAGACCGGCTTGCCGTCCACCAGCGTCATCAGGGTCTTCAGGACGAGATCGGGCGAAACGCCGATCGCTTCGGCCGCCTGCAATCCGATATGCTGGGCGTGCGGGTCGTAGGCGTATTCTTGCGTGGTGAAGGCGATGCCCGCTTGCGTCAGGGCCAGCGTGGCGCGTGTCGACTTGGACAAAGCTCGGCCTCATTCGTGGAGATGGTTCGGCGTGTCGCCCGTTCGGCCTATGCCTTCCGGGCGCAAAACGAAACGGGGTTCGCCATGAAAATCTGGGGTCGCAACAATTCCACCAATGTCCGCAAGGTTCTCTGGTGCGCGGCGGAACTCGGGCTCGCTTACGAGCACATTCCAGCGGGCGGCGCGTTCGGGCAGGTCCAGTCCCCGGCCTATCTTGCCCTGAACCCCAACGGCCTCGTGCCCTGCTTGGAGGATGAGGGGCTGGTTCTCTGGGAATCCAACGCGATCGTGCGCTATCTCGCCCGCCAATACGGAGCCGCGCCCTTCGCGCCCGGCGACCCGCGCGCCTTTGCCGTCGCCGACAAATGGATGGACTGGACCTCGCTCTCCTTCTCCGGTCCCTTCCGCGATCTGTTCTGGAACCTCGTTCGCGTCGCGCCCGATCAGCGGGACGACGCCGCGATGGAGCGAGGGGCGCACCAGTGCGCGGAGTTGATGCGCCGAGCCGACGCGGCCCTGCAAGGCTCGCCCTACCTGTCCGGCCCCGATTTCGGCATCGGCGACATCCCGCTCGGCTGCATCGCTTATGCCTGGTTTTCGCTCCCGATCGAGCGTCCCAGCCTTCCAGCGCTCGAAGCCTGGTACGAACGGATCGCGGCCCGGCCGGCTTTTCGCACGGGCGTCATGACCGGGATTTCCTGAGAGCGAACCGCTTCGATCGAGAGATTTCCCGCTCCTTCGCCCAGCCGGGGCTTGCGGCGAAGGGGCAAGCCGTCGCAAGAGGCTGGCGTCCATAAGGCGGGCGAACGATCTTGTGAATCGAGACCACCCGCCATTTTTCCTCGCGCTCCCAAGCGCTGAGGTATGAACCGGAGCCTCGCGCCATGTCTCACGCCCTGACCCGCCGCCGCTTTGCCGCTCTCGCCGGCGCAGGGTTGGCGCTTGGACTTACCGGCCTGACCTCCAGGCCCGCCCGCGCCGAAGCGGATTTGGACGCGCTCTGGGCCGAGATCGAAAGCCGCTTCTCGGCCCGGCTCGGTGCCTTCGTCTGGGACATGGAAACGGATCGGCGCTGGGCGCGGCGCGCGGACGAGCGCTTTCCGCTGTGCTCGACCTTCAAGCTCGTGGCCGCCGCCGGCCTCCTGGCTCGCGTGGATGCCGGCCAGGAAAACCTGTCGCGACGTGTGGTGATCGCAAAATCCGATCTCGTGACCTATTCGCCCGAGACCGAAAAGCATGTCGGCGGCGAAGGCATGACGCTCAGTTCCATCGCCGAGGCGGCGCTGACGCAGAGCGACAACACGGCCGGCAATGTGCTGATCGACCTTCTGGGCGGGCCGGAGGGCGTGACCCGGACGGCGCGCGGCTTCGGCGACGAGAGCTTCCGGCTCGACCGGCGCGAAACCGCGCTGAACGAGGCGAAGCCTGGCGACCCCAGGGACACGACCAGCCCGGCGGCCATGACAAAGACGCTCCACGCGCTTCTCTTCGGCAAGGCGCTGAAACCGGACTCGCGCCGCCAGCTGGCGGACTGGATGGTCGCGAACCGGACGGGCGACGCCAAGCTGCGCGCGGGCCTGCCGAAAGACTGGCGCGTCGGGGACAAGACGGGCGGTGGCGATTTCGGGACGATGAACGATGTCGCGGTGATCTGGCCGCCCGCAGGAAAGCCGATCCTGATCAGCCTGTATCTGACGGAAACGAAGGCCAGTTTCGACGAGCGCAACGCGGCCTTCGCCGAGATCGGCCGCGCGCTCGCCATGCTTCGCTGAAGACCGCGGGCGGCTTCGGGGCAGCCCCAAAGCCGCCCGTAAACCGGCCTTAGCCGTTGAAGACCACGGCGATCTTGTTGCCGCAGGGATCGCGCAGATAGGCGGCGTACCAGTCCGGCCCATATTGCGGGCGCAGGCCCGGCGCGCCTTCGTCCGTGCCGACCTGCGCCATTCCAGCGGCGTAGAAGGCGTCCACTTCGGCTTGCGAGGCGGCGGGAAAGCCGACCATCGCGCCGTTTCCGGCGCTGGCCGGCGCGCCGTCGAAGGGTTTCAAGACCCAGGCCGAAAAGCCTTCGCCCGTGCCGCCTCGAGAGTAGCCGCGCCCGCCCGCGAAGCTCGCATGGCTGCTCCAGCCGATCGCCGCCAGAACCGCATCGTAAAAGGCAGAGGACGGCTCGACCGGCGACGCGCCGATCGTGACATAGGGATGCATCGCCATGGTTGGGGCTCCGTTGGACCAGAGCCGAAGCGTAAAAGGGCGAACTGGTGCCGAGCCTGACCTAAGGGAAGGCCATGGCCAAATGCGCGATGGCCTCCATCTTGCCTCGCATGAGTGATCTTACCCCTGCCTTCTCCCTTCGCATTCCCGAGGACGATGCTCTCGCGCGGCGCGTCTGCGATCATTGCGGCTTCGTCGCCTATGAGAACCCGAAGATTGTCGTCGGCTCGGTCGTGCGGTTCGAAGATCGCATCCTCCTGTGCCGCCGCGGCATAGAACCGGGGCGAGGGCGCTGGACGATTCCGGCCGGCTATCTCGAACTGAACGAGACGCCCGATGCCGGCGCGGCGCGCGAGGCTCTCGAGGAGGCCGGGGCGCGGATCGACATTTCGCGGCTTCTGGCGGTCTATTCCGTGCCCCGCATCAGCCAGGTGCAACTGATCTACCGCGCGCGCCTCCTCGACCCCGCCATCCTGGCCGGCCCGGAAAGTCTGGAGGTCAAGCTAGTGCACCCGGACGACATCCCGTGGGACGACCTCGCCTTTCCCACAGTCCATTGGGCGCTGCGCCATGATGCGGAGGCGGAAGCGGGCGCGCCGCCGGTGCCTTTCGGCAATCCAGCCGGCGAGGCAGGAGACCGCCTGCCGGATGGAACGCCGGTGGGCGAGGACGCGCTGTAGCGGGGCGCAAACTTTCGGGCCGATCCGCCCGGTTTTTCAATTGAGGCGGCGCCGAGTTGCCGGAGACGGCTCGGCGCTGTTTCACGTGAAACGTTAAAGAAGACCGAATCCGATCAGTCCCGCGCCTCGTCCGTCGTGCGACGAATTTCCGAAACGAGTTCGGACGGCAGCTGAAGACGGGCGGCGAGAAGGTCGAGATAGGCGCGCTCGGCCGGCTGGTCCGGGTCGATGGCGAGGAGCGACGCGGTGTAGAGTTCGACCGCCACCTCCTGCGTCGTCGCATGGCGCACCAGCTCGTCCACCGAGAGCGGACGGCGGATTTCGTCCATCAGCAGGCCCTTTTCCTCGGCGTCGAGATCGAGATCCTCGATCCGCCCGAAGATGCGGCGCTCCTCGTTGGCATCGAGCGTGCCGTCCGCCTTGGCCGCCGCGATCATTGCTGACAGGAGAAGCTTGGCGCGGCGCTCGGCGTCCGAGCCGGCGGGGTGAAAGTTCGGGTCGCTCACCTCGGGAATGTCGCTGGCGGCGATGGGGCGGATCGGGCCGGGCTGCGAGGGCGCGAGACTTGGCTGGTTCTGCGCCTGCCAATTGGTCCAGGCCTTGTAGCCGAGACCGGCGATCAGGGCGAGGCCGCCGAGCTTCACGGCCTGTCCGCCGAAACCCTTCATGCTCTTCCCGCCGCCCCGGCGCAGAAGCTGCGAGACGAGACCGCCCGCCAGCGCGCCGCCGATGGCCTTGCCGGCGAGCGAGCCGCCGCCCGAGCGCCCGCCCGACAGGACGCTGGCGGCGAGATCGCCGATGCCGCCCCCTGAGCGCGCGCCGGTCCCGCCGAGCGCGCCGCCGAGCAGCTTGCCGAGCCCGTCCTGAAGCGTTTCGCCGGTGGAGGCGCGGCCGGTGCCCGATGGGAAAGGACTGCGCGTGCCGGCGGCGCGTCCCGTGCCGAGGAACTGGTCGAGAAGTTTCTGCGCGTCGATCATTCCAAGGGCCTCCGGATCAGGGATCAGAAGGCGCATTTGGGGAGCGCGAGGCGCGCGGCCAAGCGGCCGGCCCTCGCGATGCGATCACGGTTTCTTGTCGAAGAGCGGCTCCAGCGCATGGCGCTTGAGCAGCGGAAACTGCATCAGCATGAAGATCATAGTGATGGGCATGGTGCCCCAAACCTTGAACGCCACCCAGAAATCCGTCGAGAAGCAGCGCCAGACGACCTCGTTGAGGATGGCGAGGAAGACGAAGAACAGGCCCCAGCGCAGCGTCAGCTTGCGCCAGCCCTCGTTGTCCAGCTTGAAGGCCTGATCGAAGACATAGCCGAGCAGCGGCTTGCCGAAAGCGAGGCCCCCGAGCAACACGGCGGCGAAGAGCGCGTTGACGATGGTCGGCTTCATCTTGATGAAGACGTCGTCCTGCAGCCAGAGCGTCAGCGAGCCGAAGATCAGCACCACCGCGCCGGACACGATCGGCATGATCGGCAGGGTTCTCACCAGCACCCAGGAGGCAATGAGCGCCGCCACGGTCGCCGCCATGAACAGGGCGGTGGCCACGAAGAGCGGGCCGCCGAGCTTGGCCAGCGACGGGAAGGCCGTGACGATCGCCTCGCCCCGATTGTTGGCGAAGAAGAAGACGACAAGCGGCCCGAGTTCGAGCGCGAACTTGACGAGCGGGTTCATCTCGCGCCGGCCCGGCGTGTTCGGGGCCTTTTCGATGATCGGATCGGAGGACATGGACGGGTTTCCCTTTCGGGGATGGTGTCGGGCGGCGAGGCGGCGAAATTCAGGCGGTGAGGTCTTCGGTCGGTTTCAGCGCGGCCGAGTTTCAAACCGTGCCGGCGCGGCCGGCGATGGCATCGGCGAAATCGCGCGCCTTGAAGGGCTCGAGATCGTCCACGCCTTCGCCGACACCCACGAAGAAGACCGGCAGCTTATGCTTGGCGGCGATGGCGACCAGAATGCCGCCGCGCGCCGTACCATCGAGCTTGGTCATGACGAGGCCGTTGACGCCCGCCACATTGCGGAAAATCTCGACCTGATTGAGCGCGTTCTGGCCCGTCGTCGCGTCCAGCGTCTGGAGCACGGTGTGCGGCGAGTCGGGGTCGCGCTTCTGGAGAACACGCACGATCTTGGCGAGCTCGTCCATCAGCTCGGCGCGGTTCTGGAGCCGGCCGGCGGTGTCGATGATGAGAACGTCCGACCCGTTGGCGACCGCCTCGTCATAGGCCTCGAAGGCGAGGCCCGCCGCATCGGCGCCGATCTGCCGGGCGACGACGGTGGAGCCGGTGCGCTCGCCCCAGATTTTCAACTGCTCGACGGCGGCGGCGCGGAACGTGTCGCCCGCGCCCAGCGTGACCTGCAGGCCGCCGCGCGTCAGCTTGGCGGCGAGCTTGCCGATGGTCGTGGTCTTGCCCGTGCCGTTGACGCCGACCACGAGAATAACGTGCGGCTTCACTTCGAGGTCGAGTTCGAGGGGCTTGGCGACAGGCGCCAGCGCGCGCTCCACCTCGTCGGCCAGGATCTGGCGCACGGCCTCGCCCGAGATTTCCTTGCCGAAGCGCCCGTCCGACAGACGATCCGTAATGCGCATCGCCGTCTCGACGCCGAGATCGGCCTGGATCAGCACGTCCTCGAATTCCTGAAGCGTTTCTTCGTCCAGCTTGCGCTTGGTAAAGAGCGCGGTGATCTGGCCGGACAACTGGTTGGAGGAGCGTGCAAGACCTTCGCGCAGGCGCTGGAAGAAGGGCTTTCGCACCTCCGGCGCGGTCTGTTCGGCCCGTTCGCGCTCGCGCAGCGCCCAGCCTTCGCCATCGGTCGGCTGGCGCAGAGGGGAAAGCGGCGGCGCGACGAGGCCGGGCAGGGCGCCCGCCGCCGCCGGCAGGGCGACATCGGCGCGGTCCGGTGCGTCGGAGCCGAGCGCGGAGGACGTCGCCGTCTCGCTGGGTTCCTCGGGCGGCAGCGGCGCGTCGAGCCAGGCGAACTCGTCGCGCTCGCTCGTGTCTTCGGCGGCCGGAGCTAGGACCGGCGCGGCATCATGGATCGGCTCGGCCGGATCGACGGGCAGACGCGCCTCGGCGAGACTGCCGCCATCGCCCGCGACGATCGCGGCTTCCGCCGGGGCGAGGGGCGTGTCGGAGGCAGGCGCATCGTCCGCTTCGTCCTCCGCCGGCTCCGGCGCGTCCAGCCAGGAGAAGTCGGCCTCCGGCTCGGCCTCGGACGGGCGGGCCTCGTCCAGGAAGGCGAGGTCGTCGCTCTTGTCCTCAGCGCGGGGCTCAGGTTCGACAGGGGCGGCAAAGGTGGTTTCCACCGGCGTCGGCGTGGGAGCCAATGCGACGGGCGCGTCGGTCGGCGGTGTGGCGGGTGCGACGGAATCCTGCGTCAGGGGCGCGCGCGATTCGGGCGCGCGCTCTTGTTCGACGGGCCAGACAGTTTGAGCGGGCTCGACGTGCACGGCTTCTGCGGGGGAAGCGTCCACCGGCGAGGGGTTCGGAGCCCGCGAGACGGGCTCGTCGGCGGGCGCGAAGGGGCGCTCGAAACTCTCATCCACCTGCGGGCCGCGCGGTTCGGGCGCGATCCCCGCGTCAGGGGCGAGATGAACCGGCGCGGGTTGCGCCGGCTCCGGCTCAATTACGGAGTTTTTTTTTCAGCCGCGACGCCGTCCGCGTCTTCGCCGCTCTTCAGGGGGATGATGCCGCCTTCGTCCGGCGTCTGGACGGAGGCCCCGGCCTCGGTGTCGGTGTCGGTCGATGCGGCGGCGGGCTGGTGAATCTCGGGCGCGCTGGAATCGGGCCGGGCGGCCGTCGTGTCCTGCGTGCGCGCAAGGCCGCCTTCGTGCTGCGTGCGGTCCTCTTCCTTCGCTCCGAAGGAAAAGAGGCGGCGGAAAAAGCCCTTGTTCTCGGCCATGGCGGTCTGATCCGATCGAATGTCAGGCCGCCGCGCGGGCAGCCGAGGAGGGGACGGCGAGCAGGCGCTCGCCTGTCTCGCCCGTAATGGTAGCGTTCACGATCTCGCCGGGGAGGCCGCTGTGCAGTTCGGTCACGGTAAAGTCTTCCGTCCGACCCAGCCCCTCGCGCTCGATCAGCACCTTGGCCGTGCGCCCGACGGAGCGCTGGAGGTGCTGGCGATAGGCCGCGTCCCCGCTCGCGCGAAGCCGGGCGGCCCGTTCCTTGCCCACCGCTTTGGGAAGCTGTGGCATGCGCGCGGCAGGCGTTCCCTCGCGCGGTGAAAACGGGAAGACGTGAAGATGCGTCAGGCCGCAATCCTCCACGAGACGGAGCGTGTTCTCGAACATCTCGTCGGTCTCGGTCGGGAAACCGGCGATCAGATCGGCCCCGAACACGATGTCGGGGCGGGCTTGGCGCAACTCGGCGCAGAAGCGGATCGAATCCTCGCGCGCATGGCGGCGCTTCATGCGCTTCAGGATCATGTTGTCGCCGGCTTGGAGCGACAGATGGAGATGGGGCATGACGCGCGGCTCGGAGCCGATGGCCTCCACCAGGGCTTCGTCCGCTTCCACCGAATCGATCGAGGACAGGCGTAGGCGCTGGAGATCGGGCACATGGCGCAGGAGGCTTTGCACCAGCGCGCCGAGGCGGGGGCTGCCCGGCAGGTCCGCGCCCCAACTCGTCATGTCGACGCCCGACAGCACCACTTCGCCATAGCCGTTGCCGACGAGGCGCTTCACCTGTTCCACCGCCGCGCCCATGGGCACGGAGCGCGAATTGCCTCGCCCATAGGGGATGATGCAGAAGGTGCAGCGATGGTCGCAGCCGTTCTGCACCTGCACGATGGCGCGCGCGCGGCCCTCGATGGCGTCCACCATGTGGCCCGCCGTCTCGCGCACGCTCATGATGTCGTTGACGCGGATCTTCTCGGACGCCGCGACGCCGAAATCGGGCAGGGCGCGATAGCTCTCCGCTTGTAGCTTTTCCTCGTTGCCGATCACGGCGTCCACTTCCGCCATGGCGGCGAAGGTCGCGCCTTGCGTCTGCGCGGCGCAGCCGGTGACGACGATGCGAGCATTGGGATTGTCGCGCCGGGCGCGGCGCACGCTCTGGCGCGCCTGCCGCACGGCCTCGGCCGTGACGGCGCAGGTGTTGATGATGATGGCGGTCTGGCCATCCGCGCCGAGCCCGGCCGCGCCGGCCTCGCGCTTCATGACTTCCGCCTCGAACGTGTTGAGGCGGCAGCCGAAGGAAATGACCTCGATCCCGCCGCTCATGACGCGGTCTCCAAGGCCGCCTCGTCGCGTGAAAAGGCGCCCGTCTCGGGGTCCAGCGTGCCGGACCATTCCCACTCGGCCGGGCCGGTCATCAGCACGTGGTCGTTATCCAGCCATTCGATCAGAAGCTCTCCGCCGGCGGGCACGGTGATGGTGACGCTGCGCCCGGTGCGCCCGGTGCGCGCGGCGCAGACGGCGGCAGCGCAGGCGGCCGAGCCGCATGCCTTGGTGAGGCCGACGCCGCGCTCCCAAGTGCGCAGGTCGAGGCTTGCCTTCGACGTTACGCGGGCGAGCGAGATATTGGCGCGCTCGGGAAACAGCGGATGATGTTCGAGGATCGGCCCGAAGCGATCGAGCTGATAGGACCAGACATCCTCCGACACCCAGAAGATCGCGTGGGGATTGCCCATGGAGGCGACCGAGGGCGAATGGAGAATCGGGGCGTCGATCGGGCCGATCTGAAGTTCGATGGCGCGCGTGTCGGCGAATTCTTCCGAGAGGGGAATGGCCTGCCAGTCGAAGCGCGGCTTGCCCATGTCCACCGTGAGCATCCCGTCCTCGCGCTCACGCGCTTCCAGCAGCCCCGCGCGTGTTTCGAACACGAAGTCGCGCTCGCCCGTCTCTGCCGCCAGCGCCTGCACCACGCAGCGCATGCCGTTGCCGCAGGCGCCCGATTCCGAACCGTCCGAATTGATGATGCGGATATAGGCCGATGTTCCCGGCGTGACGGGATCGTGGATCGCCATGATCTGGTCGAAATGCGTCTCGGCCCGCGCCGCCAGCGCGCGGGCGGCGTCCGGCGTGATCCGCTTTGTCTGGCCGCGCAGATCCGCCACGAGAATCTCGTTGCCGAGCCCGTTCATGCGGGCAAAGGGAATCGCGTGGGCCATGGCGTTTGAAACCGAAACGGGGGCGGAATTCCCGCCTATATGGCAAGAACGCCCCCGCAATGCTACCCGCCCCGCTGTTTCAGGGCGTTCGGCGCTTACATCTCCTCGTGCAGCGCATAGACGCGCAGGCGGTGGCCGTCCGGGTCGAGCGCGACGAAGGAGCGGCCGAACTCGAGATCGACGGGGGCCAGCGGGATCCGCGCGCCCTTGGCCTGCCATTCGGCATGTGTGGCATCCACCGCCGCATCGTCCGCCAGCTTGAAGCCGATCTCGCAGCCGCCGGGCGCCACATCAGGAGCGGGTTGGACGCTCTCGCGCTTCCAGAGCCCGAGCATCATCCCCTCGCTGAGCGGCAGAAGGGCGAAGCCGGGGCTTTGCTCCACCGGCGCACGGCCGAGGATCGACTGGTAGAAAGCGGCGCTCCGGGCGGGCTCCGTGACATAGAGAAGGATGTTGGATGCGGTGAGCATGGGCTCGTCCTCGTTGGGGTGACGAGGCGAGCTTTAGGGGGCGTGAGTGTCAGCTTCTGTCAGCAGTCTTCAGCCGGCATTGCGGTGGAAGTAATAGGCCGCGAGCGCGAGGCCCACCGCGATCACGACGCCGCGAACGACGCCCTGCGGCAGGCGGCGCGCCGCCCAGACGCCGCTCCAGCCGCCCAGCGCCACGCCCGGCGCCATGAGCGCGGCATGAAGCCATGCCACGACGCCGCCCGACACGAAGACGGCGATGGCGACGATGGCGATCACCGTCGCCAGCATGTTCTTCAAGGCGTTCAGCCGGTGGTAGTCGCCGCTCTCCGTCAGGCCGAGCGTCGCCAGCATCATGATGCCCATGCCCGCGCCGAAGAACCCGCCATAGATGGCGGTGAAGAACTGGAGAAAGGGGCTCGCGAGGCTGCGGCCTCGGCTGGCCTCGTCCTGATGGGCGCGCTTGGGTGTCAGCCAGGGGCCGGCGGCAAACAGCGCGGTGGCGGCGACGAGCAGCCATGGGACCATGCTCTGGAACTGTGGGTTGTCGAGCGAGAGAAGAATCATCGCGCCGCCGAGCGACCCGAGCACCGAGACGAGCGCCAGAACCAGCGCGCCGCGCCACATGCGCTTGATGTCGCTCCAATAGGCCAGCGTCGAGGTGACATAGCCCGGAAACTGGACGATCGAGGAAGTCGCATTGGCCGAGATGGGCGAGATGCCACCGAGTGTCATGGCGCCGAAGGTGAGGAACGTGCCGCCCCCCGCCACCGCGTTGATCGCGCCCGCGAAGAAGCCGGACAGAAAGAGAAGCACGGCTTCGAGAAGGGACATGGCAACCGGATTGAACAGGCGGGACGTGGCGCGAACTTAGGCAAGGCGATGTGGCGCGGAAAGAGGCGAAGAAACGCAAAGCGAGACCAGGCGCGCCGCGCGACAAAATGGTGACGCCCGTCTCGACAAGCGGGCGCATGGCGTGTATAGGCCGCCTCGTTTTCCTCAGAAAAACTTGACCGTTCCGACGGCCATGACCGGGCAACCGGCATGTAACGAAGATGAGGCTATCGCCATGAATATCATCGCTGAACTGGACGCCCAAGAGGCCGCCCGCATCGCCGCTATCCGCACGCTTCCGGCCTTCTCGCCGGGCGACACGCTGCGCGTCAACGTGCGCGTCACGGAAGGCACCCGTACCCGCGTGCAGGCCTATGAAGGCGTGTGCATCGCGCGTTCGGGCGCAGGCTTCCAAGAGAGCTTCACCGTCCGCAAGATCTCCTACGGCGAAGGCGTCGAGCGCGTGTTCCCGGTCTACTCCCCGCAGCTGGAGTCGGTCGAAGTCGTGCGCCGTGGCCGCGTTCGTCGCGCCAAGCTCTACTACCTGCGTGACCGTCGCGGTAAGTCGGCCCGTATCGTCGAGGCCACCAACGTTCGCGCTCGCAAGCTGAACGACGATGCCCGCGCGGTGGCCGCCGAAGAGCGCGCCGCGAAGGAAGCCGCGAAGACGGCCGCCAAGAACGCTGCCGAATAATCGGGTCCGCTCCCGAATCGAGTTTTGAGAAAGGGCGGCCTTCGAGCCGCCCTTTCGCGTTTCGAGCCTATCTTGCCGCTTCGAACCTCGGAGGCTGTTATGGACGAGCATTTCGCGGCCAATCTGGCCAACTGGAACGAGCGCGCGCGGCTCCACGCCAGCGACACGACCGGCTCCTACCGGATCGCGCAGGTTCTCTCCGGCGGTTCCTCGCTTCACGCGATCGAAGCCGGCGAGATCGGCGATCTGGCTGGGCTCGATGTCGTGCATCTGCAATGCCATATCGGGCTCGACACCCTGTCGCTGAAGCATCTGGGCGCGCGGTCCGTCACCGGGCTCGACTTCTCGCCCGACGCGCTGGCCGCCGCGCGGGACTTCGCGGCGCGCGCGGGAACGAACGCCCGCTTCGTCGAAGCCTCCCTCTATGACGCGCCAGAGGCGCTCGGCGCGCAGTATGATCTGGCCTTCGTCACCTGGGGCGCGATCAACTGGCTGCCGGAGATCGCGGCCTGGGCCAAGGTCGTGGCCGATGTTCTGCGCCCCGGCGGGCGGCTTTATCTTCTGGAAGGGCACCCCGTTCTCAACCAGTGCGAATGGCGCGACGGGCAACCGGTCCTCACCTACGACCACCGCACGCCCACGGCCCAGCCGCTCGTCTTCGACGAGACGCAGACCTATACGGGCGATGCCCGGCCACTGACGCAGACGCGCAATTACGAGTGGATTCATGCGCTGAGCGACATCGTGAACGCGCTGATCGGCGCGGGCCTGCGGCTCGACTTTCTGCGCGAGCACGATCAGATCGCCTGGCGCGCCTTTCCCGATATGATCGAGACCGGCGTCGATCTGTTCTCCCTGCCGCCTGGCGTGCCGCGCCTTCCCATGAGCTTTTCGATCGGAGCGACCAAGCCGCTCTGATCTTCCCCCAAGCGCCGGCTGACCTCCATCGGGCCGGCGCACTCACCGCAGACCGACGAGGATGCGCGTCTCATGAGTTTCACCAGCCGCCTTCGGGCCATTCCCGTCGATCGCTTCCTTCTGATGCTGATCGCGACCGTCGGTATCGCTGCCGTCCTGCCGGCGCGGGGCGAGGTGGCGGAAGCCTTCGACTGGATCACCTACGGCGCCATCGCGCTTCTGTTCTTTCTGTATGGCGCGCGCCTGTCGCCGCAGGCCGTCTGGGCGGGCCTCCTCCATTGGCGTCTGCAAGGCCTCGTGTTTCTTTCGACCTTCGCACTGTTTCCCATCGTCGGGCTGCTCGTCGCGCCGCTGGCGGACCGCGTCATCCCGGGCGAACTGGCGCTCGGTCTTCTCTACCTCACGCTTCTGCCCTCCACGGTGCAGTCCTCCATCGCCTTCACCTCGATCGCGGGCGGCAACGTGCCGGCGGCGCTGACCAGCGCTTCGGTCTCCAACATGCTGGGCGTCATCGTCACGCCCGTTCTCGTGCTTCTGCTGGCGAGCGGCAGCGGCGACGGGGCCTTTTCCTTCGACGCCATCGAAAAGATCGCGCTTCAGATCCTCGCGCCCTTCGTCGCCGGCCAGATCGTCCGGCCGCTGATCGGCGGCTGGCTGGCGCGCCACAAGCCGGTGACGGTCGTGGTGGATCGCGGCTCGATCCTTCTCGTCGTCTATGCCGCTTTTTCGGAGGGGGTCGTCGCCGGCGTCTGGTCGAGCCTCGACTGGCAGGATCTCGCGATCGTCGTGCTGTTCGATATCGCGATCCTTGCCGTCTCGCTGTCGGTCACGACGCTCGCGGCCCGCAAGCTCGGCTTCAATCGCGAAGACGAGATCGCCATCGTCTTCTGCGGCTCCAAGAAGAGCATGGCGACCGGCATTCCCATGGCGGGCATCCTGTTCGCCGGCCATGCCATGGCGCTCGTCGTCCTGCCGCTGATGCTGTTCCACCAGATCCAGCTCTTCGCCTGCGCCGCGCTGGCGCAGCGCTATGCCCGGCAGACCAAGGCCGTGCCGACGCCCAGCGTTACGGAGGCTGCCGCCGAGGAGCGTGACAGCGTGGACAAAGCGGCCGCCACGACCAATCCTTGAGAGACAGGCTTTCTCTCTCAAAGCCCTGCCGCGAACGCTTCGTTCTTGGCAGGGCCGCCTCTGCCATGACACTTTCCCCGAGCCCGACCATCGCGGAACCCCAGCCCATGATCCACCGCCGCCTTTTCCTCGCCGCCGCTGCTCTCGCCCTCGCGGTGCCGGGCACGGCCTTCGCGCAAGGGGCCGCGCTGCCGGACCTCAAGGGCCGCGAGATCGTGGTGGTGACGGAGAATGCCTATCCGCCGCTGCAATATCTCGACGCCGCCAGCGGGCAGGCGGTGGGCTGGGAATATGACGCGATGAACGAGATCGCCCACCGGCTGAACGCCAAGGTCCGCTACGAGAACGCCTCTTGGGACGCGATGATCACGGCCGTCTCGGCCGGCCAGTACGATATCGGCATGACCGGCATCACCATTCGCGAGGATCGCAAGGAGAAGGTCGACTTCTCCGATCCCTACATGCTCTCGCAAATGGTCATGATCGTGCGCGCCGACGAAAACCGATTCTCGGACGCCGCCTCCTTCAAGGCGATGGACAAGGGGCTGGTGGGTTCGCAGGCGGGCACGACGCCCTTCTACACCGCCGTTTACGAGGTGCTGGACGGCAACGAACAGAACCCGCGCGTCAAGCTGTTCGAGACCTTCGGCGCGCAGATCCAGGCGCTGCGCGCGGGCGATGTCGATCTCGTCTTGAGCGATCTCGCCGGCGGTCAGGCCTCCGTCGCCGCGTCCAACGGCGCGCTCAAGATCGTGGGTAAACCGCTCGGCAAGGACGAGTTCGGCTTCATCTTTCCCAAGGGCTCCGATCTCGTCGCGCCCGTCAACGCCGCCATTGCCGCGCTCAAAAGCGATGGCACGCTCGACGCTCTCACGCAGAAATGGTTCGTGGACGCCAAGCTCGGTCAGCCGTGAGCCGCTTGCCCTTGGGGTTCAGGCTTCGTGCCCGGCTCGCCGCGCCGGATTTTCCCTGGTGGCTCGTCGCCCTGGCCGTGCTCGCTCTCGCCGCAGCCCTCGTCATCGCGGCCGAGGCTGGGCTGCGGCAGACCCTCGCGATTCTCGCCACGGGACTTCTGACCACCGTCGAAGTCACCGCGCTGGCCTTTGCCGGTGCGCTCGGGCTCGGCTTTCTCGTGGCGCTCGCCGGGCGCTCGCGCCGCCGCCTTCCTCGCAATCTCGCGCGCCTCTATGTCGAGATCGTTCGCGGCGTACCCGTGCTCGTGCTCCTGTTCTGGATCGCCTTTGCCGGCGTTCCCGGCACGGTCGCCGCCTGGAACTGGCTGGTGACACCCCTACGCGAGGCCGGCCTTCTCTCCGAACTCCTCGTGCGCGACGTCTCGCTGCTGATGCGCGGCGTTCTCGCCCTCGTCATCGCCTATTCCGCCTTTATCGCCGAAATCATCCGCGCCGGTCTCGAATCCGTGCCCAAGGGCCAGACCGAAGCCGCCGAAGCCTTGGGTCTCTCGCCCTTCCAGCGCCTGCGCCTCGTGATCCTGCCGCAGGCGATCCGCACCGTTCTGCCCCCGCTCGGCAACGATCTGGTTTCCATGGTCAAGGACTCCTCGCTCGTCTCCGTGCTCGGCGTCGCCGACATCACCCAGATGGGCAAGGTCTATGCCTCCGGCTCCTTTCGCTTCTTCGAAACCTATTCCGTCGTCGCCTATCTCTACCTCCTCATGACTGTCTCCCTCTCGCTCGCCGCCCGCGCGCTGGAGCGCCGCTTGCGGCGGTGAGGCGAGAGCCCGGCGGGGCTGCCGCCCCGAACCCCGCTCGGGAAGGACTTCCCGAACCCTTCCTTTCTCTTGGAACTTTTCCGAGATCAGGACGGGCCATCGGCCCGCCCTGATCTCGGACACATGCCAAGAGAAGAGGGGTCCAGGGGAAATCATTTCCCCTGGCTGGGGTGCAGGGGACGGCGTCCCCTGCCATGCCGTAACCTCACCCGCGCAACAGGGCATTGCGCAGCCGGGCGGGTGGGCGTATTTTGGAACGATGCGAAAGAGCGCGAAGTCCGAGGGCCGTTTGCCGACCACGCTGGGGTTTTCCCCGGTGGAGGATCGCGCACGGATGCCCGGCCGCTTTTTCTACCGGCAGATTTCGGCCGTACTGCTGACGCGCTGACGCCGCGCGGCCTCGGGGCCGCCGCCTTCTTCCTGTTCGATACTGTCAGGCGCGGTGGCCCTTGGGCCGACCGGCCGTTTTGAAGACGATAAGCTCATGAGCCAGACTGTGAAACCTCGCACGCTCTACGACAAGATCTGGGACGATCACCTGATCTCGACCGACGAGAACGGCGGCAGCCTTCTCTATATCGACCGTCATCTCGTGCATGAGGTGACGAGCCCGCAGGCCTTCGAGGGCCTACGCGCGGCGGGGCGCAAGGTGCGCCACCCGCAGCGCACGCTGGCGGTGGTGGATCACAACGTGCCGACCTATGACCGGCGCGGCGGCATCCACAACGAGGAAAGCCGCATCCAGGTCGAGACGCTGGCCAAGAACGCGGCCGAGTTCGGCGTCGAATATTTCAACGAGGTCGACAACCGCCAGGGCATCGTCCACATCATCGGGCCGGAGCAGGGCTTCACGCTGCCGGGCATGACGATCGTCTGCGGCGACTCGCACACTTCGACGCACGGGGCCTTCGGCGCGCTGGCGCATGGCATCGGCACGTCCGAGGTCGAGCACGTGCTCGCCACGCAGACGCTGATCCAGCAGAAGGCCAAGAACATGCTCGTCCAAGTGGACGGGGCGCTGCCCGAGAGCGTGACGGCCAAGGACATCATCCTCGCCATTATCGGCCAGATCGGCACGGCGGGCGGCACGGGCTATGTCATCGAGTTCGCCGGGGAGGCGATCCGCGCGCTTTCCATGGAAGGGCGGATGACGATCTGCAACATGACGATCGAGGGCGGCGCGCGCGCCGGCCTGATCGCGCCCGATCAGACGACCTTCGACTATATCGAAGGCCGTCCGCGCGCGCCGCAGGGGGCGGCGTTCGAGCAGGCCCTGTCCTACTGGAAGACGCTGCACACGGACGAGGGCGCGCATTTCGATAAGGTGGTGCGCCTCGACGCGGCGAACTTGCCGCCCATCGTCTCCTGGGGCTCCTCGCCGGAGGACGTCGTGTCGATCGACGGGGTGGTGCCGAACCCGGACGAGATCGCCGACGAGGCCAAGCGCGACACCAAGCGCCGTGCGCTGGACTATATGGGCCTCCAGGCCGGCACGAAGATGACGGACATCGCGATCGACCGCGTCTTCATCGGCTCCTGCACCAATGGGCGCATCGAGGATCTGCGCGCGGTGGCCAAGGTCGTGGAAGGTCGCAAGGTGGCCGATAGCGTGTCGGCCATGATCGTGCCGGGCTCAGGTCTCGTGAAGCTTCAGGCGGAGGCCGAGGGGCTGGACAGGATCTTCCGCGAGGCCGGGTTCGACTGGCGCGAGCCGGGCTGCTCCATGTGCCTTGGCATGAACGAGGACCGGTTGAAGCCGAACGAGCGCTGCGCCTCGACCTCGAACCGCAATTTCGAGGGCCGTCAGGGCTTCAAGGGCCGCACCCATCTCGTCTCGCCCGCCATGGCGGCGGCGGCGGCGGTGGCGGGCCGCTTCGTCGATATCCGCGAGTGGAAGTGATCTGACGCGTGAGCCCTTCCGGTGCGCCGGATGGGCTCACGCAGGGTCTTGAGAGCGTTGGACCGGCGAAGCGCAGTCGCTTCGCCGGTTGTCAGGCGGCCCGCCGGACCGGCCCTGCCGCCACTGCGAGCGTTGGAGCGATCTTGTCGGCCTCGACGCGGTTTCTCCCATGCGACTTGGCGATGTAGAGCAACTTGTCGGCGCGGCTCACCGCGTCCCAAAGGGACTCGTCCCGCTCGAGCGCGACGACGCCGAAGCTGGCGGTGATTTGCCGATCCTGAAGGTCGAACGGCCATTGAACCTGGCAGAGCGCCTTTCGGATCCGGTTGGCGAGGTCGCGCGCTTCGCCCAGCCTCATGTTCCTTTGGAACAAGGCGAATTCTTCGCCGCCGAAGCGACACACGCAACCCTGCGGCTTCGCCATTTCGCCCATGAGCGCAGCAAAGCCGCAGATAACGGCATCGCCCGCCTCATGGCCGTAACGGTCGTTGATCTGCTTGAAGAAGTCGAGATCGGCGACGATCAGGGCCGACGTCACGTCTGAAGAGGCGCCGCGCCGCAACTCCGTTACCCGCCGTTCGAAGCCGCGCCGGTTCAGGGCCAAGGTCAACGCGTCGAGATCGGACGAGCGGCGGTGGTGCTCGATCAGATCGAGGCCGATGGCCAGCAGCACCGCAAAGGCCATGGCGACGCCCGAGATCGCGCCGCTCAACTGAAACACGAAGGCCCATTGGGAGTCGCGCCAGTTGAGGCTCGTCAGGGGAACATCCTGAGGCAGGGCCATCAGGAGGACGTTCTGGAGCCCGAGGCTCGCGGCCACCATGACGCAAAGCCAGAAGAGCACGCGGTCGATACGGCGTTCCGCGCGCGGACCCATGCAGGTCGCGGCCAAAAGCATGAGCAGAGCGCAACCGGTCTGCACCACGAGAATATCGAGCGTCGCGCTACCGATTGGCCCCATCGCCAAACCGGACAGGATGCCTGTCACGACGATGATACCGGCAATGGCACCCAGCCGCGGCCGGCGTCCCATGCGGGCAGCCAGTGCGAGATTGGCACCGCCCAGAGCCAGGAGAAATACCATCGACTCGAAAACCGGCTTCAGGAAGGCGTGTTCCGCCGCAGGAAGGATGGTCGAGGCGAAGCCGATGGCGACGAGGGAGAAGCAAAGGCTCCACCCGTGCAGGCTGCGGTCGAAGCGCCCCAGCACGGCGAATCCAATTCCGAATGCCAGGAAGACAGCGGGAACCGCCCAAGCCAAGATGCTCGCCTGCATGGAACCTCGATATTTCGTCATGATCAATGCGGGGTCGGATGATCAACGGTTCAGAAAGGATGTTTGCTGATCTCGTCCGGCCACTGCACCTTTGACCGATGTAAGTTATGGCGGTGTTAACGGGCCTCTGATGGCGCGTTCCATCCGTATCGGCGCGCTGTCTTCCTGGGCGTGTCAGCCGTGCCCCGGGCCGGCGGACTCTACGAAAGCGCCTTGACCGGAGCCGCGTTCCGCCGCACATCGGGAGCATGAGCGCGAGCGAGCCCCTTCCTGATATCGAGATCGGCCTTCTCCGGCTGAAGGACGCGCGCGACCTGGCACCCCTGCTTTCAGCCTATAACCAGGCGATGTTCCGGGGCGCACCCGGCGCGCCCGATACATTCTATGCCGAGCAATTGCTACAGGACCGCACGGGCGAGATCCTGGGCGCGCGGGTGGATGGCGCGCTGGTCGGATTTCTCGTCTTCTACGATCTGCCCGATCCCTGGACCGGAATGCGCGCCGGCATGGCCGATCATGTGTTCGTGGATCAGGCGCATCGGCGCAAGGGCATCGCCAAGGCCATGGTCGATCTTTTGGCCGAGGAGGCCGATGGGCGGGGCTGGTCCCGGCTCGTGCTCCACGCGCCGCGACATGGCGGGTCGGGCCGCCATCTCTACGAGAAGGTGGCCGAGCCCGCCGACTGGTCGAGCTACGTCATCCGCTTTCTGGATCGCTAGCGCGCAGCGGCCGCGCGTCGCACACGCGGCGATATAATCGGTTTGGATCGTGCGCGGGCCTGAAACCTCGATTCTGCGGCTTGATTTCGCGCTGCGAAGGGGCTTTTAGAAATTCTCCAGATGCTGGGGACGGTCTTTTGCCGGCCGCGGCCGAACCGATTCACGACCGCAACCCATCAGCGACTGCTTCAGGAGCCGTTCTTGTCCAAGATCCAATCCCAACGGCCATTGTCGCCGCACCTGTCGGTGTATCGTTTCCGCCCGACCATGGCGATGTCGATCCTCCACCGCATCACCGGCGGCGCGCTCTATTTCGGCACCGTGCTCGTGGTCTGGTGGCTGATGGCGGCGGCGAGCGGGGAAGCCTCGTTCCACCATGCCTCGGCCTTCTTCGGCTCGATCTTCGGCCGTCTCATCCTGTTCGGCTATACCTGGGCGCTCCTGCACCATGCCGCCGGCGGCATCCGCCATCTGATCTGGGACACCGGCACCGGCCTCGGCCGCGAGGAGTCCACCCGTTTCGCCATCGCCACGCTGGTCGCCTCGCTCGTCGGGACGGTTCTTCTGTGGCTCGTCGTCGCCATCTTCTAAGGATCAGCGCCATGGATATGAGAACGCCCCTGAAGCGCGTGCGCGGCTCCGGCGCGACCGGCGAAGGCACCGGCCATTTCTGGCTTCAGCGCCTCACCGCCGTCGCCAACCTCTTTCTGATCGCCTTCTTCATCGTGCTGCTGATCTCGCTGCACGACGAGGGCTACGACACGGTGCGCGCGGCGCTCGCCAACCCGATCGTCGGCCTCGTGATGGCGCTTGTGGTGGTGGTGCCCTGCATCCATATGCGCCTTGGCATGCAGACGATCATCGAGGATTATTTCCACGGCGCGCTGAAGCTGCCGCTGATCATCCTCAACACCTTCTTCGCGTTCCTGGTCGGCGCCGCCGCCGTGTTCGCGATCATCAAGATGAGCTTCGGAGCCTGATATGGCCACAGCACAGCCGCATCGCACCGCCGCGCCGGGCCAGAACGGCAAGGCCTATGAGTTCGTCGATCACGTCTTCGACGTCGTGGTCGTAGGCGCCGGCGGCGCGGGCCTTCGCGCCACGCTCGGCGCCGCCCAGGCCGGCCTGAAGACCGCCTGCATCACCAAGGTCTTCCCGACCCGCTCGCACACGGTCGCAGCCCAAGGCGGTGTCGCCGCCTCGCTCGGCAATATGGGCGAGGACAACTGGCGCTGGCACATGTACGACACCGTCAAGGGGTCGGACTGGCTGGGCGATCAGGACGCCATCGAATATCTGGTGCGCAACGCGCCCGCCGCCGTCTACGAGCTGGAGCATTTCGGCGTGCCCTTCTCGCGCACGCAGGACGGCAAGATTTATCAGCGCCCCTTCGGCGGCATGACCACCGATTTCGGCAACGGCCCGCCGGCGCAGCGCACCTGCGCCGCCGCCGACCGCACCGGCCACGCCATTCTGCACACGCTCTATGGCCAGTCGCTGCGCTACTCGTCGGAATTCTTCATCGAGTATTTCGCGATCGACCTGATCATGGACGAGGACGGCGCCTGCCGCGGCGTTGTCGCCCTCAACATGGATGACGGCTCGATCCACCGCTTCACCGCCAAGAAGACGATCCTGGCGACCGGCGGTTATGGCCGCGCCTATTTCTCGGCGACCTCGGCCCATACCTGCACGGGCGACGGCAACGCCATGGTGCTGCGCGCCGGCCTGCCCTTGCAGGACATGGAGTTCGTGCAGTTCCACCCGACCGGCATCTACGGCGCGGGCTGCCTCATCACGGAAGGCGCGCGCGGCGAGGGCGGCTATCTGACGAACTCGGAAGGCGAGCGCTTCATGGAGCGCTATGCCCCCTCGGCCAAGGATCTGGCGTCGCGTGACGTCGTGTCCCGTTCGATGACGATGGAAATCCGCGAAGGGCGTGGCGTCGGCAAGAACAAGGACCACATCTTCCTGCATCTCGACCATCTCGACCCGAAGATCCTGCACGAGCGGCTGCCGGGCATTTCGGAGTCGGCGCGCATCTTCGCGGGTGTGGACGTGACCAAGGAGCCGATCCCGGTTCTGCCGACCGTTCATTACAACATGGGCGGCATCCCGACGAACTATCACGGCGAAGTCCTGACCAAGAAGGACGGCAATGCCGACACCGTCGTGCCCGGCCTGATGGCCGTCGGCGAGGCGGCCTGCGTGTCCGTCCACGGCGCCAATCGCCTGGGCTCCAACTCGCTGATCGATCTCGTGGTGTTCGGCCGCGCCGCCGCGCTGCGCTGCGCCGAAACAGTGACGCCGGGCGAGGGCCATGCGCCGCTGCCCAAGGATGCCGGCGAGAACTCCCTCGCGCGCCTCGACCGCTTCCGCTACGCCCAGGGTTCGACCTCGACGGCCGAGCTTCGCAACAACATGCAGCGCACGATGCAGTCCAACTGCGCCGTGTTCCGCACGGGCGAGGTGCTGGAAGAGGGCCACGAGAAGATCCATCAGGTCTGGCAGTCGTCCGATGACGTGCGCGTCACCGACCGTTCGCTGATCTGGAACACGGACCTGATCGAGACGCTGGAATACGACAACCTGATCTCGCAAGCCGTCGTCACCATGGACTCGGCTCTCGCCCGCCAGGAATCGCGCGGCGCTCACGCCCGCGAGGACTTCCCCGATCGCGACGACGCCAACTGGATGAAGCACACGCTCTCCTTCTGCGACACGCAGAACAAGACGGTGCGCCTCGACGATCGTCCCGTGCACACCTACACCATGTCCAACCAGATCGAGTATATCGCGCCCAAGAAGCGCGTTTACTGATCGGCGAATCATCGCTGCATCATCCAAGGCCGCCTTTCGGGGCGGTCTTTTTGTTGAGCTGGATGGCGCGCCACCTTTCCGATGCGGGGTGACTTCGCTATTTCGGCTGGAATGAGTGTCAGGGCGCTGAGCGCGATCGGTGAACATCTGCTACGGCGAAGCCGGATCCTGCGCTTTGCGGTGAAGCAGCGCCTGCGGCTGACCGACCAGCCGACCCTCGTGGTCTATCCCGGTCATCTCACCGGCGGGCGTCTGACGCTGCTCGGGCGTGTCTTGGAAGACGAGGGCGTCTTCGGTGCGGCGCATTCGAACTCGACCTTCCGCAACCTCTATCTCACCTTCAAGCGCTACGAGACCGACGAGATCGGCGGTGCGCGCCTCCAGTGGGAGGGGCTCGGACAATCGGGCGAAGTGGTGAGCCAGCGCGACGGTTATTTCCGCATCGAGGCGGAAGGGCTCACCATGCCCGAGGGCGACGCGCCCTGGGCGCAGATCCGCGTCACGCTGCAAAAGGCGCGCGGCTATGATTTCGCGCCGATGAGCGTGGAAGCGCGGGCGCGGGTCGTCTCGCCCAAGGCGCGCTTTGCCATCATCTCCGATATCGACGACACGATCATCCATACCGGCGCCTTCAAGATGCTGCGGCATTGGCGCATCGTCACGGCCAATTCGCCGGAAGCGCGTCTGCCCTTTCCCGGCGTGTCGCGCTTCTACCGCGCGCTTTGCGAGGGCGCGGCGGGAGCGGAGACCAATCCGGTCTTCTACGTCTCGTCCAGCCCCTGGAACCTCGCCGATATCTTCGAGCGCTTCATGGCGCTGCGCAGCATTCCGGTCGGGCCCATGCTCCTGCGCTCGCTTTCGTCCGACGCGCTCGGCTGGCTCCTGCGCCGCCACCACGGCCACAAGGACCGGATGATCGACGCGGTGATGGCGGCCAATCCGACGCTGCCCTTCATCCTGATCGGCGACAGCGGGCAGAAGGACGCCTCGGTCTATGCCAGCGCGGTGGAGCGCCATCCCGGCCGGGTTCTGGCGGTTCATATTCACGATGTCCTGCCCGCTGGCTCACCCATGGAAACCGTGAAGGCGGCGCTGCGGCGTATCGAGGCGGCGGGCGTTCCGACGACGCTGGGGCGCACGCTGGCCGACGCCGCGCGGCAGGCGGAAGGAGCGGGGCTGATCGCGCCCGGAACCGAGAACGCGGTTCTGGCCGAGATCGCGGCCGAAGAGGGCAAGCCCAGCCGTTTCGGCCGTTTTCCCGTGATCGTGCAGCCCTGATGGCAGGCTTCCGCCAGCCTCGAAAAGATTCCGAAAGCTGCGCGCGGCTACAATCGTTTAAAGCGGCGCTGCGTGCATCGGCCTTGTTGCACCGCCGCGCTATTCGTGTTTAGCCCCATTCTAAAGAACTGACGTCGCAGCGGAACACGCCCCATGGTGGAACTCAGCCTTCCCAAGAACTCCGTCGTCGGCAAGGGCAAGACCTGGCCGAAGCCGGCTGGCGCCTCGAATGTGCGCGAGTTCGGCATCTATCGCTGGTCGCCCGATGACGGCCAGAACCCGCGCGTCGACACGTTCTATGTCGATACCGACGATTGCGGCCCGATGGTTCTCGACGCGCTGCTCTGGATCAAGAACAATGTCGACTCGACCCTGACGCTGCGCCGCTCCTGCCGCGAAGGCATCTGCGGCTCCTGCGCCATGAATATCGACGGCTCCAACACGCTCGCCTGCACCAAGGGCATGGACGAAGTGTCGGGCGCGGTGAAGGTCTATCCGCTGCCGCATATGCCGGTCATCAAGGATCTGGTGCCCGATCTCACCGTGCCTTACGCGCAGCTCCGCTCGATCGAGCCCTGGCTCAAGACCGAGACGCCCGAGCCCGAGAAGGAATGGCGCCAGAGCCATGAGGACCGCGAGAAGCTCGACGGCCTCTACGAGTGCATTCTCTGCTTCTGCTGTCAGACCTCGTGCCCGAGCTACTGGTGGAACGGCGAGCGCTATCTCGGCCCGGCCGTGCTGCTCCAGGCCTATCGCTGGCTGATCGACAGCCGCGACGAGGCGACGGGCGACCGGCTGGACGAGCTGGAAGACCCGTTCAAGCTCTATCGCTGCCACACGATCATGAACTGCACGCAGGCCTGCCCCAAGGGCCTGAACCCGGCCAAGGCCATCGCCGAGATCAAGAAGATGATGGTCGAGCGCCGCGTCTGACGCATCTCGCGCGATCCATTTTCGCGCCCGCCTTGCATCCGCCGTCTTGCGCGCGCCGTATCTGGAGCGAACGAGACGGCGGAGCTTTTTCATGATGCGTTCGAACTTCGTGCGGCCGGGCGTGGTTGCCCTCGCCCTTCTGGCCAGCCTCGCGCCCGTGGCCGCGCAGGCCGAAGAGGCGATCTTTGCCGGCGGCTGCTTCTGGTCGATGGAAACCGATCTCGACCGAGTGGAGGGAGTCACCTCCACGACCTCGGGCTATATCGGCGGCACGCTGCCCAACCCGACCTATCAGGACGTCATCACCGAGCGCACCGGCCATTACGAGGCGGTGAAGGTGACCTACGACCCCGCCAAGATTTCCTATGAGAAGCTTCTCTCGGCCTATTTCCATTCGATCGACCCGACGGATGCCGGCGGCCAGTTCTGCGACCGTGGCCCGTCCTATCGCACCGCGATCTTCCCGCTCAATGACGCGCAGCGAAAGGCGGCCGAAGCGAGCGAACGGCAAGTCGCGGCCGATCTGAAGCAGGACATCGCCACGAAGATTCTGCCGACGGCGACCTTCTACCCGGCCGAAGAGTATCACCAGGACTTCGCCCGCAAGAATCCCGGCCATTACAACGCCTATCGCATGGGCTGCGGGCGGGACCGGGCGGTGCGCGCCGTCTGGGGCGACAAGGCGCAGATGGGCCTGAAGCCGGCGCACGGTTGAGGCTGCGACATCGCGCCCGCGCGAAAAATCCGTTCTGAGGTGGAACCGAAACGACGCCGCGCTCTTTTCCTGCACAAGACGCCGGCGCCATGACGCGCGCCGGCTTGCGTTTGAATGGTCGCAGGAGCTTTCGATGTCCAAGGCGGGCAAGACCCCCATCCATCCCACCAAGAACTCGATGAACGAGAACCTGCGGGCCTCGATGATCGAGCTTCTGCAGAAGCACCTGGCCTCCTCGATCGACCTCAGCTACCAGGCCAAGCAGGCCCACTGGAACGTCAAAGGCTCCAACTTCATCGGCGTCCACCTCATGTTCGACCGCCTTCATGAAGAAGCGGAAGGCTATGTGGACACGATCGCCGAGCGTCTGACGGCGCTGGGTGGGCAGGCGCGCGGCACGGTTCATGCCTCGGCTGAAGCGACGCTGCTCGATCCTTATCCGCTCGACCTCGTCGACTCGATGGACCATCTCAAGCGTCTGGCCGACTCCTATGCCAAGTGGGGCGGCGCGCTGCGCGAAGCCGTGGAAGAGGCCGACGAGGCAGGCGACGACCTCACCGCCGATCTCTTCACCGAAGTCGGCCGCGCGATCGACAAGTCGCTGTATTTCCTCGAAAGCCATTTCCAGCGCGCCTGAGAGAGCTTTCCTCTGGCCCATCGAGAAGGCGTCCGCGAGGGCGCCTTTTTCGCGTTTCGGGCACGGGTCGAGGCCACCGCGTCCTTGCCCGGACGAGCACCCCGCCTCACAATGAGGCTCCCGACAGGAGGCCATTCGCGAGATGAGACATCCCGACCTTCCGCTCGAAGGCGGCTGCCGCTGCGGCCGCATTCGTTTGCGCCTCTCGGCAGCACCGCTCGCCACCTTCGCCTGCCATTGCACGGGCTGCCAGCGGATGAGTTCCAGCGCCTATTCGCTGAGCGCCATGGTGCCGTCTGACGGATTCCAGATCCTCTCGGGTGAGCCGGTGCGCGGTGGCCTGAAACAGGGTGGCATCCATCATGTCTTCTGCCCGGACTGCATGAGCTGGCTTTTCACGCGCTGGGAGGGGATGGACGGGCTCGTGAACATCCGCCCGACCATGCTCGACGAGACCACGTGGTTCGCGCCCTTCATCGAGACCTATACGAGCGAGAAACTGCCCTTTGCGCAGACCGGCGCGCAGCGGAGTTTTCCGAAATTCCCCGACGAGGCGGAGTTTCCGGTGCTGCTTCAGGCCTATGCCGAGGCCGTCTCGCACGGGTGAAGATTGGGTGCGGCCTTGCTCCGGCCGCGAAGCGTCGCCATCTGAGCCCCATGCCCCTGGCGCGGCGCTTGCCTCGATGACACCAGCCTGCCATTCCGGGGTCATCCGCCGTTCCGCAGCCGAGCCGATCCGCCTTGTCCCTTCTCGGAGACCTTTTCCCGGCCCGCACCGTTCCGGTGCTGGTGCCCATGCCCGCCGAGCGGCCCTATAGCTATGTCGTGCCGGACGGGATGATGGTGCAGCCGGGCTCCATCGTGCAGGTGCCGCTGGGGCCGCGTCAGGTGGCCGGCGTCGTCTGGGACGGCGAAACGGACGCGGTGGACCCCAAGAAGCTGAAGGCGATCACCCACGCCTTCGACTGCCCGCCGCTGCCCGACGCCATGCGCCGCTTCATCGACTGGGTGGCGGAGTACACGCTCTCCCCGCCCGGCCTCGTCGCGCGCATGGTGTTGCGCGTGCCCGTCGCCTTCGATCCCGAGCCCTTCGTGGACGGGCTGCGGCTCACCGACCAGCGCCCCGAACGCCTGACGCCCGCGCGGCAGAAGCTTCTGGAAACCGCAACGGCCGGGCTCGAATGGACGCGGCCGGGTCTCCTCCACGCAAGCGGCGTGTCCGCCTCCGTGCTGGACGGGCTGGTGAAGGCCGGGTCGTTCGAGACGGTGAAGCTGCCGCCGCACCCGATCGTCTTCCCGCCTGACACGAGCTATGGCCGCGCGGACTTGAGCGACACACAGCGCGAGGCGGCCGACCGGCTGTGCGAAGCGGTGGGGGAGGGGGGCTTTTCCGTCTCGCTCTTGGAAGGCGTCACCGGATCGGGCAAGACAGAGGTCTATTTCGAGGCGGTCGCCAAGGCGCTGGAGGCAGGGCGGCAGGTCCTGATCCTGCTGCCCGAGATCGCGCTGACGCAGAGCTTCATCGACCGGTTTCACGCGCGCTTCGGCACCGAGCCGGCGCAGTGGCATTCCGACGTGCCGCCGCGCAACCGTGAGCGCGTCTGGCGGCAGGTGGCGGAGGGGCGGGTGCGGGTCGTCGCCGGCGCGCGCTCGGCGCTGTTCCTTCCGTTCAAGGATCTTGGCCTGATCATCGTCGACGAGGAGCACGACCCCGCCTACAAGCAAGAGGATCGCACCTTCTACCATGCGCGCGACATGGCGGTGGTGCGCGGCCATATCGGCGAATGCGCGGTTATTCTGGCGTCGGCGACGCCCTCGCTCGAAACGCGCGTCAACGCCCGCTCCGGGCGTTATCGCCATGTGCCGCTCACCGGGCGCTTTCAGGCTGCCGCGCTGCCGAGCCTTCAACTGGTGGATCTACGCCGCCACCCGCCCGCCAAGGGGCGCTTTATCTCGCCCGTGCTTCATACGGCGATCGAGGAAACGATCGCGCGCGGCGAGCAGGCGCTGCTGTTTCTCAACCGACGCGGCTATGCGCCGCTGACGCTCTGCCGCGCCTGCGGCCATCGCTTCCAGTGCCGGCAATGCTCCTCCTGGTTGGTGGATCATCGCCTGCGCGGCGTGCTCCAGTGCCACCATTGCGGCCATTCCGAACGCCGGCCCGAGGCCTGCCCGAGCTGCGGCACGCTGGATCATCTGGTGGCCTGCGGGCCGGGTGTGGAGCGTGTGGCCGAGGAAATGCTCCACGCCTTTCCGGAAGCGCGCACCATCCTTCTCTCCTCCGACCTGCCGGGCGGCGCGCGGCGGCTGCGGCGCGAGCTGGACGCCGTGGCCGAGGGCGAGGCCGATATCGTGATCGGAACGCAGCTCGTGGCCAAGGGCCATCACTTCCCGCTGATGACGCTGGTCGGCGCGGTGGATGCCGATCTCGGCCTCAACAATGGCGATCCGCGCGCGGCCGAGCGCACGTTTCAGCTTCTGCATCAGGTGACGGGCCGCGCCGGGCGCTCCGGCCTGCCGAGTCGTGGCCTGATCCAGACCTTCGCGCCCGAACATGCCGTGATGCAGGCGATCGCGGCCGGGGACCCGGAGCGCTTCTACGAGCGCGAGACGGCCGAGCGCGAGCGCGCCGGCCTGCCCCCGTTCGGACGATTGGCGGCGATCATCGTCTCAGCCGATTCGCGGCGCGAGGCGGAGGAATATGGTCGCCTCCTGCGCAAGGCCGCGCCGGAGGACGGCGATCTCGAAGTGCTCGGCCCCGCCGAAGCGCCGCTCGGCCTCGTGCGCGGGCGCCACCGCTTTCGGCTCCTGATTCAAGGAGGGCGGCGTGCGCCGATCCAGAGCTTCGTCCGAGCCATGGTGGCGAGCGCTCCGCGCCCGCGCGGCTCGGTGCAGATCCAGATCGACATCGATCCGCAAAGCTTCCTATGAGAGCGCAAAGACTTCGACGCGAAAGGGGAGGCGGATGACGCGGGCACGGATGGGGCGTGTGCAGCGCGCGGGCGGGGCGATCGTGCTGGGCTGGGCCTGTCTCGGCCCCGTGCAGGCCGCCGGGCTCGATACCCCGCCTTCCGATACGATCCTTTGGCCTCAGCCGCCCGCGCGCTGCCTCTTCTTCACGCCGGACGAGCAGATCGCCTTCCGGGCGGACGATCCCGCCACCTGGCGCTTTCGTCTCATGACCATGGCAGCGGCCAAGCCCGGCGAATCAGCCGAGCCGACCGAGCGCGGCTATGTCATGAAGGACGGCTTGCTCCGTGAACTGGAAAAGCTGCGCAGCGGGCCGGATGGCGAGGGCGCGAGCGTCACGGTCTGGCGCTCGGCCGGCGAGCCCCGCCTCAACATCACCATGACCCTGCGGCCCGCCGGCTCCGAAAAGGGCCGCAACCGTTTCACCGGCACGCTGGCGACGACGCGTGGCGAGGGGCGGGAGACGATCGACATCATTGGCTCCTGCGCCCCGTAACAGCGGCAGACCCTGGGCAGGGGAAACCATAGGGCACCTTGACCTTTCGTACCGTCTCGCCTCCTTGCGTCGGAAGACGCTCCTCCCCTTGATCACCTTTTCGCGAGCCTTTGCCCATGTCCCTCGAGCTTCCGACCAACCTGCCGGACCTTCTGCCCTTTATCGCGGCCTGCGTTTCCGTGCTCTACGGGCTCTTCGCCATGTTCGCGCCCCGCCTCTTTCTGCGCGCGCATGGCTTGGAAACCAGCGAGGCGAGACGCACGGGGCTGGCCGAGGTGCGAGGCACGATTGCCGGCTTTCCGCTGGGCCTGGGCGTAGCTCTCCTGACGCTCGGCTCCTACCAGACGTTGATCCAGATGGCTCTGGGCGCGGCCTGGCTCTTCGTCGCCTTCGGGCGGCTCGTGTCGATTCTCTCCGATCAGGGCGCGACGCTCCTGAACTGGACGCTGTTCCTGTTCAACCTCGCGCTCGCCTTCCTGTGTCTGGCGCCCGCGCTCGGCCTCGTCTCGGCTTGAGCAGCCGAAGGCAAGCCGCTTAACAACATCGGAAAATGGGCGCGAAAGCTCCATTGTCGTCCCCGGATCGCTGTGTTAGACGACCTTCATTCCGGCGCGGCGGGGTCTTTGTTCCCATCCGTCGCCATTTTTTTGACCCGTTTCCAGGTGTCGCGCTCGGCTCTTCCCGCGAGGCGCCTCGAACCAGACGTGAAGAGAAGCGCTCGTCCGTGGCCACATCATCCTCCCCGGTTTCCGGGGTCGCAGAACGCTACGCCCAGTCCCTCTTCGAGCTCGCGCGCGACGAGGGTTCGCTCGAGACGACCGAACAGGAACTGGTTCAGTTCCAGTCCTTGATCGATGAGAATGCGGACTTCCGCCGTCTGGTCGAAAGCCCGGCTTTCACTTCGGACGAGCAGCTGCGCGCGATCGGCGCGATCGTCGCCGCTGTCGGACCCAGCGTACTGGTTGGAAATTTCCTGAAGGTTGTGGCGAGCAATCGTCGCCTCTTCGCTCTCCCGTCCATCGTCCGGGGCTTCCGGCAGATGGCCGCCGCCCATCGCGGCGAGGTCGAGGCCGAAGTGGTCAGCGCCCACGCCCTGAACGACGAGCAGCGCCGCGAACTGGCGAGCGCGCTCGGTGCCTATACCCAAAAGACGGTGACGATGCGCGAAAGCGTCGATCCCGCGTTGCTTGGCGGCCTTGTGGTCCGCATCGGTTCGCGTCAGATCGACACCTCGCTTCGCACCAAACTCTCATCCCTTAAGCTTGCGCTGAAAGAGGTCGGCTGATGGACATCCGGGCCGCGGAAATTTCCGCAATCCTCAAGAACCAGATCAAGAACTTCGGCAGCGAGGCGGAAGTCTCCGAGGTCGGTACGGTTCTGTCCGTCGGTGACGGTATCGCCCGCGTCTACGGCCTCGACAAGTGCCAGGCCGGCGAGATGGTCGAGTTCCCCGGCGGCGTGCGTGGCATGGCGCTGAACCTCGAATCCGACAATGTCGGCGTCGTGATCTTCGGCTCCGACCGCGACATCAAGGAAGGCGACACCGTTCGCCGCACCGGCGCGATCGTGGACGTTCCCGTCGGCAAGGGCCTGCTCGGCCGCGTCGTGGACGGTCTCGGCAACCCGATCGACGGCAAGGGCCCGATCGATGGCTTCGAACGTCGCCGCGTCGACGTGAAGGCCCCCGGCATCATCCCGCGTAAGTCGGTGCATGAGCCCATGTCGACCGGCCTCAAGGCCATCGACGCTCTGATCCCGATCGGCCGTGGCCAGCGCGAGCTCGTCATCGGCGATCGTCAGACCGGCAAGACCGCCATTCTGCTCGACACGTTCCTGAATCAGAAGCCGGCGCATGACGCGGGCAACGAGAAGGACCGCCTCTACTGCATCTACGTCGCGATCGGCCAGAAGCGCTCGACCGTGGCGCAGTTCGTCCGCACGCTCGAAGAGCGCGGCGCTATGCAGTATTCGATCGTCGTCGCCGCGACCGCGTCGGACCCGGCTCCGATGCAGTATATCGCGCCCTTCGCGGGCTGCGCCATGGGCGAGTATTTCCGCGACAACGGCATGCATGCCGTGATCGCCTATGACGATCTGTCCAAGCAGGCCGTGTCCTACCGTCAGATGTCGCTGCTTCTGCGCCGTCCGCCGGGCCGCGAAGCCTATCCGGGCGACGTCTTCTACCTGCACTCGCGCCTTCTGGAGCGCGCGGCCAAGCTGAACGACGACATGGGCGCCGGCTCGCTGACCGCTCTCCCGGTCATCGAGACGCAGGCCAACGACGTCTCGGCCTATATCCCGACCAACGTGATCTCGATCACCGACGGCCAGATCTTCCTCGAGACCAACCTGTTCTACCAGGGCATCCGCCCCGCGGTGAACGTCGGTCTGTCCGTGTCGCGCGTCGGCTCCGCCGCGCAGATCAAGGCGATGAAGCAGGTGGCTGGCTCGATCAAGGGCGAGCTCGCCCAGTATCGCGAAATGGCGGCCTTCGCGCAGTTCGGCTCCGATCTCGACGCCGCGACGCAGCGCCTCCTGAATCGTGGCGCGCGCCTGACCGAACTCCTGAAGCAGCCGCAGTTCTCGCCGCTGAAGACGGAAGAGCAGGTCGCGGTGATCTTCGCCGGCACGCAGGGCTTCCTCGACAAGCTCAAGGTGACGGATGTCGGTCGCTTCGAAGAGGGCCTCCTCTCGATGCTGCGCACCGAGCACAAGTCGATCCTCGACACGATCGCGACCGAGAAGCAGCTGTCCGACGACACGCGCGGCAAGCTCAAGGCCGCTCTGGAACAGTACGCGAAGTCCTTCGCCTGAGGCGAGGGATTCTCGCCTGAGATCGGCCAAAGCCGGATAGGAGACGCACCAGACCCATGGCTTCGCTCAAGGATCTGAGAAACCGCATCGCCTCGGTGAAGGCGACGCAGAAGATCACCAAGGCCATGCAGATGGTCGCGGCGGCCAAGCTCCGTCGCGCCCAGGATGCGGCCGAGGCGGCGCGTCCCTATTCCGAGCGGATCGCGTCGGTGATGCGCAACATCGCGGGCGCGATGGAAGGCGGCGAGAATGTCTCGCCGCTGATGGCCGGCACCGGCAAGGACGACACGCATCTGCTGGTCGTCTTCACGAGCGATCGCGGCTTGTGCGGCGGCTTCAACGCCCAGATCGTGCGTCTGGTGCGCGAGCATGTTCGCCGTCTCGAAGCGGCCGGCAAGGTGGTGAAGATCATCTCCGTCGGCAAGAAGGGCACGGACATCATGCGCCGTGACTTCGGCTCGAAGATCGTGGCGCGTCTCGACCATAGCGGCCATCGCACGGCGAATTTCGCCGAGGCCGAAGCCGTGGCCGACATGGTGAGCGATATGTTCGCCAAGGGCGAGTTCGACGTCGCGACGATCTTCTTCTCGGCCTTCGAGAACGTCATCACGCAGCGCCCGACCGCTCAGCGCATCATTCCGGCCGATGTCGAAACGGCCGAGGATGCGGCCCCGGCTGCCAAGGGCGGCGCGCTCTATGAGTACGAGCCGGAGCCCGAGGCGATCCTCGCCGATCTCATTCCGCGCAACATCAAGGTTCAGATCTTCCGTGCTCTTCTGGAGAACGCGGCATCCGAACAGGGTGCGCGCATGAGCGCGATGGACAACGCCACGCGCAATGCCGGCGACATGATCAACAAGCTCTCGATCTCGTACAACCGTCAGCGCCAGGCGCAGATCACGACGGAACTCATCGAGATCATCGCGGGCGCCGAGGCGCTCTAATCGATTTCGGTCGGTTCCGCTGGCGGAGCCGACCAATCTCATCAGACGACGGACGCGGGAGGCGAAGACGCCGGACGCGCCGACACCCAAATTCGAGAGGAGGCCGTGATGGCTGACACATTGGATCGGAACGGCTCGATGGGCCGGGTTGCCCAGGTCATCGGCGCCGTCGTCGACGTCGAGTTCGACGGCAATCTGCCGGAAATCCTGAACGCGCTCGAGACGGACAATAACGGCAACCGCCTCGTCCTCGAAGTCGCGCAGCATCTGGGCGAGAACACCGTCCGCACCATCGCCATGGACCTGACCGAAGGTCTGGTGCGCGGCCAGCCTGTGTCCGACACCGGCGGCCCGATCCAGGTTCCGGTCGGCGACGGCACGCTCGGCCGCATCATGAACGTCATCGGCGAGCCGATCGACGAAGTCGGCCCGATCGAATACACGCAGAAGCGCGGCATCCACCAGCCGGCTCCTCCCTATGTCGAGCAGAATCCCGAGTCGCAGATCCTCGTGACGGGCATCAAGGTCATCGACCTGCTCGCCCCCTACGCGCGCGGTGGTAAGATCGGCCTGTTCGGTGGCGCCGGCGTCGGCAAGACCGTTCTCATTCAGGAACTGATCAACAACGTCGCGAAGGCGCACGGCGGTTACTCCGTGTTTGCCGGCGTCGGCGAGCGCACCCGCGAGGGCAACGATCTCTATCACGAGATGATCGAGTCCGGCGTGAACAAGGACCCGCATGAGAACGGCGGCTCCACCGCTGGCTCCAAGGCGGCCCTCGTTTACGGCCAGATGAACGAGCCTCCTGGCGCGCGCGCCCGCGTCGCACTGACCGGCCTCACCATCGCGGAAAATTTCCGCGACCAGGGCCAGGACGTGCTGTTCTTCGTCGACAACATCTTCCGCTTCACCCAGGCGGGTTCGGAAGTGTCGGCGCTTCTCGGCCGTATTCCTTCGGCGGTGGGCTATCAGCCGACGCTGGCGACCGACATGGGCGCCATGCAGGAGCGCATCACCACGACCACCAAGGGTTCGATCACCTCGGTCCAGGCCATCTACGTGCCCGCCGACGACTTGACCGACCCGGCGCCGGCCACCTCCTTCGCCCACTTGGACGCGACGACGGTTCTCAACCGCGCCATTTCCGAAAAGGGCATCTACCCGGCGGTGGACCCGCTGGACTCCACGTCGCGTATGCTTTCGCCGATGATCATCGGTGAGGTGCATTACGACACGGCTCGCAAGGTCCAGCAGATCCTGCAGAAGTACAAGTCGCTGCAGGACATCATCGCCATTCTCGGCATGGATGAACTGTCCGAAGAGGACAAGCTGACCGTGGCGCGCGCCCGCAAGATCGAGCGCTTCCTGTCGCAGCCCTTCTTCGTCGCTGAAGTCTTTACCGGCTCGCCCGGCCAGCTGGTTCCGCTGGAAGACACGATCCGCTCCTTCAAGGGCCTCGTGGAAGGCGAATACGACCACCTGCCGGAAGCGGCCTTCTACATGGTCGGCTCCATCGATCAGGCGATCGAAAAGGCCCAGAAGCTCGCGGCGCAGGCCTAATCCCAGAGCGGCTTCGGCCGGAGATGATGTCACGGCGCGGCGGATTTGGGTCCGCCGCTGCCCATCGAAGCAAAGCCGTTTCAACGGCATGGCTTTGAGCTTCGCGTCCATGTGGTGTCGCGAACCCTTTATCGGATAGACGGCGCCTTCGTTCGGGTCGGCGCCACCCAGTTGCCCCCTCTGCGGGAGCGTGGAAGGCAGGACCATCGTGGCTAGCGGTTTCAAATTCGAACTGGTGTCCCCCGAGCGTCTGCTCCTGTCGGAGCAGGTCACGTCGGTTCGCGCGCCCGGCGTCGAAGGCTATTTCACCATCATGGCCGGCCACGCGCCGCTGATGACGACGCTGAAGCCTGGCATGGTGGACGCGCAGCTGGCCTCGGGCGGCACCAAGCGCATCTACGTGCAGGGTGGCTTCGCCGACATCGGCCCGGACAGCTTCACGCTTCTGGCCGAGCACGCGACCCCGGCCGAGGAGATGAAGTCGGGCGAGTTCGATCGTCAGATCACTGAACTCGAGACGACGCTCTCGACCGTTGCGGACAATGACGATGCCCGCGCCCGCACGGAGCAGCGTTTGGCCGACCTGCGCAACGCGCGCGTCGAGCTCTGAGAAGCTCACTGTCGGACTCCTGAAAAAGCCCAGCCTTTCGGCTGGGCTTTTGTCGTTCAGGACCCCTAAATAACCTCCGACGTGTCTGGTGTCGGTCTGTGCTGAAAGCCTCGTCTCAAGCGTAGGCAAGCGGGCGTCAAACGCGGGAATCGCCAGCGCTTGCGTCGACTGTCGCGCGGAACGGCGCTGGCGCGTTGCCAACGCCGCCCGTGGATCTCAGATAATGTCTTCGCCGCCAAAGGCGCTCGGATACCGCAGGATGCCGCTCCAGCCATCGAGGGCCTGAGGCACGAGTTCGAGAGCTTGGAAGTGCGGCCCAGCCCAAGGCACGGCCGCGCCCCGCGCCAGCCGCGCTTCGAAGCCGAGGCGGCCGTAGAAGGCGGGATCGCCGAGCACGAAGACGGAGCGCCAGCCCGCTTCCCGAGCGCGGTCGAGCCCATAGCGAATCAGATGGCTGCCAATGCCCGAACCCTGCTGATCGGGCACCACCGCCACAGGGCCTAGAGCCAGCGCGCCATCCGCGCCGCGCAGCGCCGAAAACAGCGCATGGGCGACGAGATAATCTCCCTTGGCGGCGACAACGGAGAGAATCTCGTGCCCGTCATTGATGATGGCCTGAGGCAGACGCGCTTCCTCGTCGCGTCCGAAGGCGCTGGCATGGATCGTTTCGATCGCGGCCAATTCCCCATCCTGCATGTCGCGGTAAACGACGGGGCCCTGCGAGGAGAAAGCCATCACTCGGCGCTTTCGAGGTGTCGGAACTCGGCGATCATGGCCTCGTAGACGCCGCGCTTGAACGGCACCACGAGGTCCAGCGCCTCATCCATCGTCTTCCAGCCCCACTCATCGAACTCCGCCGAGTGGCCGCCGGGCGGAGGATTGATCTGCACTTCGCTGTCCTCGCCGAGAAAGCGGAAGGCGAACCACATCTGCTTCTGGCCCCGGAACTTGCCCTTCAGCGCGATGCCGACGAGTTCGGGCGGCAATTCGTAGGTCAGCCAGTCCGCCGTCTGCGCCAGGAGCGACACGGAGCGAATGCCGGTTTCCTCGAACAGTTCGCGCTCGGCGGCGAGGCGCGGGTTCTCGTCCTCATCGATTCCGCCCTGCGGCATCTGCCAGAGCTTCGACGCCCCGTCCATCTCGCCTTGGGGTTCCGCGATGCGCCGGCCCAGGAAGATCTTGTTCTCCCGGTTCAGCACCATGACGCCCACACAGGGGCGATAGGGAAGAGTTTCGGGATCGACGGTCACGCAGCACCTCTCGAATCAGACGGGTGGGCCAAGCTACCGCAATGCGGTAGGAATCGGGAGATGGTTAATGATTTCCAAAGGCGAGCCGGCCTGTTTCCCACCGGCCATCTGGCCATCTAGCCATCTGGCCATCTAGCCATATGGCCATCGGCGAGGCGACAAGGGCCGTCAGCCTCGCGCCTCGGGATCATAGGCGAGCGCTGAGATGGGTACGATCTCAATCCCGCGCGCCTCGGCCTCCTTGGCCCAACGCGCGATGGAGGCGATCGTCGTGTCGAACGCGCTGGCCACGCCGATCGCCGTGCCCTTGGCGCGCGCGATTCGCTCCAGCGTGTCGAGCTGGCGCGCAATGGCCTCGGACGTGCGGTCCTCGTCCAGCACCAGATCGGACGAGGCGAAGGGCGTGCTGCCAGCGACCGCAACATCGCGGCTGACCGATCGCGGCGACGTGCCGTCATCGAGATAGAGTAGTCCGCGCCGCGACAGCTCGCCGAGGAAGGGCTCCAGCGCGCGTGGGTCGGAATTGAAGCGCGCGCCCATGAAGTTCATGACGCCCACGTAATTGGTGAGCCGACCCATGGCCCAGTGAAGCGCGTCGAAATTGCCGCTCTCGGCGCTCGCCACCGTCTGCGTGTGTTCGCCCGGCGAGACCTGCGGATAGCCGAAGGGCTCCATCGGCGCTTGCAGAAGAAGCTCGTGCCCGTTGCGGCGTGCCGCCTGCATCCAGCGATCGAGGCTGTTGCCCGCCGCCGCGAAGGCAAGGGTGACGCCGGGCGGCAGGTTCTGGACCGCCTTCTGCGTACCCGTCTGGCTGATGCCGAGGCCGCCCACGACGATGGCTACCCGCGTGCCGCCTGCTCGTGCGGGTGCGCCGGCATAGACATCGAGCGGGCGGCGCCCGTCACCGGCCCGCACGGGCAGGCGCCCGAAGGCGCTGCCTTCGAGCAGGGCGTCTTCGGGCAGATGGGCGAAGGACGGCGACTGGCGCAGCGATCCCGGTTCGAGAACGCGCACCGAGCCGGTCTGGACACTATCCAGCCCCTCGCTCTGGCGGATGACGCCGTCGCCGTCGGCGATCGTCACGCCGCCGCCTTCACTGGGACGAACGATCGTCGGACCTTTGGGGGCAGCGGGCGCTTCCACTTTCGCGACGATCGCCAGAGGGGCGGGCGCGGGGGGCGGAGCGAAATCGGGTTGGAGAAGCACGCTGGCGAGGGAGCCGCCGAGAAGCGCCGCGCCGGACAGGCCTAAAAGCACGTGCGAACGGATACGCCGCGCCTTCGACGCATCCTTGGTCACCGTCCGGTCCAGCCCCAAAGGGCGATACAGCTCTTCGCGCATAAGCTCTTCTAGGATCTCAGGCTGGATTGGAGCTTTCAGGCGCTCGGGTATCGTGGCAGGCCGCGTGCGTTCCCAAGATCGATACCAACGAAAAAGGCCCCGGCGCGGACGCCGAGGCCTTTCGATCGCTGTTGAAGCTTGGCTCAGTTCGCGACGGCGGCCGCGTTCTGCTTCGGCACGGCGGCCGAATCCTGCTTGGGCGGGAAGGCCGGGTCCGTCTTGGAGCCGCGCAGGAGTTCCAGCGCGGTCTGAAGTTGGATGTCGTCCTTGGCGTCCGGCGGCACGTAATCGAGCGAGCCGGAGCCTTCCTTGTCTTCTTCCTTGCCCTGGATGTGGCCGCGCAGCGACGACTCGCCCATCTTCAGGTCTTCGTCCGCGCCAAGGCCCATCTGCGCCTTGATTTCCTCGGGCAGGGGCTGTTCCACCACGATGTCCGGGCGGATGCCGCGACCCTGGATCGAGGAGCCCGACGGCGTGTAGTAGAGCGCCGTGGTCAGACGCAGCGCGCCGTTGGCACCCAGCGGAATGATGGTCTGGACCGAGCCCTTGCCGAAGGACCGCGTGCCGAGCACCGTGGCGCGGCGCTGATCCTGCAAGGCGCCTGCGACGATTTCCGAAGCCGAGGCCGAGCCGCCGTTGACCAGCACGATCAGCGGCTTGCCGTCGATGTCGTCGCCCGGACGGGCGTTGTAGCGGCGCGTTTCCTCGGCGTTGCGGCCGCGCGTCGAGACGATCTCGCCGCTGTTGAGGAAGGCGTCGGACACGCTGACGGCTTCGTCCAGAAGACCGCCGGGATTGCGCCGGAGGTCGAGCACATAGCCCTTGAGCTTGTCGGCCGGGATCTTGGCCTTGATGTCCTTGATCGATTCTTCGAGGCCGGTCGTGGTCTGCTCGTTGAAGCGCAGGAGCTTGATATAGCCGACATCGTTCTCGACCGTGTGGCGCACGGAAGGAACCTTGATCTCGGCGCGCTCCAGCGTCAGGCGCACGGGCTGGGCCGCGCCTTCGCGAACGATGGTAAGCTCGACCTTGGTGCCGATCTCGCCCTTCATCTTCTCGACGGCCTGCGCGAGGTTGAGGCCGCGCACCTGCTCGCCGTTGATCTCGGCGATCAGATCACCCGCCAGGACGCCCGCCTTGTCGGCCGGTGTGCCTTCGAAGGGCGAGATGACCTTGACCAGCTCGTTCTCCATCGTGACCTCGATGCCGAGGCCGCCGAACTCGCCGCGCGTTTCCGTGCGCATGTCCGCCGCTTCCTTGGCGTTCATGTAGCTGGAATGGGGGTCGAGCGAGGTGAGCATGCCGTTGATGGCGGTCTCGATCAGCTTCTGATCGTCCGGTACATCGACATATTGCGCGCGCACGCGCTCGAACACGTCACCGAAGATCGCCAGCTGACGATAGGTGTCCGAACCCGCCGCATTGGCGACGCCGCTGTGCGGGCCGACGAACGCGGTCATGGCGGTGGCACCCAGAAGCGCTCCCGCGAAGAGAATGGAGAGCTTACGTATCATTCCTCGTCCTTCCAGATGATCCATCCGTCCACCAGGGATTCGGATCGACCGGTTTCCCGTCCTTGCGAAATTCCACGTAGAGCGAGGGTTCGGCACTCGACATGTCCGTTTTCGCGGCGCTCGCCACCCGCATCGCGCCCATGGTAGCCAGCGGCTCGCCCGCAAGCACGGACTGCCCGACCGCCACGTCGATACGGCCCATGCCGGCCAGAACGATATGATAGCCGTCGCCCGCGTCGAGGATCAAGAGCTGGCCATAGGAACGGAATGGAGCCGAGTAAAGAACCGTGGCATCGGCAGGAGCGGTCACCACGTCGCCGACACGCGCCGCGAAAGTGTCGCCCAAAGCCAGACGCCCGGTTCCATCATCCTGCCCGAACCGACCCGTTTCCCGGCCCGCGACCGGTTTGACGAGGCGCGATTTCATTGTCGAAAATGCGGCAGTGGGCGCAAGCCGCGTCATTTTGCGCCTTAGCTCGGCGATGTCGTAAGCTTTGCGGGCCGGGGCGGTGGGGCTCGCGTCTTCGCTGGGGGGCGGCTGCCCGGAAGCCTTGGCCTTGTCCTCGGCTTGCCGGCGCGCTTCGTCCGCCGCGCGGCGCGCGAGCTCGGCGGCCAGCCGCTCGCGCTCTTCCACCTCTTTGGCGCGCTGCGTTTCCTGCTCCAGCGAGGCGACGAGTTCCTGCAGGCTGGTGGCCTGCGCGCCCAGTTCGGCGGCGCGGCGCGTTTCCTCGCCGATCCGGCCGCGGCCTTCGGCTTCGAGCTTCTGCTTCTCGTCCATCAGACGAGACAGACGCTCTTCCTCTTCGCGGCTCTTGGCGAGCGCATCGGCAAAGCGTGTCTTTTCGTCGGAGAGCTGCGCGCGAACGGCCACCAGCCGCTCCAGATCCGTCTTCAGCGCCTCGGTCTGCGCGCGGATCTCGGGCACGACGGCCCCCAGGAGAATGGCGCTGCGCACCGAGCCCAAGGCATCGTCGGGCCGCACGAGAAGGGCGGGCGGCGGCTTGCGGCCCATGCGCTGGAGCGCGGCCAGAACCTCGGCGAGAACGCCGCGCCGCTCGCGCAGCGACAGCTTGATGCGGCCTTCCTCCTGGCCCAGACCCGCGATGCGGTCCTCGCTCTTGGTCAACTCGCCCGACAGGCGCTTTTGCTCGGCGGCCGACTCGATCAGGGCGGACCGAATGCGTTCGCGATCGGCCTTGATGGCGGCGACCTCGCGGTCGATCCGCTGGGCAGCTTCCTTGGACAGCGAGATTTCCGCGCTGATGCGCTTGAGATCGGCTTCGGTGCGCGCCCGCTCGGCGGCGAGCGCCTCGGCGCGCGAGCGGTTCGGGCTGGCTTCCGTGGTGGCCGCGATCTCGCCGTCGGCGGCGCGCGACAGGACGATCGAGCCGACGGGGGCTGGGTCGAGGTCTCGGTCGTCCCGCGACAGGGCGGGCTGGGCCGACGCGAGCGACAGGAGCGCGACCAGAGCCAAGCCGGAGGCCCGCTCGCGGACGAAGCGATGCGCGCTTCCTCTCGGTCTCATCTGTTCGCGCTTCGAATGTTCGCGCTTCAAACGCAATCCGCCTTTGGCATCCCCATGCGAGTGTTGAACGCTAGACGGGGAAGCTTAACATTCCATCAACCATGCGGGCGCGCCAGCATCCCTTTGCGATCCAGCCGAGAATGACGATCGCTTACGAGCGATGATAGGGGTGGCCCGCCAGGATGGTCGCCGCGCGGTAAAGTTGCTCGGCCAGGAGAATGCGCACGATCTGATGCGGGAAGGTCAGGCGACCGAAGGCGAGCACGCGCAGGGCGCTCTTTCGCATTTCGTCCGACAGCCCGTCCGGCCCGCCGATCACCAGCGCCAGATCGCGCAAGCCTTCGTCGCGGATCGTGGCGAGATCGGACGCAAAGTCTTCCGACGAGGGTGTCTTGCCGGTTTCGTCCAGAACGATGAAGCGGCAACCCTCGGGCAGCGCGGCTTGCAGGCGCGACGCTTCGTCGCGCTTCCGCTCCATGACGGTCGAGAAGCGGGATTCGGGCAGCTCCACGACGCCCGCGAAGTCGAGCCCCAGCGGCGGCCCGGCCTTGCGCAGACGATCGAGATAGCGCGCCGCCAGTTCCTGCTCTGGTCCGGCCTTCATCTTGCCGATGGCGGCCAGCGTCAGGCGCATGGATCAGGCTTCACGGCCGGGCGGCAAGGCCACCCGGCAACGCATGGGAAGCGGCGTCGGCTCAATGCAGCTTCGACTCGCTGCCTTCGGCCACGCTCCACATCTTCTCGATATTGTAGAAGCTGCGCACTTCGGGGCGGAAGATATGGACGATGATGTCGCCCGTATCGATCAGAACCCAATCGCCGTTCTCGATACCTTCGACCTTGGCCTGGCCGAAGCCGCCTTCCTTCAAATCGCGCAGGAGATGGTCTGCGACGGCGGAAACGTGGCGGTGCGAGCGGCCGGAGGCGATGACCATATGGTCGGCCAGCGCGGAGCGGCCCGCAAGATTGATCGCAACCACGTCTTCGGCCTTGGAATCGTCAAGGCTCGCGGTCACGACGTCGAGGACGGACCGGGCCGTGGACGTGTCGGCGGCGGTGACGTCGGAAGGAGCGGCAAGACCGTCCTTCAGTTCAGCGGCAGAAGTCAGCGAATTTCTCCTTCGAGGGTCGCGATCGGGGGTGAAACCCCACGGATCGCATTAAAAATGGCAAGGAATGCTGTCTCTTTCAAGACGAAGCACTTGCCCGCAGAAGCGTGGACGAAAGCCGGGAGCAGGGTCCGTGCAGGAACACCCAGGCCGGCGGCGGTTTGAAGGCGAGGCGCTGGGCTTCCCCTTCGGGTAGTCGATAGCGCGCGAGCGCCCGCCCCGCGCGGGACGAGAGCGGGGCCAGCGTCGAGCCCGGCCGATCCACCACCGCGATCGGCATGGCGCTCGCGATGGCGCGCCAGTCCTGCCAGCGGTGGAAGCCGGCCAGACTGTCCGCGCCCATGACCCAGACGAAACGCGCGCCCGTACAGCGACGCTTCACGAGACGAACCGTATCGGCGCTGTAGCGGATCTGGTGCGCCGCCTCGAAGGCGGTGACCACGATGCGCGGGTCCTCCGCCAAAGCGCGGGATTGCTCGATGCGCTCCAACAGAGGGCGCAGGTTGCGATGGTCCTTCAGCGGATTGCCGGGCGAGACCATCCACCAGATGCGGTCGAGTTCGAGCCGTCGCAGCGCTGTTTCGGCGACGAGGAGGTGGCCCTCATGCGCCGGGTTGAACGAACCGCCGAAGAGCCCGATGCGAAGGCCCGGCACGACGGGGGGGATGGACAGCTCGGCCTTGGTCAGCCCCTCCGTTCCGAACCGGGGGGAACTCACGGACGAATCTGGCCCGAGCCGGAAACGCGATAGTTGAAGGTCGTCAGCTGCTCGACGCCGACCGGGCCGCGCGCGTGCATCTTACCGGTCGCGATGCCGATTTCGCCGCCGAAGCCGAACTCGCCGCCATCGGCGAACTGGGTCGAGGCATTGTGCAGGAGAATGGCCGAATCCACCGAGCGGAAGAACCGCTCCACAGCCTCGGCATCCTCGCTCACGATCGCTTCCGTGTGGTGCGAGGAATAGCGCGCGATATGCTCGATCGCCCCGTCCACGCCGTCGACCAGCGCGACGGAGATGATCGCGTCGAGATATTCGGTGCGGAAATCCTCGTCGCTGGCCGGCAGCGCCTTGGGGTCGAGCCGGCGCACATCCTCAGTGCCCCGCACCTCGCAGCCGGCCTCGCGCAGCGCGTCGAGGATCGGCACGAGATGGGTTGTCGCGACCGTCTCGTCCACTAGCAGTGTCTCGGCCGCGCCGCAGATGCCGGTGCGCCGCATCTTGGCGTTGACGGCGATGCCCCGCGCCATGGCAAGGTCCGCCGCGCGGTCGATATAGAGATGGCACAGCCCTTCGAGATGGGCGAAGACCGGCACGCGCGCTTCCGATTGCACGCGCTCCACGAGGGAGCGCCCGCCGCGCGGCACGATCACGTCGATCGCCCCGTTCAGACCCTTCAGCATTTCGCCCACCGCCGCGCGATCCGTCACCGGCACGAGCTGGATCGCGTCCGCCGGCAGGCCCGCCTGTTCGAGCCCGGCCTGAAGCGCGCGGTGGATCGCGCCTGAGGACGCCGCCGAATCCGAGCCGCCGCGCAGGATCACGGCGTTGCCGGCCTTGAGGCACAGCGCGCCGGCATCCGCCGTCACATTGGGTCGGCTTTCATAGATCACGCCGATCGTGCCGATGGGCGTGCGCACGCGCCGGATCAGGAGCCCGTTCGGCCGCGTCCATTCGGACACAGTGGAGCCGACCGGATCGGAGAGGGCGGCGATCTCGCGAAGGCTGCCGGCGATGGCGCGGATACGCCCCTCGTCCAGCCGCAGCCGATCGCGGAACGAGGCGGCCATGCCGGCCTCTTCGGCTTTGGCGAGGTCGGTCGCGTTGGCTTCGATGATTTCGGGAACAGCACGCTCCACGGCCTCGGCCATGGCGAGGAGGGCGGCGCTCTTCTGTTCGGCCGGGGCCAGCGCCAGAACGCGCGCGGCGCTGCGCGCCCGCGCGCCCATGTCCTGCATCAGCGCGGCGACATCGGTCTCAGAACCGGGGACAGAACCCTTCGGGTCGGCCGACCGGGTCTTGTTCCCGCCGGACATCGTTGCCGGTGCTCGTCCATGCACTGCATGGCCTGCGCCCGGCGTCTCGCCGGCAGAAACAATCCCTCGATCGCCCTTCGCCGAATGGTTCTGTCCCCGGTTCTTATCCAGCATGTTCGCTTCCCTCCACGGTTTCGTCCTGGCCCGTGCGGCCCATCACGAGGTCGTCGCGGTGGATCATCGCCGTGCGGGAAATCTCGCCCAGCCGCTCCTCGACCTCGGACGAGCGCAAGCCCGCGATCAGCCGCGCATCGCCCGAATCATAGGCGACGAGCCCGCGCGCGACTTCCGCCCCGGATTCGTCGAGCACCAGGATCGTATCGCCGCGCCGGAACTCGCCGTCCACCCGCTTGACGCCCGCCGGCAGCAGGCTCTTGCCGGCCTGGAGCGCGCGCACAGCACCCGCATCCACCGTCAGGCGGCCGGTCGCGTTGAGATGGCCGGCGATCCAGCGCTTGCGCGAGCGCACGGGGTCGGTGCCGGCGCGAAACAGCGTCTGGCGCTCGCCCCGGCGGATCGCGTCGAGCGGGTTCTCGCGATTGCCGAGCGTGATGATCATGGCCGTGCCGGCATGGGTCGCGATCTTGCCGGCGTCGATCTTGGTCTTCATGCCGCCGCGCGAGAAAATGGAGGCGGCGCCCCCCGCCATCGCCTCGATCTGCGGCGTGATGCTCTCCACCACGGGAATGTGCCGGGCGTTCGGGTCCTGCGCCGGGGGCGCGGTGTAGAGTCCGTCGATATCGGACAGAAGAATCAGAAGGTCGGCCGACATCATGGTCGCGACGCGCGCGGCGAGGCGGTCATTGTCGCCATAGCGAATTTCGGCGGTCGCCACCGTGTCGTTCTCGTTGATCACGGGAACCGCGCCGAACTGAAGCAGCGTGCCGATCGTGGCGCGCGCGTTGAGATAGGGCCGGCGCTCCTCGGTGTCGCGCAGCGTCAGCAGGATCTGGCCGGCTTCCAGCGCATGGCGGCCAAGCGCTTCGCTATAGGCGCGCGCCAGGGCGATCTGCCCGACGGCGGCGGCCGCCTGCGCTTCTTCGAGCTTCAAGGCGCCGGGCGGCAGCTTCATGATGGCGCGGCCAAGCGCGATCGCGCCCGACGACACCAGCAGCACCTCGCGCCCTTCGCGGGCGAGCGCCGCCACGTCGTCGGTCAGCGAGCGCAGCCAGTCGAGCTTCAAGCCCCGCTCGCGATCCACCAGAAGGGCCGAGCCGATCTTGACGACGATGCGGCCGTAACCTTGCAGCGCGTCGCTCATCCCCGCCAGTCCTCGTCGGATAGGGTGGCGCCGAAGCGGCGACGGTCGTCCTTGGCCTGATCCTCCGCCGCCTCGCCGTCAAAATCGGCGATCTCGCGGCGCAGGCGACGCAGCGCCTCAGGCATTCCGTGGCGCGTCACGGCCGACAGCACGATGGGCTTGACGCCGGCCACGGCTTCCAGCTGCTCCAGCTTGTCGCGGCGCGTTTCGTCGTCCACCGTGTCCACCTGGCTGAGCGCGACGATCTCCGGCTTTTCGATCAGCCCGGGGTCGTAAAGCTCCAGCTCACGGCGAACGGTCTCGTAAGCCTTGGCGACGTCTTCTTCCACGGCCGACACCAGATGGAGAAGAACGCGCGTGCGCTCGACATGGCCGAGGAACCGGTCGCCGATGCCCACGCCCTCATGCGCGCCCTCGATCAGGCCGGGAATGTCGGCGATCACGAATTCATGCCCATCGACGGTCGCGACACCCAGATTGGGATAGAGCGTCGTGAACGGATAATCGGCGATCTTCGGCCGCGCGGCGGTGCAACTGGCGAGGAAGGTGGACTTGCCGGCATTGGGCAGGCCGACCAAGCCGGCATCGGCGATCAGCTTGAGCTGGAACCAGAGCGTCAGTTCCTCGCCCTCTAGCCCCGGATTGGCGCGATAGGGTGCCTGATTGACCGACGACTTGAACTGCCAGTTGCCGAAGCCGCCATTGCCGCCGGCGGCGATGCGCACCTTCTGGCCGATCTCGGTGAGGTCGGCGAGCAGCGACTCCTCGTCCTCGGCATAGACCTGCGTGCCCACGGGCACCTTCAGCGTCACGTCGTCGCCCTTGGCGCCCGTGCGGTTGCGACCCATGCCGTGCATTCCGGTCTTGGCCCGGAAATGCTGCTGGTAGCGATAGTCGATCAGCGTGTTGAGGCCCGAAACGGCCTCGATGAAGACATCGCCGCCGCGCCCGCCATCGCCGCCATCCGGCCCGCCGAACTCGATGAACTTCTCGCGGCGGAAGGACACGGCGCCGGCACCGCCGTCGCCCGAGCGCACATAGACTTTGACTCGGTCCAGAAATTTCATCGCTTCGTCTTTCGGGTCCTGCTGCCAGCCATCGGCCGGATCGAATAGGGTCGAACGGGGTCGTCCGCTCGATGGGTCTTGTTGGCCCGCCGTCAGCGGGAGTGATCCTATGGACGCCGCTCTCTGGCAAGATGGCGCGCGAGATCGCCTTGCGTCTTGGCGAAGGTGACGTCGGAATGCGCCAGCGGCAAGCCGAGAAGACGCACCGTCACGTCATTGCTCAGCGTTCCGTCGCCGTTCGGTCGGATCTCGTGCCGAAACCGCAGTTTCAGCGAACCGCCGCCCGGCGCGAAGCCTGTGTAGCGCAGCACGATATGGGCATCGTCTCGCTCGCCCTCCACCGGCACGGGCGCATGGAGCGCGCCGTCCGAGCCTTCCGTCTCGACCGTGCCCCGGATCAGAGGCCCGTCGAACCGCAGCACCCAGCGTTGCAGCCGCTCGCCATCGGGAAAGCGAAACCGCTCGTCGAGACGAAGCGTCTGGCCCGACGTCCGCCCGGTAAAGCGCGCCGTGAAGGCTTCGCGCGAAACGAGGAGCGTGCGCACCTCGCCGGCGCTGACGCTTTGCCCGGCAAAGAAGCTCGCCAGATCGAACAGATTGTCCGCGCGGGCCGGCCCTGCGAAACCCAAGGCCGCGATAAGGGCCAGCGCCGGCAGGCTTCTTGCCAAGGTCAGCACCAGCCGCGCCCGCCCCAGGCCTTCAGGGATTCCCATGTCCGCCGGTCCATCGCATAGGTTTCGCTGGCGACGCGCCCCGCCACCAGCGAGGTGGACAAGCCCGTGCCGCGATAGCCGAAGCCGCATTTCTGGATCACCCGGCGCGAGGCCCCGTTGATCACGCGGCAGCGCACCTCCACCGTGGTCAACTCCAAAGCGCGAAAGGCATAATCGATCATGGCCTGCGCGGCCTCGGTCGCATAGCCCTTGCCCCAGAAGGAACGGCCGATCCAATAGCCGAGTTCGGCCGTGTTCTCGCGCTCCGTCGCCTGCAGGCTGCAGAGTCCCAGAAACTCGCCCTCGTCTCGCGTGGTGATCGCAAAGATCAGCTCGCCGTCCACCGAAGCCAGGAAGCTCTCGGCATGGCCGAGGCTGTAGGGATGGGGAATGCGCGAGGTCATCTCGGCGATCTGCCGGTCGTTGGCATGGCGCGCGATGGCGGGCGCGTCGGCCATGCGCGCCAGGCGCAGGACGAGCCGCAGGGTCTCGAGTCGACTTTCGTCTTCCTCGGGTGGAATCTCCGATGACATCATGGGACCGGCCCTTCGGGTGGAAACGGAAAACGGGGAGATGGCACCCCATCTCCCCGTTTCGCATCCTGTCCCGTCGGAGCGGGTCAGAGGCCGGGTCGTTGGGACGCCGGCGCTCTGAAGCAACCGGTCACTCGGCGGCTTCTGCTTTCGGCATGACGGACACGTAGGTTCGGCCCTGGGCCTTCGCCTGGAAAACGACGGTGCCATTGCTGGTGGCGAAGAGCGTGTGGTCGCGGCCGATGCCGACATTGGTGCCCGGGTGCCAGCGCGTGCCGCGCTGACGCACGAGAATGTTGCCCGAAACGACGTTCTCGCCGCCGAACTTCTTCACGCCAAGGCGCTTGGACTCGGAATCGCGACCGTTGCGGGAAGAACCGCCAGCCTTTTTGTGTGCCATGGGAAGTCTCCTGAATTCGTCTGCCGCGACGGGGGACCGCTGGAAGCGATCACGCAACGCGCCGCGTTGGGTTCACATCTTGTCGTTCGGTGCCGCCGGCGCAAGCCCTCAAAGGACCGCAGCGGCAGCGCCGGGGATCGAGCCTCGACTTACGAGGCCGCGCCGGTGAGGATCTCGGAGATGCGCACCAGGGTCAGATCCTGACGGTGGCCGCGCGTGCGCTTGGAGTTCTGGCGACGGCGCTTCTTGAAGGAGATGACCTTCGGGCCGCGCGTCTGCTCGACGATCTCAGCGGTCACGCTGGCGCCGGCCACGAAGGGCGCGCCGATCGTGGTGTCGATCATCAGAACTTCGGTGAAGGAAATGGTGTCGCCGGCATTGCCCGGCAGACGCTCGATCTCGAATTCGTCGTTGGCGGCAACGCGGTACTGCTTGCCACCGGTCTTGATCACTGCAAACATGGTCAACCTTTCGGTCCGGCTCTCGGCGCTTCGAAGCGCCCGACCGTCTTCTTTTGGTTCTTGGGATGCCCCCGGGCGCGATAGGGGCGCACCTTGAGACGCGTGTGCCTTAACCGTCCTGCGGCTCTGCGTCAAGGTTACGCATCGCTTCGAGGCGCGGTCTGTCTCTCGCAGCGTGCGGCGGCGGCGGCGGCGAGAATCATCGGGCAGGACCGATTGCGTCGCAAAAACGCGAACACCCTTGCAAGAGAGCTCTTGGTGCCCGCTTCGCAGATGCCGCGCCACCTGAGAACCACATCCAAGTGGGTTCGCATGGCGTTTTGCGCCATCTCCCATGTGCTCAAGATGCGGCCGAACGGGGTACTTCCCTCAAAAGAGTGGCGCTTTCGCCCCAGCTCCCGCGACTCTTCAACAATTCAAGGCGACGGTTCGCACTATTGGTTGGGGGATGCCTTGACTTTGCGGCAGGGAAGTACAAAAAATCCCACCTAACAGAGAGTTAATGTTTCTCGATGAATTGTCCGCTTCGCGAAGGGGAACGCGGATATAGGGCTGAGAAGGTTGGGCCAGAGGCAAAGGATTGGTTCTTTTCCATCAGGAGAAGAAAGGTCTCGTCTTCCGTTACGGTAGGTCAGTTGGTCCGGCACACGTTCGTTCATGTGCGGGACGGTCGATAGATCACGTAAGTTGAGCTGACCGCCTCGTCGGCTCGGAACGCATTGCGCTGCCGCAAACGCAAGGTTTGTGCGCCAATACATCTATAAGATAGACATATAAGGACATCCATGGCGACCGTGAATACGATCACCGGCACTGCGGCCGGCGAAATCCTCAATGGAACAGCAGTGGCGGACCTGATCCAGGGTCTCGACGGCGACGACACCATTTCCGGTTTCGGCGGCGAGAACCTGCTGTACGGCGGCGCCGGTGCCGACTCCATTACCGGTGGCAACGACAATGACCTGCTCAACGGGGGCATCGGCATCGATCTGCTCTTCGGCGGCGGTGGCAACGATACGATCTACGGCGGCGCCGGCGACGACAAGATCTACGGCGGCGCAGGCGACGACATGCTCTATGGCGGCGCGGACAACGATCTGATCTACGGCGATGCCGGCAATGACATGCTGAACGGCGGCGAAGGCCAGGACACGCTCTACGGCGGCGACGGCAACGACACCGTGTTCGGTGGTCTCGGCAATGACGAGCTGCATGGCGGCCTGGGCGACGACAAGATCTACGGCGATGCCGGCAACGACACGCTTTATGGCGATGCGGGCAATGATGTGCTCGTGGGCGGCGACGGCGACGACAACCTTCAGGGCGGCCTCGGCAACGACATGCTGCAAGGCGATGCCGGCAATGACGTGCTCTTCGGCGGCTCGGGCAACGACACGGTGATCGGCGGGATCGGCAACGACACGCTGAACGGCGGTGCCGGCGACGACCTGCTTTCGGGCGGCGACGGCAACGACCAGCTCTACGGCAACGGCGACAACGACATCCTCTCGGGCGGCGCCGGAAACGACACGCTCGACGGCGGCGACGGCAACGACACGCTGTATGGCGATGCGGGCAATGACCGTTTGGTCGGCGGCGCCGGCAACGACGTGCTTCATGGCGGCATCGGCGATGACTTCCTCCAGGGCGATGCGGGCAACGACGTGCTGATCGGCGATGCCGGCAACGACACGATGCTGGGCGGCGCGGGCGACGACAAGCTGCAGGGCGGCGACGGCGACGACGTTCTCAATGGTGGCGAAGGCAACGACCAGCTCTTCGGCGACGCCGGCAACGATACGGTCAGCGGCGGCATCGGCGACGATCGGATCGAGGGCTATACGGGCGACGACAAGCTCTATGGCGATGCCGGCAACGACACGATCAGCGGCGGTCAGGGCAATGACAGCCTCTTCGGCGGTGATGGCAACGACCTCCTGAAGGGTGGCGCGGGCGACGATCTCCTGGTCGGCGGCGCGGGCAGCGACACGTTCGAATTCTCGGCCGGCTTCGGCAACGACCGCATCTCGGACTTCAACGCGAGCGAAGACACGATCGTCTTCCGCGCGGGCACCTTCGCGGACGCGGCCGATGTTCTGGCCAATGCCGAGCAGGTCGGCACTTCGGTGGTCATCACGCTCGACGCCAACGACACGCTGACGCTCACCGGCGTCAGCCTGTCCGATCTGTCGGCGTCGGACTTCACCTTCGTCGCCTGATACGAGACACGTGGGAAAACACTGAAAAGGCCGGGTGCGCGAGCGCCCGGCCTTTTCGTTTGAGCGCCCGGACGAGGCGGGGGCCGAGCGCCCCGTGTCGCCTTCGCGGGGCGAGGCGCTGAAAGGGGGACGCGATCTCTGTGCCGGGGGCCCATGAAAAACGCCGCCTCCCTTGCGGGACGGCGGCGTTCTGAAGCCCAGTCGCGTAAGACCGGCGGTCAGCTGTCCATCTTCAGCGCGGCGATGAAGGCCTCCTGAGGAATGTCCACCTTGCCGAACTGGCGCATCCGCTTCTTGCCCTCTTTCTGCTTGTCGAGGAGCTTGCGCTTGCGCGACGCGTCGCCGCCATAGCACTTGGCCGTCACGTCCTTGCGGAGCGCCGAGATGGTTTCGCGCGCGATCACCTTGCCGCCGATCGCCGCCTGAATCGGAATCTTGAACAGGTGGTTCGGGATCAGCTCCTTCAGCTTCTCGCACATGGCGCGGCCGCGCTTCTCGGCCTGCGTCCGATGCACCAGCATCGAGAGCGCGTCCACCGGCTCGGCATTGACGAGCACCGAAAGCTTCACGAGGTCGCCCTCGCGGTAGTCCGCGAGCTGGTAATCGAAGGACGCATAGCCCTTGGAAATCGACTTCAGGCGGTCGTAGAAGTCGAAGACGACCTCGTTCAGCGGCAGCTCGTAGGTCACCATGGCGCGCTTGCCGACATAGGACAGATCGACCTGAATGCCGCGCCGCTCCTGGCATAGCGTCAGGATATTGCCGAGATAGTCGTCCGGCGTCAGGATCGTCGCCTTGATCCAGGGCTCGAAGATCGATTCGATCTGCATCGTATCAGGCATGTCGGCCGGGTTATGCAGCGGGATCGTCGTGCCGTTGGTGAGCTTCAGGTCGTAAACGACCGAGGGCGCCGTCGCGATGAGGTCGAGGTCGAACTCACGGCTCAGACGCTCCTGGATGATCTCCAGGTGCAGCAGGCCGAGGAAGCCGCAGCGGAAGCCGAAACCGAGCGCGGCCGAGCTTTCCATCTCGAACGAGAAGCTCGCGTCGTTGAGGCGCAGCTTGCCCATGGCGGCGCGCAGGTCGTCGAACGCGGCGGCGTCGGTCGGGAACAGGCCGCAGAAAACCACGGGCTGGGCGGGCTGGAAGCCCGGCAGCATCTCGGCCGTCTGGCGCTTGTCCTCGGTGATCGTATCGCCGACGCGCGTATCGGCCACTTCCTTGATGGAGGCGGTGATGAAGCCGAGCTCGCCGGGGCCGAGCGAGTCCATGTTGACCATCTTGGGCGTGAAGACGCCGACCCGGTCCACCGGGTACTTGGCGTCCGTGCCCATCATGCGGATGACCTGGCCCTTCTTCAGCTCGCCGTCGATGATGCGCACGAGGACGACGACGCCGAGATAGGCGTCGTACCAGGAGTCCACCAGCATCGCTTTCAGCGGCGCCGATCGGTCGCCGGTCTTGGGGGCGGGCAGGCGCGTGACGATGGCTTCAAGCACGTCCTCGATGCCGATACCGGATTTCGCCGAGATCAGGACGGCCTCGGAGGAGTCGATGCCGATGACCTCCTCGATCTGCTCCTTCACCTTATCGGGCTCGGCCGCCGGCAGGTCGATCTTGTTGAGGACCGGCACGATCTCGAGATTGTTGTCGAGCGCCAGATAGACATTGGCGAGCGTCTGCGCCTCGACGCCTTGCGCGGCGTCCACCACCAGCAGCGCGCCCTCGCAGGCGGAGAGTGAGCGCGAGACCTCGTAGGCGAAATCGACGTGTCCCGGCGTGTCGATGAGGTTCAGGACATAGGTATGCCCATCCTTGGCGAGATAGGTGAGGCGCACGGTCTGCGCCTTGATGGTGATCCCGCGTTCCTTCTCGATGTCCATATTATCGAGAACCTGCTCCTTGCCGGCCATCTCGCGCGCGTCGAGACCGCCCGTCAGCTGGATCAGCCGATCGGCAAGGGTGGATTTGCCATGGTCGATATGGGCGACGATGGAGAAGTTGCGGATGCGGGAAAGAGGCGTCTGGCTCATGACGCCCGCATATATTGAATTTAAGCCGAAACCGGAAATGAAATCGCGTGGGCCGACATCACACGGTTTCGGCCGGCCTGTTTGACCCTGTAAAGCGCGCGGTCGGCGGCCTCCATGCTGTCGCAGAAGCTGGTGCCGGGGGAGACGTCCGCCAGGCCGATCGAGACAGTGGCCGGGATGAGGCCGCCGCGCCAGGGCGTCGGCGTTTCGGCAAAGAGCCGGCGCAGGTCTTCGGCGCGCTGGTCCGGGCTGCGGCCGCCTCGCTCACCCGCCAGCACCAGCACGAATTCCTCGCCGCCCGTGCGGGCCAGGAGGTCGCCCGGACCCAACTGGCGCCGGGCGAGCGCTGCGAAACGCTGCAGCACCTCGTCGCCGGCGGCATGGCCGAAGCGATCGTTGATCAGCTTGAAATGGTCGAGATCGACGGCCAGCACCGTGCGCCCGGCAAGGCGGCCGCCGCGCGCGAGCTGATATTCGAGCCCGGTGCGGTTCAGGGCGCCGGTCAAGCCGTCCTGAAGCGCCTGCGCCTCCAGCGCCCGGCGCGAGCGCTTCAACGTCACCGAAAAGAGCGAGACGACGAGAATGCTGCAGATCACCTGATCGGACAGAAGCAGGAACGTGGCGTTGTCGAAACGACCGGCCACCGAGTCGATGGCGGAGATCGCATAGACCGGGACATAGGCGAAGAGCGCAAGCCCGCAGGTGCGGCGAGGCAGGGAGCGGCGATCTTCGCCGCGTCGCAGCGTATAGAGCGAGGCTCCGCCGGCCATCAGCGTCAAAGCCAGAAACCCGAAGGCCGCGGCCAGATTGGCCGGCAGCGTCTCGATCACCAGAAGATGGGCCGGGAAGCTCATCAGAGGCAGCCACAAAAGGGGCGGCTTGAACGGTCGGCGGCCATCGAAGCTGCGCATCCCCATCCAAAGACATTGAATGGCCACGACGACGCCCAGAATCAGCAGGCTGACGATGCCGGGATAGGCGCGCGGTGCATAGGCGAACCCGGCGACGCAGATCGCGTTCACGAGAAGGCTGGCGGCCCAGAACAGGAAATGCCGTTCGCTTCGTTGAACGCTCCATGCGCCCAGGAACATGAGCCCATAGGTGGCGCTCAAAAGGGCATTGCAGACATGGAGCGTCGTGCTGTCGAGGGACACGGGGAGATACCGCCTGGGTTGAAAAACGATCTGCGGCACGCAATGGCTGCAACTGCAGATATTAAGCCCAGTACGGATTAATGGCCGGTCAACGATTCCTGAGGTGCCTATCTCAACGGAAGAAGATGGGGCGCAGCCGAACGCCCGCGACATTGCCGGCAAAGGCGGCGACCAGCCAGAGCCAACCATGGAGACTTCCAGACGAAATACCGGAAAAATAGGCTCCGATATTGCAGCCATAGGCAATGCGCGCACCATAGCCGAGCAGGAGGCCGCCGATCACCGCCGCGACCAAAGATCGCAAGGGAATCCGCAGGCTCGGCGCGAATCGCCCGGCCAGTCCTGCCGCCAGCATCGCCCCGGCGATGATGCCGAAATTCATCACCGAGGTGACGTCGGTGAACACGCTGCTCGAGAGCGCCTGCGCATTGGCCGGCGTCTGCCAATAGCTCCAGGAGGCCGGATCGAAGCCGAGAGCGGCGGCACCCTTGGCGCCCCAGAGCGCGAAGGCGGAGGTGATACCCCAGGGGCGGCCGGCGAGCGCGAGGGTGACGAAGTTCAGGAGCGCCAGAGCGATGGCGCCCGCCACCACCGGCCAGGGGCCGCGCGCGAAACGGGCGAACCCTTGCGTGGGCGAGGGAGCCTCGCGCTCCAGCGCGCCATGGCGGCGTCGCTCGACGAAAACAGTGATCGCGGCAATGGCGGCGAACAGTGCCAGCGACAGGGCGATGCCGCCGGCCGCGCCGAAGCTTTGCACCAGCGAAACGGGCGGGAGCGCGGGCAGCGACAGCCACCAGTCGAAATGGACGGTGCCGAGCACCGAGCCGATGACGAAGAACAGAAGCGTCACCAACATGCGCGCATTGCCGCCGCCCGCCGTGAAGAGCGTGCCGGAGGCGCAGCCGCCCCCCATCTGCATCCCGATGCCGAAGATGAAGGCGCCGAACACGACGCCGGTGGAGAGTGGCGCGAGCGAGCCCTTCACCGGCGTGCCGAACAGCGCGCCGGAGGCGAGAACCGGAAAGAACAGGAGAACGGCGAGCGCCAGCATCACCATCTGCGCGCGCAGGCCCCTGCCGCGCCCTTCCGCGATGAAGACGCGCCAGGCGGAGGTGAAGCCGAAGGAGGCATGGTAGAGAACGAGGCCGAGAGCGCCGCCCAGAAGAAACAGCGCGCCCTGTCTCGGACTGACGACAGCCCCGATCGCCCCCGTGCCGAGAAGGAGCGCGAGAGCCGCCAGAAGCGCCGGAGGCTGGATTTTCGGTGCGGGCAGGGCAGGAGCGGAGAGTGCGCGGCTCATGCCGGGCCTCCTTTGGGATAGGGTACGGATCGTTATTCGTAAGCTAAGCTTCCGGTTTCGACCCGGCAAAGAACGCCGTTCCAACATTCGATTGCAAATGGGTCGCGGTGATCGTCCATCAGAGTGACGGCGAAATCCTGTTCCGCAGGATGCGGGCGGGTGCATTCGCCCGCATCGATGCCGCTGGGTATAGCTCCGAGCGGCACGCTGGGGGCGGTGCTCGGCACGAGCGCTTCGACACGAGGACCATAGCGGGCCGGGCTGTGTAGGCTGGAGGTCGGGCCACCATCCTGGAGCCAATCCCTGAAGGCCGCGCGCCGATGCCCTCAATCCCTGCGGATGGCGAGGCAGCGGATTTCATCTGCGGAGAGTTCCCGCGTTTGGCCCTTGGCCAAGTCGCCGAGTTCGAGACTGCCGATCGCCACGCGCACGAGGCGCAACGTTTCCAGCCCGAAGGCGTCGAGAAGCCGGCGAATATGGCGGTTGCGCCCTTCGCCGAGCACGATCTCCAGCCAGGCCGTCTTGTCGCCCTGCCGCAAAAGGCGAACCGAAAGCGTGCCGAGCCATTCGCCGCGATCTTCCACGCCGCCCGCGATGCGCGTGAGAAGCGCCTCGTCGGGCAGGCCGTCCACCTGCACGTGATAGGTCTTGGGCGCGTGCTGGCCGGGGTCGAGAAGCGCCTGCGCGAAGGTCGTGTCGTTGGTGAAGAGAAGCAGCCCCTCGCTCGCCTTGTCGAGCCGGCCGACCGGCGAGACGTGGGGCAGGTCCAGCCCTTCGAGGCAGCGGAACACCGTGTCGCGGCCTTCCGGGTCGTCCCGCGTCGTCACGAGCCCGCGCGGCTTGTTGAGCATCAGCACGACGCGTCGCTCCGCCGAAACGGGGTGCCCGTCCACGGTCAGCCTCATCGTGGCGGCGTCGGTGCGGTGTTCGGGGTCGCGGATGACACGCCCGTCCACGCAGACGCGCCCCTCGCGCACCAGCGCCTCGCCCTGGCTGCGCGAGCAATAGCCGAGCTTGGATAGAACCCGCGCCAGCCCATGTCCGACCTTCGCCGCCGGTTTGGGCGGACGCGAGGAAACGGGCGAGGCAGCGTGGGGTGGGCGCGGGCGTTTCATGAGAGGCACGGGACGAGCGACATAGCGGCGTCGTAGCTCTTTGAGCGCTGCGGCACTAGCTCCGTCTCGGCTTCAACGTTCGCGGACGCGGCTCAACGTGCTTCCAGCGCTGGGTCCAAGCTGGAGGCGGAGTTTGCCAAAGCAGCCATCGTCAGGTCGCTTCGAACCCGGTTCTTCTGCTCGGCTACCATACCAGGAATCAGTATCGCATCGACAATCAGCCAGATGCCGACACCGATCATCACAAGCAGGCCAATGCCGATGACCGAGGTGATGATGCCGACCACGCTCAAACACAGCAGGGCGATGGCGCTACCGGTTCGACCCAAGTAGAAGCGATGGCCGCCAAATCCACCGAGAGCAAGCCATAGGATATAGGCGGTGCCCGTGGATTTGGCCTCGTTCGTGACCTTCTGCTCGATCAGGATTTGCTCTTGCGTCGAAAGCGCCATGTCGTTCCCCCAGAAATCGGCATGAGCCTCCCAACCCTCGGCACGAAGGGAGAGGATATGCGACCGATGAGGGGGTAACGTATCAGCACAACCCTAAAAAGAAATTCGTAAAGCCGAGCCTTAAACCTCCGCGCGGCGGCGCTCGGCTTCGGGCGGTTCGGGAGGCGCGGCGCCGTTCGGCTCGTCAGCGCTCAGGGCCAGAAGCGACTGGATGCGCTTGGCGAAGGCCTTGGGGCTTTCCGCCAGAAGACGCTCGCAGCGGCGGATGGCGCTGGCGCGCAGCTCGCTCTGATGCCGGTCGAGAAGCGCCAGAACCACGTCGAGATCGGCCCGCGCACCGAAGCTTTCGGGCTCGGCGGCCATTTCCGCACGCAGCACCGCATAGTCGTGATCGCGACCGAGCTCCTCGGCGGCCTGCTCGGCCTCCTCGCGCAACGGGGCCAGAGCCTCGGGCCAAGCCGGCTCCAGAAGCTTGAAATGCATGGAGAGATATTTGACGCGCTTGCGCAGATCGTGAAACGCCTCCGACTCGCCGGTCGAGAGCGCGACGTCGAGATCGGCGACGGCGCGCGCGTAATTGGCCCGAAGCCCCCGGCGCAGAATGGCGTCTTGCCGCTTGGCCGGCAGCCGGAACGCCTCGGCCGCGCCCTTGGCCTCTTCCAGTGCCGAGAGCGTCTGCGACAGATGATCGGTCCCGTCGCCCAAAGCCTCCTGCGCGGCCTCGCGCTTCAGCTCCAGCGCAGTGCGCACCACGGCGAAGGACTGCGTTTCCACCTCGTCGTGGAAGCGCTCCTGCAAGCCGTCCAGCGCCTCGATCAGCGCCGTGCGGTCGCGCACGCCCGAGAGATGGCGCGCGGCGTCGCGGTAGCGGACATTCTCGTTTCGCGCGAAAGCCGGCGCGCCCGTGCGCACCAGCCGCAACAAGCCGCGCAGCTTCTTGAGGCGCTTGCGCGCCTCGTGAATGCCCTCGTGCCGATCGCCTTCTTCGTCGGTCAGGTCGCGGATCGCCTTCTCGATCTGCTCGCCCGCGATGCGGCGCAGATTGGCGTCGAGAAGGTGGCGGGGATTGAAGCGATAGGCCATCGGGGTCTGCTCGTGCCCTTTTGTCGGTTGAGGTGGCGTCGGGGGAAGCGCGCGAGGGTGAAACGGGTTGCAAGGCGGGCCGCGTCAGCGGGGCGGCGGCCGCCCGGCCATGGCGAGCGCGGCATTGGTGTAGCGGCCGTCCTCCGTCACCTCCTCGCCCAGCCAGTCCGGCAGATCGACGGCGTGATCTTCCGCCGGCAGTTCGATCTCGGCCAGGACGAGCGGGGCGAGATCGCCGGAGAAACAGTCCACTTCCACCACCAGCGCGCCCAGCGGAACGCGAAAGCGGCGCTTGGCGATGAGCGAGCCGACGCGCACGGCCTCAAGCTCCCGCGCATCGGCCAGCGGAATCTCGTATTCATATTCGCCGCGCGTCATGCCCACGCCGCTCTTGATCGTCAGAAGGGCCTTCGCCTCGCCCTTGATGCGCGCGCGAACCGTCAACCCCTCGCGAATCGCCAGATAGAACTGGCGGATGTCGGTTCCCTCATCGGCCGCAGCGCGCCATCCGTCGCCGCTCAAGAGAAACTTGCGTTCGATCTCGGTTCCCATGGTGGGAGGATGGCGTATCCGCTGGGGAAGGGAAGAGGCTCGTGAGCGATTTCGTGCCTCTTTGACGCAGGCTCCGGCCTGTTATGAAGGGCGGGAACAGGGGAGGTTGCTATGCTGGACGGGACGCGAGACGGAGCCAAGGGCTTTTTGACAGACATGTTCGGCGCGGCGGTGCGGAGCGCCGATCCGCGCAGTGTTCTCGAAGGTTTCCTACCTGAGAAGCCGAAGGGGCGCTGCGTCGTGGTGGGCGCTGGCAAGGCGGCCGCCCTGATGGCGGCGGCTTTGGAGGACGCCTGGCCCGATGTCCCGCTCGAAGGCACGGTCGTCACGCGCTACGGCCACAGCGTGCCGACCCGGCGGATCGAGGTGCTGGAAGCGGCCCATCCCGTGCCGGATGCGGCGAGCGAACACGCCGCGCGGCGCATCCTCGCGCGCCTCCACGGGTTGACGCCGGACGATCTCGTCCTGGCACTGATCTCGGGCGGGGGCTCGGCGCTGCTCGCCCTGCCGGCGGACGGGCTGACGCTCGAGGATAAGATGATCGTGAACCGCCTGCTTCTCGCCTCGGGTGCCGGCATCAACGACATGAACCGCGTGCGCCGTCGCCTGTCGGCGATCAAGGGCGGGCGGCTGGCGCTGGCGGCGCGCCCGGCGCGCCTCGTGACGCTCGCGATCTCCGACGTACCGGGCGACGATCCGCGCGCCATCGCCTCAGGGCCGACCGTGTTCGACCCGGAAGCGGCCGACGATCTCGGCGACCTCGCGCGGCGTCTGGGGCCGGATCTGCCCGAGGGCGCGCGCCGGCCTCTGACGAGTCCGCAGCCGGCATCGGAACCCTTCGAAGCCGACTATCGCCTGATCGCGACCCCGCAGATGGCGCTGGAAGCGGCTGCCGCACACGCGCACAAAGCCGGCGTCACGCCGCTGCTCTTGGGTGATGCGCTGGAGGGCGAAGCGCGCGAGGCCGGCATCCTCATGGCCGGCATCGCGCGCTCGGTCCGCCGCCACGGTCACCCCGCGCCCGCCCCGCTTCTTCTTCTGTCGGGTGGTGAGACGACGGTGACGATCGGTGCCGGCAAACCCGGCCGGGGCGGGCGCAACACGGAGTTTCTCCTGTCGCTCGCCGTGGCGCTAAAGGGGGAAGCCGGCGTCTACGCGCTGGCCGGGGACACGGACGGGATCGACGGCACGGAGGACGCGGCGGGGGCCTTCGTCGCGCCCGACACGCTGGCGCGGGCTCACGGCATGGGGCTCGACCCGGCGGCGTTTCTTGCCGGCCATGACAGCTACACGCTGTTCGACCGGCTGGGCGATCTCCTGCGCACCGGCCCGACGCTGACCAATGTCAACGACATCCGGGCGATCCTGATCGCTTGAGAAGCCATCCGAAGTCCGGGGATCAATCAGCCGGCTGTGCTTAGGGCGCTACCGTCATTTCCGGGAACGGCCCGGCGGCGCGGCGATTGCTGGTGCGATCGTAACAGACGGGCCGGCACGGCTGCGCGGCCCGTTTCGACCGGAAAAGGACGTGACCCAAGATGGCCAAGCCCAAGACCCTCGAAGACGCTTTCTACGAGACCCTGAAGGACGTGTACTACGCCGAGAAGCAGTCGGTGCGCGCGCTCAAGAAGTCCGCCAAGTCGGCGCAGGCCGAGGAACTGCGCGAGGCCTTCGAGGCCCATGCCGAGGAAAGCCAGGGGCAGGTGGAGCGCTTGCAGCAGGTCTTCGAGATGATCGGCCGCAGCGCGCGCGCCAAGACCTGCGAGGCCATGCAGGGCCTGACCTCCGAGATGGAGGAGGATCTGGAGGATTTCGGCCAGACCGACGCCGCCGATCAGGTGCTGATCGGCTGTGCGCAGGCGATCGAGCATTACGAGATCGCGCGGTATGGCCTGCTCAAGACCTGGGCGACCAAGCTCGGCTATGACGACGCGGCCAAGCTTCTGGACGAGACGCTCCAGGAGGAAAAGGCGACCGACGAGAAACTGACGGCCATTGCCGACCAACTCGACTACGCCCGCTCGGAAGCCGCCTGATCCATCACGCTGCGTTCGAATGACAACCCGTCCGTTTTCCGAGAACGGGCGGGTTTTTTGTCGGGCTAACAATAGTTTGGCAACGTTTCGCGTCTCTTGAAAAGTATTGTTCTGAACCGGAACGGCGCGCTCCAGAATTTCTTCCTCTCTTGGAGATTTCATCCCAATCGAAGAGGACGAGAGCATGTTCTATACCGACGGAAAACTTCAGTTTCCGGTTCGAGTCGAACGGCCCAATCCGGTGTTCGCCAAGGCTCTGCAACAGGCGATCGGCGGCGTCGAAGGCGAGATTCGCGTCGCCATGCAATATATGTTTCAGGCCTTCGGCGCGCGTGGCCCGGCCAAGTATCGCGACATGCTGCTGAACACCGCGACCGAAGAACTCGGCCATATCGAGATGCTGGCGACAGCCGTCGCGCTCAATCTCGAAAAGGCCCCGCTGTCGATACAGGAGGACATCTCGGCCGATACGGCGGCGGGCGCCGTCCTGAACGGCATGGACATGCGCCATGTCCTCTCGGCTGGTCTCGCGGCTATGCCGGTGGACGCCAACGGCGTGCCTTTCGACATGTCGCATATCTACGCTTCGGGCAATCTGGCGGCCGACATGTATTCCAATGTCTGCGCGGAATCGACGGGCCGAGCGCTCGCGGTGCGGCTCTACAACATGACCGACGATACCGGCATGAAGGAGATGCTGGCCTTCATGATCGCGCGCGACACGATGCACCAGCAGCAATGGCTGGCCGCGCTGGAAGACATGGGCGGTGACGAAATGAACCTGCCGATCCCCAATTCCTTCCCGCAGGAGAAGGAAAACCAGACATACTCCTATGCCTATTTCGGCCACATGGTGGACGGCTCCATCCCGGAAGGCCGCTGGACGGCCGGCCCGTCGATGGACGGCAAGGGCGAGTTCACCGCCATGCGCTCCGAGCCCATGGGCGGCAAGCCGTCGCTCGCCCCCGCGCGGCCCGATGGCGGCGCGCAGGTGGCCCAGACCTCGAAATCGGGCACGACGGGCCTGCTTGGCAGCATCGAAGGCGCGATCGAGCGCAACATCTGATCTGGAGTGAATGAGAACGGCCGGCGAATCGGGACCGCCGGCCAAAGGACGGGGCGGGTCGAGGGATCAAACCTTCGGCTCGCCCTTTTCGCGTTGGAGGGAGGTCGCAAGAACGGTCAGCACTACGTCCGCGCCGAAGGCCGGATCGCGCTCGGGCAGGTGGATGCGGCGCACGGAAAGGCCGGCGATCGGCACGAAGGAGGGCTCGGGCAGGCGCTCCAGCGCCTCGCGACCAGAGAGGTCCACCACGAGCGCCACGCGCGCTTCGCCCGCGAAGGGCTGCTGGAGGATGCCGACGCCCCGGATTTCGATGAGGCCGGCGATGGCGGGCGGGGCGTGGCCGAACACATCCTCCCCGCGCGCTTCCACGAAGACCTGATCGTCCGCCACGAGCCTCGCATGGTGGCCGGCGGCCTCCGCCCGACGCAGGAGCGAGATGGCGAGCGAGGACTTGCCGCCGCCCGATGCGCCCCGGATCAGGATGCCGGCGCCGTCGATCACCACCAGCGTGGCGTGGAGATGGGCCGGCATCAGTCTTCGGCCGGAAGCGACACGGTGAAGCGCGCGCCCGCGAGCGTGCCGTCCGGCCGCGTCAGGTTCTCGGCCGAAATCTCGCCGCCATGCGCTTCGACGATCTGGCGCGAGATGGACAGGCCGAGGCCCGAATTCTGGCCGAAGGATTCGGCGCCCGGTCGGTCCGTGTAGAAGCGCTCGAAGATGCGGTCGATCTTCTCGGCCTGGATGCCCGGCCCATTGTCCTCGACCGTGGTGATGATGCGCCGGTTCTGGCGGCGCAGCCGAATGGTGATCTCACCGCCCGTTTCCGGCACGAAGGAGCGGGCATTGTCGATCAGATTGGTGAAAACCTGGCTGAGGCGCAGATCGTGCCCGGCGGTCTTGTAGCTCTTGCCCGGCGGCAGAGCCGCCACGTGATACTCGATCCGCGTGTCGCGCCCGGCCTTCAGATGCGCGCGCGCCCCGTCCACAACCGAGCCGATCAGCGGAGAGAGATCGACGCGCCCGGCGACTTCCCGCGCGAGTTCCGCGTCGAGCCGCGAAGCGTCGGCAATATCGGTGATGAGCCGGTCGAGGCGCTTCACATCGTGCTGGATCACGGCGAGCAGGCGCTCGCGCGAGTTCTCGTTGCGCGCCAGCGGCAGCGTCTCGACGGCCGAGCGCAGCGAGGTCAGCGGGTTCTTCAACTCGTGGCTGACATCGGCCGCGAAGCTCTCGATCGCGTCCATGCGGGCATAGAGCGCGTTGGTCATGTCGCGGATGGCGGAGGCGAGATGGCCGACCTCGTCGGCGCGGTCGCCGAAATCGGGGATCTCCTCGCGCGCGTTGACGCCCCGGCGCACGCGGATCGCGGCGGCCGACAAGCGGCGCAGCGGCGTCGCGATGGTGGAGGCAAGAAGGATCGACAGGACCACGGTGACGAGGGCCGCGACCGCGAAGGTGCGCACGATCGCCATGCGCTCGGCCTGCACGATCTTATCGATGTCGCCGCCCTGCGTGGACAGGAGCAGAACGCCGAGCACGGCGCGGAACCGCTGGATCGGGACGGCGACGGAGACGATCAACTCGCCATTCTCGGTGGAGCGCACGACCGTCGAGGGACCGCCCGTCAGGGCGCTCATGACCTCGGGATAGGTCGCGCCGGAGCCGCCCGGCGTTTCCTTGTAGATCGGCAGGTCGCCATGGCCGAACAGGCGGGCGGTGCGCGAGCCCAGCCATTCGAAAAAGTCCTCGTCCTCCTTTTCGACCGGCGGCAGGCTGTAGCGCAGGATCTGGCCGCGCGAGTAGAGATGGCGCGAGTCGAGAATGAGATTGGCGTCCCGGTCGTAGAGGCGGGCGCGGGTGCGCGTCGGCGAGATCAGGCGGCGCAGAAGCGGGGCCACGCGCTCCGGGTTGATCGGAAAATCGAGCGATTCCGACAGGTCGGGGTTGGGCTGAAGCGTCGAGCCCGCCTGCATTTCCAGAAGCCGCTCCGGGTCGAGCGTGATGGAATTGGTATCCACCGTGGCCGAGGAGGCGATGGCCCCGGCGATGATTTCGCCCTGCGTCAGCAGGCTTTCCACGCGCGCGTCGATCAGCCCGGCGCGGAACTGGTTGAGATAGAGAATGCCCGAAACGAGGACGATCAGCGCGACCAGATTGAGAAAGACGATGCGCCGCGTCAGCGACGAGAAGATGGAATGGCCGAGCAGCCAGCGCAGCCGGATCAGGCTGCGGCGCACGAAGGGCACGCGCCGCCAGCGCGGGCGCGACGAGGCGACCCGCCGCGCGGGCGGGCTCTCGTCCTGGGTGTCTGTCGTGCTGTCGGCCAAGAAGGCTCCCGCTACACTGTCGCTCAGGCTTCGCGGAAGCGATAGCCGACGCCGTAGAGCGTTTCGATCATGTCGAAATCGTCGTCGATGGCTTTGAACTTCTTGCGCAGGCGCTTGATGTGGCTGTCGATCGTGCGATCGTCGACATAGACCTGCTCGTCATAGGCCGCGTCCATCAGCGCGTCGCGACTTTTCACGACGCCCGGCCGCTGCGCCAGCGAATGCAGGATCAGGAATTCGGTGACGGTCAGCGTCACCGGCTGACCCATCCAGGTGCAGGTGTGGCGCTCTTGGTCCATCACGAGCTGGCCGCGCTCCAGCGAGGATTCTGGCGAAGGGCCGGTCTTGCCCGCGGCGCCAGGGGCGGCCGCGTCGCGCGGCTGGCCGCGCCGCAGAATGGCGCGCACCCGCTCCACCAGAAGGCGCTGCGAGAAGGGCTTTCGAATATAATCGTCGGCACCCATCTTGAGGCCGAACAACTCGTCGATCTCCTCGTCCTTCGAGGTGAGGAAGATCACCGGCAGATCCGACTTCTGGCGCAGGCGGCGCAGAAGCTCCATGCCGTCCATGCGCGGCATCTTGATGTCGAAGATCGCCAGATGCGGGGGATGCGCAGAGAGGCCCTCCAGCGCCGACGCGCCGTCGGTGTAGGTCTCGACCCGGTAGCCCTCGTTCTCGAGCGCGATCGAGACCGACGTCAGGATGTTCCGGTCGTCATCCACCAGCGCAATCGTCGGCATGAAATCTCAACTCCATGATCTGCGTTCGACGGGAGGCGCACCACCCGAGTTCTTCGGTCGTGCCCTGTCGCTTCACCGCTTTTCGGGGAGGGTGCAAGCCTCCCGTCGTCAGCGCGAAGGGCCGGGCGATTCGGTTCTCCTCATGCCCATGCCTGTCAAATGTGGCGTTCGTGACACTTTTTCAAACCATCGACAGCGCGAAGAGGATTTCGCGTCCCCCCGACCGCTCTGCCGAAGGCTGCGCGATGTCACATTCTGGACGATTTTTTACTTCGAATTCTTACCTGTTCGACGTGAGAACTAGTGTTCTTTGCGCGATAGATGCTTGTCGTTCGGAAGCCTGTTTTATGATCTGAGATAAACCCTACCTCGAATGGGGAGTTTTCATGCTGAACCCCCTATCATGTCGATTACCGTCTGCGCATGGCCGATGGCGTCACCTATCGCTGGTTCAACGCCACCGGCGGCTGCACGCGCGATGCGGCAGGCGATCCGGTTCGCATCGGCGGTTCGCTGAGCGACATTCATGCGCGCAAGACCATGGAACAGAAGCAGGCGACGCTGCGCGAAGCCCAGATGGGCGCGACATCCGCAGCCTCGTCCGCCATGGAAGAGATGGCATCCAATATCGCGCAGAACGCCTCCAACGCCGCACAGACCGAGCGCATCGCCAACGAGGCGCGTGACAATGCCGAGCGCAGTGGGCAGGCCGTGGCCAAGTCCGTGGATGCGATGCGCCAGATCGCCGAACGCACCAAGATCGTCCAGGAAATCGCCCGTCAGACCGATCTTCTGGCACTGAACGCGGCCATCGAAGCGGCTCGTGCCGGACAGCACGGCAAGGGCTTCGCGGTCGTGGCGTCCGAGGTGCGCAAGCTGGCCGAACGCTCGCAGCATGCGGCCGCCGAAATCGGCGCGCTGTCCGTCTCGACGCTCAAAACCTCCGAAGAGGCGGGGAATATGCTGGTTGATCTCGTGCCCGGCATTCGGCGCACGTCGGAACTGGTGCGCGAAATTTCGGCCGCCTGCAGCGAGCAGAACGCCGGCGCGCAGCAGATCAACGAGGCTCTGCTTCGCCTGAACTCGCGCTTCGACCTGGCCGACGGGATGTCTGAGGAACGCTGGACGAGCGGCCCGGCCTTGCGTCGGGTCGCCTGACCCCATCCTCCACCTTGAAGCTTCGGGTCGGCCGCTTGGGCCGGCCCGAAATGTTGATGACTGTCTGGAGACGGTGGCGCCCTGGTAGTGCCCCGTCTTCGCGAGGGGCGTTCGCGCTTAGAGCTGAACCTTCACGTTCTCAGTCGTATCGGGCTGCGGCTTGTCGCCGATATAGGCCTTGGCGAATTCCCAAGCCTGCGTCAGCTTGTTGGATGTCACGTCCCAGATTTCGGCCTGCGAGGGCGTGACGACGAGCACGGCGACATTGGGGCCATCCTTGCCCTGCGGCATCCAGGCTTCGGCCTCGTCGTCCCAGATTTCGTCGATCAGCGCCCGGTCCTGGCTGACCCGCGCGGTGCCGGACACGGCCACATATTCGTTCTTCTGCGTGAAGCTGCAGGCGACCTGCGGCTCGGCCTCGACCTCGTCCACCTTGTGGGAGGTCGCGTCGGTCAAGAACAGGATCTCGCCGCGCTCGCGCGAGAGATAGGGCGCCATGGGGCGGGAGCGCAGGCGCTGGCCATCGCGCGTCGTGACCATGCAGGTCGAGAAGTCTTCGGCCATGTCCCAGAACTTGTCGGTCGCTTCAGCAGCCATGTGGTTTCCCTTGCGTCTGGTGCGGACAGGACAAGTCCGCTTGGAGAGGCCAGAACGCATGGCCAGCCGAAAGGTGCCACGCAGAATCGGTCCGAGTGAGTAAGACGACGATTCTTGAAACGGGATGCAAAAAAAATCCTTCGGCACTTAATGCGATTAAAACCGCGATTGAACCGATTTAGACTGTCATGTAAAAAATCTAAACCGATTAAACGACTGAAATCATTTCAGTTTTAGTGTTTCGATCTGTTGATGAAGCTCGGTCGTTGAGTTATCTCGTTTCCGTGAGGCGGCGTTGCTTGTGCGCAGCGTGATCAGGAGACGGACCCATGGAAGAAACCGGAATCCGCAATTCCCGCATTGGAATCGAATCGACCGGACTGTCGGGCCTTTCTTCCCTTCGCTGGAATGCCGGCGAGGCGGAACTGGTCGAGACCGCGCTCCAGCGTGGCGAAGGTCGTCTGACCGCACACGGCGCGCTGGTCGTCACCACGGGTCAGCACACCGGGCGCAGCCCGAAGGACAAGTTCGTCGTGCGCGACGAGACCACCGATCCGCGCGTCTGGTGGGACAACAACAAGCCGATGGACCCGGCCGCCTTCGAGCGCCTCTATGAGGATTTCAAGGCTCAGGCGGCGGGGCGCGACCTCTTCGTGCAGGATCTCGTCGGCGGCGCCGACGAGGCGAACGCGATCCGCGCCCGCGTCGTCACCGAATTCGCCTGGCACTCGCTCTTCATCCGCAATCTTCTGATCCGCCCGACGGCCGAAGAGCTGGAAAGCTTCGTGCCGGAGCTGACGATCATCGACCTGCCCTCCTTCAAGGCGGACCCGGAGCGCCATGGCTGCCGCACCGAAACGGTGATCGCCTGCGACTTCACGCGCAACATCATCCTGATCGGCGGCACGACCTATGCCGGCGAGATGAAGAAGTCGGTCTTCACCGTCCTCAACTACCGCCTGCCGGAAACCGGCGTCATGCCCATGCACTGCTCGGCCAATATCGGCGCGAACGGCGACACGGCGGTTTTCTTCGGTCTGTCGGGCACCGGCAAGACGACGCTCTCGGCCGACCCGCGCCGCACGCTGATCGGCGATGACGAGCATGGCTGGGGCGAGGACGGCGTCTTCAACTTCGAAGGCGGCTGCTACGCCAAGACGATCCGCCTCTCGGCCGAGGCCGAGCCGGAAATCTTCGCCACGACCCGCATGTTCGGGACGGTGCTCGAAAACGTCATTCTGGACGAGAACCGCGTTCCCAATTTCGACGACGGTTCGCTGACCGAGAACACCCGCGCCGCCTACCCGCTGCATTTCATTCCCAATGCCAGCGACACGGGCCGGGGCGCGCACCCCAAGAACATCATCATGCTGACGGCCGATGCCTTCGGCGTGATGCCGCCGATCGCCAAGCTCTCGCCCGCCGAGGCCATGTACCACTTCCTGTCCGGCTACACCGCCAAGGTCGCCGGCACGGAAAAGGGCGTGACCGAGCCGGAGGCGACCTTCTCGACCTGCTTCGGCGCGCCCTTCATGCCGCGTCATCCGGCCGAATACGGCAATCTCCTGCGCGATCTCATCGCGCGGCACGAGGTCGATTGCTGGCTGGTCTCGACCGGCTGGACGGGCGGCGCCTACGGCACGGGCCGGCGGATGCCGATCAAGGTGACGCGCACGCTCCTGAACGCGGCGCTGGACGGCTCGTTGAAGAATGCCGAGTTCCGCACCGACCCGCATTTCGGCTTCCAGGTGCCGGTCGCGGTACCGGGCGTCGAAACTGCCATTCTCGACCCGCGCTCGACCTGGGCGGATGGGGTCGCCTACGACGCGCAGGCCCGCAAGCTCGCCGACATGTTCCGCCGCAACTTCGAGAAGTTCGAAGCGCATGTGGACGGCTCGGTGCTCGGCGCCGCCCCGGCCTCGCTGCCGCTCGCGGCCGAGTAGGTTTCGCTCCATCGCAGGCCGCCGATTTCGGCCGCCGGCCTGCGAACCATCTATAAGGGCTTCTCTGGGAGGAGGAGCGAGGGCTTGCGACCGAAAGGGCGCAGGCCCTCGTCGTTTGAGGGGGGTGCCGCTCGCGGCTTGACAGGGCGGCGGGCTTTGCCCGAACGAGGGCCTCGCGCGAAGCCTCACTGGGTTCCTCTCGGCTTGGCGCGTTCAAGACCTTGCGGCCGATCGCGGCCCAGCGCGAGGCGGCGAAAAGGGCGCGTCATGGAACAGGAGATTCGCGGGCTTCGGGTGAGCCATCGCACGATCATTCCCGAAGACGAGATCGAGGAGGTGTTCATCCGCGCGGCCGGGCCGGGCGGGCAGAATGTCAACAAGGTCTCGACCGCCGTTCAGCTTCGCTTCTTCGCCAGCGCCTCCACCGTTCTGGGCGAGGACGTGAAGGAACGTCTTCTGAAGCTTGCCGGCCAGCGCGCCACGAAGGCGGGCGAAATCCTCATCGAAGCCTCGCGCCATCGCACGCAGGAGCGCAACCGCGAGGATGCGCGCGAGCGTCTGGTCGCGCTGATCCGCGAGGCCCTGGTGCCACCCGCGCCGCCGCGCAAGAAGACGCGTCCCTCGCGCGGGGCCGTGGAGCGCCGGCTGCAAGCCAAGAAGGGCCGCTCGGACACCAAGCGAATGCGCGGGCGCGTTTCGGATTAAGGGTGCGGTCACGCTTTCGTGATCGTAAGTCAATGAAACCGATTGTTAGCAGTCTTCGTACCTTGGGCAGCCTCCCGATCGGGATGGTTCACAAGAGGAAACCCGACATGCTTCAGTCCCTCATCCGCTCGGCCGCTCTGGGTCTCGTGCTCGCCGGCAGCGTCGCAGGTGCCAGCCATGCCCAGTCGGGCGCGTCGGTGGAGGTCGGCGGTGCGCCGATGTACGCCAACAAGACCATTGCCGAGAACGCGCCCAACGCCTCGAACCTGACCACGCTCGTCGCCGCCGTGAAGGCCGCCGGCCTTGTCGATACGCTGAACGGCGCCGGTCCCTTCACCGTCTTCGCGCCCACCAACGCGGCCTTCGAGAAGCTTCCGGCCGGCACGGTCGAAACGCTGGTGAAGCCCGAGAACAAGGCTCAGCTGACCAAGATCCTGACCTATCACGTGGTCCCGGCCAAGGCGACGTCCGAGGCGGCCATGAAGATGATCAAGGACGATGGCGGCAAGCACATGGTGAAGACCGTCGAGGGCGAGGAACTGACCCTCGCCATGAAGGGCGACAAGCTCACCGTGACCGACGCCAAGGGCAATGTCGCCACCGTGACGCAGGCCGACGTCATGCAGAAGAACGGCGTCGTGCATGTCATCGACACCGTGCTGATGCCCTGATCGATCTGCCACGGCAGAGCCGCGCTCGGAACGAGCCTTGCCGCAGCCCCTAGCCTGGCTGCGGTGAAGCGAGGCGGCCGAGGGGCCGCGATTGCTGGGGCCGGCCGTGTCGCTCTGCTTGAACCTGCTCAACCGGCGTCCCATTCTCCAGACGGGAATGGGGCGCCGATCCGTTTCCCACCCTTGGAGGCCCGTCATGAATCGCCGTCGTTTTCTCTTGTCCGGATCGCTGGCCGCGCTCGCGCTCGGCGCGGGAAACGCGCTCTGGCGCGACGAGGCGGAGGCCGAGACCTTTTCCGTGACCTATAGCGAGCGCGAATGGCGCGCGCGTTTGAGCCCCGACGCCTTTGCCGTGCTCCGGCAGGAGGCGACTGAGCGTCCTTTCACCAGCCCGCTCCTGAACGTTCATGAGAGCGGCCTCTTCAACTGCGCGGGCTGCGACAACGCGCTTTATTCCACCGACACGAAGTTCGATTCGGGCACGGGCTGGCCGAGCTTCTGGGACGCGGTGGACGGCAGCATCGGCACCAGGACGGACTATGTGCTGGTCTATCCCCGCACCGAGGTTCACTGCGCGCAATGCGGCGGTCATCTCGGCCACATCTTCGACGACGGCCCACCGCCGACCGGCAAGCGCCATTGCATCAACGGCGTGGCGCTTCAGTTCGAAGCCGGCAAGTCCCAGTCCTGACCACGCGTCTTCGGCATTAGCGCTCCGTCAAGCTTTCGGGTTCTTCATAGGGGTTGGATCGGTGGCGCATTGAAGCGGGCCGGTCCAGCAACCATATTCGAAACGGATCGGCCGTGATCGCCGCTTGAATGGGGTTGCAGCCGATAAGTCGCTTGAAACAAGGGCTTGCCGAGAGATGAACAGGTTCACGCCGTTTTCCAGTCCGTTGCTGCTCGGCTTTGATGGAGTGGAACGTACGCTCGAACGTCTGGGGAAGGGGAGCGATGGCTACCCGCCCTTCAACATCGAGCGGATTCGGACGGAGGCTGCGGACGGGAATGCAGGCGGAGACGCCATTCGCATCACCCTGGCCGTGGCGGGCTTTCAGCCCGAAGACCTGGAGATCACGACAGAAGAGAACCAGTTGACCATCCGGGGCGCACAGAGCGACCGGACGGACCGTGAATTCCTGCACCGGGGCATTGCGTCGCGCCAGTTCCAGAAGAGCTTTCTCTTCGCCGATGGCATGCGCATCCTGGGCGCGCAGCTGAAGAACGGTCTTCTGATGGTCGATCTGGTCAAGCCTGAACCAGAGCGAGTGGTGAGGAAGATCGCGATCGCCGTGGATGAATGAAACCCGCCGACCCGATCGCCCGTTTGTTTTCGAAGGAGATGATCATGACCATCACGTACCATTCGAGCAGGGTGTCCCAGTCCGATCTCGCCGCGCTCGGCGAAGGCCATCTGGCCTATCTCCGTCGCATGTCGTCCGACGATATTCGCGCCCGCTTTCCCTCCGCCCAGGCCATTCGGCCCGGCCTCAAGCTCTGGGCGCTGTTTTCCGCCGACGGCACGCCTTTGGCCGTGTCGGATGATCGGGGCTCCATCCTGGCGAGCGCCACAGAAAACGAGCTGATGACGGTGAGCCTGCATTGAAGAGGCACTGACCGCTTCAGAGGCAAAGGCAGCCTCCCGAAAACGCAGCCGGCCGAGGATGATCCTCCGGGCCGGCTTTTTCATGGGCGAACGCGTTCAGGACTGGAATTCGACCTGTGTCATCAGATGGTGCAGCGTTGCCGCGTCGCGGCCGGCGCGCAGCTCGCTGATGGCGCGCGGATTGCGCAGGAGGCGCGCGATCTTCGACAGGGCCTTCAAATGGTCCGAGCCCGCCGTTTCGGGCGCAATCAGAAGGAACACGAGATCCACGGGCTGATCATCGACCGCTTCGAAATCGACGGGCTTGTTGAGCCGTCCGAAGACGCCGTGAATGCGCGGAAGGTCGTTGAGCTTGCCATGGGGAATGGCGATGCCGTTGCCGATGCCCGTAGAGCCCAGACGCTCGCGCTGGAGCACGGTCTCGAAGATGGTACGGGCCGAAAGTCCGGTAAGTTCGGCCGCTTTTTCCGAAAGGTCCTGCAGAACCTGCTTTTTGGAATGAGAGCGAAGGGCAGGCAGAATGGCGTCCTCGGCGATCAAATCGGCTAGAACCACGTTTAATGCCTTCCACGTCGCCCGGCGCTCAAGCGCCGGAAGACCCGATCGGGCTGGAGACCCGGTCAGGTCGGAGAGATCGTCGCGAGAGGAGCCGCTGCCGGCCTCTCCCGCGCTCTGGAGTTGCGCTCCGTTATCAGGCTTGGGGGCGCACTGTCGAGGGGTCGATCCAGCCGACATTGCCGTCGGCGCGTCGGTAGACGATGTTCACGGTGTCGCTCGCGCCGTTGCGGAAGACCACGACGGGCCCGTCTCGCCGGTCGAGTTCCATCACGGCATTGGCGACGCTCATCGTGCCGAGCATCATGGAGGTCTCGGCGATCACGGCGGGTGCGAAGTCTTCGGCGACCTCCTCTTCCTCGTCCGGCACCGCGCTCATGACGGTATAGGCGATCTCGCGCGAGGTGTTGGCGTTGGCCTTGTGATCCTTCAGGCGACGCTTGTAGCGACGCAGACGCTTTTCGATCTTCTCCATCGCCTCGATGTACGAGGACTCGGGATCATGCGACTCGGCCGTGGCCTGGAAATACACGCCGCTGTCGAGATGAAGCGTGACGTCCGCGCAGTAGCGGGCGGATTCCTTGGAGATGACGACGGAGCCGTTGAAATTGCCGTCGAAATATTTGGCGACCTGATCGTTCAGCCTCTCGTCGATCCGAGTGCGAAAGGCCTCGCCGACATCCATGTGACGGCCCGATACACGAATTGCCATTCGTTTCTCCTTCCTAACGTCCGGCGGCCCGTTCCTTCTCTGAACCATCGGCTCGCCGCCCTCTTCCAAGACGTTGCGATGCCTTTGGTTCCGGCCACTCGGAACCGTCATATTCCAGCGCAAAACGGAGCGGAGCGAAAGACTTGATCTGCGCCGGAAACAGGATCAGACTTCGCTCCAAATCGCCCCGACATGACGCTCGAGGACCTGTCGAACCGTACAGGGAAACCCTGCGGTTCTGGCCCGCCATGCGCCGATCATGCCCTCGCTCGACGGAGGATCGCGGTCAGCCCGCGAGGCGTCTGGCGTTGAGTTCGCGTCGGCGCTGAACCGACGACGGAAGGCCGAGGGCTTCGCGATATTTGGCGACGGTGCGGCGGGCGAGTTCGATGCCGTCTTCCCGCAACTGGGCGGCGATGTCATCGTCCGACAGGACATGATCGACGGTTTCAGAGGCGATCATGCGGCCGATTCGCAGCTTCACGCTCTCGGCCGAATGCGCGTCGCCCCCGCCCGACGCGGCGATCGCGACGGTAAAGAAAAATTTCATTTCGAACGTGCCGCGCGGCGTCGCCATGAACTTGCCGGAGGTGACGCGGCTGACCGTCGATTCGTGCAGGCCCAGCGCCTCGGCAATGTCCATCAGCGTCATGGGGCGCAGACCCGCGACGCCCTCGGCCATGAACCCGTCCTGACGGCGCAGGATTTCGCCGGCGACTTTCAGGATGGTGCGAGCGCGCTGCTCCAGCGAGCGCTGCAGCCAGCTGGCCGATTGCTGGCATTGGGTCAGGAAGCCGCGCTCACCGGCGCGGAATGCGCCAGCGGGCGCGATGCTGTCGGGCGCGCGCAGAACGAGGCGCGGAAAGGCGGCGGCGTTCAGCTCGGCCTGCCAAAGGCCGGTCTCGGCGTCCTCGCGCACCACGATGTCGGGCGTGACGGGCGTGGCTTCGGGCTCACCGAGCCCCGCGCCGGGGCGCGGGTCGAGCGTGCGGATTTCGCTCAGCATCTCGGCGACATCGGCTTCGCTTTCGCCCGTCAGCCGAGCGAGCGCGGCGAAGTCGCGCCGGGCCAGAAGCGGCAGATGCGCGAGCACGCAGGCGATCACCGGGTCGAAGCGCCCACGCCGACGAAGCTGAATGGCGAGGCACTCGGCCAGATCGCGCGCAAACAGCCCAGCGGGCTCGGCGGAGGCCTGAAGCCGCATTAGGAGCGCCTCGGCCGCCTCAAGCGCTACGCCCAGCTCGGCGGCGCGCTCGGCCGGGTCGGCCGCGAGATAGCCGGCCTCCGTCAACTCGGCGAAGAGCGTTTCCGCCAGCGCGCGCTCAGTGGCGTGGCCGAACGTATCGTGTATTTCGCCCAGCGCATGGTCGCGCAGGGACCGAACCCCTTCGCCGATGCGCTCGATACCGTCGTCTTCGGCCGCGAAGCCGGACAAGACCAGCCCTTCGCCCGAAAAGGCGAGATCGTCCCGCGCGGCATCGGCATTGTCGCCGATGCGCTCGGCCGCGTCCGCGAAAACCTCGCCATCGTCGCGTGTGCCGGTCAGCGGCGCCAGATCGGCTCCCGGCGACAGGGGAGCGAGGTCATCGGGGGCGTCGCCGCCCTCCGGGGCGCTTTGCGCCGTTCCGGCCTCGACCTCGATCAGCGGATTGGCCTCGGCCTCCCGCTCCAGAAAGGCCTGAAGCTCGGCATGTTGAAACTGGAGAAGCCGGATCGACTGGAGAAGCTGCGGCGTCATCACCAGGGACTGGCTTTGACGCATCTGGAGGTTCACAGACAGATTCATGCCTCCAGCCCTCCTTGGATACCGAAACGGCCGGCGCGGCAGGCCGGCGATGGGGTGGTCCGACCTGTCTGGATCGACCAGCGGACGGCCCCTCATGCTCGCGTCAGGAAACTGGTCCGCAACTTGCTTGTCAAGGGCGGGAGGCGATCACACGCTCAGTAGGTAAACTGCTCGCCGAGATAGATGCGGCGCACGTCGGCGTCCTCGACGATCTCCTGCGGCGCGCCGTGGGTCAGCACCGCGCCGGCATGCATGATATAGGCGCGGTCGATCAGGCCCAGCGTTTCGCGCACATTGTGGTCGGTTACGAGAACCCCGATCCCCCGACGCGTCAGATGACGCACGAGCTCCTGAATGTCTGCCACGGCAATCGGATCGACGCCCGCGAAGGGCTCGTCCAGAAGCATGAAGGTCGGGCGCGAGGCCAGCGCGCGGGCGATTTCGCAACGCCGCCGCTCGCCGCCCGACAGCGCCGTGGAGGGCTGCTTGCGCAGGTGCGCGATGCGGAACTCTTCCAGAAGCGCGGTGAGCTGGCGCTCGCGCTCCGCCTTGTCGGGCTCCACCATCTCCAGAACGGCGCGGACATTGTCCTCCACCGATAGGCCGCGAAAGATCGAGGCTTCCTGCGGAAGGTAGCCGATGCCGAGCCGCGCGCGGCGATACATGGGCATCTGGGTGATGTCGTGCCCGTCCAGCTCGATGCGCCCGCCATCCACCGGCACGAGCCCGGTGATCATGTAGAAGCAGGTCGTCTTGCCCGCGCCGTTGGGGCCGA
>NZ_LDQA01000150.1 GCF_001475935.1 Aureimonas ureilytica
CCCCATTCAGGCCCGTCAGCGCCACGGTCTCGGAGATCGAGAGAAGGCGCACATTGCTGGAGGCCAGCGAGCGCGCGACATCCCCCACGGCCAGAACCGCGCCGGCCGCCAGAACCAGCACACCGAGCGTTCGCAGGCACCAAGCCAGAAACCGCATGGACCCGACCTCCCCTCGCAGCCCGCGCTCCGCCTCTTGCCGTTCGACGGAACCGACCCGAGGGCGACAACCGCCAAGCTTTGCCTCGTTTCTCCAAGATATGGGACGCACCCCCTCGTCGCGCAATGGCGCGAAGCAGAACCCCGCCCCTTCCGTCCCGCTCTCCGAAGCTTGCGCGAAGCCGGCACCGTCGCAGGCTTTTCACAAAAGCCCTTGCGAGCGTCCCGCCCCGATGATACTGCGCGCCATCGGATCGATCGCGGCGCCCCAAACGCCGGCCCCGCCCGCAGGCGGCAGGCTTCGATCCGGTCTGGAGGGGTGGCCGAGTGGTTGAAGGCGCACGCCTGGAAAGTGTGTATACGGGAAACCGTATCGCGGGTTCGAATCCCGCTCCCTCCGCC
>NZ_LDQA01000151.1 GCF_001475935.1 Aureimonas ureilytica
TGCGCGGCGGGTGCGGCGGGTGCGGCGGGGCGCAGGGGCCGGCGAGCGCGTCCGTGTCGATCGGTCGAAGCTGGTCGAGGTCGACGGAGGGCAGGTCGAGAGCGGCGGGGTCCATCATCGTCCGGTCTCCTTCCGCCACAGGACCGCCGAGGCCGAACACAGACCCATGGCCTGCCGTGTCGCCAGCACAGCGGCGGGTGCTTCCGTCCGTTCGACTCGCCGGAAGCCGAGCGCCGCGAGGAAGGTCCGTTCCCCGGTCGTGAAGGCGAACGCGTCGGCCGCGCCTTGCCCGCGGCCGCGCTCCATCAGGTCCGCCGTGATCGCGCCGCCGACGCCGTGCCCGCGATGTTCGGGGACGACGGCGATGGATCGCAGGAGGACGGCGGCGCCGAGGGGTTCGAGGCCGCCGATCCCGACGAATTCGCCGCCCTCGGTGGCGTAGCGCAGGAACACCCGGCCGGGCTCGGCCACGTCCTCGGTCGGCAACCCCGCCGCAGACAGGAGGCCGACGAGGCCGGCGGGATCGTCGACGGCGGTCGCGACGAGCGTCGGGGTCATGTCCGGGAGCCTCCAACGGTCTCCCCGTCCTCTTTGGTGAAGGTGGCGACGGGGTTCGCAAGGAGCGGCAGCACCTTCTCCGACGGGCGGCAGAGCGCGGTGCCCTTGTCCGTCACGACGATCGGGCGGTTGATCAGGATCGGGTGCTCGATCATCGCCGCAAGGAGTTCCTCGTCCGTCAACTTCGGGTCGGCAAGGCCAAGCTCGGTGTAGGGCGTGCCCTTCTCCCGCAGGATGTCCCGCGGCTTCAGGCCCATCCTGTCGAGGAGTTCGGACAGGACCTCCCGGCTCGGCGGGTCCGTTAGGTACTCGATCACCTGCGGATCCTCGCCGGACTGGCGGATCATCTCCAGCGTGTTGCGGGACGTGCCGCAGGCGGGGTTGTGGTAGATCGTGACGGTCACGAGCAGGTCTCCGACGAGCACGAGGGGGCGAGGAGGTCGGCGCCGAGGTTCCCGCAAATCTCCGGGTTCCCGGAGCAGCAGTCCTCTGTCAGGAACGCGAGAAGCTGGCGCATGTCGTCATAGCTCGCGGCGTACAGGATGCGCCGGCCGTCACGCCACGAGCGCAGGAGCTTGGCGCGCTCCAACGTCGCGAGGTGGAAGCTCATCCGCGTCGGCGGGATACGCAACGACTCGGCGATCTCCCCGGACGGCATGCCGTTCGGGCCGGCGCGGACGAGCATCCGGAAGGCCGCGAGGCGGTCGGCGTGAGCGAGGGCGGACAGGGCGGCAACGGCTGAGTCGTCGTTCATTCCTGCAATATTGCAAACATCATTGCAATATTCAAGGATGAGAGCGCCGTGTCCGCTATCGGGGAGGGAGGTCCGCAACGCTGGATGTCTTGGAAGGGTCGTGTGCTGAACGTCAGCTTTCCGCCGTTGCGCCCGCGAAACTGCCCGTCCGCTTTCGGCCCAATCTCGCAACAGTGGAGCGCCGGGTTGGTCTGACGATCATGCGCTCAAAGCTTTGATGGTCGTCCAATCCGAAGAAAAGGTTAGCTCGGCTGCGGTCAGACCCTTGGGCTTGGCTTTGGATGATGCTTCTTCGCTTTGGAGTGATCTACCCAGCTTGAGCCTCGAAGCCGAAGCCTAACGTCTCCTACGGGTCTTCTCTATTCGGCGTGTT
>NZ_LDQA01000152.1 GCF_001475935.1 Aureimonas ureilytica
GGCGACCAAAGCGAAGCTCAAATGGCTGACCCTCCGTGAGGGGATCTGGTACTATCAGCGACGCGTTCCCGATCGCTACAAGCACCTCGATCCGCGTCTCATGGTCCGCCTCAGCTGTGAGACTGACGACCTGACCCAAGCCATGATCGCGCGGGATCGGCTGAACAAGATCGTCGAAGCGCATTGGCACTCGCTGGTGCACAGCATCGGCCCTGACGCTCAAGAGCGCTACCGATCCACGGTCGCTCGGGCACGGCTGGAAGGGTTCTCCTATGTGCCTTCCAAGGATCTTATGGGGCTATCCCGAGAGGAGCGGTTCGCGCGTCTCGAGCGCGCCACAGCGGGGCTGGAAGGGCAAACGCCAACCAAAGCTGCGGCAGCGGATCAGCAGCAGCTATTCGCGGCCGTTATGGGTACCGCTGAGGAGCCTCCGATCCTCCTCTCGAATCTTGTCGAGGAATACGAGAAGGCTTCGCAGGACAAACGCCTGAAGATGTCGGACGCGCAGGTTCACAAATGGCGCCTGCCGCTGACGCGCGCCGTCCGCAACCTGATCGATGTCATCGGCGACAAGCCGGTCACCGCGTTGACCCGCGCAGACGCCATCCGGTTTCGCGACCAGTGGTTCGAGTGGATCAGCATGGGCAAGCTGGTCGATGGACCAGACGGTGAGAAGGTCATGCGCGTCCTGAAGGCCGAATCTGCGAACAAGGACGTGACGCATATCGGGAAGATGATTGCCCTCCTTTCCGACCGGCTCGATCTCGACCTTCCGAGACGTTTCCAGGGTCTTCGCTTCTCCGTCGATGACGACGAGGAGGGCCGCGTGCCGTTTGCGAGCGAATGGATCAGGGAACGCATTCTCGCACCCGGTCTTCTGGAGCGACTTAACGCGGCTGCGCGCGGCGTCGTCCTGACGATGGTCAACACCGGTGCGCGGCCGAGCGAGCTCGCCGGATTGCGACAAGCGGACATCCGTCTGGACGCTGAAATTCCCCACATCGCGATCGTGGATTACCAGGGGCGCAAACTCAAAACCCCCTTCTCTAAGCGAGATCTGCCTTTGGTGGGCCCATCTCTGGAAGGTGCCAAGCTGCTTCGCGAGACAGCTGGCGAATATAAAGACCGAAGCGGCGCCCTCTCGTCTCTTGTCGGCAAATTCTTCCGCATCCACGATCTCTATGAGGTCAAAGGCCAGACGCTCTATTCCTTCCGGCATTCGTTCAAGGATCGCCTGACAGCGGTCGATGCGCCGGACCTGATCGATTCGGAACTGATGGGCCACAAGTTCGACCGCCCGGACTATGGACGCGGGCCGACGCTCGAGAAGAAGCTCGAATGGATCAAGAAGATCGCGATCTACCGGCCTTCGGACGAGCCATCCTGATCGATCTTCGCGCGCGGCAGCGGAAACGGCCCGGTCACGGTCGGCAGCGGCCAAAGACCGTGCCACGGCCGATGCTCGACCGACGTGTACCAGGTCGTGAACTCTGTGACGCAGCCGCCGCGCAGTCGCCATGGCCCCCACTCCTGAACGCCCGGCGGGCGGTTGGTCGGGGTGCCGTCCTGCTGATCTTCGAATTCAAACATGGCGCGCCGGAACCGGCCGGCCGGATCGCCGAAATAGATCTGCTGCCGGCCGTCGATATAGCGCGCGTCGGAGCGCACCTTGCTCATGACCCCCGAGACCAAAGCGTCGCGGCCGTCGCAGACCGCGCTGGTCTGCGAGAAGGCCAATAGCTTATAA
>NZ_LDQA01000153.1 GCF_001475935.1 Aureimonas ureilytica
ACGGATATGACCCTGTTCGCTCAGGATCGAGAACTTCGCTATCTCTGGCTTTTCAATGCGGAAGACTCCTGGCTCTCGTCAGCCCATAATGGCGACACCGATTACGATTTCATGCCGGGCGCCGCGGCCGAGAAGTCCGTCTCGATCAAGCAGGACATTCTGCGCACCCAGAAGCCCGCGCGGTTCGAACTGCCGATCCTGAGCGGCGAGTCGATGCGCTGGTTCGACATTCGTGTCGATGTGGACCGGGACGATTCGGGCGAAATCATCGGTATCATCGGAACGTCCCTGGAAATCACCGAGCAGAAGCGCCGGGAAGACACGCTGAAAACATTGCTGCGTGAAGTCTCTCATCGCTCCAAGAATTTATTGGCGATCATTCAGAGCCTCGCCAGCCAGACGGCGCGTCATTCGCTGACGGTGCCGGAATTTCTGATCCGTTTTCGCGGCCGCATCCAGTCGCTGTCCTCCTCTCAGGACATCGTGACCGATACGGATTGGCGAGGGGCGGACCTGTTCGGCTTGATCACTCTTCAGGTGGAACGCTACGCGCCCGATGGGATGGACCAGATCCAGTTCGACGGGGTCGATGTGTATCTGTCCCCCACGGCCGCCCTGCATGTGGGCCTCGCGCTGCATGAACTCGCCGTCAATGCGGCCTCCTACGGAAGCCTGTCGGTGCCCGGTGGCCGAGTTGCGATCCGCTCCCGTCTCGACATCAGAAATGGGTTGACGCAGCTTTTGCTGGAATGGGAGGAATCGAGAGGGCCTCGGGTTAGAGTCGATCACGATCCGCGCTTCGGGACCTCGACCTTGGAGAGGATCGTACCCAACTCCGTTGGCGGCGATGCGGAGCTCGATTATCGGCCCGATGGTCTGCAGTACAGATTGCGCATTCCCTCTAACCAGTTCGAGGTCATCGCCGGCTCCTGACCCTTTGAGTATGTTTCGGTTTCGCCGGTCGCTGGAGACGCGAAAACGACGAAGGCCCGCCCGAAAAACGCAGGAACCGGGCCCTGTCCAAATCGTTAAAATGGCGAAAGGATTTCGCCATGGAACAGATCGCTGCCATCTTGCTCATCGTGGGCTGCAATGCAGAGATGTCGAGCTGCAGAGAAGTTCCGCTGCCGGAGCCGATTCAGGCTAGTCTGTCCGAATGCGAAATGGCCCGCCCGCTGGCCATGCGAAT
>NZ_LDQA01000154.1 GCF_001475935.1 Aureimonas ureilytica
TCACGCAGGACCAGTTGCGCAACGCCCCGGAATATAACCGGGACACCTACGCGCAGAATCGCGACAACATGCGCGTGAGCAATCCGGGCGACATTCCGGCCACGACGCAGGCTCAGTAACCAAACCGTGTTCGCCTCGTGAGAGGCTAGCACAAAGACCGAAAGGCCCGCGTATATGCGGGCCTTTCTCCGTTTGATCGCCGTGTTCAGGTCTCGTTAAGCCAGACTTACCATAATTTAAAGAGTGGTCCTTCGCGCCATCGCCTAGTTTGCATCGCAAAAGCGGATGCAACCGCCGATCCCACCCATAAGGCACCCATGGCTTTTCTCCGGCAGATCGTCGTTACCCTTGTTGTCCTCGTCGCCGCGCTCGGTGTGTGGATGATGTTGTCGCCGCTTCCTGGCCGCGTAATCTTGTCCAGCGGTGTGCCGCTGCCCGAACAGGCGAAGGCGCTGATCGCCCGTATCTCTCCCGAAGAAACCGAAAAGGCGGGCGCGACACGCGCGCCGCAGGGCGGCTCGGCGGCCCAACTCGTCGTGGTCGATCCCGC
>NZ_LDQA01000155.1 GCF_001475935.1 Aureimonas ureilytica
GTGGTTGAACTCATCGCCCTGTAGAATTATGATCCCATTTTGCTTCTCGTAGCCGGTCGCTTTGCGCACTGGCTCTGGCGTCGCATCGCCAAACCGTAATTCGTAGCTTTCCAGCTCTCCACTTACGATCGAGCCTCCAATGTAGAGGCTGTTCGCTTCCGCCCCTACGCCCGCATCAGGCTTGTAGGTCGCGAGGCATTCCGGCTCGTCGGTGAAGGGATTTGACCCCTTCCTCAACTCCCAGCCTCCGCTTGTGTGGATAACGGGGAAAAGCAAAACGTCTTCTGAAGAGGCCGGATTTGCCGATGCGATGAGGCAAATGGCCGTGATGGTTGCGGAATTCATGGTCTTTGATTCGCTCGGATCGGTGCGGGATGACTTCAAAAAATCTCGCGCATTCCAACCGCAAAGCATTGCGATCACAACCTCTATTCCATTCCGTTCCCTTTTCGTTCTATCATGTTCTCACGGAAGTGGTGGAGCTGATGCCGAGTCGAAATTGGGACGAGTTCGAACAGGCGTGGCGCGCTGCCGACAATATAATCTGTGTAGATCTCGGTGCTGGCCGTATCCTTAAAAAAAAAAAAAAACAATAATAAATGACACGAAATAACACGACACAAAAAGTTAAGCCTACACAAAACTAACACAGTAATGTACACAGAACACTGCTAGACATACACACTAATCACATGA
>NZ_LDQA01000156.1 GCF_001475935.1 Aureimonas ureilytica
ATGACGGCATCCACCCCAATCAGATGGCTCAAGGCCTGATGGCTTCTCAGGTGACAGCGGCGAAGCCTGCCATAGCAGCCGTCGCGGCATTTTACGAAGCTGCCTGAACCCAAAAATTCCAACACATCTACGACTTTCGGGAGCCTCACATGGTCTCTTCCGCCCGCCTTGCCGCGAGCAGGCGATCTCTCGCGTGCGCCATCGGTGCCGGCGTTCTTCAGCCGGGCGGTGGGGGAAACGGCCTCGGCCCGGCGTCTGCCTCGTTCGCGGCCGGCGCAACTGCCGGCCTGCCCATTGCATCCATCACGGGCTTGAATGCTGGCGAAACGATTGCCACCATCGCGCCGAACGATGGGAGGCTGACCTTGGACGTGTCGCGGCGCACCCTGCTGGTTGGCTTGACGGCTTCCGCCGTTGGCACGATCGCTTCAACGCTGACGACCAGTTCGGGGCGCAAGCTCTCGATGACGATCGCCGTTGCTGCCGGCGCTCCGATCACCTTGAACAATCTGTTCTCCACCGCGCAGGCCAACTCCTATTCCGTCTACGCGGACGAGAGCGAGAACACGCCGCTGTTTCGGGTGGCACGCCGCGCCATCGGCTCGACCCTCACGCTGACGGTTTCGGGCAACAAGCTGAAGCTTGTGGACGACGGGACGGACGCTTTTGTCGTGAAGGGCTCCGGCTCGCTCACGCTTGGCGAATCCATCCCGATCACCATTACGGAAACGCACCCCAACGCGACCAACAGCGGGCTGCAAAGCTCGTCACAGGTCGGCGTGAACGCGAAGGGCAACTGGCCGGCCATGCTCGCGGCC
>NZ_LDQA01000157.1 GCF_001475935.1 Aureimonas ureilytica
GCCCTCGCCATCTCCGAGCCGCGAGCCGCCCGGCCTTCAAGCTCGTAGGGCGGGCGCCCGGCGCTCAGGGCGCCGCCATCAGGGATTGTCTCGGGCGTCAGTGCCCCTGCTTCTGGCACTCGTCCAGAACCATCTGGATTTCGTTCGGGTCGGCCTGGATTTCGCTCTCCAGCCCCGCCTCGACGCGGCTCATCGCCTCGCGATAGCGCTCGCATTGGCCGACGCGGGCGAGGTCGGCCGCGCTGTCGGGCGTGAACCAGCGATAGGCATAATAGCCGCTGCCGGCGACGAGCACGGCCAGAACGAGGACGAGGGACAGGCGGCGCGACATGGCGGACTCCCGGCAAGAGGGGCGCTCCACCCGCTTGGGGATGCGAGGGGAACGGGCCGCGCAGATGCCGCCTCTTCGCTTGCCCGAAGCTTGGCAACCCGTTTTCCGACCGTTCGAGGGAACGGTGCGCGCTTCGAGGGCTTGTCTCCAAGAGAAGCTTATCAGGAGACGGATATGTCCAACACAGACCGACCCCATCTCGACAACGCCTCCACCGGCGGCGGCATCGGCGATATCGGACCCCAGCCGGTCGATCCCTCGTCGGAAAATCCAGGCCGAGGCGTGCCCGATGTAACGCCCGACCGGAGCGTCCGTCACTTATACACATC
>NZ_LDQA01000158.1 GCF_001475935.1 Aureimonas ureilytica
CCGCCTCGCGCAGAAAGGCGTCGTCGGTGCGCGAGATGATGTCGACAATGGCATTGCCGATCGTCAGGAGGTCGAAACGGGACATGGGCTGGAAACTTCGCGAGATGGAACCGAGGAAGGGTCGAAGACGGCCTTATCGCATTGCCGCGCGTCGCAGACCATCCCATCTTGAAGGCGAGCCCTGTGGGGGCCGGCCGCGATGCGAAGCCGGGCCTTGAAGACGAGCAGGGCGGACGAGACGAAGAGAGCCCTGTTCATGATCTTTCGTGCCGCCTTACTTGCGATCCGCGACGTGTTCTCGCCGCCCTTCCGCGCGGTCTTCTGGAAGAGCCTGGGGCTGACGGCTGTGGTGCTGGTGGCGCTCTGGTTCGCGGTGCGCTGGTTTTTCCAGACGGTGGCGATCCCCTTCTTCGCCGGTTTCACGCCCGATATGCCGGACTGGATGAACAATGCCGAGACCTTCGCCGGCTGGGCGGCGGGGCTGCTTCTGGCCGTGCTGCTGGCCTATCTGATCGCGCCGGTGAGCGCGGTGATCGCCGGCCTGTTTCTGGACGATGTGGCCGAGGTGGTGGAGCGCGACCGGTATCCGGGCATGCCGGTCGGGCGCGCCATGCCGCTCGGGCGGAGCGTGGTTCTCTCGCTGAAATTCTTCGGCGTGGTGATCCTCGGCAATCTTCTCGCCTTCACGCTGCTTCTGGTGCCGGTGGTGAATTTCGGCGCGTTCTTCCTGGTGAACGGCTATCTCCTAGGGCGCTCATATTTCTAGTACGAGGCGCTGCGCATT
>NZ_LDQA01000159.1 GCF_001475935.1 Aureimonas ureilytica
GCGGCATTGCCGGGCCGGTCGCGCTCTTTGCGGTCGGCTTCTCGTTGCCGCGCTATCCCATCCGGGGGGCGCTGCGAGCGCCCGGTGTCATCACGGCGCTCTCGCTCCTGATCCAGCCGCTCGTGGTGTTTCTCGTCGGCTCGCTGATTCTGCCGCCGCTCTGGCTGGCCGTCGCCGTGGTGGCCGCGGCCTCGCCGACCGGGGTGAACGCCTATCTCTTCGCGACCTATTTCAAGACCGCCGAGGGTCTATCGGCCACTGTCATCGTCGTCACCACCGTGGTCTCGGCCCTGACCCTGACGGCCTGGATCGCCGTCATGACGGGTGCCTGAGCGCTTAGAGCCCGACCATGCACCGGATATCGGCCGGCGTCAGCCCGGCCTCGCCCAGCGCGCGCACGCTGGCCGCCCCATCACTTTTGGAAAGCTTGCGCCCGTCCTCACTTAAGATCAGCTCGTGATGGTGATAGCGCGGCACGGGCAGGCCAAGCAGTGCCTGAAGCAGGCGATGAACCGACGTGGACGGCAGGAGATCACAGCCGCGCACGACATCGGTGACGCCCTGAAGCGCGTCATCCAGTGTCACGGCCAGATGATAGCTCGTCGGCAGGTCCTTGCGCGCCAGAACCACGTCGCCCCAAAGCGCGGGCTCGGCCAGAACCTCGTCCTCGGACCCATTGCCGGTTTCAACGAAGCTCAGAGGCCCTTCGAGCCGCGCCAGCGCCGCCGCCATGTCGAGCCGCCAGGCAAAGGGCGCGCCATCGCGTATGCGTGCGCGGCGCTCGATGGGCGTCAGGTCGCGGTCGAGGCCGGGATAGATCGGCGCGCCGTCCGGGTCGCGCGGCCAGGGACGGCCTTCCCGCTCCTCATGGAGCGCGGCAAAGCCCTTCAA
>NZ_LDQA01000016.1 GCF_001475935.1 Aureimonas ureilytica
GCGGCCGAGCGCATTCTGGAGGTCGAACCGTTGTCGGCGGACGCGCTGGCGACCAATGGCGGCAAGCGGGCCGAGCCGCGGGTACCCTTTGCGACGCTGCTCGACATGGGCCTCGTCCAGCCCGGCACGATGCTGAGCTGCGCGCGGGGGCGTCACCGGGCCTATGTGCAGGCGGACGGGACGATCCGGGTCGAGGGCGGGGAGCCGGCTTCGATCCACAAGATCGGAGCGCGGGTGCAGGGGCTGGATGCCTGCAACGGCTGGACCTTCTGGCATGTGGTGGACGGGGCCAGCCTCAAGCCGATCGACGCGCTGCGCCAGATCGTGCGCGATGCCATCGCCAAGGCCGGGCTCTAGCGAGACGGCGCGGCGGCCAGGGCCGCCTCGACGGCCTTGCGCATCAGCGTCGGCAATCCGGCGGCATTCAAATCGCCGACCGGTGCCCACCAGCCTGCGTCGGTCGGCTCGGCTTGGATCGTCGCCAGCCAGACTTCCAGCGTCAAGTCGAAATGGGTGAAGCCATGGGTGACTTCGCCCGCGCGCCGCCAGTCGGCGGCGAAGGGCGCGGCGTCAAGTCCCGTCGCTCCGTCAGTTTTCGAACTCCAATCCGTGGTGAAGGGTTCGGCCATGCCGCCGAGCATTCCCGAGGCCGGTCGGCGACGGAGCAGGATCGCGCCGTCGCGCGCCCGCCGGGCGACGAAAGCCGCGCCGCGCCGGGACGGTTTCGCCTTCTTGGCGAGTTTCTTCGGAAACTCCTCCTGCCGCCCCTCCTGCCGCGCCACGCAGCCTTCGCTGACGGGGCAAAGGATGCAGGTCGGCGATCGAGGCGTGCAGATGGTAGCACCCAGATCCATCATGGCCTGCGCGAAGTCGCCGGCGCGGCTCTTTGGCGTCATCTCCGCGACGCGCACGCGAATTGCCTTGCGCGCGGCGGGCAGGGGCGTTTCGATCGCATAAAGGCGCGTCGTCACCCGCTCGATATTGCCGTCCACAACCGGCGCAGGCTCGTCGAAGGCGATGGAGGCGATGGCCGCTGAGGTGTAGTCGCCGATCCCCGGAAGATCGCGCAAGGCATCGGCGGTTTCGGGAAAGCGGCCGTTGCGATGGCGCGTCACTTCGCGGGCGCAGGCCAGGAGGTTGCGGGCGCGGGCGTAATAGCCAAGCCCTGCCCAGGCCCCCATGACATCCTCGTCGGCGGCGTTCGCCAGCGCCTGGACGTCCGGCCAGCGCTGCGTGAAAACGGCAAAATAGCTTTTGACGGCGGCAACCGTCGTTTGTTGCAGCATGACCTCCGACAGCCAGACCCGGTAGGGATCGGGCCGCACGCCCTGCGCGCGGTCGCCGGGTGAAACGCGCCAAGGCAGACTGCGGGCATGGCGATCATACCAGCCCAGCAATCGATCCGAAAAAGGAGGCAATCCGGTCATGCCGACCTCGCGGCTTGACTTCGAGCCTGTGCCCGTCCATCCGACGCGCTGATCGCCGGCAGCCGTGATGCCGCCGTCCAGCGGGATATGTTCTTGAAGATCGAATTCTTCGTCATCAACCTCGACCGCTCGCCCGAACGCCTCGCCGCCATCCGCGCGGAAGCCGCCGCCTCGGGCATCGACCTGATACGGGTCGCTGCCGTGGATGGAAAGAGCGTGCCGGAGGCTGAGCGCGTGCTTCTCGATCGGTCCGGCTTTCTGCGCGACCACGGAAAGCGGCCGATGGACGGGGAATATGGCTGCTATGCCAGCCATCTTGCGGCCTTGCGCCGCATCGCCGCCGGCGAGGCGGAGGCGGGCGTGATCTTCGAGGACGACATCAAGCCGCTGCCCGATCTCGTGCCCGTTCTGGAAGCCCTGGCGGATCGGGACGATTGGGACGTGGTGCGCTTTGCCCATCATCGCCGCGCGGCGCGCAAGGTGGTGCGCGACCTCCCACGCGGCCGCCAACTCTGCGCGACCTATTTCGGGCCGACCGGGAGCGCCGCCGCCTATATCGTTCGCCGCGAGGCGGCCGGGCGGCTGGCCGACGCGCTTACCCCGATGCGTCTTCCTTATGATGTCGCGTTGGAGCGCGGCTGGGCGACGGGCCTGCGCACCTATGACATCTGGCCCGATCTGGTCGGCTTCGGATCGCTGTCGAAGACCAGCCTGACGCGGGAAACCAGCCAGTACGCCGCGATGAAACTTCCCGCATGGCGGCGTCTGCCGACGCTGGCCTTTCGCACGCAGGATCTGGCGCGGCGCATCTGGCGCACCGCGACCATGGGACGACACACGGCATGACCATGATGGGCCGGACGCTTCTTCTGCGCCGCAGGATCGACCCTCTCATCCTGGGCGGCGGGGTGTTTCTACTCGGCCTCATGCTGGGTGCGGGCAAGGTCGCCTTTCTCTTCTTTGCGCTCTGCGGCCTCTACCTCGCTCTGATCCGTCACCGTGCTTGTCGAAGCGCGCCGGTGGTTTTCTCCGGCCTGCTTCTCGCTTGGTCCCTTTGGCAGATCGGCCTCAGCCTCCTGCGCGGAGAGCCGGTCTCAGGAAACCGGGTTCTTTCCTATGCCGCGATCGAGCTGGCCATCGTGTTCTTTCCGATCGGGCTCTGTCTCGTGAGACGACCGGCGGACGCGCTGGCGACGGGCGCACGTCTCGCCCTTCTGGCTTTGCTGGTGGCAACGCCGATCAACTATCTCATGGTCGGCGATCGCGTCGGGCTCGGCGCGAACGAAGCGCTGTTCGCCTTCGTAGCGGGCGTCGTCGGGCTGGCCGCCCGGCTGCCGGCGGTTCGCCCCTGGCGCTGGCTGCCCAATGGCGCGGGATGGACCTATCTTTCGATCGTTCCGATTCTTCTGTCGGGAACGCGCGCGGCTCTCGTAGTCGTGGTCTTCGCGGCACTTGCGGATGTCCTGCGCATGGCTGGCGGCGGGCGGTTCCGCGTCTCGTGGAAACTCGCCATTGCCGCAGGCCTTGGCTTGATTCTTTTGGCCTACCCCGCCAGTCGGATGCTGAGCGAGCGTTTCGAGAGCGGCGTCAGCGAAGTGCAGAATTTCGAGGCGACCGGAGACGTCACGGGTTCGGTGGATGTGCGGCTCGTCATGTGGAAATCGGCCTTGCTCGTCATCGGCGAGCATCCGCTGATCGGGGTTGGCGGAACGCACAAGATGGAAGCCGCCGGTGAGAAGGCCGGTCGCAACGCCTATATGGTCACCTACTACCAGCACCTGCACAATTTCATTCTGGATGAGGCAATTTCGAGCGGGATGATCGGTCTGGGTCTGATGCTCTCGGTCTTCGCGAGCTTTCTGGTCACGGTCTTTCGTCGGACTACGTCGCGCGGCCTGCGCGAAGTCTCCTGTCTCCTCGTCGCCTTTCTCGTGTCCTTCGGCTCGTTTCACGGCGTCCTTCTGAACGAATGGACGTTGATCGTGTTGTTCGGCACGATGGGAACCGTTCTGGCGACGATCGCACGGCAGCGACATTTTCGCCCTGAGCCAGACCTTAAGGGAACACGATGAAGGACGGAGGAGACAAGAGCACACGACCGTCGAAGCCGCGCGGGCCGCGCCCGCTCGCCGATCTCGTGTCCGATCTGGTGGACCCGATCGTGTCCAAACGGGCGGGAATGACGGCTGGGCTTCTCTCGGCTTGGCCGGAGATCGCCGGCCTCCGGCTCGAACAGGGGTGCCGCCCGGAGAAGCTCCTATGGCCGCCGAGGCGTAGCGACGACGATCCGTTCGAGCCGGCCACCCTAGTGGTCGCCTGCGAGGGGGCCTATGTCCTCCGGCTCCAGCACGAAGCGCAGGACCTGCTGACGCGGGTCAACGGCTATTTCGGCTATCCCGCCGTTTCGCGCCTTCGCATCGTTCAGAAGCCCGTGCAGATTCACCGTGTCAGCCGCAAGGTGCCGTCCAAGCCGATCGGCCCCGGCGATCGCCAGATGATCGCGGAGGCAACCTCGCGAATCGAGAACCCGCGCCTTCGCTCCGCGCTGGAGCGCTTCGGCGAAACTGTGCTCGGGCGCAACGCGGCCGAGCGCGATCGCGGCGGGCGATAGTCGTTTTCGACGGGTTTTGCCAGCGGACAGGCGCGCTTACGTTGGATTTGCCACATTTCCTGCGCTAGGTCGGGCATGGCGAAGCCGATGGGGCTTCTTTCGCGAAAGGCCGAGTCGAGATCATGACCCTCCCGAACGAGACGACCCGCATCACATCCGGCGTGGCTTCGAAGCGCAGACGTACGGTCCTCGTCGCGGGCGCGGCCATGCTGGCGATGACGCTGGGTGCGGCGGGAACGGCCTGGAGCCAAAGCGCGACGCCGGCGCAGACCCCCGCCGCCAGCCAGCCGGAGGCCCGCGCCACCAACCCGTCCGCCGCCAAGCCGCCCGCTTCCGAAGGCAAGGTGGACGTGGCCAAGCTCATGGCGCCACAGGCCTTGCCGGATGTGGTGATCGGCAAGGCCGACGCGCCTGTGACGATCGTCGAATATGCCTCGATGACCTGCTCGCACTGCCGCGACTTCCATTCCGAGAGCTACCCGGCGATCAAGAAGGACTATCTCGACACGGGCAAGGCAAAGCTCATCCTTCGCGAGTTCCCCTTCGACCCGCGCGCCGTTGCCGCCTTCATGCTGGCGCGTTGCGCCGGTGACGAGCGTCGCACCGCGATGGTCGATGTCCTGTTCGACCAGCAGCGGGACTGGGCGGCCGCCGAGAATGCCTCCGTCGCGCTCCTGAAGATCGCGCAGCTCGCCGGCATGTCGCAGGATCAGTTCAAGGCCTGCCTCCAGAACACCGAGCTGCAGGGCAAGGTCGTGGCGGTGCAGGAAGCCGGGCAGAAGGAGTTCGGCGTGTCCGCGACACCCACCTTCTTCATCAATGGCGACAAATATGCCGGTGCCATGTCGGCCGATGAGATGGCGGCGATCATCGACAAGCATCTGTGAGATGATCGAAAGATCGAATCATTCGATCTTCGAGATGAAATCGCTCGGGTGCCGCGCCGCAGCATTGGCGCGGCGCGCGCATTTGCGTAAAGATCGCAGGCTGAAGTGATCGCGGTTTCGAAGCCGCCGGGATAGTCAGATATTTCGATGGCCAAAAGACTGTTCACCTTCCGACGAGGTGCCGCCGATCGAACAGCCGATGCGACGGAAGCGCTCGGGCTGAAAGGCTCGAACTTGGCGGTTCTGGCCTCTCTCGATTTGCCGGTGCCACCGGGATTTACGATCTCCACATCGGCCTGGCGCGAGGCGGTGGCGGCGGGAAGCGATCTTCCCCCGGCGCTGCGCAACGAAATGCTGGCGGCCATCGAATGGCTGGAAGGGGTGACGGGGCGCACCTTCGACGGCTCCGACAAGCCTCTGCTTCTGGCGGTGCGCACCAGCGCCCGCGCCATCATGCCCGGGCTGGCCGATACGGTTCTCGATGTTGGCCTCAACAATCGCACGGTGGAGCGTCTGGCGCAGGAGCTCGGCGATCTTGGCTTCGCCTTTCGTAGCTATCGCCGTTTCATCGAAAGCTATTGCTCGCTGGTCTATAGCATGGACCCCGGCGAGTTCGACGAGGTGGCCGACAAGCAGCGCGAGCGTTCCGGCTGGCAAGGCGGCGAGCCGCATTCCCTCGTGGATTGGCGTACGCTCATCGGCGCCTACCTGTCCTTCGTGGAGGACGAGGTGGGTGAGGCGATGCCGCAATCGCCTCTCGAACAGCTTTACCGCGTAGTGGAAGCAAGCTTTGCAAGCTGGCGCGGCCCGGTGGCGCGCGCTTTTCGTATGGTGCACGGGATCGGCGAGAACGCCGGTCTGGCCGTTACCATCCATGCCATGATCTTCAACGAGCGGGGCGAGAAATCCGGCACCGGCCGCGCGCTCTCGCGCGACCTCAAGACGGGCGAGCCGCAACTGACTGGCGAATTTGCGCTGGGCGGCCGGGGCGGCGACGGTATCCAGCCGCATGTGGAGCCGATCGATCTCGGCGCGCCCAGCATTCAATCCCTGTTTCCCGCCGACCTCGGCGCATTGGCCGACCACGCGCGACGCATCGAAGCTCATATGGGCGATGCCTGCGAGATCGATTTCATGGTCGGGGACGGTGAACTGTTCCTGCTCCAGTCCCGTATTCTCAAGCGCAGTGTGGCGGAGGGCATCCGCATCGCCATCGCCATGACGCGCGAAGGGCTGATTGGCGAGGAAGACGCGCTGTTGCGGATCGAGCCCTCGGCGCTCGATCAATTGCTGCATCCCTCGATCGAGCGCGGCGAAGAGGTCGTCGTCATCGGTAAGGGAATGCCGGCCTCGCCGGGCGCGGCGAGCGGGCAGATCGTCTTTTCCTCCGAGCAGGCGATCGCGCTGGCGGCCGAAGGGCGCAAGTCCATCCTGGTTCGCAACGAGACCCTGCCGGAGGACGTGCATGGGATGCATGTGACGGAAGGCGTCCTGACGGTTCGCGGCGGCACGACAAGCCACGCCGCCGTTGTCGCGCGCGGCATCGGCAAGCCTTGTGTCACCGGCGCGGGGGCGCTGCGCGTCAATACCGAGGCCGGCACGCTGACGGCGTCCGGCCGAGTGCTGGAATATGGCGACTGGCTGACGATCGATGGTACGACCGGCGAGGTGATCGCCGGCGCGCCGAAGCTCAAGCGCCCCTCGCTGACCGGCGACTTCGCCACGCTGATGGAATTCTCCGACCGCGCACGCCGAATGCGCGTGCGCACCAATGCCGAAACGCCGGCCGAAGCGCGCGCAGCGCGGGCCTTCGGCGCGGAGGGCATCGGCCTGTGCCGCACGGAACATATGTTCTTCGAGGGCGAGCGCATTTCGATGATGCGCGAGATGATCTTGGCGCGCGACGAGGCGGGCCGGCGCGCGGCTCTCGACAAGCTGCTGCCGATCCAGCGCTCCGACTTCATCGAACTGTTCGAGATCATGGCCGGAATGCCGGTGATGATCCGCCTGCTCGACCCGCCGCTGCATGAGTTCCTGCCCAAGGGCGATCAGGAAATCACCGAAACCGCATCCTCGCTCGGCATCAGCGTGGCCGTCGTGAACGAGCGGATCGACGCGCTCCACGAGTTCAACCCGATGCTCGGCCATCGCGGCTGCCGGCTGGCCATCTCTCATCCCGAAATCGTGGAAATGCAGGCGCGCGCGATTTTTGAGGCGGCGATCGAGGCCGGCGAGCGCAAGGGCAAGGCGGTCGTGCCCGAGATTATGGTGCCGCTGGTCGGGCTGCGCAAGGAACTGGATTTCGTCAAGGCGCGCGTCGACGGGGTGGCCAAGCTCGTGATGGCGGAGCGCAACCGCGAGATCACCTATCTCGTGGGAACCATGATCGAATTGCCGCGCGCCATCGTCCGCGCCGACACGATCGCGGAGGTCGCCGACTTCTTCTCCTTCGGCACCAACGACCTGACCCAGACCGTCTATGGCATCTCGCGCGACGATGCGGCGAACTTCCTATCGGCCTATGAGCGGCAGGGAATCATCGAGCGAGATCCGTTCCAGACGCTGGACATCGAGGGTGTCGGCGAGTTGATCGCGCTCGGCGTCGAGAAGGCGCGCCGCACGCGGCCCGACATTCCGCTCGGCGTCTGCGGCGAGCAGGGCGGCGATCCCGCGTCCATCGCCTTCTTCGAGCGTACGGGGCTGGATTACGTGTCCTGCTCACCCTATCGCGTGCCGATTGCTCGTCTGGCTGCCGCGCAGGCGGCCATCCGGTTCGAGCGCGCTATCCGCACGGCGGCTGCACCTAAAACTCGCACGAGGTTCTAGAACATTTCCAGCGAAAGCCGAGGTGGCTTTCGCGCCCGGACAATGCGTCTAACCAACCCCTCACAGCCTCGTCATTCCGCCTTGGACTCGGCGGCTGGACAAGCCGCGTGATCTTCGGAACACTCGACCGCTCAGACGCCGGGCAGCGGCGCGATGGGCGGGAGGAAAGTGTGATGTTGGGCTTGATACAGGACTGGCCGCTTCTATGCACGAAGGTGATCGATCACGCGGCGCTCAACCATGGCGCGCGCGAGATCGTGTCCCGCTCGGTGGAAGGGCCGATCCATCGCACGACCTACGCTGACGTCCGCGTCCGCGCGCTCCGCTTGGCCAAGCGCCTTCAGGCGGACGGCATCCAGTCTGGTTCTCGGGTCGCCACCATGGCCTGGAACACCTGGCGTCACCTGGAATGCTGGTACGGCATCGTCGGGGCGGGGGCGGTCTATCACACGCTGAACCCGCGTTTGTTCCCCGATCAGATCGCCTGGATCATGAACGATGCGGAGGATGAAATTCTCTTCGCCGATCTGACCTTCCTGCCCATCCTCGAAGCGGTGGCGCCGCGCGTGCCGAGCCTGCGCCGCATCGTGATCCTGACCGACGAAGCGCATCTGCCGGAGAGCACGCTCGACATCGTGCCCTACGAGACATGGCTGGCCGAGGCGGACGAGGATTTCCAATGGGTCAAGCTCGATGAGCGGGACGCCGCCGGCATGTGCTATACTTCAGGCACGACGGGGATGCCGAAAGGCGTTGTCTATTCGCATCGCTCGAACGTTCTCCATTCCATGATCGCGATCCAGCCGGACGCGATGAACCTGTCCTGCCGCGACCGGATTATGCCCGTCGTCCCGCTGTTCCACGCCAATGGCTGGGGCATTGCCTTCTCCTGTCCGATGGTGGGCGCGGCGATGGTTTTGCCGGGGCCGAAAATGGATGGCGCATCGATCCATGAGCTGCTGACGAGCGAGCGCGTGACCTTCAGCGCGGCGGTGCCGACGGTCTGGATGATGCTGCTTCAGCATCTTCAGGCGAGTGGCGGTCTCCTGCCTGATCTCAAGCGCGTGGTGATCGGCGGTGCGGCTTGTCCGCGCGCCATTCTCGAGGCGTTCGAGAAGCGATACGGCGTGGAGGTCGTCCATGCCTGGGGCATGACCGAAACGAGCCCTCTCGGCACGCTGAACGCGCCGACGCCGGAATGGGACGGTTTGGACGACGAGACGCTTTACGCGCTCAAATCCAAACAAGGCCGCGCCCCGTTTGGCGTCGAGATCAAGGTGACGGATGATGAGGACCGCGAATTGCCGCGGGACGGCCGACGTTTCGGTCGCCTGAAGGTTCGCGGCATCGCCATTTCGTCGGCCTATCACAAGGGAGCGGGCTCGGAGGCTTTCGGGGCGGACGATTGGTTCGACACGGGCGATGTCGCCCATATCGACGCCAACGGGACCATGCAGATCACCGACCGCGCCAAGGATGTCATCAAGTCCGGCGGCGAATGGATTTCGACGATCGAGCTGGAAAACCTGGCGGTCGGCCATCCGGACGTGGCGGAGGCTGCGGTGATCGGCGTCGCGCATCCCAAATGGGACGAGCGGCCGCTGCTGGTCGTCGTGCCGCGTGAGGGCGCCCGGCTGACCCGTCAGGACATGATCGATCATTTGAACGGCCGGGTCGCGCGCTGGTGGATGCCCGATGACGTGGTGTTCGTGGATGCAATCCCGCACACGGCCACCGGCAAGATCCAGAAGATGGAGTTGCGCAAGCAGTTCGCCTCCTATCGTCTGCCGACGAACGAAAGCGCGGCTTGAACTGTCGCGCCTCGCCGGCATCTGATACATCGCTGAGGACGAATAGCGGGGCGGCGACGTGGCGGGACATTATCTGACAGGGCGCAGCCGGAGCGCGGACTGGGCGTGGAACCTCGCCCTGTTCGCCCTCGCGCTGCTTCCCGTCTCGGTCCTGTTCTTTCGCCTGCATCTCCTCGATCAATCGGTCCTGTCGCTCTCGCTCGCCCTGGCGGGCGGGCTGGCAGCGCTGGGGCTGCTCCTGGCGGTCTTTGCCATTCTCCTGATCTGGCGCAACGGCGCGCGTGGGGGTGGGCGAGCCATCGGGGCGCTGTTGGTCGGCGGGCTGGCCGCCACGCCCTTTCTGGGGGCGGCCTATCTCTTCTCGAAATATCCCGAAGGCCACGCGGCCGAGACGACGGGGATGAGTGCCATGGCTCTTCCGGCCCAGCCCATCCCGACGCAGGACGGCGTTCTGGTCGGGCGCGATTTCCAGGCGACGGCTTCGACCGTGTTTCAGGCGGCGCGAACCGCTATGGAAAAGCGCGGCATGGTGCTGGTCGATGTGCGCACGCCCGATATGGCGCGTCCGGAAGGGCCTGATCTTGGTGTGTCCGGCACGGTGCTCGTGCCCATCCCGACGCTGCGCGATTCGCTTCGTTTGGACGAAGAGGAAGACGAGGAGGGCGATGAGTTTTCCGATCTCGATTCCGACGATTATACGATCCTTGCCACCGGATATGCGCCGCTCTTTGCATTCCCGAGCGACATGACGATCCGTATCGTCGAGAATGACGGGACAACCTATGTCGATGTCCGCTCGGTGTCGCGCACGCTGGAGCGCGATCTCGGCGAGAACCGCCGGCTGATTCAGGGGTTTCTGGATCGGCTGGACGAGGCGATGAAGGTGCTGGAAGGCGTCGCGCCCGAAAGCTGAGCTGTCGACGGCTCAGCAGGGCTCGAAACGTCCGCTGAGATCGCAGTCGCCTTCCGTCGCCACCAGCCCGCGCTCGCATAGATTTTCAAGATGCGCGAAGACCGAGAGTGCCGCCGCGCCGTGCAGCGCCACCGGCGTGCTGCGATAGATAGCCTTCACGATCTCAGGAATCGTTCGATCGCCGGCGCGGACACGCTCCAGAATGGCCTGTTCGCGCATGCGCCGGTGTGTGCGCAGCGCCCGCACGAAGGCGAGGGGCTTGGCGATCGGCCCGCCATGTCCGGGCAGATAAAGCGTATCCGAGCGAAGCAGGAGCTTGTCGAGCGAGGCCATATAGTCCGCCATTCCGCCATCCGGCGGGGCGACGATCGATGTCGACCAGGACATCACATGATCGCCCGAGAAGAGGATGCCGGATTCCTCCAGCGCGAAAGCCATGTGATTGGCGGTATGGCCAGGGGTCGCGGTGCCGGTGATCCGCCCGGCGGTGGTCGTCATAGTCTCTCCGTCTCGCAACGTCCTGTCGGGCCGAAACGCGTGATCGGCGGCGGCGTCCAGACGGTTGATCTCGTTGGCAGCGAGAGGACGGGCGGTTCGATGCGGGCCTTCCGCTACGACAGGGGCGCTGGTTCGTGCCTTCAAGGCGTCGCACAGGCCGCTGTGGTCGAGATGGGTATGCGTCACCAGTATCGACTCGACGGGCCGACCGTCGATGACACGCAGCAACGCTTCGAGATGACGCTCGTCGCTCGGGCCGGGGTCGATCACGACCAATCTGTCCCGGCCCAAAAGGTAGGTGTTCGTGCCGGTGAAGGTCATCGGGCTGGCATTGGGCGCCGTCAGGCGCACGATCTCTGGCGCGACTTCGACGGGGCGACCATGCTCGGGCTGAAAATTCGTATCGAGATCGAGGCTCATCGGCGCATGAGGTCGTCAGATGGGGCGGTGGAGTCAAGGGGTGTTTGATACCCGGCCGGGCACGGAGTATAGGGCCTGATGACTTGGACCATCGTCGCTCTCTACCGTTTCGTTTCCATTCCGGATTTGCCGTCGCTGCGTGCCGAGCTCTTCGAGTTCGCGCAGGCGCGTGGCATCTTCGGCACGTTGCTGCTCGCCTCCGAAGGCGTCAACGGAACCGTTGCCGGCAGCGCCGAGGCCATTGGCGAGCTGGTGGACGAACTCGACCGGCGACTGGGCGTCCGCCAGGGCGAGGTGAAATATTCAAAGGCCGACGATCGCCCCTTCGCGCGGTTGAAAGTGCGCATTCGCCCCGAGATCATCACCATGCGCGCGCCCGAGGCCGATCCGACTCGGCAGGTCGGAACCTATGTCGCCCCGGCCGACTGGAACGCTCTTTTGACCGACCCTGACGTTCTCGTGATCGACACGCGAAATCGATATGAGACCAAGGTCGGAACCTTCGAGAATGCCGTCGATCCCGAGATCGACAGCTTCACCGAGTTCAAGGATTTCGTTCGCGAAAAGCTCGATCCCGCGCGCCAACCCAAGATCGCCATGTTCTGCACCGGCGGCATCCGATGCGAGAAAGCGTCCTCCTTCATGCTGGCGCACGGGTTCTCGGAAGTCTTCCACCTCAAAGGCGGTATTCTGCAATATCTGGAAGATGTTCCCGCCAGCGAAAGCCGGTGGCAGGGCGAGTGCTACGTCTTCGACGGACGGACGGCGGTGGGCCATGAGCTGAGCCAGACGGAGTCCTGGCTGCGATGTTTCGGCTGCGGCTCGCCGATCACGCGGGAGGACGAGACCGATTCGCGCTTCGAACCGGGCGTGTCCTGCCCGCATTGCTTCGATCGGCTGACACCCGAGCGCGCCAGCGCGCTCCGGATGCGCCAATCCCAGATGGCAAAAGGTCAACGCTGACAGGAAGTCGTGGAAATCCCGAGTGTTTGGGTGCGACGCAATTCTTTCGTCACGGCATTGCAACAAAAATTGGGGTAGAAACCTTCGATCCTCAACCGGTGATCGGAGGCGTCCATGCTAACGTTTCGTGACCGTAGAATGCATATAGCTGGCCTCGCCGGTCTTGGAATCACCGGTGCGCTTCTGCTGAGCGACAGGGTCGATTTCGTATCCTTCGCTCGCGGGGCGACCGATGTTCGAAATGACATCTCCACGCTCCAGTCCACTCTTCCAGCTCAGCAAGGGGATGGCAGCATTCTGGAGGAGGTGACGTTCGACGGTCGTCTCGTCACGCTTCAATTCGTTGCGGACGAGCGGATCGAGCTGAACGTCTGGCGGCGCGGCGACGAGAAGGCCCGCTGCGGCATGTGGAAGAAGGCCCTGCGCTCGCGGCAGGTGGCCTCCGTCGAATATCGATACCGCGTCGGCGGTAGCATCTCGTCCGTCTTCATCGACCGCGCAGTCTGTAGCTGAAGCCTATCCATCGAAAGCGGCGTTCAGCTTTCAGGCGATGGGACGGAACCGAGCGGATAGGGGCCCGGCGAGCGGGCCCCCCGAATAGGCGTTAGCTGGTCTTGAGCGCCTTGACGATCTGGTCCGCATTGTTGCGGAACATGTCGAGATAGGTCGGGGCCGGACCGTTGCTCGGCGACAGTGCGTCCGAAAAAAGCGAACCGCCGACCTTGGCCTTCGTCTCTCGGCTGATCTGTTCGATCAAACGCGGGTTGGAGATGTTCTCGACGAAGACGGCGCGGATATGCTGCGCGCGAATCTGGTCGATGATCTTGGCCACGTCCTGCGCGGACGCTTCCGCTTCTGTGGAGACGCCCTGCGGCGCGATGAACTTCACATGATAGGCCTGGCCGAAATAGCCGAAGGCATCATGCGAGGTCACGATCAGGCGCTGGTTCTCGGGCACCTGATTAATCTCCGCGCGGACCTTCTCGTCCAGCACCTTCATCTCTGCGATATAGGCGTCGCCGCGCTTGAGATAGTCCTTGGCGTGTTCGGGATCGGCCTTGGCGAGGCCTGCAGCGATGTTCTTGGCGTAGATCTCGCCGTTCTTCAGATCTTGCCAAGCGTGCGGATCGACGTGGTCGTGATCATGATCGGCCTCCGCATGGGCTTCGCCGCCATGGTCATGTGCCTCCTCGGCGGCTTCCAGAGCCTGTTCCTCAGGCGTCAGTTCGCGCGGCTTCACGCCTGTGGAGGCGATCACCGTTTCGCCGGAGAAGCCCGACGTCTTGACGAGGCGGGGCAGCCAGCCTTCCATGTTCAGGCCGTTCTCGACCAGCACTTTGGCTTCCCCGAGCGCCTTCGCATCCTGCGGGGTGGGCTCGTAGACATGCGCGTCGCCGTTGGGACCGACCAGCGTGGTGACGGCGACATCCTTGCCGCCGATCTCCTTGACCATGTCGCCAAGGATCGAGAAGGAGGCCACGACCTTCAGCGGCTCGGCGAAGGCGGGGGAGAAGGCAAGCGTCGAGGCGCCAAGCGCCAGCGCGAGGGAAATCGAGCGAAAGACCATCGAAATGTCCTCGAAGGACGGCCGGGTTCAGGGATGATGGCGGAGCTGAATGCTGCGCACGAAAACGCTGTCGATTCGGCCGACAAGGACCGACAGCGCATAGATGACGCTGGCCGAAAGAATGATGGCCGGCGAAGCGGGGAGGTTCTGATGAAAGGACAACAGAAGCCCGACATAGGAGGAAATCAGCCCGATGAGGCAGGAGATGATCATCTGCCCCGTCACGGTGGACGACCAGAAGCGGCTGGCGGTTGCCGGCAGCATCATGATGCCCACCACCATCAGCGTTCCCAGCGCCTGGAATCCGCCCACGAGATTGAGGACGACGAGCGCCACGAAGGCCATATGGACCACACCGCCGCCGCCGCCGACCGCGCGCAGGAACTGCGGGTCGAAACATTCCGCGACCAGGGGGCGGTAGAGAAGCGCGAGCAGCAGCATCGTCACGGTCGCGATGGAGGCGATGAGCAGGATCGCAGGATCGTCCAGCGCCAGAACGGTGCCGAACAGCACATGGAGAAGATCGACATTCGACCCGTGAACGGAGACGAGAAGAACGCCGATCCCGAGCGAGGCGAGATAGAAGGCGGCGAAGCTCGCGTCTTCGCGCAGCGGCGTGTAGCGCGATACGATGCCGGCGAGGCCCGCCACCAGAAGCCCGGTGACGATGCCGCCGATCGTCATGGCGAACAGCGAGAAGCCCGCGATCAGGAAGCCGACCGCCGCGCCCGGCAGGATGGCATGGGACATGGCATCGCCGACAAGGCTCATGCGCCGGAGCACCAGAAGCACGCCGAGCGGGCAGGCGCCGAAGGAGAGGGCGACGCAGCCGACCATCGCGCGGCCCATGAAGCCATAGTCGAGAAACGGGCCGAGCAAAAACTCACCCGGCGTCATGCCGCGACGCTCTCGAACGGATCCACCCAGTTCTCGGAGAGGTTCCTGGCCTCGCGCAGCCGCTCCCTCGTGAGGACGTCCGATGTGTGTCCCCAGCCCACCAGATCGCGGGCGATGAGAAGCGTCTGAGGGAAATGCTCGCGAACGAGTTCGATGTCGTGAAGAACGGCGATGATCGTCCGCCCTTCGGCGTTCCAATTGCGCACGATTCGCAGGAGATCGGCTGTGGTGCGTGCGTCGATGGCGGTGAAGGGCTCGTCGAGCAGCAGGAGCCGCGCATCCTGCACCAGCATTCGCGCGAAGAGCGCCCGTTGCAATTGCCCACCCGACAGAGAGCCGATCACGCGCTTTTCGAAACCCTCCAGCCCGACGGCGCGGATCGCGTCCGCCACGCGGGCGAGATGCGCGCCGGTGATGCGCCCGAAGAAGCCAGCCTTCCGCCAAGCGCCCAGCGACACGAGATCCAGAACGTCGATCGGGAAGCTTCGGTCGATTTCGGCGCTTTGGGGAAGATAGGCGATGTCGTGACGGGAAATATCGTCCAGCCGAATTTGGCCATCGGACACGGGAACGAGGCCCATCAGACCTTTCAGGAGTGTGGACTTGCCCGCGCCGTTGGGGCCGACGATAGCCGTCAGGGAGCCTGCCGCGAAACGGCCGGAAATGCGGCGGACAGCCGGCTGGCGGTGATAGGCCAGCGTGAGATCGTCGAGGGAAACGGAAGCGCTCATGCTTTCAGTGTCCCAGAACCCATGCGACGAGGAGCCAGAGCGCCACGATCGGAATGCTGACGAAGCCCACCCGCTCCAATGCGGATCGACGCAGGGCAGAGGGTCGGACAGTGGTTCGCGGTGGCTGCAACATGCTCATCGGCTCGAAAGACTTGCCGACTGTTATAACGTAACACGCCGAATGGCCAGTGCCCTTTCCGAAAATTCCTGGAATCGCGGGGCATCGTTGGGCTGGCTCTCGGACCGTCGGCCCAGAAAAAAGGCGGGCTCCGAGAAGCCCGCCTGGCAGTCGATCAGAAGCTCTTGCCGAGCTCAGTCCCGGTTGGCGCGAGGCTTGCGCGGACGACCCTCGGGCTTGCCCTCGGAGCGGTTGCCTGCGGGGCGGCGATCCGGCTTGCCCGGGCCGCCGGGCTTCTTGTTGAAGCGCGGCCGCTCGGTCGAACGCTCTGCAGGGCGTTCGCCTCGTGGCGCGGAACGCTCGCCCTTCGGCGGCGCGTCGGCTGAGGCGATCGTGATATCGTCGTCCAGTCCTTCAGCACTGGCGGCAAAGCGCTTGGCGGCCGCGTCCACGATCTCAAATCGGGTTTCCCGATCGAAAATACGGATCGCGCCGATGTCTTCGCGGGTGATCTTGCCCCGGCGGCAGAGGAGCGGCAGCAGCCATTTCGGATCGGCATTGTTGCGGCGGCCAATATCCATGACGAACCACGAGGTCGGCCCGACGTCGCGCGAACGCGGCGCGCGCTCGGCTCGATCGCTGCGCTCGGGGCGGCCGTCGTCCTCACGGCGCGGCTTCACGCTGCGCGGCTCGCCGGGATCGTAGACATCCTCCGGCGCGGGCAGGCGCTGGCGGTACAGGCGCGCGAAGGCGCCGGCGATTTCCTCGGGCGTGCGCTTGGCGATGAGATCGCGCACGACGTCCTGATCTTCCTCGCCGATCTCCTCGGAGAGAATCGGATCGCTCAGGAGCCGTTCGCGATCCAGCGCGCGAATCTCGTCGGCGGACGGTGCCGCCATCCAGTTCGGCTTGATGCGCGCATCCGACAGGAGGCGCTCGGCCTTGCGGCGGCGCGACAGAGATACGAGCAGAACCGATACGCCCTTGCGCCCGGCACGGCCCGTGCGGCCGCTGCGATGCTGGAGCGTTTCCGCGTCGTTGGGGAGTTCGGCATGGATGACGAGGCCAAGGCTCGGCAGATCGATGCCGCGCGCGGCGACGTCGGTCGCCACGCAGACGCGCGCGCGGCCATCGCGCAGGGCCTGCATGGCCTGATTGCGCTCGGCCTGACCGAGTTCCCCGGACAGGGCGACGGCGGCGAAGCCGCGATCGACGAGCCCGGTGTGGAGGTGGCGGACCTGCTCGCGCGTGTTGCAGAACACGATGGCCGACTGCGAGTCGACCTGACGCAGGATGTTGACGACAGCGAGTTCGGACTCGGTCGGCGCGATGCGCACAGCGCGATATTCGATGTCGGCATGGCCGCTATCGCGCGACGTGGCCTCGATTCGCATCGCATTGCGCTGGTAGCGCTTGGTCAGGCTGACGATGGGCTTGGGCAGGGTCGCCGAGAACAGCAGCGTCCGACGCTCGTCGGGCGTGGCTTCCAGAATGAATTCGAGATCTTCGCGGAAGCCGAGATTGAGCATCTCGTCGGCTTCGTCCAGCACGACGACGCGCAGACGGCCGATCAGGAGACGACCGCGCTCCAGATGGTCGCGAAGGCGGCCCGGCGTGCCGACGACGATATGCGCGCCGCGCGCCAGCGCGCGCTGCTCGGCGCGCGGGTCCATGCCGCCGACGCAGGTGATGATGCGCGCATCCACCTTCGAATAGAGCCATTCCAGCTCGCGCTGAACCTGAAGCGCCAGTTCGCGCGTCGGCGCGACCACCAGCGCCAGCGGCTCGCCGGCTTCCGGCAGGGCGTCCGATTCGCCGAGCAGCGTGCTGGCGAAGGCGAGGCCGAAAGCCACTGTCTTGCCGGAGCCGGTCTGGGCCGAGACGAGGAGATCGCGCTCGCCGACACTGGGGTCGAGCACGGCGTCCTGAACGGGCGTCGGGTCTTGGTATCCACGCTCCTCGAGCGCGGCGGCGAGGGCGGGGTGAGTCGGGCGGAAGGGCACCGGATTTTCCTTGAAGACTGTGCCGTTCCATCGAACGACGGCTGATGGCCGTCGCTTCCCGTCATGGCTCCATTGATCACGCGGGATCGCAATCCCTATCGCGCAATGGGCCAGCCTTCCGGCACCCATAGAAAGCCGGCTCGCCGATCCAAACGCGAGAATGACGCGTCTATACGCGCAAACACGGAAGATGGCGACCCCTTGTCGAACAGGGCGCGCATAGGCTCACGAATGGGACCGGGAGCCCTCTGATCAGATCGCCAGTGCGATGTTCAAAGCCGCCAGCCAGAACACCGAAGACAGGAGAGCCCCGATCGTCAGGCCTCGCCCCATGGCGAGGGGATCAAAAGAATGATGCATCGAAGTCCTCCCGTTGAAGGCAGCGTTGGAGGTTTTCCTCGTTTCTAAGCGTCTGCCCTCGATCGTTAAAATTGCACCCTTTTTTCCTTACGACAAAGGATTTTTGCGCACGATTCCTTTTGCGAAGCTGCTGCCGCCGGAAAAAGGAAGATGGTCAACTCCTGAGTTGCGTACCTCGAAGCCTCAATGGATCAGCCGTTCCCGGCTGAGGGTAGAAATTTCCCGTCAAGCTGCCTGCTGCGATCGTTCTTTTCTCTCTTGCGGCCTCGACCGCCCGCTTCGCCGCCTTGTTTGGAATCGTTTCGAAAGCGAGGATCAGTCCATTCTATCGATGGAGTTTGATGTAACCCATGAAACGACTTTCCTTCGGACTTCTCGCCATGGGTCTCGTGATGGCGGCGGTACTTCCGGCCGGCGCGCAGACGACGCTGCTCAACGTGTCCTACGATCCGACGCGCGAACTCTATCGTGACTACAATTCGGAATTCTCGAAGTTCTGGCAGGGGCAGGGCCATGACGCGGTCACCGTTCGCCAGTCGCATGGCGGATCGGGCGCGCAGGCGCGGACGGTCATCGACGGGCTGGACGCCGATGTCGTGACGTTGGCGCTGGAGGCCGACATCGACGCCATCGCCAAGGCGACGAAGAAGATCCCCGCAGACTGGCGCACCCGCCTGCCGCACAATTCCGCACCTTATACCTCGACCATCGTTTTCCTTGTGCGCAAGGGCAATCCCAAGGCGATCCATGACTGGAACGACCTGGTGAAGGATGGCGTGCAGGTGATCACACCCAACCCAAAGACATCGGGGGGTGCGCGCTGGAACTATCTGGCCGCTTGGGCCTATGCCAACAAAGCGTTCGGCAACGATCCGGAAAAGACCAAGCAGTTCGTCGGCGACATCTATCGCCACGTTCCCGTTCTCGACACGGGCGCTCGCGGCTCCACCACGACCTTCGTGCAGCGCGGCATCGGCGACGTTCTCCTTGCTTGGGAGAACGAGGCGTTCCTGGCGCTGGAAGAACTCGGCCCCGATCAGTTCGAGATCGTTGTTCCCTCCATCTCGATCTTGGCCGAGCCGCCGGTCGCGCTGGTGGATGGGAATATCGATGCCAAGGGCACGCGCGAGGTCGCCACGGCCTATCTCCAGCATCTCTACAGCGATGCCGGCCAGACGATCGCGGCCAAGCATTACTATCGCCCCTCCGAGCCAGAGAAGGTGACCGATAAGGCGCTTCTGGAGCGCTTTCCGAAGCTGAAACTCGTGTCGATCGACGATCCGCAGTTCGGCGGCTGGGCGAAGGCGCAGCCTGAGCATTTCGGAGACGGCGGCATCTTCGATCAGATCTACAAGCCGGGCAAGTAAGCGACCCGTTCCCCAAGCGTTCCTCCCACGACTTGGGGACTTCACCCCGGCGGGACTTGTCCCGCCGGGTTCTTTGCACGGATAATGCCGGGTCACGGCAGGAATGAAGGGGTTCACATGCTCGACCGGACGGCTTTCCGGCGGCGGCTTTTTTCGCGCTCAATGCTCCCTCGCGTGGCTTGAGCGATGGCGTCGTCCGTTCTGCCGCGCTTTCGCGCTCCCAGCGTCATACCGGGTTTCGGTCTCGCGCTCGGCTTCACGCTGACCTATTTGACGCTCCTCGTTCTCGTTCCGCTTTCGGCCTTGGTTCTGCGCAGTTCCAGCCTTGGTTGGGAGGAGTTCGTGCGGCTGGCCCTCGATCCGCGCGTTCTGGCGGCGCTGCGCCTGTCCTTTGGCGCGTCCTTCTTCGCGGCGCTCATCAATGCCGTGTTCGGCCTGCTGATCGCCTGGGTGCTCGTGCGCTATGATTTTCCCGGCCGGCGCTTCGTGGATGCCGTAATCGATCTGCCTTTCGCGCTGCCGACCGCCGTTGCCGGCATCGCGCTGACGGCGCTCTACGCGCCCAATGGATGGGTCGGGCAATTTCTGGCGCCGCTGGGCATCAAGGTCGCCTACACCCCGCTCGGCATCGTGGTGGCGCTAGTCTTCGTGTCGCTGCCCTTCGTCGTGCGCACCGTGCAGCCCGTGCTGGAAGAGATCGACGCGGAGGTGGAGCAGGCTGCCGCGACGCTCGGCGCGAACAGGTTTCAGACGGTGACCCGCGTCGTGCTGCCCAGCGTCATGCCGGCTTTGCTGACCGGCTTTGCTTTGGCGCTCGCCCGCTCGGTTGGCGAATATGGCTCGGTCATCTTCATCGCCGGCAACATTCCCTACGTCTCGGAAATCGCGCCGCTGCTGATCGTGATCCGATTGGAAGAGTTCAACTACGGCGGGGCGACGGCGGTCGCGGCCATGATGCTCGCGATCTCCTTCCTGATGCTTCTCGCCATCAACCTCATTCAGGCCTGGAGCCGGCGGAGATACGGTCATGGTGCTTGACGCCTCCTTGGGCGCGACGCCCGATGCACCCACGCGCCGCCGACCGGTGACGAGCGAAGCGCCGGCGGTCAAATGGGCTCTGATCGCCGTCGCGCTGGTCTTTCTTGCCTTCTTTCTGTTTCTGCCTCTGGTCGCCGTCTTCGTGGAGGCCTTCCGCAACGGGCTGTCGCTCTATTGGCAGGCGATCATCGAGCCCGACGCGCTGGCCGCGATCCGCCTGACGCTTCTGGTGGCGGCGATCTCGGTGCCGCTCAATGTCGTGTTCGGCTTGGCAGCGGCCTGGGCGATCGCGAAATTCGAGTTCAAGGGAAAGGCGCTGCTGATCACGCTGATCGACCTGCCATTCTCGGTCTCGCCGGTGATCGCGGGTCTCGTCTACATCCTCCTGTTCGGAGCGCAGGGCTATTTCGCGCCGCTGCTTCAGGGCACGGGAATCCAGATCGTCTTCGCGTTGCCCGGCATCGTGCTCGCCACCGTCTTCGTCACGCTGCCCTTTGTCGCGCGCGAGCTGATCCCGCTCATGCAGGAGCAGGGGACGGGAGACGAGGAAGCGGCGATCTCGCTGGGCGCGAGCGGCTGGAAGACCTTCTTCCGGGTCACGCTGCCCAATGTGAAATGGGCACTGCTCTACGGCGTGCTTCTGTGCAACGCCCGCGCCATGGGTGAGTTCGGCGCGGTCTCGGTCGTTTCGGGCCGCATTCGCGGCCAGACGAGCACGATGCCCCTGCATGTCGAAATTCTCTACAATGAATACAGCTTCTCCGCCGCCTTCGCCGTCGCGTCCATTCTGGCCTTCCTGGCGTTGATCACGCTCGGCCTGAAGGCGCTTCTGGAATGGCGCTATGCCGGCGACATCGCCTCTTCGCGCGGCGGACACTGAGTTTGGGAAACAGCTTCATGGACATCAAAGTTCGCAATATCCGCAAGGAGTTCGATCGCTATCCCGCGCTGCACGACGTTTCGCTGGATATCCGCTCGGGCGAGCTGATCGCGCTTCTGGGACCTTCCGGCTCAGGCAAGACGACTCTGCTTCGGCTGATCGCGGGACTGGAATTCCCGACCGCCGGCCAGATTTTTTTCGGTGCGGAAGACGCGTCCGAGAAGAGCGTTCAAGAGCGTAATGTCGGCTTCATGTTCCAGCACTATGCGCTGTTCAAGCATATGACCGTCGCCGAGAATATCGGCTTCGGTCTCAGCGTTCGCGACCGGGCGACCCGGCCCGGCAAGGCGGAGATCCGCCGCCGTGCCAGCGAACTGCTCGACCTCGTGCAGCTGTCAGGTCTTGAGAAGCGCTATCCCAACCAGTTGTCGGGCGGTCAGCGGCAGCGCGTGGCCTTGGCTCGCGCGCTCGCCATCGAGCCGCGAGTCCTGCTTCTGGACGAACCCTTCGGTGCGCTGGACGCCAAGGTCCGCAAGGATCTGCGCCGCTGGTTGCGCGAGTTGCACGACAAGATCGGCCTCACCACCATCTTCGTGACTCACGATCAGGAGGAGGCGCTGGAACTGGCGGACAGGGTCGTGGTCATGAGCCAGGGCCGGATCGAGCAGGTCGGCTCGGCCGACGACATCTACGACCGTCCCAGCACGCCTTTCGTCTTTTCCTTCATCGGTCAGTCGAACCGGCTTCCCGTCGACGTGCGCGGCGGCGAAATCCGCCATGGCGACATCGTTCTCGGCCGAACCGCCGAGGCCGACGGGCGCTGGAACCTCTATATGCGCCCGCACGATCTCGATCTCGTGGATGCCGGGGCGCCTGGGCTGACAGGCACCGTGTCGCTGTCGCGCCGCGCCGGCGGCTCTCGCATCTCGGAATTCGAGTTCGGCCCGGAGCGGCACCGGATCGAGGTCGAGCTGCCCGCCGATCGGGGCGGCGAGCCCGGCACCGAACTGCGCGTTCGCCCCCGCCGCTGGCAGCTTTACCGCGAGGGCGCGGCGGCCTGAGGGGCAGCCTGTCAGCGCTCGCTCAGCGTCTTCATCACCAGAAAACTCGCCGTCGCCCGGTTCTCGACGCCGAGCTTGGTGAAGACGACCTCCAGATGCTTGTTCACCGTCCTCGGACTGAGATCGAGGATGGTGGCGATGTCGCGGTTGGATTTGCCGCGTGTCAGCCAAAGAAGCACGTCCGCCTCGCGGGCGGTGAGATTGAAATGCCGGCGCAGCAGGGCTTCCTCGCCAGCCGTATCGTCCACCGTCAGGCGGAAGAGATGCTCGTTCTCGCCCACCTTTCCGAGCGGGCTGAGTTGAAGGCGCACTCCGTCCTCCGACATCAGTTCGCCGCCTGGCGGCGGAGGCGGTTGGGAACCGGCACGAAGCCAGTCGCACAGCGCGGTGGGCAGGGCAGGCCGCCCATCCTTATCAGCGAGGACTCCGGCCAGAAGCCGCGTCGCCTGCGGTGTCGACCAGAGAATGAGACCGTTGCCGTCGACAGCCAGAAGAAACCGGCCGGCCGTGTCGAGCGCGGCGCGGGCGTTCTGGGCCGCGCGCGCATTGGCAAGATGCACGCGCATCCGCGCCAGAAGCTCGTCCGGCACGATGGGCTTGGTGACGTAGTCCACACCGCCCGCTTCCAGCCCACGCACGACATGTTCCGTTTCCGCGAGCCCCGTCATGAAAATCACCGGCACATGGCGCAGCGCGGCGTCGGCCTTGAGGCGGCGCGTCGTCTCGAACCCGTCCATGCCCGGCATGACGGCGTCCATCAGAACGATGTCGGGCGTGATGGCCTCCGCGATCCCGAGCGCCTGCGCGCCGTCGAGCGCGACGAGAACGGTTGCCCCGCCAAGCTCGATCGCGTCCGTCAGCATGCGCAGCGTATCGGGCGAATCGTCCACGACGAGAACGATGTCGCGCTCCCGCTCCAGCGTGGACGTTGCCTTGCTAGTCATCCCGCGCGGTCTCCAGCGCCTCTGCCAGCCGCTTGAGATCGAATCCGCTGAGGTGAACCTTCATCGCCTGTGTGAAGGGTCGATATTGCGGATCGTCGTCCAGAGCGGCCAGCTTCTGTTCGATCCCCCTTGCATAGCCGATCCGGCAGAAGCGGAGAAGTTCGGCGATGTCGGCGGGCGGAGGAAAGCGGAGCGGTTGGGTCACCGGCTCGGCGGCTGGCTTGGCGGTCGCGCCCGTCCATTCCAGTCCGAGCACATCGCGCACCGTCGCCAAGAGTTGGCGCAGGTCGAAGGGTTTGGGCAATTGGGCCGCCGCGTCCGACCCGCTCTCGCCCGCGCGGGGCGCTTCGGCGAAGGTGGCTGAGAGCATGACCGTGCGTCCCGTCTGGCCGCTGGCCCGCAGCGCTTTCGTCAGTTCCCATCCGTTCATACCGGGCATCTGGACATCCAGAAGGAAGAGATCAGGCCGCATCTCGGCGGTCACAGCCAGGGCAGCAGGCCCGTCGGGCGCTGTCAGAACGATGAAGCCGAGCGGGCGCAGAACCTCGACCATCAGATCGCGATGTGTTTCGTCGTCGTCCACCACGAGGACCGTGCGGCGCGAGCCGGCATAGCCCTCAATCGCAAGCGGCGCGCCGGGGTCGGTGGAAACAGGGACGATCGCCTCACGCGTGGCGGCGACGGCCGAGAGCATCACCCGCACTTCGAACCGGCTTCCCTTGCCGGGTGTGGAGGAAACCTTGATGTCACCGCCCATGAGATTGGCCAGAAGCCGCGTGATGGTGAGCCCCAGGCCGAGGCCCGGCGCCTTGCCCTGCGCGGCGCTGCCCCGCTCGAACGGCTCGAAGATACGCTCCAACTCAAGCGGTGGAATGCCAGGGCCCGTGTCGGACACGGTGATGATGGCAACCTGGCTGCGATAGGCGACATCGAAGCCGACGCTGCCGGCTTCCGTGTATTTCACGGCATTGGAGAGGAGATTGATGAGAATTTGGCGCAGTCGCTTCTCGTCGGTCCGCACCACTTCGGGGAGCGTCTCCGGCCGTGTGAAGCGAAACTCCAGCCCCTTGGCGCTGGCCTGGAGGCGGAACATGTCAACAAGCTGAGCCAGAAAATCGCCGAGGCGCACCTCGCCGCGCTGGAGCTGAAGCCGCCCCGTTTCGATCTTGGAGATATCCAGAAGCCCGTCGATCAGGCCCGACAGATGCTCGGCCGAGCGGCGAATCGTCTTGATGCCGCCCAGCTTGGCCTGCGGAATGGCGATATCCTGTTCCAGAAGCTGGGCATAGCCGAGGACGGCGTTGAGCGGCGTGCGCAATTCATGGCTCATGCCGACGACATACCGGCTCTTGGCCAGACTCGCCGCTTCGGCCATTTCCTTGGCTTTTTGGAGGGCTGCGTCGGTGCGCCGATGCGCCTCGATTTCCTTCAGGAGCAGCTGTGTTTGGCGGGCCGATTCCTCCTGCGCCACCCGCCGCGATTCCTGCGCCAGCACGAAGAACCATGTGGAAACACCAGCCACGATCATCAGCACGAAGAAGGCCGCCCAAAGTGCCTTCGCGATGACGTCCGTATCGTCGGGGCTGGCCAAGATTGCCTGATAGTAGATCAGCGACAGAACGACCGAAATGACGCCCGCCAGAAGGGCGAGGCCGCCGATATAATGGCCGACCTTGGCGTCGATCCTGCGGCGCAACCGCTCCGGCAGGGCGGCCTTGCCCGCCGAGGCCATCTGCGCGGAAAAACGCGCCTTGGGTTTGCAGAGATCGTGGCAACGCGCATCCAGCGAGCAGCAGAGCGAGCAGATCGGCGCGGCATAGGCCGGGCAATAGGCCATGTCCTCGGGCTCGAACGGGTGTTCGCAGATAGAGCAGGTGATCTCCGTTCGCCTCTGCCACTCGGCGCGCGGCTTGCGGGCGAGATAGAACCGTCCGCCCGTGGCAAATGCGATGATGGGCGCGGTGATGAGGGCGACACCCAGCGCCACGAAGGCCGACAACGCCTGCGCCGTCTCCCCGAACACGCCGCCGAAGGCCAGAAGCGCCACCAGCGTCGCCAGACCCATCGAACCCAAGCCCACCGGGTTCAGGTCGTAGAGATGCGCGCGCTTGAACTCGATGCCCTCAGGCGAAAGGCCGAGCGGCTTGTTGATGGCGAGATCGGCGGTGATCGCGCCGAGCCAGGCAACGGCGACATTGGCGAAGAGGCCGAACGTCACCTCCAGCGCCTCATAGATGCCGAGTTCCATCAGGAGGAGCGCGATGGCGACGTTGAAGACGAGCCAGACGACGCGGCCGGGATGGCTATGGGTGAGGCGCGAGAAGAAGTTCGACCATGCGAGCGACCCCGCATAGGCGTTCATCACGTTGATCTTCAGCTGCGAGACCACGACGAAGGCCGCCGTGAGGAACGCCGCTGCCACCGGACTCGGCAGCACGTAGCCGAAGGCGACGTCGTACATATGCGCAGGCTCGGCTGCGTGTTCGGCCGGCACGCCGGCCCGCAGCGCGAGAACAGCGAGGAAGGAGCCGAACAGGAGCTTGGGCGCACCGAGCACGATCCAGCCCGGCCCGGCCGACAAAAGCGCCAGCCACCAGGATCGCGTCGCCGGGTCGCGCCAGGATGTCGTCTTGGGCTTGGGGAGAAAGCGGAGGATGTCCACCTGCTCGCCGATCTGCGGCATGAGCGCCAGAATGACCGAGGCCGCCGCGCCGAACTTCACCAGCGACAGGCCATCCATCTCCCCGGCGTTCAGACCGGGGAAATGCAGCCACGCTTCGACCGAGCCCCAATCGTGCCAAAGGATGAAGCCGACCGGCAGAATGTTGAGACCGATCCACAGCGGTTGCGTGGCCAACTGGAACCGGCTGATCCAGGTGACGCCGTGGGTCACGAGGGGCACGACCGCGACGGCCGAGATGATATAGCCGAGCCAGAGCGGCAGGCCGAAGGCGAGTTCCAGCGCCGCCGTCATGATCGACGCTTCCACCGCGAACAGGATGAAGGTGAAGGTCGCGTAGATTAGCGATGTGACGGTCGAGCCGATATAGCCGAAGCCCGCGCCGCGCGTTAGAAGGTCGATGTCCACCCCATAGCGCGCGGCATAGAGGCTGATGGGCAGGCCGGTCACCAGCAGAAGGAGGCCGACGACGAGAATAGCCAGCGCCGCGTTCGAGAAGCCGAAGGAGAGGGTGATCGCGCCGCCCACGGCCTCCAGCGCCAGAAAGGAGATCGCGCCGATCGCCGTCTGCGACACTTGCGGCGCGCTCCAGCGCCGGGCGCGCTTGGCGGTGAAGCGCAGCGCATAGTCTTCAAGCGTCTGGTTGGCGACCCAGCGATTATAGTCGCGGCGCACCGGAAGGATCCGCTGGCGTCCCGTCATGTCGAACGTCCTGATCAGCGCCAGGAGGGCGCGGCTTCTCCATAGCCGGATCGCACGGCGAGGGGGTACGTCATTTGACGTATACCCGCTCTTCACCATTCCGCCGATGGTCCCCCACGGCGGCAATGAGAGCCGCGACGAATTTGAGGGGACCTTCCATGCGACTTTCCCGAAAGGCCGGCTGGCTCTTGGGCGCTTACGCCGCCACCATGCTCTCGGGCCTCAGCGCCCGTGCCGCCGAGGATACGATCAAGGTCGGCATTCTCCACTCCCTGTCCGGCACGATGGCAATTTCAGAAACGACGCTGAAAGACGCCATGCTCATGCTCATCGACGAGCAGAACAAGAAGGGCGGTCTTCTCGGCAAGAAGCTCGAAGCCGTTGTGGTGGACCCCGCGTCCGACTGGCCGCTTTTTGCCGAGAAGGCTCGGCAGCTGATCGCGCAGGACAAGGTCGCCGCGACCTTCGGCTGCTGGACCTCCGTGTCGCGCAAGTCGGTTCTGCCGGTCTTCAAGGAACTGAACTCGATCCTCTTCTACCCCGTGCAGTACGAAGGCGAAGAGTCCGAGCGTAACGTCTTCTATACCGGCGCTGCTCCCAACCAGCAGGCGATCCCCGCCGTCGACTACCTGATGAAGGAAGGCGTGCAGCGCTGGGTTCTGGAGGGCACGGACTATGTCTATCCACGCACCACGAACAAGATCCTCGAAGCCTATCTGAAGTCCAAGGGCGTCGCGGCCGAGGACATCAAGGTGAACTACACGCCCTTCGGCTTCTCCGATTGGCAGACCGAAGTCTCCGCCATCAAGGACTTCAGCGGCTCCGGCAAGAAGACCGCCGTGGTCTCGACCGTGAACGGCGACGCCAACGTGCCCTTCTACAAGGAACTGGCGAACCAGGGTGTCTCGGCCGAGACGACGCCGGTCATGGCCTTCTCGGTGGGCGAAGAGGAACTCGCCGGCATCGACACCGCGCCGCTCGTCGGCCATCTCGCGGCTTGGAACTACTTCGAATCGGTCGATACGCCCGCGAACGAAGAGTTCATCGCGAAGTGGAAGGAGTTCACCAAGGACCCCAAGCGCGTGACGAACGACCCGATGGAAGCCAGCTATATCGGCTTCAACATGTGGGTGAAGGCCGTCGAGGCCGCCGGCACGACCGATCCAGACAAGGTAATCGACGCGATGGTCGGCGTCGCGGTGCCCAATCTGTCGGGCGGCTATTCCTCGATGGGCGCGAACCACCACATCACCAAGCCCGTCCTGATCGGCGAAATCCAGGCCGATGGCCAGTTCGAGATCGTCGATCAGACGCCCGGCCTCGTGCTTGGCGATGCATGGTCGGATTACCTGCCGGAATCGGCGCCGCTGATCGCCGACTGGCGCAAGCCCATGAGCTGCGGCAACTTCAATACGAAGACCGGCAAGTGCGGCGGCGCCGACGCCAAGGCCGCCTCGAACTAAGCCCCACGCGTCCGCCGATATCAGGCGGATGACCTTGGCAAAACGGCCCCCCGCTGCGGGCGGGCCGTTTTCTCGTCTGATCGGCCGGTGTCTCGGCCCTCCCCAAACAGGCTTTTCCATGTTGAAGACGCTTCGCGCCCGATGGGCGGGTACTTGGGAGGCGCTGGCTTTCGGCCTTGCGTTCCTTCTGGGCCTCGCTCTTGCAACAGCCGGCCCCTCGCTTGCGCAAGGGGCGGACCCCGCTTCCATCATCGCCGGCTTTGCGGGCAAGAAGAGCTTCGAGGAGACCGAAGCCAATGTGCGCGCGCTGGCCGCGACGGGTGATCCCCGCGTGTCGACCACGCTGGACGCGCTAGCCTCCGGCGATCTCTACTACTCCAAGACCGACAACCGCGTCGTGATCGCGAGCGGCAAGGGAACCTCCTTTGCCACCTCCGACCCGCTGACCGGCGCGTCGCTGGGCGATGCGCCGAAGGCGAGCCTGGAAAAGGTTCGCGTCAAGAATTCCATTCGCGCGCTCGTGGCGGAGTTGAAGGGCGGGCTGACGCTCGGCTCCAGCGACCCGGCCGAGCGCATGGCCGCCGCCGTCAGCCTGTTCGATAAGGCCTCGCCCGATCAGCTGGCCGTGCTGGACTCTGCCATCGCCAAGGAAACCGATCCGGCGATACGCGCGCGCTTTGCCGAGGCGAGGGCGGTGGCCGTGCTGCGCTCCGACCGCCCTTCCGAGGAGCGGCGCGAGGCCGCGCAACTCGTCGCTGCGCGCGGGGATCGCGCCGCGCAGAACGTCCTGTCGGGGTTTGTCGCCGATCCTGATCCGGCTGTCGCCAAGGCGGCCAGTGCGGGCGCCGCCTCGATCGCGCAGACGATCGCGCTTTGGGGGCAGGCGCAAAACATCTGGTACGGGCTTTCGCTCGGCTCGGTTCTGCTTCTGGCGGCGATCGGCCTCGCCATTACCTTCGGGGTCATGGGCGTCATCAACATGGCGCATGGCGAGATGGTGATGATCGGCGCCTACACGACCTTCGTCGTGCAGCAGACACTCCGCCTCCATGCGCCGCAATGGCTGGACTGGAGCCTCGCGCTCGCCCTGCCGCTCGCCTTTCTCGTCGCCGGTTTCGTCGGCTTCGTCATGGAGCGCGGCATCATCCGCTTCCTCTATGGGCGTCCGCTCGAAACCCTGCTCGCAACCTTCGGCGTGTCGCTGATCCTCCAGCAGGCGGTTCGTACGATCTTCGGCCCGACCAATCGCGAGGTGTCCAATCCCTCTTGGATGTCCGGCTCCTTCGATGTCGGTCTCATGGCCGTTACCTGGAACCGGCTCTGGATCATCGTCTTCGCGCTCGCCGTCTTCGCCGCGCTGCTCTTCGCGCTGAACCGCACCTCGGCCGGCCTCAAGATGCGCGCCGTCACACAGAACCGGCGCATGGCCGCCGCCATGGGCATCCGCACGCCGATGGTGGACGCCATGACCTTCGCGCTCGGCTCCGGCATCGCCGGCATGGCCGGCGTCGCGCTCAGCCAGATCGACAATGTGTCGCCCGACTTGGGCCAAGGCTACATCATCGACAGTTTCATGGTCGTGGTCTTCGGCGGCGTCGGCAATCTCTGGGGCACGCTGGTCGGCGCCATGAGTCTGGGCATCGTCAACAAGTTCCTTGAGCCCTATGCCGGCGCGGTGCTCGGCAAGATCGTCGTGCTCGTCCTCATCATCCTCTTCATTCAGAAGCGCCCGCGCGGCCTCTTCGCCCTCAAGGGAAGGTTCGTCGACGCATGATCACCGCTCGCTTTCTGGGGCCTCGTGCCCTCTGGCTCGCCGGACTTCTCGTTCTCGTCGCCGTGCTCGTGCCCCTCTCGAACCTCGCGCTCGAAATCGGCCATCCCTTGCGCGTACCGGACCATCTCGTACCCCTTCTCGGCAAGTATCTGTCCTACGCCATCCTGGCGCTCAGCCTCGATCTCGTCTGGGGCTATGTCGGCATTCTCTCGCTCGGCCATGGCGCGTTCTTCGCGCTCGGCGGCTATGCGATGGGCATGTATCTGATGCGCCAGATCGGTAGCCGGGGCGTTTACGCCAATCCGGTGCTTCCCGATTTCATGGTCTTCCTGAACTACAAGGAACTGCCCTGGTTCTGGCAGGGGTTCGATCAGTTCTGGTTCGCCGCGCTCATGGTGCTGCTCGTGCCGGGGCTCCTAGCCTTCCTGTTCGGCTTTTTTGCCTTCCGCTCGCGCGTCACCGGCGTCTATCTCTCGATCATCACGCAGGCCCTGACCTATGCGCTGCTGCTCGCCTTCTTTCGGAACGATATGGGCTTTGGCGGCAATAACGGCCTGACCGATTTCAAGGATATTCTCGGCTTCTCCATCCAGGCCGGCTCGACCCGCGCCGCGCTCTTCGCCGCGACGGCAATCGTGCTCGCGCTCTTCGTCCTGATGGTTTCGGCCGTGACGCGCTCCAAGCTCGGGCTTCTGATGGTGGCGGTGCGCGACGCGGAAAGCCGCACGCGGTTCCTGGGCTGGCGGGCCGAGCATGTGAAGCTCTTCGCCTTCACGCTGTCGGCCGTCATGGCGGGTGTGGCCGGAGCGCTTTACGTGCCGCAGGTCGGCATCATCAACCCTGGCGAGTTCGCGCCGCTCAACTCGATCGAGGTCGTGGTCTGGACGGCGGTCGGCGGGCGCGGCACGATCCTCGGGCCGGTGCTCGGCGCGCTGCTGGTCAATGGCGGCAAGAGCTATTTCACCGCCGCCGCGCCCGAAAGCTGGCTTTTCGTCCTCGGCTCGCTCTTCGTGGTCGTCACGCTCTTCCTGCCGCGCGGCATCGTCGGCACTATCGACCACGGCTGGCGCGCCCTGTCCGAGCGCCGCCGCGCGGCCCGTGCCGAGAAGGGCGTCTCTTCGGACGCTGCCACCAATCCTAGCCCGGCGGAGTGACCCTCATGAGCATGACGAACGCGACCCCGGCGCGCATTTCCCCCCATCCTTACGCGACGCTTCTGGCCGAGGCCCGCGAGAAAGAGGCTGCCGGCCGCCCGCCACGCGGCGAAACGCTTCTCTATCTCAACGGCGTGACCAAGAGTTTCGACGGCTTCAAGGCGATCAACGATCTCTCGCTGGTGGTCGCGCGCGGCGAAATGCGGGCGATCATCGGCCCGAACGGTGCCGGCAAGACGACCATGATGGACATAATCACTGGCAAGACCCGGCCGGACGCGGGGGAGGTCTACTTCGCCGGAAACACCGACCTGACGCGCCATGACGAGGCGGAAATCGCCTCCATGGGCATTGGCCGCAAGTTTCAGAAGCCCACCGTTTTCGAAAGTCATACGGTGGAGGACAATCTGGTTCTCGCACTCTCAGGTCAGCGCGGCATCTTCTCGACGCTGTTTCACAAACGGTCAGAAAGCGATTCCAAGCGGATCGATACAATCCTCGAAACCGTTCGCCTGACGGCCAAGCGGCACCTGCCGGCGGCCGATCTCAGCCATGGGCAGAAGCAATGGTTGGAAATCGGGATGCTGCTGGCGCAGGATCCCGAACTTCTTCTGGTGGACGAGCCGGTGGCGGGCATGACCGACGCCGAAACCGAGGAAACGGCCAAGCTGCTGCGCGAGATCGCCGAGACGCGCTCCGTCGTCGTGGTCGAGCACGACATGCACTTCGTTCGCGCATTGGGCGTGAAGGTGACCTGCCTGCACGAAGGCCATGTTCTCGCCGAAGGCCCGCTGGATCAGGTCTCGGCCGATCCGCGTGTCATCGAAGTCTATCTGGGGCGCTGACCATGCTGAGTGTTTCGAACGTCGATCTCTACTACGGCGCGGCGCAGGCTCTGCGGGGCGTTTCCCTCGAGGCCAAGAAAGGCGAGATCACCTGCGTCCTCGGCCGCAACGGCGTCGGCAAGACCTCGCTCATGCGGGCCATCGTCGGGCAGCAGGCGATCCGCTCCGGACAGATCGCGCTGGATGGCTCCGATCTGAAAGGCGAAGCGCCCTACACGCGGGCGCGTCGCGGCATCGGCTTCGTGCCGCAGGGACGAGAGGTCTTTCCGCTGCTTTCCGTCAAGGAAAACCTCCAAACTGGCTTCGCACCGGTGAAGCGCGGTGAGCGCACCATCCCCGATCATGTGTTCGAGCTCTTCCCGGTCCTGAAATCCATGCTCTCACGGCGCGGCGGTGATCTGTCGGGCGGCCAGCAGCAGCAACTCGCCATCGGCCGGGCCTTGGTGACGCGCCCCAACCTTCTCGTGCTGGACGAGCCGACCGAGGGCATCCAGCCCTCGATCATCAAGGATATCGGCCGAGCCATCCGCTACCTGAAGGAGGCGGGCATGGCCGTTCTCTTGGTCGAGCAATATCTCGAATTCTGCCGGGAACTGGCCGATAAGGTCTATATCATGGACCGCGGGCAGATCGTGTTCGAGGGCGTCGGGGCCGATCTGGACGACCCCGACGTGCGCAAGCATCTGACCGTCTGACGCTCAGGCGCGGATTTCGGGCAGGTCGCGATAGAGGTCCAGAGCCTCGGGGTTCGCCAGAGCCTCCTTGTTTTTGACCTCGCGGCCATGCACCGTATCGCGGACGGCCAGTTCCACGATCTTGCCGCTTTTGGTGCGCGGGATGTCGGAGACCTCCACGATCACGGCCGGAACATGGCGGGGCGACGCGCCCGCGCGGATCGTCCGACGGATCGTGTCTCGCAACGCGTCATCCAGCTGTGCGCCGTTGCGCAGCGTGACGAAGAGCACGACGCGCACATCCCCTTCATGCTCCTGCCCGATGCAGATGGCCTCGTTGATCTCGGGGATTGTTTCCACCTGCGCATAGATTTCGGCCGTGCCGATCCGCACGCCGCCGGGGTTGAGCGTCGCATCCGAGCGGCCGTGGATCACGAGCCCACCATGCTCGGTGCGCTCGGCGAAGTCGCCATGGCACCAGACGCCGGGAAAGCGCTCGAAATAGGCGGCGCGATATTTCGCGCCGCTGTCATCGGCGAAGAAGCCGAGCGGCATCACCGGGAAGGGTTGGGTGCAGACGAGTTCGCCCTTTTCACCCACCGCAGCCGGCTTGCCCTCGTCCGTCCAGACCTCGACCGCCATGCCAAGCCCCGGCTCCTGGATCTCGCCGGGCCAGACCGGTCGCGTCGGATCGCCGAGCACGAAGCAGGAGACGATATCCGTTCCGCCCGAAATCGAGGCGAGATGCAGGTCGGTCTTGATGCCCTCGTAAACGAAGCGGAAGCCTTCGATGCTGAGCGGCGAGCCCGTGGACATCATGGCCCGAAGCTTCGTCAGGTCATGGCTCTCGGCAGGGCGCACGCCGGATTTGCGCAGGGCGTCGATATATTTGGCCGATGTGCCGAAATGGGTCATGCCCTCCCGCGCGGCATAGTCGAACAGCACGGAGGGGGAAGGATGGAAGGGCGAGCCGTCGAAGAGCAGCAGCGCCGCCCCGCGCGCCAGACCCGACACGAGCCAGTTCCACATCATCCACCCGAGCGTCGTGAAGTAGAAGAGCCTGTCTCCCGGCTTCACGTCCGTATGCAGCCCGTGCTCCTTCAGATGCTGAAGCAGAACGCCGCCGGCGCGGTGGATGATGCATTTGGGAGCGCCCGTCGTGCCCGACGAAAAGAGAATGAACAGCGGATGGTCGAACGGCAGACGCTCGAAGCGCAGCTCGTCCGGCGCGAAGTTATCGATATAGGCATTCCAGCCGATCGCCTTCGGCAGCGCGGATAGATCGAGACCGTTCTCTGTCAGTGGAATGACGACGACGCCTTCCAGCGAGGGAAGCTGCGGCAGCACTTCGGCCAGCTTGTCGCGCAGGTCGATGCGCTTTCCTGCATACCAATAGCCATCGACGGTCAGCAGCAGCTTGGGCTCGATCTGGCCGAACCGATCCAGAACACCGCGCGGCCCGAAATCCGGGGAGGCGGAGCACCAGACGGCGCCGAGCGAGGTGGCCGCCAGCATCGCCGCGATGGATTCGGGAATGTTCGGCAAAAGACCGGCCACGCGGTCTCCCGCCGCAATGCCGGCAGCGGCCATGGCCTGTTGCAGGCGGGAGACTTCGGCCCTCAACCGGTTCCAGGACCAGCGGCGCTCGCTTTTGTCTTCGCATAGGGAAATGAGGGCGTCGGCCTCGCCATCGATTCCATCCAACTTGCGCAGGAGGTTTTCGGCGAAGTTGAGCCTGGCTTCCGGCAGGAAGCGCGCGCCGGGCATGGCGCTTTCGTTCTCGATCGGCACCGAGCCCTTCTCGCCGACGACGCCGAAGAAATCCCAGACGGCATCCCAGAACGCGGTTGGTTGTCCCAGCGACCAGTCATGCAGCGCCGGCGTGTCGGCAAAGCTCGACCCCGACCGCTTTTCGCAGAACGCGCGAAACGCCGCCATGCCGGACGCGGCTGCGCGGTCGGCTGACGGGCTCCAGAGCGGAAGGGAAGTGACCATGGATCGGGCCTCGCTGAAACGGGATGAAACGATGGGAGTATGACGCGGGCTCAGGCGTCAAGAAGTCACTGTAAACCAAGTCCACAGATGATCTTGGGAATGAAACATCCTGTTAAAGGCCGTCCTCATACCTTGGCTCCGATACGGAAGGGCCACCGGATGATATCGACGATCGATTACCTCGGGATGCGATTTCTCGACGCGAATCTGACCGGCGTTCGCTCGGCCTTCCGTGAGGCGCTGCGGGGGCGATTCGGCTATGTCGTCACGCCCAATGTGGACCATGTCGTTTCCTATCATCGTGGCGACGCCGCCTTGCGCGAAGTGTATGATGGTGCGCTCTTTCAGATTTGCGACAGCCGCGTCCTATCGCGACTGGCTGGCCTGTCGGGTCTTCACCTGACGCCTTGTCCCGGCTCCGACCTGACGCGGGACCTGCTCGAACGCCCGCTCTTTCCGGCGATGCGGATTGCCGTGATCGGGCCCGATACGGACGCCTTCCGCGATCTCCAGCAGCGCTTTCCCTCGGTGTCTCTGACGCTGATCCCATCGGCGCAAAGGCTCTCCATCGGCTCGCCGGAATGGAAGGAAACGGTGGCGCGCACGGCAGGCACGCGGTGGGACCTGCTGCTCGTCTGCTTGTCCTTTCCCAAGCAGGAGTTCTTCGCGCGCGATCTCGGCCGGGCGGGGCGGGTGCATGGGTTGGCGCTTTGCGTCGGGGCGAGCATCGATTTCCTCACCGGGCGGCAGAAGCGCGCGCCCGAAATCTTTCGCAAGGCCGGGCTCGAATGGCTGCACCGTTTGGCGCAAGACCCTCGGCGAATGGCCTCGCGCTATCTTCAGCGGGGGCCTGCCGTCTTCGCCTTGGCCGGCCGGGAATGGGCGCGACTGCGTCAGGAGGGACCCATGGTGGCGGATCGGCCAGGGTCGCCCAAACGCGTTCTTTTTCTCACGACCGTCATGCCGCACGAGCGGATGACGGGCGGTGAAATCGCCTCCATGAACTTCATCGACGGACTCAAAGCCTCGGGCTGCGACGTTGAGGTCATCGCTTATCGGCGGGAGGGACAGGCGGACGACCTGCCGGTCGGTTTCCTGTCGCCCGTGGACTGGCCGATCGAGAGTGCGGGTCGTCCCGTGCGCAGCGGGGCCTGGATGGCGTCGGCCTTTCTGGCGAGGCGTCCTTATTCCGTGCAGAAATACGTTTCCCGCGCCATGCGCCGCTTCGTGCGCCTGCGCTTGCGCAGCGTGCCCGCGGATCTGGCTGTGGTCGATCATGCCCAGGCCAGTTGGCTTCTTCCGCTTCTGCCTGCCGATCTGCCGACCGTTCTGATCGCCCACAATGTCGAGCATCAGCTCTACGAGGGGCATGGCGACGCCCTGTCCGATGTGGCGAAGCCCCGTCTTCGCGATCGTCTGAAAGCGCGGATCTATCGACGCGAAGGCGAACGGCTCCTGGCGGTCGAGCGACAGGCGATGGCGGGCGTGCGCGAAGTCTGGACCCTGGCGGAAGACGATGCGGCGGCTTTGGCCCGCCTGTCGCCGCAGACGCCGGCTCGCAGTTTCGGCTTGCCCGGCCAACCCTTCCTCTCGTCGGCCGAGGCCCTGCCGGAGCCGACGATCGATGTCGGTCTATTGGGAAGCTGGGTCTGGGACGTCAATCGGGCAGGCCTTGACTGGTTTCTCACGGTCGTCGCACCCCGCTTGCCGGCTCATGTGAAGGTCGTCGTCGGCGGCAAATCGCTCCATCCGCCAGGTACCGTGACAGGTTCCGTTCGCTTCGCCGGATTTGTGCCGGATGCCGGGGCGTTCTTGCGGTCGTGCTCCGTGGTGGTCATTCCCAGCACCACGGGATCGGGCGTGCAGATCAAGACGATCGAGACCCTCGGGCTTGGTGTGCCCACCGTCGCGACGACGGTTGCCCTGCGCGGCATCGACGATCCGCCGCTGGATCTGCGCCTCGCCAATAGCGCGACCGATATGGTCAACGCCATTCTGGAAACGCTGCAAGCACCGCGCCCGGACGGGCGCGATGGCGCGGCCTGGCGTCTGGCGCGCGAGCGGGCCTTCGAAACCGATATTCGAAACGCTTTGTCCGGGCTGTTGTCGCCGCAGACGAGCGATAGGACCTCGAAGGACGCGGCGGATCGTATTCGGTCGACGCGGCAAGCGCCGCCGGCGCGGATCACGGAAGACGCTGCATAGGAGCTATGTGCAGGCAGCGCTTCTCCTGCACGAGCAAAGCTGGTTTATTGAACAGGCAACACTTCCTCCCAGATCGTTGCACGTTTCGAGCCCGCTCCGTCCTCCCCGGAGCGGGCTTTTTCTTTAGGCCTTCCGCCGCCATTTCCCGCCGGGGCGCAGCCGGCGAAACAGCCCGCGCTTGCTGAACGGTTCGAACATCTCGTCCGGTCCTTCGGGATCGAGCACCTCGTTGTCGGCCAGCCATTCTTCGATCGACGTCAGTTCTGGCGGCTCGTAGGGGCGCAGAGACTTGCCGGAATCACGTAACGCTTCGATGGCGGCGATCAGCGAACCGGTTCGCTCGATCTCGGCCGTGACTTCGCTCTGCGATCTGTTCAGATGCTCGCTCAGAAGATCGTCCCGCAGCGCCCGGATCGTTGAGGCCTTATCGAAATTGCCCGGAAGCGCGGTATCAACCGTCACGTCGCATTCCGTGTCGAGGCGCATGGAGCGATTGTTGAGGTTGGACGAACCGACGCGCAGGATGCGGTCATCCACGATCAGGATTTTGGCGTGCACATAGATCGGGTCGCCGCCCTCGGTGAAAGGGTGGTAGATGCGAAACCGTCCATGCCGGTCATGCCGGCGTAGCACTTCGTGCAATCGCGCGCGCGCCGTATCCATCGCCAGCGGTTCCAGCCAGCCTTGCGCGGACAGTGGATTGATCAGGACGATCTCGGGGCCGTCCTCCTCATCCAGGCGTTTGGCAATGGCCTCCGCGATCCGTCGCGAGGCGAAATACTGGCTCTCGGCATAGATCACCCGCCGCGCGGCGGCGATCTGTTCGAGATAGAGGTTCTCGATTTCGAGGATCGGCCCGTGCGACGGATTGGGCGGGCTCGACCGCGATACGGCCATTCTCACATTCTCGAAATGAGGAACCAAGCGCTCCGGCCAGGGATCGTAGACCCGGCCCAGCGGCTCCATCGGTCGCCCGCCGGCATCGTGCCACCGATCGCGCGCGACCTGCGCGAGGGCGAGAGCCATCGGCCCGTCCACGGCCGTCGTCGCATCGTGCCATGGCTTGTGCGGTTTGCCGCTGACCAGCAGACGGCGGGGGTCGTGGTGGATATGGGCGCGCGTGTCCCAGCGTTCCTCGGTCATGTCGATGCCGCCGCAGAAGGCGAGGCTTTCGTCGATGACGACGATCTTCTGATGATGGGAGGCGCCGGGCGGGTGCACGCTGTCGAGCTTGGTGTGAATGCGGTGATGGGCCATCCACTTGAAGACGGTCAGCATGGTCGAGCCGCGCGTCAGCGTCTTCAGAGCTCCCAGGTCCCAGCGCAGAAGGAAGACTTCCAACGCCGGGTTCTGCTCGACCAGCCAATAGATGAAGTCGCCGATCTTTTCAGGTGCGCGATCCCCGGCGGATCGGCCGAGGCGAATGCGGGCGTCGAAGTCCCAGCCGATCAGCACGATGCGCCGCTTGGCCCGCAACATGGCCGCGCGCGCATGGGCGAAATAATCATCCGCATCGATGATCAGCGCGGCGCGATGGGCTTCGGCGACACAGAGGCAGTTTTCGAGGGGTCGAAAGGGCGAAACCTCGGCCTCTCTTGAAAGGGCCGGGGGCGAGGCAGGCGTTTCCGGGGCTCGACCGTGCATGGCGTCCTTCGATGCTTCCAGGCTTTGGGGATCATAGGCTCCCCGATGTGCAGTCCTATGACGCTCAGGCGCCTAACGGGTTCGTGAGAACATGCGTCACGTTGTCGTTCGGGCAAGCGGTGAGGGCGTCGACCGACGGGGTTTGAAGAAATCACGCCTGCGTGAACTCATATAATTTCGATTCAGGGGCTGACGATCGGGAAAAGCTCACCATTCTTTTGCTGCATGGCAGCATCAAAGGCGGTTGACCCCGCATCTCGACGGGCTTGAGTTCCGCCCGGCTTTGACAAACCGACAGCGCTCGACCCGGACGCTTTGATGATCGCTGAGTGGCAGCGATTTCGCGTTGCGGTCCGGAGCGAAACCGAACGAGGCCTCCTTGCAGAAGCTCTTCGCCGCGATCGCAACGCTTTGCCTGTTTCTTGCGACACTCGGCTTCCCATCGACGGCATGGGCCCAAATCCCCGCCATCCCCGGACTCACGACGGCCGCAGCGTCCAAATCGGAAACCGCCGCCAGCGCGGAGACGAATCTTCAGGCCGATCGTGACGCCCTCCAGAGGGTGATCGGCCTCTTGTCCGACGATACGAGGCGGGCCGCACTTCTGAACGAATTGCGCTCGGTGGAGAGCGCGTTGGATACCAACTCTTCTGGCACGGCCGACGCTGGCAAGGCGACCGGCGCGCCCGCCGAGGCGCCGGCGAAGGACGAGGCCGCGCCGATCATCGGCGACAAGGGCTTGATCGGCGCAATCTCCTCCAGCCTCGCGGAAAGCGGGCAGGGCATGGAAGCCACCAGCCTCGGCGCTCCCGTGGAAGAAAAGCTCGGTCGCGCAGTGGATGAGCTTCAGGCGCGCATCGACAGCTCGCTTGGTGGGCAGGCCACGATCGACTTCCTTCAATGGGCTCTGCCGGGCGCCGCTGTGGTCATCGGCCTTGTTCTTATCCTGTTTCGCAACAACTGGCTGCGACGCCATCGCGAGTTGCAACAACGGCCGGGGGGCACGGCCTTCCAGATTGCGCGCGCCATCGCGAAATGCGTTCCGTTCGGCCTCATTCCGCTGTTTCTAGTGGTGGCTGCGGCCTCTGGCTGGGCGGCTGCCTTCGCGCCCTCCTGGCAAGACGGGCGTTTGTTCCTGGCGCTTTTCTCGCCGCTCTTCGCCGCGCTCGCGACGCGCCAGATTCTCTACTATCTCCTGATGGCGCTGGGGCCTTCTCGGGGTTGGCGTCTCGTCGGATATGCGCAGCGGCGGCTTTTGGGTTGGGTCGGCCTTCTCGCGGCCTTGGCGGCGACGGCGGGCGTGCTGCGCGAGTTCTCGCTGCGGGTGGTCGTGGGCTTCGACGTGGCAGACGTCGCCTCGCTGCTGATCGACCTCGGCCTCGCCGTGCTGACGGCGGCCTTCATCATGCGCCATCGCCTGACAGTGCGTAGCCTTCTGATCCGAGGCCACCGCGACCGGGAGGGGCAGGACCATTCGTCCGGCATCTTCTCGTCGGCCTTCCATGCTCTCGCGGCATCCTGGCATCTGGTCGCACTGGCCTTCGTCGTCGCCAATGTCGTCGCGCGCATCACCGGCACGGGCAACGGCCAATTCATTCTCGAAAGCTCGGGCGCGCTACTCTACATCTTCGGCGGCCTTGCCCTGCTGGCGGTCGCCAATGCCGGCTTCAAGCGCATGGCGGACAGCATAGGCCGTGGGCGTGTGACGTTGCGCAGCGCCATCATGCTGCGCTATCTCGATATTTTCCACCTCCTCTTCCAGATCGCCGTGGCGGCCTTCGTTCTGGTGCAGGCGGTCGATGTCTGGGGGTTCGATCTCGCCGGCTGGCTCGGCTCGGAGCGGGGGCAGCGTTTCCTGCGCCCTGCCTTGTCGCTGGTCCTCGTGCCGGCCGTGATCTATGCGATCTGGACGACGATCGACACGGCCGTCACGCATTCGCTTCAGCCGACCGACAGCCGAGGCCGAACGCGGAACCGCTCGGGCCGCATTCGCACGCTTCTGCCTCTCCTGCGCAATCTCGTCTTCGTCGTCCTGTCGGTCGTCACGGTGATTGCCATGCTCGCCAATATCGGTGTGGACGTCACGCCGCTTCTGGCCGGCGCGGGCGTCATCGGCCTGGCCTTCTCTTTCGGCGCGCAGCAGCTCGTGCAGGATGTCATCACCGGCTTCTTCATCATCTTCGAGGACACGATCGCGGTGGGCGATGTCATCTCGACGGGAGATCGGACGGGCACGGTCGAGGGCCTGACGATTCGCACCGTGCGCATCCGCGACGGAAACGGGGCGCTTCATTCCGTGCCCTTCAGCCAGATCAAGGCCTTGCAGAACAATTCGCGCGGCTTCGGCATCTTTCCGCTCAACGTTTCCATCGCCTTCGGCGCAGACGTGGACCGGACCATGGAGATCATGCAGGAGGTCGGCCGCGATCTCCTGACGGACGCGACCTATGGGGACATGATGCTGGCGCCGATCGAGATGTGGGGCGTGGACGGATTCACGCGGGAGGGCGTGGTGATCAAGGGCGCGATCCGCTGCAAGCCGCTCCAGCAATGGGGGGTCGGACGCGAGTTCAATCGACGGCTGAAGCGCCGACTGGATGACGAGCATATCCGCTTCTTCGCGGCGGAGCAGCGCATCGCCGTCCACGACGATCAATCGCTGCGCGTCGTCGCCAACTGACCGAGAGCGCCGTCAGGCGGATTCGCGAAGCACCATCTGCGAGGGGAGGAGCACGTGCTCCTCTTCCGCGGCGTCCAGGTCGGGATCGCCTTCCCGCTCGGCGGCGATCTTGCGCAGGAGGATAGCCATGGCTCGCCCGCCGATCTCGCTATAGTTCTGCGCCACCGTGGTCAGCGGCGGACTGGCGAAGCGCGAGAGCGGATGATCGTCATGCCCGGCGATCCGCAACGCGCTGTCGCCCTCGTGCCCGACCTTCACTCCGGCCTTCCAAGCGGCGGACAGCGCTCCGAAGGCGACGCGATCATTGGCGCAGAGGAGGGTCGAAGTCGGAAACCCGTCCTCGCGCAGGATGCGCGACACCTCGTCAAAGCCGAAGCTTTCGAAATCCCAAGTCAGCTCGACGCTGATCGGCACGACATGAGGCTGGAGCCCCAACCGATCCATGGCTTCGATATAGGCGAGGCGGCGGTTGGAGGCGTTGCTGTTGACCTCTGGCATACCGAGAAAGCAGGGCGGCGTGCCGGAGCGGCAGAGATAATCCACCATGATCTGAAACGAGCGACGATTGTCGGTCCCGACGAAGGCCGTACCCTCATCCAGCGGCAAGTCCACATAGACGAGCGGGATCGAGGCGGAGAAGCGCTCCAGCGCCGCAGCGCGGGAATGAAGCCCCAGCGGCGCGACCACGGCCCCCGCGACGTTCATCGACGTCAGCGTTTCCAGAGCGCGCTCTTCCAGTTCCGGGTCGCCATCCGACGAGAGGACGAAGGTGAGGTAGCCTTCCTCCCGCGCGATCGCTTCCACGCGCCGGGTCAGGGCGTTGTAGAACGGGTCGGCAGATGTCGGAATGAGCATTCCGATGATATTGGAGCGGCGACGATTCAGGTTGACCGCGAACATATTCGGCCGAAATCCGGATTCGCGGATGGCCGCTTCAATCATCTCGCGCGTCTTGCGGCGAACCGAATTGGGGTCATTGAAATATTTGGAGACGGTCGGACGTGACAGGCCGACGAATACGGAAAAATCCTCCATCGTCCTGACCGGCCTGTCCATTCCTCTGTCCTTTCCGACCGGTGCTCTCGGCTCCGGTCCATGCCCATAGGCCCCCCGTCTCGATCCACACAGACGCGCCGTCTCCGTCAAGACGCGATCGATCAGCCTGCCGCGAACTGAACCTTCATGGTGGCTGCGGATGCGCCGCCTTTCTCGAAAAAGGGCAGCATCTCAGCCATGGGCAAGCGGTGCGAAACGAGCCGCGCCATGGTTCCGTCATCGGCTTGGAGAAGCGTCAAGGCGTCTTGGATCTGGCCATTCAGCGAATGCGAGCCGCAGAGGCGGAGTTGCCGTCGGAATATTTCGAAGGGCGAGATGGCGATGCGCGCCTCCGGCGCACAGACGCCGAAGAACAGGACGGTCCCGCCATCGCTCGCATAATCGATCAGGCTCTCGGCAACGCCCGCGACGCCGGTCGCATCCGCCACGAAATCGAAGCCCTGCCGTTGTCCTTTCAGCTGATCCGAGCCGGAAGGCAGGGCGGCGAGGCCGAGACTGTCGGCGAAGGCGAGACGGGATTCGTTGAGATCGGCCACCGACACCGTTTCGACGCCGCGTGCCTTCAGCGCAAGCGCGAGCAGAAGGCCGATCGGGCCGGCACCGACGACGAGGGCCTTCTCCGGGCGTCGCGGATCGCTTTCGAATCCTGATGCGCCCAGTCCGTTGAGGACACAGGCGAGCGGCTCGGCGAGCGCCGCCCGATCGAACGGAAGCGAGCCGATCGGATGCAGATGCTTGGCTCTTACGACGCTGAATTCGGCAAAGCCACCGTCATGCGTGACGCCATAGGCCTTCAGATCGGTGCAGAGATTGGTGAGACCCCGCCGGCAAGCCCGGCAGGTGCCGCAAGGAATGTTCGGATCGACAGCTACCCGGTCGCCTACCGACACGCCGGTCACGTCGTCGGCTACCGCTTCCACGATCCCGGCATATTCATGCCCCGGCACGACAGGAAAGGCGCTCGAACCGTAACGACCATGGAGCACGTCGATGTCGGTATGGCAGAGGCCGGATGCCATGACGCGGATCAGCGCATGGCCGGGCTGGAGTTCGGGCTCGGCCAAGTCGGCGAAGCGCGCCTCGCCTTTGCCGACGAAATGAATGGCCTTCATGGGATCGACCTTGGGAACGCTTTGAGAGGAGGCGTGCCGACGCGCGTGCGCCGGCACACCGCGAGCTTCAGCTCATCCAGTTGCCGCCGTCGACATTGTAGGTCTGGGCGAGAATGTAGTCGCTGTCGGCCGAAGCCAGGAACACGGCAAGGCCCTTGATATCGTCGGGCGTTGCGAAGCGGCCGATGGGCACCGACTTGGCGACCTGCGCCTTTTTCTCGCCGGGCGCGAGCCCTTCCCACTTGGCGAACTCCGCATCCACCACTTCCCAATGCTCGCCATCCACCACGCCGGGCGCGATCGCGTTCACATTGATGCCGTGCTTCACGAGAGCCAGCGCTGCGGATTGCGTGGCGGAGATGACCGCGGCCTTGGAGGCGCAGTAGAGCGTCACCAGCGCTTCGCCGCGCCGTCCCGCCTGGCTCGCCATATTGATGATCTTGCCGCCGCGACCCCGCTGGATCATGACGTTGGAGACCGCCTTCATCATGAAGAGCGGCCCCTTCAGGTTGATGTCGAAGACGCGCTCGTAGCTCTCTTCGGTGATGGCGTTGATCGGCGCCATGTCGAAGATCGCGGCATTGTTGACGAGAATGTCGATGCCGCCGAACTCGGCATCGACTTCGGCAACGAGTTTTTCGATCTCCTCGACCTTGGTGACATCCAGCGCCTTGGCCGTTGCGGCCGGGCCGATTCCGGCAGCCGCCGTGCGAGCGCGCTCGATATTGATATCGGCGATAACGACCTTGGCGCCTTCCTTGACGAAGGCTTCGGCGAAGCCGAGGCCGATGCCACGCGCGCCGCCGGTGATGAGGGCGATCTTGTTCTGAAGTCTCATGGAATATTCCCTGGGAGAAGGGCTTGGGGAGGAGTCAGCGGACGGCTTTGGGGATCGATCCGGCTAGCGCATGGCGATGGAGCCGGGGCAGGGCGTGGCCATTGCCGTCGAAGAGATGAGCCGCGTTGGGGTCGAAGCTGAGCTGCACGGTCTCGTGCAGACGCGCCGTGCTGTCGCCGCCCGCCTCCGCGATGATCAGGTCGCCATTGCCGGCCTGGATGTAAAGATAGGTCTGGCCGCCGAGCCGTTCGATCACGACGATCTCGCCGGGCAGCATGGCTTGCCCGCCGGGAGAGAGATGCTCCGGCCGGATGCCGAGCTGGAGCTTCTCGCCGGGCCTAGCCCCTTCGCCAAAGACGGGCACCTGCAGCGTCGCGCCCGAAAGAAGGCGCACCGTGACGCCCTCCGGTCCGGTGCTCACGACCTCGCAGTCGAGGAAATTCATCTTCGGGGAGCCGATGAAGCCCGCGACGAAACGGTTGACCGGGTGATGATAGAGTTCCAGCGGGGTGCCCACCTGCTCGATCCGCCCGTCGCGCAAGACGACGATCTTGTCGGCCAAGGTCATGGCCTCGACCTGATCGTGCGTGACATAGATCATGGTCGCATTGAGCCGCTCGTGCAGGCGCGAGAGCTCGATGCGCATCTGGACGCGCAGCGCTGCGTCGAGGTTGGAGAGCGGCTCGTCGAACAGAAAGACCTTGGGCTCTCGCACCATGGCGCGGCCGATGGCGACGCGCTGGCGCTGGCCGCCGGACAGCGCCTTGGGCTTGCGGTCGAGATAGGGCTCCAGCTGAAGAAGGCGGGCGACGTCCTGAACCTTGCGATCCTGCTCGGCCTTGGGAACCTTGGCGAGCTTCAGCGCGAAGGCCATGTTCTCGCGAACGCTCATATGCGGATACAGCGCGTAGGTCTGGAACACCATCGCTAGGCCGCGCTCGTCGGGCGGGATGTCGTTCGCACGCTTGCCGTCGATGTCGAGATCGCCTTCGGTGATCTCTTCCAGCCCCGCGATCATGCGCAAAAGCGTGGACTTTCCGCAGCCGGACGGCCCGACGAAGACGACGAATTCGCGGTCTGCGATGTCGAGATTCACGCCCTTGATGACGTCCACCGCCGCGAAGGACTTCTTGACGTTCCGAAGGTGCAAAGTGGCCATGGGGAACTTCCTTACTTGACGGCGCCGAAGGTGAGGCCGCGCACGAGCTGGCGCTGCGTCATCCAGCCGAAGACGAGAATGGGGGCGACGGCGAGGGCGGAGGCCGCCGAAAGCTTGGCCCAGAAGAGGCCCTCGGGCGAGGAGAAGGAGGCGATGAAGGCCGTCAGCGGAGCCGCGTTCGAGGCCGTCAGGTTGAGGCTCCAGAAGGCTTCGTTCCAGCAGAGAATCGTGGAGAGAAGCGCTGTGGACGCGATGCCCGGCAGGGTCAGCGGCAGGAGGAGATGGCGCATCTGATCCTTGAACTTGGCGCCATCCATGCGCCCCGCCTCCAGGATCTCGTGCGGTACTTCCTTGAAGAAGGAATAGAGCATCCAGACCACGATCGGCAGGTTCGACAGGGTGAAGACGATGATGAGGCCGAGCCGCGAGTCGAGAAGCCCCGTGTCGCGGAACAGGAGATAGATCGGCACGAGGACGCCGACCGCCGGGAGCATCTTGGTCGAGAGCATCCACAGAAGCAGATTCTTGGTTTTCGGGCCGGGATAGAAGGCGGCCGCATAGGCGGCGGGAACGGCGATGGCGAGCGAGACGACCGTCGCGCCGATGCTTTCGATCACGCTGTTCATGGCATAGCGCATGTAGTCGGCGCGCTGGTTCACGGCGGCGAAATTCTCCAGCGTCGGCTCGAAGAAGAATTTCGGCGGCGTCGCCACGGCATCGATCTCGGTCTTGAAGGCGGCGAGCGCCATCCAGAAGATCGGGAAGAACATCAGCAGCGCCGCTGCCCAGCCGACCACACCGGCCCAGAATGTCGCGCGGCTCGCACGTCGTTTGGCCATGGATCGCGCTCCTAGTTTTCGAGGTTGCGGGCGACGGTGCGGATCAGCACCGCGGCGACGACATTGGCGAGAAGGATGGCGACCACGCCCCCAGCGGAGGCTCCGCCGATGTCCCACTGAAGAAGGGCCTTCAGGTAGATGAAATAGGTGAGGGTGGTGGTCGCGGAGCCCGGGCCGCCCGATGTCGTGACCTGAATTTCGGCGAAGACCGACAGAAGGAAGATCGTCTCGATCATCACCACGACGGAGATCGGCCGCAGGAGATGAGGCAGGATGATGTGGCGGAACATCACCAGCCCGCGCGCGCCGTCGAGCCTCGCCGCCTCCATCTGCTCGCGGTCGAGCGACTGCATCGCCGTCATCAGAATGAGCGTGGCGAAGGGGACCCATTGCCATGCCACGATCATGATCAGCGACAGCATCGGATATTGGACAAACCAGTCGATGGGCGTCAGCCCGACGCTGCGAAAGATCGCGGCGAAGAAGCCGTTCACCGGGTGCATCAGGAGGTTCTTCCAGATCAGCGCGGCGACGGTCGGCATGACGAAGAAGGGCGCGATGACCAGCAGGCGCGCGATGCCGCGTCCCTTGAAGTCCTGATCGAAGACGACGGCCAGCAGCGTCCCGAAGACGACGGTCAGCGCCAGAACCGAGCCGGTCATGATCAGCGTATTGGCGATCGCGTTCCAGAGCCCGGCGCTCTTCAGGAGAAAGCGATAGTTCGAAATACCCGCAAAGCCCGTCAGGAATGGGTTCAGAAGATTATAATGCTGGAACGAGAACCACAGCGTCATCGCCAGTGGGACGATCATCCAGGCGAGAAGAAGGACGACCGACGGCGCGAGAAGCGGCCCGGTTCGAACGGCGCGTCTGGATCGACCAGCGGCAGCGACGGCGCTCATGATCGGTTCTCCCTCGAAACGAAAGGCTTGGCCATCCGATCACCAACCCATGCGGGGTTCGCGGTCGACACGGCAGTCGCCGAACGCAGCTCGGACATCCGGGGCGAGCCCGGAGTTCAACGAACAGCCTCGACACAGGCGGATAAGGGTGATGGAGGGCCGGCCTCGAAAGGCCGGCCCGATCCGCTTATTTCGGGTAGCCGGCCTGTTCCATCATGGCTTCGACCTGACCTTGAGCGCCATCGAGTGCGGCGTCCACCGACTGCTGCCCTGCGACCGCCGAAGAGACGGCCTGACCGACGAGCGTGCCGATGGCCTGAAACTCGGGGATCGCGACGAACTGGATGCCCGTATACGGAACCGGGTTCAGCGTCGGCTTGGTCGGATCGGCGGATTCGATCGCCTTGATCACGGTCGCGGCGAAGGGGGCGGCCTTCTGATAGTTCGGGTTGTCATAGGTCGACTGGCGCGTGCCGGGCGGCAGGGCCACCCAGCCCTCTTTCTCGCCAACGAGCTTGATGTAGTCTTTCGACGTCGCCCATTTCACGAAGGATTTTGCCGTGTCGGCCTTCTTGGTCGATTTCGGAACGGCCAGATTCCAGGACCACGCCCATGATGACCCGTTCGGGGTCACCTTCACAGGTGCCTTGGTGAAAGCGATCTTGTCCGCCACCTGGCTCTGCTTGGGGTCGTAGAGGCGGCCCGCGGCCGAGGTCGCATCGATCCACATGGCGCAATGGCCGGTGGCGAAGAGCGCCTGATTTTCGTTGAAGCCGTTGGACGTGATGCCGGGAGGGCCATAATCGGCCATGGCCTTCACATACCAGCCGATCGCATCCTTCCAGGGCTGGGAGGAAATCTGCGGCTTCCACTCCATGTTGAACCACTCGCCACCATAGGTGTTCACGAGTGTGCCGAGATAGGCCATGTTCTCGCCCCAGCCCGGCTTTCCGCGCAGGCAGAGACCATAGACGCCCTTCGACTTGTCGGTGACCTTGGCCGCGTATTCCGCGATCTGATCGTAGGTCGGCGCCTCCGGCATCTTGATCCCGGCCGCTTCGAAGATATCCTTGCGGTACATGGTGAAGGAGCTTTCGGCGTAGAACGGCACGGCGAAAAGCTTGCCGTCCACGGTCAGACCCGCCTTCACCGGGGCGATCAGATCGGCATAGTCATAGTCGCTGCCGAGATCGTCCAGAGCCGTCAGCCAGCCGGCCTTGCCCCAGATCGGGGTCTCGTAGCCGCCGATCGTCATGATGTCGAACTGCCCGCTGCCGGTCGCGATGTCGGTGGTAACGCGCTGGCGCAGGACGTTTTCTTCGAGCACGACCCAGTTGATCTTGTTGCCCGTCGCCTTCTCCCATTCGGGCGAGAGCTTCTGCATGACGATCATATCGGCGTTGTTGACCGTGGCGATCGTGATGTCTTCCGCCGAAGCAAGGCTCGCCGAAAAGCCGAGCGCCGCCATCGAACACGCCGTCAACCACGCAGTCCGCTTGATCCGCATAGTGTTCCTCCTCCTACGATGCGTTGCGCGAAACTATGCACGCGTAAAAGAATGTGTCAAATCCGTAACCCATATCGTTTGTGCGAAAACCAATAATTCCTCGCCGCACTGCAAACTGAGCTCCGCTGCAGTGCGTTAGCTGCGATGGTGTCTGAAAGCCACGAGACCAATCAGCCGACAGGCTTTTCGCGCGTAAACTTTGATTGACAGTTGAACAGGGCTTCGACAGTCTGTGAGAAGCCCCGAACGAGCATGACTGGGACTGAGACGCGAACATGTTCCAGGAGTGCGCGGGGGGCCGAGAGGGAGATGACATGACGATTCGCACGGCGCGGGGTCTCGCCCCCGAAGCCCTCGGGCCGACGGTGACGATCGGGGAAATCCTGGTGGAGATCATGGCGGAAACGCCCGGCGTCGGCTTTCTGGAGCCGCAGCCTTTGACGGGCCCTTACCCCAGCGGCGCGCCGGCCATCTTTATCGATCAGGTGGCGCGCCTCGGCGGTGCGGCCGGCATTGTCGGCTGCGTGGGTCATGACGATTTCGGACGGTTGAACATTGAGCGCTTGCAGCGCGACGGTGCGGATGTTTCCGCCATCTCGATTCACCCCGAGCTTCCCACGGGCAGCGCCTTCGTGCGCTATCGCCCGGACGGTGCGCGCGATTTCGTCTTCAATCTGACGCGCTCGGCTGCGGGACAGATCAGTTTGGACGATGCCGCGAAGGCGCTTCTGGATCGGGCAGGGCATCTTCACGTCATGGGCTCGGCCCTGTCGATTCCCGGCGCCTGGGACTTGATCCGCTACGGACTGGATCGGATCGCGGAGTGCGGCGGCTCGGTGTCGCTCGATCCCAATGCCCGCAAGGAGTTGCTTTCCAGCCATGAGGCGGCTGGGCAATTCGCAGCAATCGTGGCCGAAGCCGATCTCCTGCTCCCCTCCGGGGACGAACTCTTTGCGGCGGCTGGCTGCGAGGGCGAGGAGGCGGCTCTCGCAGCTCTCTTTGATCAAGGCGTGTCGGAGATCGCGCTGAAGAGAGGGGACAAGGGTGCGACGGTTTTCCGGCATTCGGGCGAGCGTACGGATGGCGCGGCTTTCCAAGTCGAAGAGATCGACCCGACGGGTGCGGGGGATTGTTTCGGCGCGGCCTATCTCACATGCCGGCGCATGGGCTTTCCGCCGGACCGCGCTCTCCTCTACGCCAATGCCGCTGGCGCGCGGAACGTAACCCGAAAAGGCCCGATGGAAGGCGCGGGCAGCTTCGATGAACTCGACGCCTTCATCGCCAACACATCGAGGGCCTGACATGTCGTCTTTTCTCACTGGTCTCGCGGGCGACCTGCGCGCCGGCCATCCGCGCGGCGTCACGTCCGTTTGCTCGTCGCATCCGATCGTCATCCGCGCCGCCTTGCGCCGCGCGGTGCTGGATGAGAGCGATGTGCTGATCGAGGCGACCTGCAATCAGGTAAACCAGTTTGGCGGCTATACCGGGATGCAACCGGCCGACTTCGTGCGCTTCGTTCTGCAGATCGCTGACGAGGAAGGGTTGGCGCCGGCGCGGATCGTGTTTGGCGGCGATCATCTCGGACCCAATCCCTGGAAGGGTGATGCGCCAGAGGCCGCGATGGAAAAGGCGGAGGCGATGGTCGAAGCCTATGTCGCCGCCGGCTTCCGAAAAATTCATCTGGACGCGTCCATGGGGTGCCTCGGCGAGCCGGTGGCGTTGGACGACGAGACGACGGCGGGCCGCGCTGCGCGTCTGGCCAGCCGGGCGGACGCCGTGGCCCGAGAAAAGGGCCTGCCGCTTCCGCTCTATATCATCGGGACAGAAGTGCCGGTGCCCGGCGGAGCCGACCACGCTCTCAGCGATCTTCAGCCCACCGCGCCAGAAGCGGCGCGGCATACGATCGAGGTTCATCGGCGAATTTTTGCAGAGCGCGGGTTGGACGGCGTTTTCGAGCGAGTCCTGGGCGTCGTGGTTCAGCCGGGTGTGGAGTTCGGCAGCGAGAACGTCATTCCCTATCACCCCGAAAATGCCTCCTTGTTGAATGCTGTCCTGGAAGAGGAGCCCAAGCTCGTCTTCGAAGCGCACTCCACCGACTATCAGTCGCAGGCCGCACTGACGGCTCTGGTGCGGGACGGCTATGCGATCTTGAAGGTCGGGCCGGGTCTCACCTTCGCTCTGCGCGAGGCCTTGTACGGGCTGGATCTCGTGGCGAGCGAGTTGGAGCCGACCTACGGCGACCGGCCGCTGCGCGCCGCCATGGAGCATCTCATGCTGCGCGAGCCCAAGGATTGGAAGGGGCACTATCACGGCACGGATGCCGAGCAGGCGCTGCAGCGCCATTACAGCTATAGCGACCGCATTCGCTATTACTGGAATCGCCCGGAGGCGGAAGCTGCCGTCGCTCGCTTGCGTGATGCGCTGGACGGGCGCGTGATCCCCGAAACTCTGATGCGCCAGTTCCTGCCTTTCTTGGATGTTGGGCTCGGGCAGACCGGAAGCGTGGACGACATCCTCATTGCGTCCGTCGATCGCGAGCTCGCCACATACGCCGCAGCCTGCCGGGCGTAAGCGCCGAAAAGGCTCGGAAACGAGGGGCGACACGGTTTGCCCTTCGCTTTCGACACTCGCGGCGAGTCATAGTCCGATAAACGACTTCCCTTATGGAGCCGCTTGCTACCGATGGCGGGCGTCAGTTCATAATCGGAGGGAGGATCGCCGCCGCAATCAAACGCATCGCCTGCGGGATCATCGTGTCGCCGTAGGGCTCGGTGAAGCCTGTCAGCAATTCTTACAGCTTAGCTTATACGGTGATTTGAATGGTGGGCGCGACAGGGATCGAACCTGTGACCCCCTCGGTGTGAACGAGGTGCTCTCCCGCTGAGCTACGCGCCCGCTCTTGCCGTTTATTGTCGGCCAGCGGTGAGTGGTCGTATAGAAGCGAACGGCGCGGGCGTCAATCGGATCAATGCGTTTTTCAGCCTGCGTGCGCCAAGTCTCTGTTTTTACACCGCTTGAACGCGCAAGGCGCGAGGTTCGAAAAGCGAATCGATCAAATGCGGGGTCAGATCGGAGAAGCGCTCGATGGAGCAGGTCGCGCCCGAACGGGCCTCCGAGCCCGGATCGTAACCGAACAGCACGAGTATGGATGGCACGCCCGCCGCCCGCGCAGCGAGAATGTCCGTGTTGGTATCGCCAACCATGAGAGCGTTTGACGCCGAGCCACCCGCTTGTTCGATCGTGCCGAACAGATGAATCGGATCGGGCTTGCGCGCCGAGAACGTGTCGGCCCCACAGATCGCCGGGAAGCGCGACGCGAGTTCCATTTCTTCCAATAACCGCCGCGCCAGACGCTCGGTCTTGTTGGTGCAGATCGCAAGCGTCAGCCCGGCTTCGCTCAACCGATCCAGCGCGGCGATGCCACCGGGAAACAGCGCGGATTCCACTGCGATATGGGCTTCGTAATGTTGCAGAAAGCACGCTGTCTGCTCGGCAAGTTCCTCCGCCCCAAGCGGGCGCTCCGCCAGCCGGTAGGCCTCACGCAGCATGGCCTGCGCACCGTGACCGGCATGGGGACGCACGATCTCCAAAGGAAGCGGGGGGAGGCCGATACGGGACAGGCAATGATTGAGACTGCCCGCGAGGTCGGGCGCGGTGTCCACCAACGTTCCGTCGAGATCGAAGACGATGGTCCGCTGCGATGGTCCTCCGGTTGCCGCTTCGAAAAAGTGGGCTTCGTGGACCGAGGAACGATGGATCGGGAGGGCTGCGCTCATGATCGGACTTTGGCCTCAAAGCAGGGAGGGTCAAGCGGACAAGGCCCGCACGGGGCTCAATGAAGGATCGGGACGCCGTTCGGGCCTTCGCTTGACGCAGGCGAGCCACAGTCTGGCGGTCAGGCCATCAACAAACCGTTAGGGCTGATCGGCGGTGAGCGGATGAAGGATTCGTCCTGAGCGTTTGGCGGCAGCGGCTCGATGGCGTAAAGCCACTTCCGAGAACGTGCGTCATGGAGGGATCGAGCAATGGATGCGGCAGCGATGAAAGACGAGGTCGCGCGCGCGGCGCTCGCTCATGTCGAGTCCGGAATGCGGCTTGGCATCGGCACCGGATCGACCGCCGAGGCCTTTATCCGCGCTCTGGCCGGCCGCGTGTCCGAAGGATTGCGGATCGTCGGTGTGCCGACCTCTGAGCGCAGCGCCAAACTGTGCGGCGAACTCGGCATTCCCTTGGCGACGCTGGAAGACCTGCCGGAACTCGACCTGACGATCGACGGGGCCGACGAGGTGGACGCGAGGCTTCGTCTGATCAAGGGCGGCGGCGGCGCGCTTCTGCGCGAGAAGATCGTGGCGGCCGCCTCGGCGCGGATGCTGGTGATCGCCGATGCGTCCAAGAAGGTCGAGCATCTCGGCGCCTTCCCGCTGCCGATCGAGGTGAACGGCTTCGGCGTCTTGGCCACGACGCTGGCGATCGAGAAGGCCAGCGCGATGCTCGGGCTTTCGGGCTCCATCCGGCTTCGCATGGTAGGCGACAAGCCCTTCATCACCGATGGCGGACATCTCATCATCGACGCATCATTTGGCCTCATTCCCGATCCAGAAGCCCTGTCTGCTGCTTTGCACGCCATTCCGGGCGTGGTCGAGCATGGTCTCTTTCTCGGATTGGCGTCCTCCGTGCTCCTCGCCGGGCCGGAAGGGGTCGAGCGGCTCGGCGCCGCGTGAGGCGCGCCGGTCGCATCGGGATTTCGGGGCTTGCGGCTCGAACCGGAGTTTGGCACGGGTGCGCCGATCAGGAATTGATGGAGTAGGAAGTCCGATGGTTTTCAGCCAAACGCTGCGTGGCGGTCTCTTCGCTGCAGTGACCCTCGTGGGTCTCGCGGTCTCGCCCGCTCTGGCGCAGGAGATTAGCCCGTCGCATCTCGCCGCCGCGCGTGAGGCTGTGGACGCGATCGACACGAGCGAACAGTTCGATCAGATCCTTCTCAACGCCGCGACGCAGATCAAGGCGGAGCTGATCGTCAACAACCCGGATCTTCAGTCGAAGATTTCCGAGATGGTCGATGACAGCGCGATCGCCCTTGCGCCGCGCCGCGCCGATCTGGAAAACGAGATCGCCCGCGTTTACGCCAAGATGTTCACCGAACAGGAGCTGCGCGAGATCTCGCAGTTCTACAATTCGGAAGCCGGCCGCAAGTTGATCAAGCAGGGTCCGCAGGCGACGCGCGAGATGATGGCGGCCGCCGATGTCTGGACCAACGGTATTGTTCGCGACCTGCGCGACAGTGCCATGAAGGGGATGCAGAAGCTCGCGCCCGCGACGGCGGCGGCTCCCGCAAAGTCGAAGTGACGATCGCGAATCGTCCGCTATAAGGATTCATAAGGGCGGCCACTCGGTCGCCCTTTTTCGTGACGGAAGAGGCGTCTTGGCATGTCGGCATTCGACTACGACCTGTTTGTGATCGGCGGCGGTTCAGGTGGCGTGCGCGCGGCGCGGCGAACGGCGGCCCTGGGGCATAAGGTTGGCATCGCCGAGGAATATCGCTACGGCGGAACCTGCGTCATCCGCGGCTGCGTTCCCAAGAAGCTGCTCGTCTACGCCTCGCAATATTCCGAAGCCTTCGAGGACGCGGCTGGCTATGGCTGGTCCGTCGGGGAAACGGAGTTCGACTGGCCGAGCCTGATCGCCGCCAAGGATCGCGAAATCGATCGGCTGGAGCAGATCTATCGCCGCAATCTCGAGAAGGCCGGCGCCGAGATTCTCAAGAGCCGCGCCGTGCTGGAGGGACCGAACCAGATTCGCCTCCTTGCGACCGACAAGATCGTCACTGCCGAGCGCATCCTGATCGCGGCCGGCGGACGCGCCAATCCGTTCGCCGACATGCCGGGCGCGGAGCACTGCATCACCTCGAACGAGGCTTTCCACCTCCAGCGCCTGCCGGAGTCGATCGTGATCCTCGGCGGTGGTTATATCGCGGTCGAGTTCGCCAATATCTTTCTCGGGCTCGGCACCGCGGTAACGCTGGTCTATCGAGGCAAGGAGATCCTTCAGGGCTTCGATGACGATCTGCGCCATGAACTGCATCAGGCCATGCTGCGCAAGGGCTGCCGGATCGTCTGCGAGGACACGCTCGTTCGGGTCGATCAGAAGGCGGACGGCCGTTTTCAGGCGCACCTGAGGGGCGGAGAATGCCTCGACGCGGACGAGGTGATGCTCGCTGTCGGACGCCAGCCCAACACGATCGACCTCGGCTGCGAGAAGGCCGGCGTCGAGCTGGATTCCAAGGGCGCGATCAAGGTCGACGACTATTCCCGCACCAGCGCCGAGAATATCTGGTCGATCGGCGACATCACGGGCCGCATCCAGTTGACGCCGGTCGCCATCCATGAGGCCATGTGCTTCGTCGATACCGTGTTCCTGAACAAGCCGACCAAGCCGGATTTCGACCTGATCCCGACCGCGGTGTTCTCGCAGCCCGAGCTGGGAACGGTCGGCCTGACGGAAGCCCAGGCGGCGAAGGATCTCGGCGATCTCGACATTTTCCGCGCCCGCTTCAAGCCGATGCGCCACACGCTGACGGGCCGCGAGGAGTTCATGTTGATGAAGCTCGTCGTGGACGCCAAGACGAATGTCGTGGTTGGCGCCCATATTCTGGGACCCGATGCCGGCGAGATGGGGCAGCTTCTTGGCATCTGCGTGAAGGCGAAGTTGCGCAAAGAAGATTTCGATCGCACCATGGCGCTTCACCCTTCGGCGGCAGAGGAGCTGGTCACCATGTACGAGCCGACCTATCGCATTCGCGGCGGAGCGCGCGTGGATGGCTGATGTCGAGCCGCCTATTCATCAGGACGATCCGCAGCTGGAGCGGCTCGCCCGTGAGGGGCGGGTCATCGCCTATTTCGGCTATGGCTCGCTCGTGAACAAGCGGACGCTGCGCACCAAGTTCTTGGGCATTCGCCGTGCCGAGGTCCTGGGATGGCGGCGGGCCTGGCTGCCGCGCAAGGGGCAGTCCATGGCGCTTCTGTCGGTGCGGCCGGACGAAGCGGCGCTGACGCAAGGCGTCGTCGTCTACGATCTGGCCGACCATCTGCCATCGGTGGACGAGCGCGAGGCGGCCTATCACCGCCGCGTCGTCATGCCAGGCCATATCACCATTCGAGGCCACGCCCTCCCGGATGTGCCGCTCTTCATCTACGAGGGCAAGCCGGAGGAGCCGGATGCCTCGCAGACCGGGGCGGCGATCCTGCAATCCTATCTCGACGCGGTGATGCAGGGCTTCTACTCGCTTTACGAAGAGGCCGGGCTGCGGCGTTTCATGGCGGAAACCGAGGGGTTCGAGACCTCCATCCTGAAGGATCGCGCCGCGCCGCTCTACCCCCGCCCGGTGACGCTGGCCGACGGCGAGGCGGAGCTGTTCGACCGCCTCGTCACCCAGCGCGGCGCGCGCTTCATCGAGTGCTCGTGAGAAGCACGTAAAGCCATTCGTGACAAATGCTGCGGTTCGTGCCACTACGCCACGACCGAGCGTTGATGGCCTCTTGATTGGCCTGCCCGCGAAGCCGTCCCGAAAAGACAGAACCCGAAGGGAGACGGCCGGACAAGGCTCGGGAAAGGAGAGGTTCATGGCCAAGGATTGGAACCCCGCGAGCTGGCGCAGCAAGGCGATCGAGCAGGTCCCGCTCTATCCCGACCCGAATGCCCTGGCGGAAACCGAGAAGCGCCTTGCCACCTTTCCCCCGCTTGTCTTTGCAGGCGAAGCGCGAAAGCTGAAGCGGGCCTTGGGCGAGGTGGCCGAAGGCCGCGCTTTCCTGCTTCAAGGCGGCGACTGCGCGGAAAGCTTCGCCGAGCATGGCGCGGACAATATCCGCGATTTCTTCCGTGCCTTCCTCCAGATGGCGGTCGTCCTGACCTTCGCGGCCTCGTCGCCGGTGGTGAAGGTCGGCCGCATCGCCGGCCAGTTCGCCAAGCCGCGTTCGTCGGGTTCGGAAACCAAGAACGGCGTGACGCTGCCGTCCTACCGGGGTGACATCATCAATGGCATCGAGTTCGAGGAAGCCTCGCGCATTCCGAACCCGGAACGCCAGGAGATGGCCTACCGGCAGTCGGCGGCGACGCTGAACCTGCTGCGCGCCTTCGCGCAGGGCGGGTACGCTAATCTCGACAATGTGCATCAGTGGATGCTCGGCTTCGTGTCCGGCTCGCCGCAGGCGGAGCGATACGGCGAGCTCGCGGATCGCATTTCCGAGACCATGGCCTTCATGCGCGCCATCGGCATCGATTCCGAGACGCATCCCTCGCTGCGTGAGACCGACTTCTTCACCAGCCACGAGGCGCTGCTGCTGGGCTACGAGCAGGCGCTGACGCGCGTCGATTCGACCAGCGGCGAGTGGTACGCGACATCGGGCCACATGATCTGGATCGGCGACCGCACGCGCCAGATCGACAACGCGCATGTCGAATATTGCCGTGGTATCCGCAATCCGCTCGGCCTGAAGTGCGGCCCGTCGCTGGCGCCGGACGATCTCCTGCGCCTGATCGACATTCTGAACCCGCAGAACGAGGCCGGCCGCCTCACGCTGATCGGGCGTTTCGGCCACGAGAAGGTCGGCGATCATCTGCCGGCGTTGATCCGCGCCGTGGAGCGGGAAGGGCGCAAGGTCGTTTGGTCCTGCGACCCGATGCACGGCAACACGATCACCGTGAACGACTACAAGACGCGCCCCTTCGACCGCATCCTGAAGGAGGTCGAGACCTTCTTCGAGGTTCATCGTGCGGAAGGCACCCATGCCGGCGGCATCCATGTCGAGATGACCGGCAAGGATGTCACGGAATGCACCGGCGGCGGCGCGCGTCCGGTTCTGGCCGAAGATCTGTCGGATCGCTACCACACGCATTGCGACCCGCGTCTCAACGCCGATCAGGCGCTCGAGCTGTCCTTCCTCGTGGCGGAGCGGATCAAGAAAGAGCACGAGACCCGCGCACCGAAGTCCGTCGTCAATTTCTGACCGGCTCGTCTCTCGAGTGGTTGAACGAAAAGGCCGGGTCGATCGACCCGGCCTTTTTCATGTCGGCTACAAGGGAATTAAAGGCCGTCAGCGGCGTGGGGCATCGCGATCGGACGAAACGGGGCGGGAGCCGACCTGCGCTTCCACGGGCTCCGTTCCTGCAGTTTCGTCGCGGTCCTTGCGAAGGCGCGAGAAGAGGCGATCCCGGATCACCGAGCCGCCCTGCTGCCATGCGAAGAACAGCATCAGCGCGAGGGCGAGGACGGCGAGGAAGATCATCATGCCGTGTTCCATCATTTCCAGATGCTGGAACACGGAGGTGATCGAATAGCCGAAGACATAGCCGATCGTCGTGAACAGGCCGGCCCAGATCGCCGCGCCGACGAAGTTCAGGATCATGAAGCGGGGAACGCTGATCGAGGATAGGCCGAGCGCGATCAGCCCCGGCATTCGCAGCCCGTAAATATAGCGGTTCACGATGACGAAATAGGCCTGATAGCGATCCACGAGGCGCAGCGCCTTGGTGAATTTCGGCTTGCGCTTCCAGCGCTTGACCCATTCGCTGTTGGAGAAATATCGCGAAAACAGGAACACCGCCAGATCGCCGCAGAAGGAGCCGATGAAGGCGAGGCTGCTCATGAGCCAGAGCGGATGCGTTCCGCGATAAGCGAGGAAGCCGCCGATAATGGCAAAGACTTCGCCTTCGAAGAACGTGCCGACGAACACGATGCCAAGACCGAAACGGTCGATCAGTGCAAGGATTTCGTACACGCGTGCTCCGGTGACTCGGCGACCCCGTGAGGTCATCCCACCCTATGTCGGGCGCGAGGGAGAATTTGCAAAGGCTAAGTTTGCCTCGGCCCTTTCCGTTCCCCATTCGGGGTTCGTCTGTTGCCCTAGAGTTTCGACCTGTCGATAAGCTGGATCAGGGAAAAGCTCTTCGCGGCGATGCCTATCTTTTGTGCCATGCGAACGTGCCATCTTCATGACTTCCATTCGAGAGACCGCGACGTGCCGATCGAATTTCCTCCACTGTCCGACATCGCAACCGCTTTTGTTTCTGTCGGTGCGCTGTTTTTCCTGCGCTTCATTCTGGCCGTACGTCGTCTGCGCGGCGAAAGCCGTCAGGCGGAGCCCTTCCTGGCCGCGATGGCGCATGTCCGGATCATGGGCAGTTTCGGCGCTGAGTATGAGCCGGAGCGCCGCCATGCCTTACGCCAGATCTACACCGGGGTCGTTTTTTGGGTCGTTGGGTTCGCGCTGCTCTTTTGGATCCTTATGGCACATCTCTTCGAGTTCACTCCGCCGATCGGCACAGGCGCCTGACAACCGCCCTTTTCATTGCGGGACAAGCGGCCATGCGCTATCGCCCGCCGCATGACCCACTCCGTCCGCTTCGCGCCCTCTCCAACGGGCTATCTCCATATCGGCAATCTGCGCCCCGCGCTGTTCAACTGGCTGTTTGCGCAGCGCGAGGGCGGGCGCTTTGTCTTGCGCTACGACGACACGGACACCGAACGCTCCAAGCGCGAATATGCCGACGCGATCCTGGAGGACATCCGTTGGATCGGCATTCAGCCCGACGAGATCGCTCGGCAGTCCGATCGCATCGCGCTCTATGATGCGGCGGCCGAGCGTCTGCGCGCCAAGGGCCTGCTCTATCCCTGCTTCGAGACGGCGGACGAGCTGGAGCGTCGGCGCAAGCGGCGCATGGCGCGGGGGCTGCCGCCGATCTACGGGCGCGAGGCCCTCGCCCTGACGGAGGTCGAGCGACAGGCGTTCGAAGCCGAAGGACGTCGGCCGCACTGGCGGTTCCGCCTTCCCAATTTCCGCGACGACCCGATGCAGCCGGAGCGCACGGAGGTTCATTGGGACGACGTGGTGCGCGGGCGGCAGACGGTGGATCTGGCCTCCTTGTCCGACCCGGTCCTGATCCGCGAGGACGGAACCTATCTCTACACGCTACCCTCCGTGGTGGACGACGGTGAAATGGGCATCACGCATGTGTTGCGCGGTGACGACCATGTGACCAACACGGGCGTTCAGATCGCGTTGTTCGAGGCGCTGGATTATAGGACGCCGGCTTTCGGCCATTTCAATCTCCTGACGACGATCGACGGCGAGGGCCTGTCCAAGCGCACCGGCGCTTTGTCGCTCAGCAGCCTGCGGGCGGACGGCTTCGAGCCCATGGCGGTGGCGTCGCTGGCGGTGCTGACAGGCTTGTCAGGCTCGATCGAGGCCCTGCCTTCGCTGGAAGCCCTCGGCGAGCGCTTGGACTTCGACGGCGTTTCGGCGTCGAGTTCGAAGTTCGATCCGGCGGAGCTGACGCGTCTCAACGCCGATCTCGTTCACGCCATGCCGGTGGAGGTCGTCGCCGAGCGGCTTCTGGAATGGGGCGTTCCCGACAGCGATCTCGCTCCGTTCTGGAGTGCCGTCAAGGGTAATCTTTCCAAGGTGCCGGATGCCCAGGAATGGGCTGCGATCGTCTATGGCGACGCGCGAGCGGACCAGGCTTTCAATGAAGAGGACACCGCCTTCCTGCGAACGGCGTTCGATCTTCTCCCCGCCGCGCCTTTCGACCGTTCGACGTGGAAGGCGTGGACCGACGCCATCAAGGCCGCGACAGATCGCAAAGGCAAAGGGCTGTTCATGCCGCTGCGCCTCGCGCTGACCGGCCTCGATCACGGACCGGAACTGGCGGAACTGCTACCGCTCATCGGCCGCGAGCGCGCCTTGCAGCGCCGGCCCTGAGGGCCGGCGCCAAATGCCTCGTGATGCCAGCCGCTAGCGGCTGGCGTCTCCCTGCTGCACGGCCTGGGCGACCGCGATCGCCGCCATGTTCACGATGCCGCGCGAGGTCACGGACGGCGTCAGGATGTGCGCCGGCGTCGCCGCACCGAGCAGGATCGGGCCGACGTGAAGCGCGTCGGTCATGACCTTCACGACATTCATCGAGATATTGGCCGCGTCGAGCGACGGGAAGAGCAGGAGGTTCGCGTCTCCCGTCAGCGTCGAGTTCGGCATCACGCGCTGACGCAGCGCCTGCGACAATGCGGCGTCGCCATGCATCTCGCCGTCGATCTCCAGATCGGGTGCGCGCTGATGAACCAGCGATAGCGCCTCGCGGAGCTTGATCGCGTCCGGGTAGTCGCTTGTGCCGAAATTGGAATGCGAGAGGAACGCGGCGCGCGGCGTGATGCCGAACCGCTTGACCTCCTTGGCCGCGAGACAGGCGATCTCGGCCAGTTCCTCGGCGTTCGGGTTTTCCTGCACATAGGTGTCGGCAAAGAACACCGTGCCATACTGAGACAGAAGAAGGCTGAGACCCGACAGACGCTTCACGCCCGGCGCGATGCCGATGACCTGCTTGATATCCCGGATATGTCGCGAGAAGCGCCCGCCGAGGCCGCAGAGCATGATGTCGGCGTCGCCGCGCGACACCGAGACCGCCGCGATTACCGTCGTGTTGGTGCGCACCAGCGCGCGCGCCGTGTCCGGGTTGACGCCGCGCCGGCCGACCTTCGAGAAATAATGATCGACATAGTCGCGGTAGCGCGGATCGTCCTCGGGGTTCACCACCTCGAAATCTTGCCCCTGACGGATGCGCAGGGCGAACCGCTCCAACCGGGTCTGAATCACGCTCGGACGGCCGACCAGAATCGGCTGGCAGATTTTCTCTTCCAGCATGACCTGGGCCGCGCGCAGCACGCGCTCGTCCTCGCCATCGGCGAAAATCACGCGCTTGCCGGAGTTGCGCGCGATCTGGAAGATCGGCTTCATGACGAGGCCGGAGCGGAACACGAAGCGGTTCAGCCGGTCGATATAGGCGTCCCAATCGGCGATCGGGCGCGAGGCGACGCCGGAGGCCTCGGCGGCCTTCGCGACGGCGGGGGCGATCTTGAGGATCAGGCGCGGGTCGAAGGGCGAGGGGATCAGATATTCCGCGCCGAAGACCGGCGTTTCCGAGCCATAGGCCTTGGCCGCAACTTCGGAAACTTCCTCGCGCGCCAGCGCCGCGATCGCGTCCACGGCCGCGATCTTCATCTCCTCGTTGATCGTGGTCGCGCCGCAATCCAGCGCGCCGCGGAAGATGAAGGGGAAGCAGAGGACGTTGTTGACCTGATTGGGGAAGTCCGACCGCCCCGTACAGATGATCGCGTCCGGGCGCACGGCGCGCGCGAGATCGGGCATGATCTCCGGCGTCGGATTGGCGAGCGCCATGATCAGCGGCCGGTCGGCCATCTTCTCCAGAAGCTCGGGCTTCAGAACGCCCGCCGCCGACAGGCCGAGGAAGATGTCCGCGCCCTCGATCACCTCGGCCAGGGTCTTGGCCGCTGTCTCCTTGGCATAGACCGCCATCCAGCGATCGATCCGGCCCTCGCGGCCGGTGGAGACGACACCGTCCTTGTCGGTGCAGATGATGTTCTCGACCTTGGCGCCGAGCGAAACCAGAAGGTTGAGGCAGGCGATGGCCGCCGCGCCCGCGCCCGAGGTGACGATCTTCACGTCCTCAATGCGCTTGTTGCCCAGAAGCAGCGCGTTGCGCACCGCTGCCGCTACGATAATGGCCGTGCCATGCTGATCGTCATGGAAAACGGGGATGCTCATGCGCGCACGCAGGCGCTCCTCGACCTCGAAGCACTCGGGCGCCTTGATGTCTTCCAGATTGATACCGCCGAAGGTCGGCTCCAGCGCCGCCACGACATCAACGATCCGGTCGATCTCCTGCGCGTCGATCTCGATATCGAACACGTCGATATCGGCGAATTTCTTGAAAAGGACGGCCTTGCCTTCCATCACCGGCTTGGAGGCGAGGGGGCCGATATTGCCGAGGCCCAGAACCGCCGTGCCGTTGGATACGACCGCGACCAGATTGGCGCGGCTCGTGTAATCGGCGGCGAGATTGGGGTCGTCCGCGATCGCGAGGCACGGCGCGGCAACGCCCGGCGAATAGGCGAGCGCCAGATCGCGCTGGTTGCCGACGGGTTTGGTGGCCTGGATCGCCAGTTTACCGGGCTTGGGATGGCGGTGGTAGAAGAGCGCCTGCTCGTTCAGGTCTGCGGCGGCTGCCTGCCGTTTGGTTTCGTCGGCGCTCGACATGCTCTCTCCATCGCTGCAATTCAGGGCGAACGCGATGATTTGGGAGCACGCGCGTCCACGTCCTTTAGCCTCTAAGCCAGATGCGCCCCGAAGGGCAATCGGCAAGACACGGGCCGACGCGCCGGCGCGGCGTCATACGCCTGCAACAGGCTTAGGGCAGTTTAACGATCGCGAGGCCGAAGAGCGAACGGGCGGGCAGGCAGATGGAACAATGGAATGCGACCCGCCATGTGCGAACCTTGTTCCTGTCGGACATTCATCTGGGGTCGAGGGCAGCGCAAGCCGATCTTCTGATCGATTTCCTGCGCTGCGTCGATGCCGAGAAAATCTATCTCGTCGGCGACATCGTGGATGGATGGCGCCTGAAGCGCACGTGGCACTGGCCCCAGTCGCATAATGACGTGGTGCAGAAGCTCCTGCGCAAGGCGCGCAAGGGCACCGAGATCATCTATATTCCCGGCAATCACGACGATTTCCTGCGCGATTTCGTGGGAACACATTTCGGCGGCATCGAAGTCCGGCTGAATGACGTCCACACGACGGCCAATGGTCAGCGCCTTCTTGTGATGCATGGCGACGAGTTCGACGTGGTGGTGCGCCATGCCAAGCTCATCGCCCATCTCGGCGACTGGGCCTATGATATGGCGATCGCCATCAATGTCGCGCTGAACTGGACGCGCCGACGCCTTGGCTTCGGCTACTGGTCCTTCTCGTCCTGGGCCAAGGGCCGCGTGAAGCGCGCCGTGAACTTCATCGGCGCGTTCGAGGAGGCGCTGTCGGGCGAAGCCAAGCGGCAGGATTGCGAAGGCGTGATCTGCGGCCATATTCACCATCCCAAGATCGAAACCCTCGGCGACATGCTCTATGTCAACACAGGCGACTGGGTGGAAAGCTGCTCGGCCATCGTGGAGCGCCATGATGGAACGCTGGAACTGGTGCATTGGACAGCCTTCGAGCGCGTGGATGAGACGAGCGATCCTCGGCTCGGCCTGCGCTTCCTGAAGCCGCGCGAGCGTTTGCCGGAAGCGGCCGAATAAGGACGCTGGCCGCATCTCCAGGATGAAGGGTTTGTCGGGCCGGGCTCGGTTTGATAGGCGGATGGTCCAACCGCCGCGAGCCTCGTTCATGACATCTGATCTTTCGGTGCCGGCCGCAACGCGGCGCATGTTCGACCGGCGGATGTCCTTCGTCTTTGCCGGCAATTTCGTAACGCTCGGTATCTTCTTCCCCTTTTTCCCAGTCTGGCTTGGGCACAAGGGGTTGGATGGCGACGAGATCGGTTTGATTCTCGCGCTTCAGATCGGGCTGCGCGTTCTCGTCTGCCCGCCTGTTCTGCGTCAGGCCGATCGCTCCCGGGATCGAGCCCATCTGCTGATCGCAGCGGCTTTCGCAAGCCTTGTAGCCTCGCTGCCCTTCTTCCAGGTCGAGGGATGGAGTTCTATTCTTCTGGCGACATTGGTTCTGGCGGCGGTGTGGTGCCCGGCCATTCCGCTGACCGATGCCATCGCGCTGTCGGGGGTGCGGCGGCTGGGGTCGGATTACGGGCGCTCGCGCCTTTGGGGTTCGATCAGCTTTATCGCCGCCAATATCGCTGGGGGTGTTCTGATCGGCTGGCTCGGCGTCGGTCGGTTTCCTCTCGTGCTTTGCCTGGCATTTCTGACGGCGGCTCTGGTGACGCTGGCCGCGCCGCGCTTGGGGCAGCCTCTCAAAGCCTCGCCTCTGCCACTCGCGCCACCGCAGGAGCCTTGGACGCCCTCGCCATCCCTTATTCAGCGCCTGCGGCGGCTTGGCCCCGCGCCGGATATGAAGAGGCTTCTGCCGACACTCATCGGCATCGCGCTGATTCAAGCAAGCCACGCGCTTCTGAATGGTTTTGCGTCGCTCCAATGGGCGAAGCTCGGCTATGGCGCGGTCGAGATCGGTGTGTTCTGGGCGATCGGCGTGGTGGCCGAGGTCATGCTGTTTCGCTTGGCGGCCCAACCGCTTCGTCGCTTCGGCATCAAAGCCGTGCTGCTGGCGTCCGCGCTGGTGGCCGCCGCGCGTTGGACTCTCTTCACGCATGATCTCGGTTTGGTCGGCTTCGCACTTCTCCAGACCGCCCATGCGATGACCTTTGCCGCCGCGCATGTCTGCCTGCAAATGCTGATCGGCTCGTCGGTCGCGGAAAACCGCTTCGGCGCGGCGCAAGGGTTGAGCTTCGCGCTCCAGACGACGCTCATGGCCGCCGCTACGTTCGGCGGCGGCGTTCTTTATCAACAAGGCGGCGCAGAGGCCTTCTATGCGATGGCGGCCATGGCACTGGCCGCTTTCGTCATTATCGCCTTGTCGCCTCAGCCCCAAAGCGCGGGTGAGGGCGGGAAGACCCGCGAGCCGTCATAGCGCAACCCATTCGGCCGGTCTTCGCGCAGCAGCAAGGGGCCGTCGAGATCGACCAGTTCCGCCCCTTGCGCCAGAAGGAGCGCCGGCGCCATGGCGAGCGACGAGCCGACCATGCAGCCGACCATGACCCCGAACCCGAGGCGCCTCGCTTCCTCCAGGAAGATCAAGCCCTCCGTCAAGCCCCCGGTCTTGTCGAGCTTGAGGTTCACGTAATCGTAGCGGCCGATCAGCGTGTGAAGGTCGCCGCTTCCATGCACGGATTCATCGGCGCAGATCGGGACGGGATGCGGGGTTCGAGCCAGGATGTCGTCCTGCCCCGCGGGAAGCGGCTGCTCCACGACGAAAGCGCCGATCGACGCCGCGACGAGCAGATGGGTTTTGAAATTGTCGCCGGTCCAGCCCTCGTTCGCATCGATGATCAGGCGCGCGCCAGGCGCGGCGTCGCGCACTGCGCGCATCCGGTCCGCATCCTCCGCGCCCCGCCCGACCTTGACCTTCAGCACGCTGCGATGGGCCACGGCGCGGGTTGCCGCCGCCATCTCGTCCGGAGATCCGAGCGAGATCGTGTAGGCGGTGTCGACCGGATTTAGACCGGGCAGCCCGGCCAGTGTGGACGCGGACGTGCCGGATGTCTTGGCCTCGAGGTCCCAAAGCGCGCAGTCCACGGCGTTGCGCGCCGCGCCAGGCGGCATGATCTTCGCCAACTCCTCCCGAGTCAGCCCGTCTTCGAGGGGGGTGCGCAAGGACTCGATGGCCTCGACGACGCCGTCCACGGTTTCGCCATAGCGCGCATAGGGAACGCACTCGCCCCGGCCGATCGCATCGCCTTTCGCGATCGAGCAGGTAACGACCACGGCTTCGGTCTTGGCCCCGCGCGCGATCGTAAATTGTTTGGCCAGCGAAAAAACGTCCACTGTGACCGAAAGACGACTCGTCATTTTTATCCCTTAACCGATCTTAACATCACTATTCGGCGTCACAGGCGGACGCTACGTGTGCAATGCAGGATGTGGAAGAGCCGCGTATCGGGCTGTCCATCGCCAACAGAGGCTGTAACTCTCGGAATGCTCAACAAACCCAAGTCCGACGAGGGACGCGGCCGCGGGGAAGCCGAGGCCTCTCCCCCTTCCATCGAAGCCGAAAAGAGCCAGAAGGGCATCGTGCTCAAGCTGGCCGGCGACTGGCTGTCCCGCACGATCGGCTCCGTCGAGGAGAAGATCACCGAGACCAGCAAGGCCGATCTCGGCAAGTCTCTCGTCGTGGATTGCAGCGGTATCGGCCGCATGGATACATCGGGCGCGTTCCTGATCGAGCGTCTGGCCCGTCAGATGGGCGAGAAGGGCCGCAAGGTCGAGTTTCGCGGCGCGGACAAGGACAAGACGCTGTTCGAAGCCGTTCGAAAGGCTTTGGACGTCAAGCGCACACCACCGCAGGCGCCCAAGCGCACCAGCCTGACGGACGTCTTCGCCAAGATCGGCGAAGGCGTCTTCGCCATGGGGCGCGAAGTGACGAGCGGCCTCAACATCGTCGGCGCCGCGCTCTACGGCGCGGGTCGGCGCATGACGGGCCAGACGCAGATCCGGCCCGCCGCGATCGTCAATCAGATGGATCGCATGGGCGTTCGCGCGGTGCCGATCATCGCCCTCATGAGCTTCCTGATCGGCGCGGTTATCGCGCAGCAAGGCGCGTTTCAGCTTCGCAATTTCGGCGCGGAAATCTTCGTCGTCGATCTCGTCGGCATTCTCCAGCTGCGCGAGATCGGCGTTCTCCTGACCGCCATCATGATCGCGGGCCGCTCGGGCAGCGCGATCACGGCCGAAATCGGTTCGATGAAGATGCGCGAGGAGGTGGACGCGCTGCATGTCATCGGGCTCAATCCGATTGGCGTTCTGATCTTCCCGCGCCTCGTCGCGCTGGTGATCGTTCTTCCGCTTCTGGCCTTTATCGCCGATCTGGCCGGACTTCTGGGCGCCATCGTCGTCACCTGGGTGTATTCCGGCATCACGCCGGACGCCTTCCTCATGCGCTTGCGCGGCGCCATCGATGTCGGCACCGTGTTCGCCGGCCTCATCAAGGCTCCGTTCATGGCCATCGTCATCGGCATCATGGCGTCCATGGAGGGCATGAAGGTCGGCGGCAGCGCCGAAAGCCTCGGCCGCCACGTCACCGCATCGGTGGTCAAATCCATCTTCCTTGTCATCCTGATGGATGCTGTTTTCGCGATTTTCTATGCCGCCATCGGATACTGACAAACATCGCAAGACCGATCACGACGTGATTATCCGTGCCACGGATGTGACCGTTCGCTTCGGTTCGAAAACCATTCTGGACGGGCTCTCGCTGGATGTTCGGCGCGGCGAAATCCTCGGCTTCGTCGGCGCGTCCGGCACGGGCAAATCCGTGCTGCTGCGCACGATCCTCGGTCTCAACCCCAAGCAGGGCGGAAAGATCGAAGTCTTCGGCGTCGATTACGACCGGGCGAGCGACGCCGAGCGGCTCACCGTCGAGCAGCGCTGGGGTGTTCTGTTTCAGCAAGGCGCTCTGTTCTCGTCCTTGACGGTGCTGGAGAACATCCAGGTTCCCATGCGGGAATATCTCGATATCTCACCGCAACTGATGGAAGAGCTCGCCCGGCTCAAGATCGATCTTGTCGGCCTTGCGCCCGATGCGGCGGAAAAATACCCGTCCGAATTGTCGGGCGGCATGATCAAGCGCGCCGCTCTCGCGCGAGCGCTCGCGCTCGATCCCGACATTGTCTTTCTGGACGAGCCGACATCGGGCCTTGATCCGATCGGCGCAGCCGATTTCGACGAATTGATCATGACGCTGCGCGATACGCTCGGCCTCACCGTTTACATGGTGACGCACGACCTCGACAGTCTATTTATGGCGTGCGATCGAATCGCGGTGCTCGGGCAGAAGAAGGTCCTCGTCGAAGGGCCGCTCCAGACCATGCTCGAGAACGACGACCCTTGGGTTCGATCCTATTTCCACGGCAAGCGCGCCCGGACTGTGGTGCCGAAAGACGAAAATCCGCACTACGCGGTGAAGGACAGTGATGGAAAATAGAGCGAATTACGTCCTTGTCGGCATTTTCACGGTCGTCGTTCTCGCCCTGAGCTTCGGCTTTGTTTACTGGTCGGCCAATGTGTCGGACAAGGACCAGCGCACGACGCTGCTCATCCGCATCGAAGGCTCTGTCTCCGGCCTCAGCCAAGGCAGCCAGGTTCTCTTCAACGGCTTGAACGTCGGCTCGGTGCAGGGCCTCAAGATCGACCCCAACAATCCGCGCGTCGTGATCGCCACGACGCAGGTCGATCGCACGACCCCGATCACCACATCGACAACCGCGACCATCGGTTTCCAGGGCCTGACCGGCATCGGCTTCATCGGCCTGACGGGCGGCAATGTTAACGATCGCAACATTCTCCAGTCCGCGATCGAGCAGGGCACGACGCCCGTTATCCGCGCCAATCCGTCCGACGTGACGGACATTCTGGCCACGGCACGAGACATTGCTGATCGCGCCAACAATATTCTCGGCGAGTTCGAGTCGATCGTTCAGGCCGTTGGTCCGTCGGTGCGCACAACGGCCGAGAATGTCGCGCAGACCTCCACCAATGTTCGCACCTTCACCGATAGTCTGGCTGCCAATGCCAACCAGATCGATGACTTTCTGGGCAGCTTGGCTCGATTGTCCACGAGCGCCAACAATGTCGCCGAGCGTCTGCCGCCCCTGATCGACAGCGTCGGCAATTTCGTCTCAGCGCTCAATGTCGGGGCGGTGAACGACTCCATCCAGAACATTGCCGCCATCACGCAGAGCGTTCGCGGACAGACGGACAATTTCGTCACAGCCCTCGATTCCATCGGCGAGACGGCGCGAAGCCTCGGCTCTGTCGGCGAGGTCATCCGCCAGAACACACCGAGCCTGAACGCCTTCCTCGGACGGCTCGATCCGATCAGCGCAACGGCGGACCGCGTCGCGACGAAGCTGGACACGACGTTGGGCGACGTGAATCGACTCACCGCCGCTGTCAATGCCGACGAAGTTCGCTCCGTGGTGGACAATGTTTCCGGCTTCGCCGCCGCGCTGAATGGACAGTCGAGCCGGATCGGAACGGTGGTGGCTGCCACCGATACGGTGCTCGCAACGCTGAACAACGCTCTCACCGGCGTGAACGGGACACGGGCACGCGTCGATAACCTCCTCGCCGGGATCCGCGCCGACGACATTTCGCGCGCCGTCAACAATGTCTCGTCGGCTACGACGAACATCGCCAGCGCGGCCGACTCTGTCCGCGCCGTGGCGGACGATATCGGGAACCGCCGCGAAGACATCAACGCCATCATCGGCAATGCCCGTGACACGAGCGCCAATCTGAAGGTGGCGTCGGCGCAGGTTCAGACCGTGATCAACTCGGTCAACAATCTCGTCAACAGCCCGGACGGGCAGGGCTTGACGGCCGAGGCGCGCGATACCCTGCGCACCATTCGCCAGACGGCGCAGACCATCCAGGCGGCGGTCGGCCCGATCTCGTCCAACCTCGACAGCTTCACGGGCCAGGGCCTCCAGGAAGTGCGCAATCTCGTTCGCGAGACGACGCGCGCCGTGTCGCGGATCGAGCAGGCGATCACCAACTTGTCCGCCAATCCGAGCCGTATCCTGTTCGGCGGTGATGGTGCCGGTGACATCCGACAGTTCGATGGGCGCACTCGCCGCTGATGTCTCAAGCGTCGTCGACTGCATCTTGCAGTCGACGGCTCCTATTCCATGCGGCTCCGCCGCCCCTCTCTCCATGTATCGAGGACGAAGGATGGCCCGTCAGCCCTCTCTCCAGATTGTTTCGGTTTCGTTGCTGGCTATGCTGCTTTCGGGCTGCGCGTCGCTGAAGGAACCGCCTGCCACGTTCGAACTGTCGGCGCCGCCCCCGGCCGCGACGCGAAATGCAGCGACGCGCGCGCAGATTCTCATCCCCGAGCCCACGGCCGCCAAGTCCCTCGACAGCCAGCAGATTGTGGTTCGTCCGACGCCCCAGACCATCGAGACCCTCGCCGCCAGCCAGTGGAGCGATCGTCTCCCGCGCCTCGTCCAGCTGCGCCTGCTTCAGGCTTTCCAGAATACGGGCCGCGTCGGCGCGGTCGGCGTTCCCGGCCAGGGCCTCGCCATCGACTATCAGATCGTCACGGAGCTCCGGCGCTTCGAGGTAACGGTGGACGGCGGGTCGATGGCCGTGGTCGAGATCGCCGTGAAGGCCTTGAACGACAAGACCGGCGTGGTCCGCGCCACCCGAATTTTCCGTGGCACGGCACCGCTCGCTGGCACGGGCAACGCGGCCTATGTCGCGGCGCTCGACAAGGCGTTCGGGGAAGTCGCGGACGAGATCGTCGGCTGGACGCTGAAGCTGATCTGATCCAGCGCCTCACGAAGTTATGCTTCGAAAGCCCGCCTCGTCTGGCGGGCTTTTTTGTTGCCGCGAGTCCGGGCGCTATACTGCAGCGCCAGCGCTTCTTCGCGAGTGCAAGATGGTGTGGACCCGAAGGCGTATCGACGACGCGCGAGAGACGTCGGACTTCGTGGGTTTTCGTGTCGGCTTCCGGATGGTGGCCTTGGCGCTTCGCCCTGGAGGTGACACCCCTGTCCGTGCGACGATTGCCGAACAAAGACGCGACTTTGCTTTTGGATCGTTCGCGCGCTGCGCCCGGATCAATCCTCGCCGAACCCCATTCGACCTCCCGCACACGTTCAGCCAAACGAAAACGGGCGGCCCCAAGGGACCGCCCGTTTGATTTGGAGAGGGGGACTTGTCTTATTCGAAGCGGCCGGAGGCGTGAGCCAGCATCGTGTAGACCTTGCCGGTATCCGATGTCAGGTAGTTCTTGCTCTTCGAATTATCCGGATCGTTCCGAGACGCTTCCTGCAGAAGCATTTCGAAGTCGCCGATGTAGCGATCGACCGCGTGCTTGAAGCTCGCATCGCGCTGATACTTGCGACGGATCTCGTCGAATGTCTGCTGACCCTTCATCGTGTAGAGCCGACGCGTGAAGACGTTTCGCTCGCCACTGCGATAGCGATCCCAAAGTTCAACCGACACATTGTGGTCGATGGCGCGGGCGATATCGACCGACAGCGAGTTGAGCGAATCCACGACATGGGCCTGCGAGCGCTCGGCGCGGGCTGGAGCTTCTGCCGGAACCACAGGCGTCGTTGCTTGCGCTTCGGCCGAAGCGTCAGTGTCGTCATCCTGCGAGGCGCGGCGCAGAAGATCGGACACCCAACCCCCTTGGCGATCGCTGTCCGACGCCGGGGTCTCAGTCGCAGCTTCGGGCTGAGCCGCCGGACGCAGCGGGGAGAGATCGGAGCGCGGCGTGACGGGTGCCGGTGTCGCCGCGCGGATTTCGACCGATCCACGCGTATCGCGAGCGAGGTTGCCGTCGGTGACGAACCCTCCGGCCATGCGGGTCTCGATCTCGTTCCGGCGAGCCGCTTCGGCCCGCTGCTGCACAGCCGGGGCCGGACGAACAGCTACGTCGGACGAACGGGAGCTGAGCGTGGCCGAGCGCGAGGCACCGGCATCAGGCGTGCGCACGTCGAGGGAGCGACCCGACTGGGTCACGATATCCGTCAGCTCGCGCAGGGCACGGATCTGGTCGGACACGGCGCGGCGCATGGCGCGGGTGCTTTCCTTGGTTTCCTCGGGGAGTTCGAAGACGCCCTTGCGGATTTCGGTGCGCGCCCCTTCCAGTTCGCGGCGGATGTCCGCTGCGGCCCGGTGCATGTCGCTCGTCGCGCTGCCGAAGCGCTGCGTTGCCTCTTCGACCACGCCACGGATCGTCTCCCGAACCTGCTCTGCGGCAGCGGTGGACCGACGCTCGGTCTCCTCGAGATGGCGACCGGCTTCTTCCAGCGTGCTGGTGAGTTCGCCGCTGATCGTCTCCACCACGGTGTGCGAGCGACGCTCGGCTTCCGCAAAGAGCCGATCCACCACGCCCTCGAAGGACAGAAGCATCTTGCCGACATCGTCGGAGCGCGTGGCAAGGCCGCTGGCCAGCGCTTCGAGGCCTTCGCGGCGCCCTTCCAGCGTTTCCTGCAGGTTCGACTGCGTGGCGTCGAGTAGCGCCGCAGCCTCGGTCAGCATCTTCTCGTGCTCGCCGAGCTTCTCGCCGAGCGTCGACAGACGCTCCAGAGCCTGCGCGGTCGTGTCGTCCATGCGAACGACATTGTGCTCGAGACGCTCGGACGACGCGGCGATCTCGCTGCCGACGCGATCCGCCTCGTCGCGGAACCGAGCGCCGGTTTCGCTGAGCGCCGATTCGGCCCGGCCAAGATTCTGCGCTGCATTGTCGAGGAGATGCCGCAGAGCGGAGTTGCCGCTTTCGAGACGCTCCGCCAGCGAACCGATGTCGCGGCCGAGAAGCTCGCGAGCGTCGGAGATGGAGGAGGTGAGGGAGCCGGAACGATCGTCCAGCGCCGCCAGAAGACCCGACGAGGATACGCCGAGATGTTCGACGGTCTCTTCGGCGCGGCGAACGAAATCCGCCACGATGGCATCGTTCTCGCTCCGCAGACGATCCGCCACATGGCGAGCCGCCTGTTCCAGAGCCTCGACGGCGCGCGAACCGGTGTCTGACAGGCGATCCACGATCGGCCGTGTTTCCGTGTCGATGAGACGCGCGATTTCGGCATTGCGGCTGGCGAGGAGGTCGGCCAGATCGCGGGTGCGCTGGCTCATCGCCTCGCCCACCGCGTCGGCGCGTTCCACGAGATGGCTCTCGGTGGCGGCAACGCGCTGCGACAGTTCTTGGCCGAACGCGCCGGTGGATTCGGCGATCTGCTCGCGGATGCGATCGGCTTCCACACGGATGGCCGTGGCGACACCCGACAGGCGCTGCGTGATCTCCGATCCCTCCGCCATGAGGTTTTCGCGGGCCAGTTGCGCGTCGCGAAGGATCTGACCGGCCATGCCCGTCGCATCCTCGCGCATGGTGCCGGACACCGAGGCCAATTCGCTGCGGATACCCGAGGCGGCCGCTTCGATTTCGGCGCGCAAGGCTGCGGCCGAGGCGCTCAGATCGTCGCGAACACCCTCCGTCGTCCCGTCGATGACCTGCGACAGCTGCACCGACAGGCCCGAAAGCTCTGCGGCAAAGCGCGTCGCGCGCTCGTCCAGGGAGGAGGAGGACCGATCCGTTTCGCCGCGAATTTGCGCGGTTGCGTCCTGGACCCGAAGGGCGAAAGCTTCCGCATCGCCGCTGAGGCGATTGCGGGCGGCTTCCGCCTGCTCGCTCATCGACAGGGCGACGGCATCCAGCTCTTCGGAGAGGCGCAGGGCATCGGCGGCCAGACGCTCGCGCGTCTCGCCAGCACCTGCCTGGAGACGTTCCGTCGCCGCAGACACTTCTTCCACGATCCGACGCGCCTGCTCGGCGACCTCGTCGCGTAGACGGTCGGTTTCGCCACGCAGCGTGGTGGCGACTGTGCCGACCTGCTCCGCAATGCGACCAGCGTCTTCAAGAAGGAGACGACGCGACGACTCGCCGGTTTCGTGAAGATGTCCGCTGGCGTTCTGGAACTCGGCTACGATCGCCGCCGCCTGTCCGGCGACTTCGCGCCGAACGAGATCGGAACTCTCGCGGATCTGGATTGCGGCAGCCGCCACCTCCTCGCGGATCTGGCCGGCATCGGCGGCGAACTGCTCGCGGGTCTGATTGCCCACGATCCGCAGCTTGTCGGCCGCGCCTTCGAAATCGCCGGACAGCGCGATCGCCTGATTGGCGACGACCTGACGAGCCGCTTCAGCATCCTGACGCAGACGCTCGGCCATATCCTCGAGACCGCCGGCGAAGTCGTTGGCCACCAGCGCCAGGCGCTCGCGGGCCGCTTCGGCCTCGGCGCGCATTGCAAGGGACGCGCCGCTGATCTGCGTGCTGAAGCTCGTGCCCTCGACGGCGAGGCTCTCGCGAACCTCTTCGGCTTCCGTGCGCATCCGGGTCGCGACATCGGCCACCGTGCGGCCGAGCGTTTCGGCTTCTTCGGCAAAGCGCTGACGCGCGTCCTCGCTCAACTGGCGGATCGTCTCGGCCGTGGCCGCGATGCCTTCCGCCACGCGATTCCCTTCGCCGGACAGCTCGGTGCGGGCCATGGCCGACACGTCCTGTACCGACTGGGTGACGAGGCGAATGCGATCCTCGAACTTGCCGACCTCTTCGACGAACTTTGCCTGTGCCTCTTCCGAGGATGTGCGGAAGACGTTGCCCAACTCGCCGATGACGAGCGCGATCTTCTGCGTTTCGGACTGGAGGCCGAGGCGAGCGCGATCAGCTTCCTCGCCCATATTCGTGGTGGCGGCGACGATCGTATCGCGCAGCGTGTCGGCAATCAGCGTCGCACGACCCGAAAGGGTGCGCTCCACATTGGCCAAGCCACGTTCCAGGGTCGAGGTCATCGATTCCGTGCGCTCGTCCACCGCCAGCGCCAAGGTGACGACACCGGCTTCGAGAGCCGCGACGATTTCCTCGCGCTTGGTTTCGAGCGAGCGCGTCACGTTGCTCGTGCTCTGCTCCATGACGCGGCGAACATCGTCCGCGCGGTCGCCCAAGGTGGCGGCGAGCGAACTTGCGACGTCTTCGATCGCGGAGGTCAGATTCTCGCGGCGCTCGTCCATCGCGGCGGCCAGCTGGCCGTCGGACTCAAGCAAAGCCTCACGCAGTGCGCCGATACGTTGGTCGAGCGTGCGCGCGATCGCGGCGTTGCCCTTGTCGAGCTCCTCTCCGAAGCTCGCCGTGCGTGCGTCGAGATCGGTGAGCAGGGAGGACTGAGAGGCATCGGCCAGTTCGCGCATGGCGATGACGCGGTCGTCCAACCCGTCCAGCAGCGCCAGACGCGCGGTTTCCACGCTTTCGCGCAACTGGGTTCCACGACCTTCCAGACCTTCCAGAAGCGAGGAGAGGGCGGTCTCGACAGCGGAAAGGATGGTGCGTGCGCTCTGATCAGCTTCCTGCGAGAAGGCGCCGCTGCGCGATTCCAGGCTTCCGACGAGGCTGTCGCGCGAGGTGTCGATGAGGTTGCGCAACTCGTCCACGCGGGTCGAGAGATCGGCGGCAATGCGCTCCACCGACCCTTCGAACACGGCCTCGACGCCCGATGTCTGCAGCTCCAGGCGCGTCAGGAACTCCTGGCGACGGTCTTCCCCCGAGGTCAGAACGGATTCCAGACGACCGATCACATCTTCGCTGACGCGCGAGGTGTAAAGGTTGAGCGACTCGGTCAGGCGCTCGCCACTGTCGCGCATGAAGGCCTCGCTGGCGGCGAGGCGATCGGACAGGCTGGTGGAAAGGAGATTGGTGCGCTCATCGATCTCCGACAGGAGGCGGCCGGAATGATCCGACATGACGCTGCTGAAAGTCTGCGAACGGGCGTCCAGAGCGCTGTCGATCTGACGGGAATGGTCGTCCAGCACGACGTTGATCGCGTCGCGCTTCTCGGCCAGCAGGGCATTGATGCGGGTGAGGCGATCGTCGAGATCCGAACTCAGGAGGTTCCGGCCGTCCTCGATCAAACGCTGAACCTTGTCGGCATGCGTGTCGAGCGACTGGCGAAGCTCGCCCGTCTTGCCGTCGAGACCCGCCACGAGGCGTTCATCCGCGCCTTCCAGTGCTCCTTCGATGCGCGTCACGCTCGCCTCGACCGCCTGCGTGATGGCGAGGCTCTTTTCATCCAGCGTCGCGGCCAGCGACTGCTGCGCGAAGGAGAGGGACGTGTCGATGTCGGCCGCGCGATCGCTCAGAACCGAACCGAGCGTTCCGATACGCTGCTCGAACGTGGTGTGAAGCTCATTCGCCTTGGACTGGAACACGGCATCGACATGCGCCACCGCCTCGTTGGCGGTCTGCGAGATCGTCGCCTGACCGCTGGAGAAGGCACGGCCGATTTCGCCCGTGCGCTCGGACAGAACGCTGGCGAATTCGCCGGTGCGTTCGCGCAGCGCTTCGGCGATGCGATCGGCCGAGCGGTCGATGGCCGCAGCGCGGGTTTCGATCGCAGTGACGAGAGCCGAGCCCTTGCCGGACAGAGCCTCCTCGAGTTGGGCCAGACGCTCGTCGAAGCGACCCAGGACCTCGGCGTTGCGCTCGTTGAGCAGAGCCGTTGCGCGCTCGATCCGAGCGTCGAACCCTTCGTCCATCAGGCCGACGACGCGCTGCGCCTCCGTCGACAGGCGTTCGGCGCGCTGGTCGAGCTGGCCGGTGAGCGAGCCAACCAGGGCCTCGCTGTCGGCGCGCATACGGGCCGAGCGGGCGTCGATCGTATCGGCGATGACCTTGTCGAACTCCACCCCTTGGGTCGAGAGCGTCTCGGCCCGTTCGGCGAGGACCCGCAGAACCGACTCGTTGGACTCGTTCAGGCGGGCGTTCGTCTGCTCGTTGACTTCGGACACATGCCGCAGAAGCTCGGCGGAACGGGCTTTCAATGCCTCCATCTGTTCGGCAAGGGAGCGGGCGATCTCGTCGGCGGTCTGGCGAAGCTGGCCGGTCGTGCTGTCGGCGGTCTGGCTGATACGCTCCACCACGGCTTGGCTGTTGCCGAGAAGGGCACTGTCGACCTCGCGGCTGCGCTCGTCGAACAGCGCCATCAAGGCACGGCTGCGCTCGTCATAGGCGCGCGAGAGTTCGGCGCTACGCTCGTCCAGAAGCGCGTTCAGGCGGGCGGAGGCCTCTTCCACCTGCGAGAGGATACGACCGGACACGCCGTCGACATCGCCCACGAGACGGTCATGTGAGCCGACAATGGAACTGCGTAGATTCTCGGCATGAGAGAGCATGGCTTCGCGCTCTGCGCCGAGATCGGCGACGAGCGAGCGAATCTTGACCTCATTGTCGGCGTAGGCGCGCTCCAGCGAGGAGACCTCTGCGTTGACGAGGGTTTCGAGTTCGCTCATGCGGGCCAGGGCGCGCTCGACCCCCTCGCCGAGGACGGAGACTTCGCGGCGCACGGCCTGGCCGACCGTGGTGACACGATCCGAGGCGAGGCTTTCCGGCTCGGCCAGGCGCAGCGCGACCTCGGCCAACCCTCGGCTCATGAGACGCAGATCCTGCGAGCGACGCATCATGACCGAGAAGCCCATGATCATGAGCGGGGGCAGGACAACGGCGGCCGCAAGCGGTGCCAGCAGCGGAACGATATTGGAAGCGAGGCCAGACTCGCTGGCAAGGAACGAGTAGGAGGCGGAGGCCGACAGGGCCGCCCAGGCAGCCGCGACGACGCCGCCGATCACGACCGGCTTGTTGGACGAGCGACGGCTCAGAAGAGCGTCCGCCATGACGGCAGCCGAGCGCTGCTCGTCATTGGCGACATCACCCTTAAAGGACCGGGAACCGCGCACCGGATCCGCCAAAGGCGCGGCGGCGGAATGGCGCGGGTCGGCCTTCTGGGACGGCGCGCGGGAGCGACGCTCCGAACGGATGCGCGAGCTTTCGTCCGCTGCGGCCAGAACGGTGGCCGAAGGCTTGTCGTCCTCGTTGCTCGCCAATTCGGGCTGGGTCGCGTTCTGAGAGGCTGCCCCGATCTGCACCACGGGCGCCTTGGCCAGCGGCGCGTCAGCTTGGCTCAAGGTGTCGAGCGGTAGAAAGTCGGTGTCTTCGAAACGGAACTCGTCCAGACTCGGGGTTGCGTTATGGGGCGCACCGAGATTGGCTTCGTCGCGCAAGGCCTTCGTGGCTTCCTCGACCGTGCGGTCGAAATCGCTCAGCGCGAATTCGATCGACATGTCGTCGGCGCGAAGCGTCTGCTTCTCGACATGGCCTGCCGCCTTGCCGGAAAGACTGGTCGTCTCTGCTTCCGGCTTGAGAAAGTCCTCGTCCTGGAGGGCGGCCTCCAGTTCGTTCACGGCTTCCTCGGAAAGCTGTTCGGCCGTCTTAATCTTCGACATCGTGCGCCGCGCCTCGATACTCGTTACATTGGGCTCGATGCATCAGGCCGACCATGCAATGCATGTCCCGACGCCGTTGGCTTCGAACCTCGCCACCCTGCCGCCCGCGAATCCACGCAAACGAAGGGCATATCCCTAACGTCTAAGGTAAATACGGGAGCGTCGGAAGGAAACTGCAAAATCGGGAGAAGGCGACAAGTTTAAACATTTGGTTAACGTTCCGCCCGTCCCTGTTGCCGTCTCGCGTCTTCGTCAGCATTCGGAATAACCCATTTCGCCGCTCGAAGGGCGACAATGACGAAGCGGACCTCACCTCACCATTCAAAACTTCCGTAGAATTTAACTTTCCCCTGCTTTTTGGATGGGCCTCGGACCAACACGGATCGTCGGTGGACTGTGCCAGCATCCCCTCAAGAACCGGCTATATTTACTTTCTCAGCCTTGCTGCACTGCTGCGACGGCGATGAGGTCCTGGCTCGCGACGTCGCCGCGCTGATGTGCATCGAGATCGATCGGGCACGTCGGACCTTGGAGGACGCGGATTGCGACGCCCGGCAGCGATGCGCGCACGCGATCAAAGGCGCTGCGCTGAACTGCGGTGCCATCAGTCTCGCCTGCAAGGCGGCTCGTCTGGAGGAGGTGCCGCACGATCGCGTCCGGATTCGTGAGATGATGGAGGAACTCGCGCTCGTCGATCGTGAGCTGCGGGTTCTGGAGGGCGGCGTTGAATCGTGAGGTTGACCTCATCCACGCCTCGGTCTACCCGACAGGCATGACCGCCATCGTCTTCATCGCCCATGACGGCACGCGCTATGACATCGACGCTCCCAATGGGTCGAGCGTGATGGAAAATGCCGTGCGTAACGATATTCCCGGCATCGATGCCGATTGCGGCGGGGCCTGTGCCTGCGCGACTTGCCACGTCTATGTGGACGAAGCTTATGTGGCGCGACTTCCCGAGATGCAGGCCATGGAAGAAGACATGCTGGACTTCGCCGTGGATGTTCGAGCGAACTCGCGGCTGTCCTGCCAAATCCGTATCCATCCCGAACTGGATGGGCTGACGGTGCGTGTGCCCGAGCGCCAGCCCTGAGGCGCCCTATCTCGACGCGACCCGATGAAGCTGTTGGTTGATCTTGCGCTCCAGTCTCGCGTCGATACGCTTGGACTCAGCGGCATCGAAAGCGAGTTGCTCGTCGTCGTGCTGCTTGAGAAGCGTTCGGGTTTCTGAATTGACGAGAGCCTCCATGCGGGCGCAACTGGGCTGCGGTTTGAGCGAGCGGATCGTGGCCTCCATCCGCTTCAGCCAGGATTTGGCGATGCGCGAGTGCTCCGCCTCATGAGTGGCGATGTCGCCGCGCAGGATTTTCCAGAGGATCTGCGTCTCTCTCGAGCCGTTCTTCGGCCCGCTCCAGCGCGGCAGGGTCGTGTGCAGGTCGAGGCGAACCTCGGCGTGGGCTATGCCGCAGCCCCCGGTCGTCGGCTTGTAGGTGGCATTGGCTTTGAAGGCCACGTCCGTCGAGCCCGCGTGGCGCTCGCCTTGGCCGAGGTCCGGGCCTTTCATGCCGAGTTCGCGATACAGATCATCGAAGCTTTTGCCTCGAACCATGAAGAAGGTCGTCCGCTCCCGAATCTCCCCCGATATGGCATGAGTGGCCGGCAGGATGGCGCCGACGGTCAGGCACAGGGCGAGAATTCGTTTCATGCGTCGCTCCCACAGGCTTGAAACATTCCACCCCTACGCTAACCGATCGTTGACGCGGCACAAGCCATTTGTGTGAGGAATTTTCGCTTTGTTTTCTCTGCTGGTTTCCCTTCGGTCTCTCGTCTGATGCCCGCGGAAAACGTCCGGTCGCGCGTCTGGAACCTTGCTCACGGCCGAAGCCTGGAGCTCGGATCGCAATCCGTGCTTATGGGAATCCTCAATGTGACGCCTGACAGCTTTTCCGACGGAGGTGCCTATCGCGGCGACGTGTCGCGGGCTGTGGATGCGGCTTTGAGAATGATCGAGGAAGGGGCGGCGATCATAGATGTCGGAGGAGAGTCGACCCGTCCCGGCGCCGAGCCGGTGGAAGCGGAAGAAGAGCGCCGCCGTGTTCTGCCTGTCATCGAAGCCTTGGCGTCACGGTCGGATTGCCTGATCTCGATCGACACCTATCGCAGCGAAACGGCCCGGGCCGCCGTCCAAACCGGGGCCCATATCGTCAACGACGTTTGGGGCGCTCAGCGCGATCCCGCCATTGCGGAAGTCGCGGCGACGACCGGGGCAGGGCTGTGCCTGATGCACACGGGGCGCGAGCGCGTTCGCGGGTCCGATGCGATCGCGGATCAATTCCAATTTCTGGAAACGTCGCTGCGAATTGCCGCAGATGCCGGCGTCTCGACCGCGCAGATCGTGCTCGATCCCGGTTTCGGGTTTGGCAAAGATGCCGCGGAGAATATAAATCTGATGATGCGGCTCGATGAGCTGAAAGCTTTCGGATACCCGCTTCTGGTCGGCACGTCCCGTAAGCGTTTCGTGCGCTCGACCTTGGGTCATGGAGAAGCGGACGCGGATGTCGCAACGGCTGCGACCAGCGTTCTCCTGCGAGAGCGGGGCGCAGCCATCTTCCGCGTTCACCGGATCGGTCCGAACCGGGATGCATTGGCTATGGTGGACGCAGGGCTTCACGCGATGGCGATGGCCAAATGATGAGGTCTGTCTGGATCGGTCTGGGTGGAAATCTCGGTGATCCACAGCGCCAGATGGGAGAAGCCCTTCGGGCCTTGGATACGCGAGGCGACGTCTCTGTCGTCGCCGTCTCGTCACTCTATCGCACGCCCCCTTGGGGGCTGACAGAGCAGCCGGATTTCCTGAACTGCTGCGCGGGGCTCGAAACGAACCTGCCGCCCGATGCCGTATTGCGCATCTGCCTCGACGTCGAGCGCCAGCTTCATCGCGAGCGCGGTGTGCGTTGGGGTCCGCGCACGATCGACATCGATCTGCTGGATTATGACGGGTTGGTGACCGAGACCGAGGAACTCGTTCTCCCGCATCCTCGAATGACGGAGCGCGCCTTCGTTCTCGTCCCGCTGGCCGAGATCGCCCCCGAACTCGAGATAGCAGGTCGGTCGGCCGCCGCCTGGAGGGACGCAGTTGAGCGCGGCGATATTCTCCAGTTGCAAACTGATCCGGATTGGTGGCGAACCGAACGGTCGATCGGCGATTAGTCGATCGACGCGCGCTTGACGGTTTCGTCGCGCTTCAGATGCATTCCGATCACCGGCACCAGCTCATTGGCGACCTGCACGGAGATCGTGACGTTCAGCTTGTCCTTACCGTCGATGCGCGCCACCATCGCGCCCTTCAACTGCTTGCGGTCAAGGCCAACCGTGATCTTGTCGCCCGCCACGTCTCCCGACACGATGTCGAGGCCCTTGCCGGCGGAGCCGTCGAGGAAGGAGCCCTTGTAGGAGGAGCCGCCCTTGATGAAGGTCGCCGACATGGGTTGTGAGAACATGCCAACGCGGCATGAGCCATCCAGCGACATGCCGACATCCTTCATCGGCTTGGCACCGGTCAGATCGCAGACGAACTTCGTGCCTTTATACTTGCCGGCGACGATCTCGCCCGGGCCGCTCCAGCGGCCGAAGACGTTCTGAAAAAAGGCCTCGTCCTTGTCCGCGGCCGAAACGGGCGCGGATGCGCCGGACAGAACCAGAAGAGCGAGGCTGGCAGCGAAGGGGCGAACCATGGAAGACCTTCCGGAGTGTTCGGGAAGCGGATCGATACCCCCTTTTATCACGCCGGAGGGTTAATCAAACCTTTCGCCAAACCGTCCAAACGCTCACTGTTGCCGGAATACCTCAGCGCGACGTTTCGCCCGACCCCGGTGTAAGGTCGCGCAAGAAGTCTCCGATCTTCGGCCTTTGAACCGAGAGGAAGGGAAGCGGGCGGCACAGGTCCATCGCGGCCAGACCCACCCGCGCCGTCAGCAATCCGTTGACGACGCCTTCGCCGAGCTTCGAGGAAAGACGCGCGGCGAGCCCGTGGCCGACGACCTGCTGGACCAGACTGTCCCCCACCGCAATGGAGCCCGTCACCGCGAGATGAGCCAGCACATCCCGCGTCAGACGGACAAGACCGATCGTGCCGGGGCGCGCGCCATAGAGTTCGGACACCATACGAATGACACGCAGCGTCTCGAACAGGACGAAGGCGAGATCGACGACGGCACGGGGGCTGACGGCGGTGACGACCGACACCCGCTTGGACGACGCCAGAACCAGCGCTCGCGCTTTCGCATCTAGAGGCAGAAGCAATTCGCGTTCAGCCAGGCCGATGAGATCCCGTCCGTCGATAATATCGTCGGCCGTATCCTTCAGGCGCGCTCGGCCGCCGGCGGTTTCCGGGCGGCTCGATAGGATGGAGACAAGCCGCGAAACGACAGAGCGGGCCTTCCGTTCGTCATCCGTGCGATACGCCTCCAGACCCTCGCGACGTTCCTTCTCGACGGTGTTGAGGCGAAGGAGACCGCGCACTTCACGCCCGATCACGCCCAGCAGCCCGAACAGGGCTACCGCACTCAGTCCGAGAGCCAGCCAGCCCAGCCAATCGGCCCGCGCGAAAAGATCGCGGATGAAAGCGTCGAGAGCCAAGCCGAAGGCGAGAGAGACGATCGCGCTCAACGCACCGAGGAAGATATTGCCAAAGGAAAAGCCGCGGCGCCGTCTCGCTGTTGCGGACGCCGCGTCCAGAGCCTTGGCCGCTTCCATTTCCAAGGCTTCATCGGGCTCGATCGTGATCCGCTGAAGATCGGCGATCGCTCGCGGCGCGCGTGACGGCTCCTCGCGCGGTGGAGCCAGCGTCGAAGCTGGATCGATGCGGAAAGCTGCGGGGCGTCGGGGCGTGTCCTCGCTCATGCGAGACGATCTCCGATCAGGAACTGAAGGGCCCGGTCAAGCCGGATATGGGGCAGAGAGAGAAGCAAGCCGTCCTCCGTCCGCTCCAGCCGCGGCGGGCGGAAGCGAACGAAGCTCACGGGTGGCTGGCGGTTCGCTGCGGGTTGGCTGTCCCGCAACAACCGGCCGGGATCGTCTGGCAGATCTCCGGGGAAAATCGCCGTCTCGGTGTCTCCGTCGAAGCGCTCGCCGCCGATTTCCTCGCCGTGGATGGGCGTGCCGACAATGACAGGAAGGGTTTCACCGCGATCGGATACGCTTGCCTCGCGCGTGGCACGAATCGCGGCCATGGCGATCACGTCGGTCTGCGCGCCCGAAAAATTCGCGCGGGTCATCGCATCCTGCACCAACCGGCGAACGATGTTTTCCAGCTTCTGGTGATCGCCACGATGCAGATGATCGGCCTTTGTCGCGGCCACCAGAATGCGGTCGATCCGCCGTGTCAGGAACGAGCCGAGCCAGCTCGATCGTCCGGGGCGGAAGCAGGAGAGAATGTCGGAGAGGGCGAGTTCCAGATCGCGCACGGCTTCCGGGCCGGCATTGATCGCTTGAAGCGCGTCGATCAGAAGGATCTGCCGGTCCAACCGCGCGAAATGCTCGCGAAAGAAGGGTTTGACGACCACCGTCTTGTAGGCCTCGTACCGCCGGGCATGAAGCGCGCCGAAGCTGCCCTTCTCGTATAGGGTTCCGGCTTCGAGAGGCAGCGGCGCGAAGGTCAGCGCTGGCGAGCCTTCGAGATCGCCGGGCATCAGGAACCGCCCCGGAGGAAGCGTCGAAAGTGCCGTGCGATCGGCGCGGCAGGCTCGCAGATAATCCGCGAAGGTCGAGGCAAGGCGAAGGCTTGTCGGCTCGTCGGCCGGAGCGTGCAGGTCGAGGCCCTCGACGAGGTCCAGAAACGGTCGGGCGATTGCCGCGCGCGAGGGCAGGCGGGCGCGTTCGAGCGACTCGCGCGAGAAGTCCTCGAAACTCTTGTCGATCAGCGGAAGGTCCAGCAGCCATTCGCCGGGATAGTCCACGATATCGACCGAAAGCTTGCCCGCGGAGAAGAAGCGTGACCAACCGGACGCCGACTCGAATTCGATCGTCAACCGAAGCTCCGAGATGGCCCTTGTCGATTGCGGCCAGAGGCGGTCGGTCAGGACCGCGCGCAGATGCTCCTCGTACTGGAAGCGGGGAACAGCGTCGTCTGGCTGCTCCTCCAGAAAGGCGCGACGAATTCGTCCGCTCGCCTGCGCTTCGAAAAGCGGGAGGCGTCCCCCGTGAACGAGGTTGTGGACGAGGGAGGTGATGAAGACTGTCTTGCCCGCCCGAGACAGGCCGGCAACCCCAAGCCGCAGGTTGGGATGAAACAGACCCGCCCCGCGATCGGTCAGGTTGTCGAAAACGATTCGCGCTTCGTCGGCAAGGGAGGTCATGAAAGCGGCGGGAGCCTCGATGTCGGTTGAGCGTCCATATAAGGATGCACAACCGGTTCGAAAGCCCATCGATCCGCTACCGTTCCAGTCTCGAGCGATTCGCCTTGAACGGTCGATACGCCCTCGTGTTTTGCACTGCGAAGCCGTTCGTAAACCCTTGAGTGTGGTTGGATCGGGTGGGTATCAAGACGATCCGACGCTTCCCGCGCCGCTCAATACGTGTTGTCGGGATCAAAACTCGTTATCTGACGCAAGCTTAGGCGCGACCAACGCGTTACCTCATCGGTGCGCGAGACGCTTGTTCGGTGCCGACGGCATGGTTATAAGCGCCCCAACTTGGCTTGGAGGTGGCATATGAGCGAAACCTTACCCATTGGAACTGGCGTTCCTGAGGACGGGCCGTTCATGAACGACCGGCAGAAGGAATATTTCCGCCGTAAGCTCCTGGCTTGGAAGAATGACATTCTCCGCGAAGCCAAGGAGACTCTGGACGCCTTGGCGACGGAAAACGCCAATCAGGCCGACGCGGCGGACCGGGCGTCGTCGGAGACCGATCGCTCGATCGAGCTTCGGGCTCGTGATCGCCAGAGAAAGCTGATTTCCAAAATCGACGCCGCGCTGGAGCGGATCGAAGATGGAACCTATGGTTACTGTGAAGAAACGGGTGAGCCGATCAGTCTGAAACGGCTGGACGCGCGCCCTATCGCGACCATGACGCTAGAAGCACAGGAACGACACGAACGCCGCGAGAAGGTTTATCGCGACGAATGACGAGGCTACGCTGCGCAAACGATCGCAGCTGCACTCGAACGGGATAGCCACAACAAAAAAAGCGGGCTGCTGAATGCGGCCCGCTTTTTTTGTTGTTCGATGGAGAAAAGGACTGGGATTTGACTCCACAGTCCCGCTTGCTTGTCAGCGCCGATCCGGCGAGACGTCTAAGCTAAAGTCGTGGAGCAGCCGCTCCATCTCTTCTTCGAGCGTTAGATTGCGTTCCGCCTTTGGCGCATCGGCGATCGTTGGGCTTGTCGCAGGGCTTTCCGGCGGCTTGGGAGCCATCGGGGGCGCTTCGGGTGGTTTCGCCTGCGCCAGGGCGTCGATGACGGGAGCGGCCGTAGGAGCTGGCCGAGGCTCCATCGTCGGTGGTGACGCCGGGGCCATGCTCGGCGGCAAGGGCGTCGTGCGACGGGATTGGATCGTCGAAGCGAAGCTTCGAACCGTCAATGGCGCTGGGCCTTCGGCTAATGGCGCTTCCGTTCCCCTTGGCTCCATCGGCTCGGCGTTCTGCCTCATCCGATCCGACGGGTCGCGCGCAGGCGGACTCGACGAAGGCTCGATCGCGAGCGGCGAGGTCGGCGTCAGGGTGGGCTCGGTGCGAACAGG
>NZ_LDQA01000160.1 GCF_001475935.1 Aureimonas ureilytica
GCGGCGCTCGATGGGCGTCAGGTCGCGGTCGAGGCCGGGATAGATCGGCGCGCCGTCCGGGTCGCGCGGCCAGGGACGGCCTTCCCGCTCCTCATGGAGCGCGGCAAAGCCCTTCACCTCGCCCCGCGTCATGAAGGCGGGATAGACAAGCCCGGCGTCCCGCAGCGCGACAATCGCCGCCTCGTAGTCGGCGAAATGCTCGGATTGCCGGCGCGGCGGCGCGTCCGGTGTCAGCCCCAGCCATGCGAGGTCGGACAGGAGGCTGGCTTCCAGTTCCGGCGTACAACGAGCGAGGTCGATGTCTTCCAGGCGCAGCAGGAACTGCCCTCCTACCTCACGCGCCCTGTCGTGGTTGAGACAGGCCGAATAGGCGTGCCCCAGGTGAAGACGCCCGTTGGGGCTCGGCGCGAAACGAAAGACGCGTTGGGCGGGCGACAGGCTCATGAGCCCATTCTAGAACCGATGACGAACAGAGGCACAAGGGAGCCGGCATGATCCACACGCTTGCCGACATCGAAGCGGCACTGGACGCTCTGGTTCGGGCCGATCCGCGTCTCGCCCCGGTCGTGGCGCGCGCCGGCCCCGTGCCGCTGCGACGCACGGCCGGCGGCCTGCGTGGGCTGGTCGGCACGATCACCGCCCAGCAGGTGTCGCGGGCGAGCGCGGACGCGATCTTCGCGCGGTTGGCGGGCGAGGTGGATCTCGACGACGCGGCGGCGCTTTTAGGCCCGTCGGACGAGGCGCTACCTAGG
>NZ_LDQA01000161.1 GCF_001475935.1 Aureimonas ureilytica
CGCCGAGCCTGCGCACCAGCTTCGCCTCCAAGCCGCGATGCGGCATGTGCTGGCGACGGCCGACGATGCGCGGTGCGTTGATCAGAGCAAGCGCGGCGAAGATGAACTCGACGCTGCATTCCATTTGCGCAAGGGATCGAGCAGCAGCAAGAAGGCCAGGAAACGAAGAGGCGCGGTAAAGACGGGGGTGAAACCACCCACGATCGAACGCTAGAAGCGGGCCAACACTCCCCCATCCTTCGGCCATTGTCGCTCGAAACGATGCGTTTTCCGCATCCTCCAGAAGCATCCCGTAGCGCTTGCCGCCCTCGCGATACTCGACCCACGTGCGCGGAGCCGGCAAGAATTGCGACGTCTCGCCGAGGCCATAGGCAGGCATCTGCGCAGCCATCTCGCGCGTCAGCGCCAGGACTTCCGTTATCTCGAAGCAGTGAATGTCGGACATCTTCGACAGAAGACCGGCCTGATCCTCCATGACCCGCCGCGGAACCGGCACGGTCAGTTCTTTCGCGATCCGCAAAGCCAGAGGCGTCACAGAAGCCCCTCGCACTTGGCCCGCAACTGCCGGCATTGCTCTTCCACGCCGTCGATCTCGCGCAGGATCGCCACGGCGTCGGCGCGGCAGGCCGTGCCGTCCTCCAGCGCGACGAACATCACGTCGAACAGCTCGTGCGTCTCTTGCTTGAAATCCCGAATGTCGCGGTGCTGGATCGGGCCGATG
>NZ_LDQA01000162.1 GCF_001475935.1 Aureimonas ureilytica
CTGGGGATGGCGCTGGCCGCACATGGCGGCGTAGCCGTCATTATAGAGAGTGATCTGGTCCGGGCCCCAGACGATCAGCATGGGCTGACGCGAGCCGAGCGTGATGCCGACAACCGTCCTCAGGCTCTGAGGCCATGCCTCGACAGGCCCCAGCGATGTCGCGGACCAATCGAACGCACGCATCAAAGCGCCGCACTCCCCGCCACCTGAAAGGAACGCCATGTTCCCCTCATCGTGCCACTGGAGCCCCTGTTTCCCCTGCAAGCCCCGAACCCCCGTCTTGTCCATCCTTCATATCTAGCTTGAAGCGCCAAAATCCAAGTGGCTTCCCCCTGCGGGACGGTAGGCCCGAATATATCTGCATGGCTGACGATCGCTCAGCGCGCGAGGAAACCGCTTGACGCTGAACTGCGACGCGCCGATATAGGCCCGGTAATTCCGCGTTTGCGCTGCGCCTGCCTTCTGCGATGTTCGAGAATCGGACTGGTCGGGCGCCTGCTGGTCGAATCTTCGTGCCAGCCGCGGTCCGCGCTGATCTGTTCCCGCGCAGGAACGTTCAGCCGTTTATCGGCCCTCCTGTGGGCCGAAGCCATCGTAAGGCATTTCTTGACCCAAACGAATTTTCAGGCGCTCGGCCTTGCCGACGCGCTTCTGTCCGCTCTCGCGGCCATGGACTTCACCGTGCCGACGCCGATCCAGGCGCAGGCTATCCCCGCCGTCTTGAAGAACCGCGACGTTCTGGGCATCGCCCAGACCGGCACCGGCAAGACCGCGGCCTTCTCCCTACCCATCATCGACCAGCTCCTGCGCGCCGGCGGCCG
>NZ_LDQA01000163.1 GCF_001475935.1 Aureimonas ureilytica
AGGAACGCAAGGCACCCCGCGCCATCGCGCTCGGCCAGCTCGAACGGATCGGGACCGCCGCGCCCGTCGCAGACGACGCTCAAGCCGACACCCGATCAGTTGGAGCGAGAAGCCGGCGAAACACGTCAATCCGCGTCTCAGACAGCGGGCGGAAATAACCACAGCGGAAGGCCGGCTCGGCCGTCAGAACGAAATCCACACTCCGCTCAAGATCGAAGAACCGCTCACCGATCCAGCGCGTGTTATCGAGTTCGAAGAACCGCAGAAGCACCATGCCGCTGCGGTTTTCGCTGACCGCCACGACACTCCGGACGGTATAAACGACGCCCATTTGCGGGACGGCGAACCCGTCCCCGTGCGTCGGTGGCGTCTTGATGCAGACGCAGCGCATCCTCGGTTGCCAAACCGTCATCGCCCACCCCTCACGTTGAATTTCTTGGCCTTGAGATGCGGGCGGTCGCCCAGCACCAGTTCGTGACGCCGCCAGGAGCGGCGGCCCTCGCGCTCGGCCCGATCCTCGGCCCGATAGTCGGACACGAGCCGGCACAGCGCCTGAAACAGCCCCGCCGCCTGCGCTTCCGAGCGTTGCCAGCGGTGCGCCATCCAGAGATCGTAAAGCGCCGCGCCCCGCTGGAGCCGGCGGTTGTTCCAGGCCGTGCGATGCCCCGCGCAACAAAATTCCCGATCCTTCGGGCCGGGGGCGAGGTCGCATCCGCATTCGAGACAAGCGTTTAAACGGATCGTCACAGCGGCGGCCCCGCGCGATCCAGCGGGCTGGCCGCTACCCCAGACGCCGGACGGCCACGAAGCGCCGCCCTCATGCCGACACCCGATAGCGGGTTTGCTTGATCCCAAGCGAGGCATCGCCGCGCCAGTGCGAGCGAACGACCTCAAGCCGCCCCAGCCGGACCCGCAAATGCGCCCGGCAGAAATGCAGGGGTCGCTGCCCCGTCAGATGCGCCTCAACCGAAGCGTCCCGAGACAGGTCGCGCGGCGAAGCCACACGAAGCTGGAGTTCGGTCCAGGCATTGAGAGGAAATCGGCCTTGGACGCCGAGCCTGCGCACCAGC
>NZ_LDQA01000164.1 GCF_001475935.1 Aureimonas ureilytica
CCTGCCCTGACGGGCTCGCGCGGTCCTCAATAATGCGGCGGCTTGGTTATCTCGGGCCGGGGCGTCGCAACCTCTTCCAGCGCCAGGAAGCGCTCGGCCAGCGCCTTCATCGTCTTGCGGAGCCGGTCGAGCTCCGCGCCCTGCCGCGCCATCTCGCCGGACAACTCCTCGATCGTGCGGTTCTGATGGGCGATCTGAATTTCCAGCTCGACCAGCCGCTCCTCCGATCCGCTCATCGCACGATCCTTTCCAGAACCGTCCGCAACTGGTCGGGCAGGGGCGTGGGGCGGCGCGTCGCCGCGCTTACATGCACATGGACGAAGATGCCTTCGGCGGACGCCACGTCCTCGTCATTGCGAAACAGCGCGATGTCATAGGCGATGGACGAGGTGCCGAGCCGCGAGATCGCAAGGCCCACCGTCACCTGATCGGGGAAGCCGATTTCCGAAAGATAGCGGCAGCCCGTTTCGGCGACGAAAAGCAGCGTCTCGCCGGGCGTCGTCGGCAGGCCCTGCTGTAGGAGCCAGGTCGTCACCGCCGTGTCGAAGAAGGTGTAATAAGCCGCGTTGTTCATATGCCCGTAGGCGTCATTGTCCGACCAGCGGGTCGTAACGGGCACGAAGGCGCCGAAGTCCGCGCGGCGGCGGGGCTGGGGGCGGGAC
>NZ_LDQA01000165.1 GCF_001475935.1 Aureimonas ureilytica
CGCGCTCGGCCGCCTCGCGCTGGGCCTCGCTGGTGACATAGATGCCGGAGCGATACTGCGTGCCGACATCATTGCCCTGTCGCATCCCCTGCGTCGGATTGTGCGCCTCGAAGAAGACGCGCAGCAGTTCCTCGTAGGACACGCGCGAGGGATCATAGGCGACGAGCACGACCTCGTTGTGCCCAGTCAGGCCGGAGCACACCTCCTCATAGGTCGGGTTGGGCGTGATGCCGGCGGCATAGCCGACCGCCGTCGAGACGACGCCCGGCACCTGCCAGAACTTGCGCTCCGCGCCCCAGAAACAGCCAAGGCCGAAAATCGCCGTCTCGACGCCATCGCCGAACGGAGCCTTCAGCGGCGCGCCGTTGACGAAATGCGTCTGGGCGGTGGGAATCGGCTGCTCGCGGCCCGGCAGGGCATCGGCGCTGGAGGGCAGCTGCGTCTTTTTCAGGAAGTTCAATCCGAACATGATCCTTAGACCTTTCGTGGTGGCTCGCCCGGCCGGCGCGCGCGGGGCGCGCTTCCGGCGGCGATGAAGGCAATTCCAACAAGACCCAGAACGATCGAGGCGGGCTGACGG
>NZ_LDQA01000166.1 GCF_001475935.1 Aureimonas ureilytica
CGGCCTCGTCGTCGGATTCGCGCTGATTCCGATCGTCGGCCGGGTGATCGCCCCGGCCTGGAAGGCGGTGAGGGGCGGCTGAGCCTGAAGCTCAACCCTCCATCTCGGCGCGCAGCATTTCCAGCTCCAGCCATTCGTCCTCGGCCTTGGCCAGCGCCGCGCGGTCCTTCTCGATGGCGCCCGCGAGCTTGGAGAAGCGATCGGGGTTCTTGGTGAAGAGCGCGGGGTCGGCCATCTCGGCCTCGGCCTTGGCTATCGCGGCTTCCAGCTTGGCGATCTCCTTGGGCAGATTCTCCAGCGCGAATTTCTGCTTGAAGGAGAGCTTGGTCGCCGCCCCTGCCGGCTTGGGCGCAGCTGCGGCCGAAGATCCTGACGCGGCGGTTTTCGGCTTCTCGGCCTTTCGCGCTTCCTTCTGCGCGCCGCGCTTTTGGGCGGCCATGTCGCTGTAGCCGCCGGCATATTCCAGCCAGCGCCCGTTCTCCTCGGGCGAGATCACGCTCGTCACCGTGCGGTCGAGAAAGTCGCGGTCGTGGCTGACGAGCAGGACCGTGCCGGGATAATTGGCGATGAGTTCCTGAAGAAGGTCCAGCGTCTCCATGTCGAGATCGTTGGTCGGCTCGTCCAGAACGAGGATGTTGGCGGGGGTCGCCAGCGTCTTAACCCTGTCTATTATAACCATCTGACGCTGCCGACGAA
>NZ_LDQA01000167.1 GCF_001475935.1 Aureimonas ureilytica
TGCGCCGCGCCGCTGACGACGTGACCGATCGCTCGTAAGCCCGACGCTCCCTCCCCTTTCCCGGCCTCTCGCCGCATCCAACGATCATTAGGCCCGTCATGAAGTTCACCCTGTCCTGGCTGAAGGACCATCTCGCCACCGACGCCACGCTTGAGGAGATCGCCGAGCGCCTGACCTCGATCGGTCTCGAGGTCGAAGGCATCGACGACAAGGCGGGCCTGCGCCCCTTCACGATCGCGCGGGTGCTCGACGCCAAGCGCCATCCTGACGCCGACAAGCTCCAGATTTTGAGCGTCGATGCCGGCCCCTCGGTCAACGAGGGCAAGCCGCTGCAGGTCGTGTGCGGCGCGCCCAACGCTCGCGCCGGCCTCGTCGGCGTGCTCGGCCTGCCCGGCGCCTATGTGCCCGGCCTCGACGTGACGCTCGGCATCGGCAAGATCCGCGGCGTCGAGAGCTTCGGCATGATGTGTTCCGAGCGCGAGCTGGAGCTCTCCGAAGAGCATAACGGCATTATCGAACTGCCCGAGACCGCGCCTGTTGGCACGGCCTTCGCCGACTATGCCGGGCTCGCCGATCCCGTGATCGAAATCAACCTGACGCCGAACCGCCCGGACGCGACGGGCGTGTCGGGGATCGCGCGCGATCTGGCGGCTTCGGGCCTCGGCACGTTGAAGACGCCCGCTGTCGCGCGCATCGAGGGTGAAGGCGAGTGCCCCGTCGCCCTCAACGTGGAGAGCCCGGTCTGCCGCGGCTTCGCGCTGCGGCTCGTTTCGGGCGTCAAGAACGGCCCTTCTCCCCCTCTCTCCCTTCTCCCCCTCTCCTCTCCCCCCCCCCCTTCCTCTCTCTCTTCTCCCTTCTTCCTCCTTCCCCCCCCCCCCTCTCTTCCCCCCCCCCCCTCTCTCCTTCCCCTTACCCTCCCTGATCTCTCCCTTAGACACATCTCCGACACCACGACACACTCAGAACGCACTACTGCCTTCATCTACACCATACACAAAACCACACCAACCATTCAGACAACCCAA
>NZ_LDQA01000168.1 GCF_001475935.1 Aureimonas ureilytica
CCATGGGCGCGCTCGACCAGTCGCCCGAAGTGCTCGGCCATCTGGTCGGCGCGGCGCTGGTGGGAACCTTCGCCGGTATTTTCTTCTCCTACGGCGTGTTCGCCCCGATGGCGGCCAAGATCAAGTCCGTACGCGACAAGCAGATGCGCATGTATGTCATCATCAAGCAGACGCTGATCGCCTACATGAACGGCGCCCTGCCGCAGGTGGCGCTCGAATACGGCCGCAAGGCGATCTCCGCCTATGACCGTCCGACCATCGACCAGGTCGAAGCCGAGACGATCGGCGGCGGCGCAGCGGCTCCCGCGGCTTAAGGAGGCTCCATGGACACCGTTACCGACCGCCGCATCGGGGAGCGTCTTCGCTCGGCGGCCCGGATCGAACCGGACCGCTATCCCCGCCTCAAGATCATCGGCGCCGCCTGGGCCGAGGCCGCAACGGCCAAGATCAACGCCAACTATGCCACGCCCCTCAAGATCGAGTTCGTGGATCTCTCGAACTTCACGTTCGATGCCGGCTCGATGAGCGCCACAGAGACCCAGCTCGCGCTGACCGTGCGCTCGCCCAAATGGCGCGAGACCGCCATTCTCGCCGCCGGCCCGTTCTTCGCCGACACGATCGCGGAAGCGGCCTTCGGTGGCGACGGGCGCAACAAGCCCGAAGCCGGTCGCCCGCTCACCAGCGTCGCCCGGTTCTTCGCCGACAACGCGCTGCGCGCCTTCGTGGACTGCGGCAACGGCGTGTTCGGCGACATCGCCCCGCTCGCCATGGCGCCGGACCGCCTCATCGCCGACGAGATCGGCGCCAAGGTCGATGCGCTGATCCCGGCCGACAGCCGGCAGTTCGTGGAGTTCCGATTCGAGCTGTCGATCGGACGCTGCGTGGCGGCAATGCGGGTCGCCATCCCCGAGTCGGTCCTCGCGACGCACAAGCGCGCGCTGGCCGTCATCCCCGACACCAGCCCCTCGATCGTCGACGAAAGCTGGACCAAGGGGCTCGAAGCCGGATTCCAGAAGGCCGACATGCGCGTGAGCGCGCTTCTGGCCGAACATCCGACCACGCTCGGCGAAGTCGCCTGTTTCCAGGTCGGCCAGACGAGCACGCCGGC
>NZ_LDQA01000169.1 GCF_001475935.1 Aureimonas ureilytica
ACCGCCGCCGACATCGGGCGCGATGACGCGCAGCTTGTGCTCGGGCGCGACATTGTAGAAGGCGCTCATCACGAGCCGCGCCACATGCGGGTTCTGCGAGGTCGTCCAGACCGTGTAGTGATCATCCGCCGGATCGTAGACGCCGAGTGCCGCGCGCGGCTCCATCGCGTTCGGCACGAGACGGTTGTTCACGATGTCGAGCCGCGTCACATGGGCGGCGCGCGAGAAGGCTTCCTCGGTCGCGCGCGCGTCGCCCAACTCCCAGTCGAAGCAGAGATTGCCGGGGGCTTCGGGATGGATTTCGGGCGCGCCGGCTTCCAGCGCCGCCGGGCCTTCCACCACGGCGTCGAGCAGTTCGTAATCGACCTCGACGGCTTCCGCCGCGTCGCGCGCCTGAAGCTTCGAGTCCGCCACGACCACCGCCACCGCCTGCCCGACATGGCGCACCGTGCCGACCGCCAGCGCCGGCCATTCGCCCATCTTCATGGGCGAACCGTCCTTGGACGTGACGGCCCATCCGCAGATGAGATTGCCAATCCCGTCGGCCTTCAGCTGATCGCCCGACAGAATGTCGATCACGCCGGGCATCTCGCGCGCGGCGGACGCGTCGATCCCCTTGATGCGCGCATGGGCATGGGGCGAGCGCACGAAGGCGGCGAATTTCATGCCGGGCACCACCATGTCGTCGGTGTAGCGCCCGCGCCCGGTGATGAAGCGGCGGTCCTCCTTGCGCAGAACCCGCGCGCCGAAACCTTCGATACCCATGGAATCCATCCTCCCGAATTGCCTCGGGGCCGGCGGGCTGCGCGTCAGCGCGGCGCATCGCGGGCGCCCGTAAAATGCTTGGCTCTGTGTGGCGGCGGCCCCGGCCGGGGCCG
>NZ_LDQA01000017.1 GCF_001475935.1 Aureimonas ureilytica
TAGGTCCTGAGCCTAGGAAGCCGTTCGCCTATGAACGCACTCGATCAAACCTTGTTTGCCGCGATCAATGCCGGATCGCCGAGCTGGGACAAAACGGCATGGGTGGCCTATATCGCGGCTCGCTACGTCGTTCTGCTCATCCCCCTCCACCTCGCGATCCTATGGTTGGCTGGCACGCACCACGTTCGGCGACAGGCGCTGACGTTGGCCAGCGCCCTTTTGATCGCGATCGCCATCAGTTTCGCGATCGGCGCGCTCTTTCCGACCCCGCGTCCGTTCCTGATCCCGCTCGGCCATCAGTTGATCGCGCATCGGGAGAGCCCATCCTTCCCCAGCAACCATGGGCTCGTGATGTTCACCTATGCCGCTGCGATGCTGGCGCTGCGGCACTGGCGCCACGCCATATGCATCGGTATCGCCGGCCTGATCGTCGCTTGGTCCCGCATCTATCTCGGTATCCACTTCCCGCTCGACATGGTCGGCGCTCTTATCCTCGCCATCGCCGCGACATGGACGGCTCGCTCGATCGATCGACGCTTCGGCCGGTCAGCGACATTGTTGCTCGAACGCGGATTCGAGCAGGCGATCGTCCGGACCACCCTTTGGGTCATCAGGGGGCGAGGCTAGAAACCCATGGCGGGCGTTTGCCGGCAGCCCAACCGCCGCTGCTCCATCGACGTCGCATCAGGTAGAGTCGGCCGCGACCGCTTCGTTTCGAACAATCAAGCCGAAATAACGTCGGATGGATATGGGTTGCGGATCGGCGTGGCACGTCCCACGTTCCGTCTCGACCGTCATTGAGGAAGGGTGGCGCGTTAAGCAACTGCGAGAGAAGCGGCCACTTTGATCCGGAGGCTTCCGGTTGGTCTTATTGAAGTGCGGAGGGGTCCAGGCGAGGCAAGCCTGGGCCCCTTCTTGGTTCCAGCCGGCCGCCTGCCGTGCGCTGCTACTTCCGATACGGAGGGGAATCGCAATGGAATGGCTGCTCGCGATCGGGAGCGCAGTTGTGGGCTTCCTCGTCGGGCGCACGATGTCGAAGGGCGGCGAGGCTCAGATGCGAGCCGCGTTCGAGAAGACCGAGCGGGACCGGATCGAGGCCGAGGTCAGATATCTCTATGAAATCCGCCGGGGCCTGGCGCAGGCACTCCTAGCAGAGGATTCGCAGGCGCTTCTGGATGCACATGCGACGGTCGCCGATTTCCAGCGCCTCGTCCGGGACGGACCGAAGGAGCGCATTGAGGCGGAGCGCACGGCCTTGGCGCTGAAATACCCGCGGTTCGAGGAGTTCGATCTCTTCGGTCTTCGTCACTTCGTCCCGACCGATCCGCAGCAGTACGAACGACGGGAGATCGTCGAGCGGTACGTCGATGTCGGGAAATTCGGCACGATCCTGGAGGGCGACCGGTACATGGCGGCCGCGTGGAAAGAGGAGCACCTGGCACGGGACAGGCAGGTGCTGGAGCGAGCGATCGAGCGGGCATTCGATCACAACACCATCTCGGCGAGAAGGAGGCGATGAGGCGCTACTACGCTTGGCGCCGGCCGGACGATGCGCTCGACGCCGTCTACGAGGACCGGGACTATCGTGTCGAGCGACTCTTCCGCCAGTACACGCCGGAGAACGAGTACGGTGTGACGCAGAAGGCGAACGGGATACAGACCATCTACTCCGTATACGTCTGGGACGACGGATCGGGGAAGGTATCGCACAACTACCGGCTGTCCGACGAACGGTTCGGGGACGGACGGCAAATGTTCGAGCAGTAGCGGAATTTGAGCCCCTAAATCGCTCTCCTCGACCCGCATCCGAGCCCAGGCGCGGGCCGGAACACGGGCTCAAACCTCGACCTGGGTCGGGGTTTCGTTCGGCATATCATTCGGCTGAAAGGTCAGGCACCGGGAATGCCCATTAAATTTGCAACCAGATCAGCGGGTTGCGTGGTCGGAGTGGCAGGATTTGAACCTGCGACCCCCTCGTCCCGAACGAGGTGCGCTACCAGGCTGCGCTACACTCCGTGGCCGAGTGGGGATATAGCCAACGGCTCCTGAGTCGGCAACATCTTTCTACGTCTCCGGAAGAGAATTCTCGATCGCCTTGGAGAGGGCGATCGAGACGTTTCAAACGCTCATGCCAGTTGCCAGATCGTCCAAGCCCGACTATAGAAGCCTTGCACTGATCTTGGTCCTTTGGGGCGTAGCCAAGCGGTAAGGCAGCGGTTTTTGGTACCGCCATCCCCTGGTTCGAATCCAGGCGCCCCAGCCATGAGTGTTCATCAATCTCCTATCATATGTCATTGCCTGACAGCGTTGCGGCCGTCTGGATCAAGGCCAGATGGGTCAGCCCCTGCGGCATGTTCCCCAGGAAGGTGCCGTCTGACGGATCGATCATCTCGCTGAAGATGCCCGAGCCCCGATCAAGTCCTGCGAGAATGGCTCGGAAGCGGGTCTCCGCTTCGTCGCGATGACCCAAGAGAGCCAAAGCCTCGCAATGCCAGAAGGAGCAGGCGAGGAAGCAGCCTTCGTCCGACTCGACGCCGCTGTAGCGATAGTGGAACGCGCCTGCACTCAGATGCCGGTCGATCGCCCGAATGGTCTTCTCCAGACGATCGCGACCATCGAAACCGAAGCGCACTGCGAGCGCCAGCGAAGCGTCGAAGGCGTCGCTACCGGGATAGAAGAGATAGGATTGACGCTCCTCGCACCAGCAATGCGCGTCGATCCAGGCGGCGATCCGATCACGCGTCCGCTCCCAGCGCGGCTGACACGTTGCAGGGAGATGACCGCCGGCCGCAAGTTCCGCCGCCCGCGCCATTCCCTGCCACGCGCTGATCTTGGACATGGTGTAATGTTCGAGTTCGTTCAATTCCCAGATACCGGCGTCCTTGCGTCGCCATGCGTCCGCGCATGTATCGGCGATGTCCGCCAGAACCTCGGCGCTATGCGGGTCGATGATATGGCCAGCCGCCACGAATCGGGCCGCCGTCTCGAACAGATCGCCGTAGACGCCGAGTTGAAGCTGTTTGGCCGCCTGATTGCCGCGAACAACCGGACGGCTGTTCCTGTATCCCGGCAGATCGATCTCCTGCACCGGCTCCACGAGCGAACCGTTCAACTGGTAGCAGACATGCGTTCCATGCTCTTCGAGACGATGGATCAGCCATGTGAAGGCGGCCTTCGCTTCGGACATGGCACCGATCCGCAGGAAGGCCTTGATCGTGTAGGAGGCATCCCTGACCCAGGCATAGCGGTAATCGTAGTTCTTGTGGTTGCCGATTCCTTCCGGCAGGGAGGTCGTGGCCGCCGCCGCGATGGCGCCGGTCGGAGAATAAAGCAGAAACTTCAACGCCAGAGCGCTGCGCATCACCTCCGGCGCGAACAAGCCATCATAGCCGATCTCGGCGGACCACTCGCGCCATTCCTTGTCGGACACGTCGATCCGCCGGTCGATCTCCTCCATCTTGGCGACAACCAGAGGCTCGTTCTGGCCCGCGATGATCGCAACGATCTCGCGCTGGCCGGCCTCGACGCAGAACCGCGCTTCGATTCCTTCATCCTCTTCGGACAGGATTTCGACGCCTGTCGTATGGCGAAACAGACCAAGCACCTCGCCCGCGTGGAAGGTCATGGCGTTGTCGTTTCGGGAGAGATAGGGGCAGATGGAATCAGCCCGGGTGCTGAAGCGCAGACGAACGGTGAACTCCACACGCCCTTCCAGCCCCTCGATCCGCCGCGCAAGCTCGCACCAGGGCAGCCGCCCGCCCGGGCCCGTATTCAACGACTCGGTCAGGACCGCGCGTCCGCTGGCCGTGGTGAAGACGGTCTCGTGGACATTGCTTCCGTCGCGATAGCCACGCTTCGTGGTGAAGGGCTCAGTGGGCGCGATCAGGAAGCAGCCGCCATTCTGCTCCGCCAGAAGGCGGTCGAACATCGGAGGCGAATCCAGATTGGGGACGCACCACCAATCGATCGACCCATCGGCGCCGGACAAAGCTACGGAACGCCCATCGCCAAGGGCCGCATATCCACAGAGCGGGAGATACCCAAGTTCGGTCCGGTCAGGGAACGGCCCCGTTCGGGGATAGGATTTCAGCATGGAGACGGTTACTCAGGACGGACAGACAGGGCGCAGTCGCCATGCCGGTGTGATGAAGGTCCTGACCGAATGTATGTAGAGGCGACCGGGTTTCACGAGCGGTCATCGGCCGCAGGCAAACTTCGCTCCATCCGAGCGATAGAGCAGAAAGACCGCTACGATGAAATCACGGAGATGGTCGGAGCGAGAGGATTCGAACCTCCGACCCCCTGAACCCCATTCAGGTGCGCTACCAGGCTGCGCTACGCTCCGACTGGACCCTCACTAGAAGATGATCCCGCCGGACGCAAGCCTTTTCGCAGATTCGTCGCGTCTAAATGCGAGGGCGCAGTTTCAAGAGCCATCCGTCTCGACGGATGCCCATGGGCACGGCGTAAGGGCATTTTAAACCATACTCGTTAGCTTGGACCCTATCGAAGCCTGGGGTTGTGCCGTGTTCCGCAAACTCGCCGTACTGATGGGAAGTCTCGTCGCGCTTTCAGCATGCGGTTACACCTTGCGTGCGCGCATCGTGCCGTCCAGCGGACCTGTGGTCGGCCAATGTCTGGACGGATCGGCTCGGGCCTCCCGCCCGGTGAACAGAATCTGCCGCGACCGACACGACCGCGTCCGGGCGTCCTACGAAGTCGAAACGCCCTCCCCCCAGACGCCGCTCGACGCTCACGCGTCGCTGCGGCCCGGTCACTTCGACAGGCTTCGGGTGGCGGAAGTAAGCCGGCGCGACGATCTGCTGATGCCGACCTCGCTGCGCAGGCTGGACCGATTGACAGACGGTCAGTACGAACCAACCAGCCGATCCCTGAGCGAACGTTTGGAGGCGCGCCAGCGCATGGCCCCGGTCATTGCGATGCCGAGGGTCATCGATATTTCGGCGGTGCAGTCGGCTCTTCGCGGATCTGTCGATTAGGGATAAATCGTTGGCGGCATCGGAAGATGCGTTCACGGTCAGAAAGCCACGGCCGCCCGAGCCGCCGCTGTCAGCGAACCTGATCGAGAAGACGCTTCAGTTCCAGAAGCTCCAGAATCACGCCATTGAGGCGCGTCGCCGCATCGCCGGACAGGGAAGCCGGGCTCGGCGACATATCGCCGTCGCGCTCACGGCGCAGGAGATTTGACAGGCCGCCGCGCGGCTTTTCCGGCGTATAAACTGGCATTACTTCGTCACCGGCTTCTTCGATGTCTGCGTTGACCACGACAGCGGACGGCGGCCCTGCCCGCCCGGCCTGAAGCCGATCGAGGCCACTGAGATCACCGCCGCCGATCGCCATCACAGCGCGAGGCCCGCTTTCCCTGAGAATTCGCTGAACACCGCGGATCGTGAAACCGCGGACATACAAGAGGTAGCGAATCCCCTTGAGAAGCTCGACATCGTCGGGCCTGTAATAGCGCCGTCCCCCGCCCCGCTTCATCGGCCGAATCTGCGGAAAACGAGTTTCCCAGAACCGAAGCACGTGCTGAGGCAGGTCGAGATCCTCGGCCACCTCGCTGATGGTCCGAAAGGCGTCGGCGCTCTTGTCGATCATGCCTTCAGGGCCATCACTCGGCAGCCTTCAGCGCCGGCTGGGCGGCCAGGACGCGCCGGTCATGCGCGGCCAGGATGCGGTCCTTCATGACGTTGGAGGGTTTGAACACGGCCACGCGGCGCGGAGAGATCGGAACCTCTTCGCCGGTCTTGGGGTTTCGACCTACGCGCTCGTTCTTGGCTCGCACGAGAAAGGATCCGAAGGAAGAGATCTTGACCGCCTCACCCTTGGCGATGGTCAGGCAGATTTCTTCGAGAACGGACTCCACGAGATAGGCCGACTCGGTGCGCGAGAGACCGATCTTACGGAACACCGCCTCGGCGAGATCGGCCCGCGTCAACGTCCTGTCGCCCATGCGTTTCCCCTGCTCAAATTCCTGACGCGACGTTGCTCCCGGCCCCCACAGCCTCTCGGGAAACATCCGCCATCACAATCGAAAATACCGAAAAACGTAGCGCAATCAAGCCGTCAGCTTACCAGCGGACGACCACCGCACCCCAGGTGAAGCCACCGCCCATCGCTTCGAGGAGCACGAGATCGCCCGGTTTGATGCGCCCGTCCCGGCGCGCCACGTCGAGCGCGAGCGGGATGGAGGCTGCCGAGGTGTTGCCATGACGATCTACGGTCATGACCACCTTTTCCGGCGCGATGCCGAGTTTCTTGGCGGAGGCGTCGATGATGCGGCGGTTGGCCTGATGCGGCACGAACCAATCGATATCGTCGGCCGTGATGCCCAGAGCGGCAAAGGAATCCTCCACCACGTCCGTGATCATCCCGACCGCGTGCTTGAAGACCTCGCGGCCTTCCATGCGGAGCTGACCAACCGTGCCGGTTGTGGACGGGCCGCCATCGACGTAAAGCTTCTCGAAATGCGAACCGTCCGAGCGCAGCTTGGCGGTAAGAATGCCGCGCCCCGCCTCGCTCTCCTCTTCGCGCCGCTCCAGAACCACAGCAGCCGCGCCATCGCCGAAGAGGACGCAGGTCGTTCGGTCGGTCCAGTCGAGAATTCGGCTGAAGGTCTCGGCGCCAATCACCAGCGCTCGGCGCGCCAGACCGGAGCGCAGGTGCAGATCGGCGGTCGTCAGCGCATAGACGAAGCCGCTGCATACCGCCTGTAGGTCGAACGCATAGCCTGCGGTGATGCCGAGCCGGCGCTGGATCTGAACGGCCGAGGCCGGAAACGTATTGTCGGGCGTTGCCGTCGCCACAATGATGAGGTCGATATCGTCTGGCGCCAGACCGGCGGCGGCAAGAGCCTCTCGCGCGGCCCTCTCGCCCAGCGAAACCGTGGTTTCCCCCTCGCCCGCGATATGGCGCTGCTTGATTCCGGTGCGCTGCTGAATCCAGTCGTCGCTGGTTTCGACGAGGCTTTCCATCTCGGCATTGGTCATGACGCGCTGGGGCAGCGCCGAGCCGGTTCCGAGGATGACGGAGCGGAGAATGGTCATTGAAGCGCTTCCTTGGGTTCGGAGGCTTCAAGCTCTCCTGCGTCCGTTACAGGGGCGACCTGCGTATAGACTTGACCGAAATCGGCCTCGATCTTGGCCAGGAGCCCGTTGGCCGCCATGGCGTGCGCCACATCGATGGCGGCCGCCGTGCCTTCGGCGTCGGCGCTGCCATGGCTCTTGATGACGACGCCGTTCAAGCCGAGGAAGACGCCGCCATTAACCTTGTTGGGGTCCATCTTGTCGCGCAGCCGGTCGAAGGCGCTCTTGGCGAAAAGATAGCCGATTTTGGCCATCCAGGTCCGCGTCATGGCGGCGCGCAGATAGGACGCGATCTGCTTGGCAGTGCCCTCGGCCGTCTTCAGCGCGATATTGCCGGTGAAGCCCTCGGTGACGACCACGTCCACCGTGCCCTTGCCGAGATCGGTGCCTTCCACGAAGCCGCGGTAATCGAGACCGGCGATCGGCGTTTCCTTGAGAAGACGCCCGGCTTCCTTGACCTCGTCCTGGCCCTTGACCTCCTCGACACCGATATTGAGGAGGCCGACGGTCGGGCGCTCGATATGGAACAGCGCGCGGGCCATGGCCGCGCCCATCACCGAGAAGTCGATCAGTTGCTGCGAATCGGCCCCGATTGTCGCGCCGACATCAAGCACGATGCTTTCGCCCCGCAGCGTCGGCCAGATCGCGGCGATGGCGGGCCGTTCGATGTTGGCCATCGTGCGTAGACAGAATTTCGCCATGGCCATGAGCGCGCCGGTGTTGCCGGCCGAGACGGCGACATCCGCTTCCCCGGTCTTCACAGCCTCGATCGCCTTCCACATGGAGGACTTATGCCGACCCTGACGCAGCGCCTGCGAGGGCTTGTCGTCCATGCGCACGGACACCGGGCAATGATGGAACACGGAGCGCGCCGCGAGCTTGGGCAGGCGTGCCAGCACCGGGCGTACCACATCCTCCTGCCCGAAGAGAATGAAGCGCATCTCCGGGTGCCGCTCCAGGGCTATCTGCGCTCCGGCCAGAATCACCTCCGGGCCGTGGTCGCCGCCCATGGCATCCAGGGCGAGGGTGATAGAGGCTTTGGAATCCAAAATGGGCTCGCTTTCCGCAATCCGGCCGAAGGCCGGCCTATCGAAGACTGGTGTTGGGGGGACCGGATCGGTCAGTCGCGCGTCTTTAGCTGACTAAGAGCCGCAAAGGGAGAGACCCGCCCGCCCTGAGGATCGGGATCGGTGTCCATGTCCTGAAACTCCGCGCCGTCCGAGCGCGGGTAAGGATCGAGCGCGAGGCCGACAACCTCGGTGAGATAGGCTCCGAGATCGATCCGATCGCCCGTGAATGTCTCAGGGATATCCGCGCCTTCCGGGTCGAGATGAAGCTCGCCGTCATCCTGCGGCGCGATGCGCGAGAGTTTCGAGCCATCCGGCACGAAGATGACCTCGATCCGCTCGTCCATCGCTTCCGGCACGGGGTCGGTCGTGACGACGCAAGCCTGCGTCACCTTTGCCCGCAGCCGGCCCTCGACCTCGACGCCATCGCGCTTCCAGCGGCGCACCGTCAGATCGGCGGTCAGCGCGTCGACGGAGAGAATGCCGAGCAGCGCCGTCAACTCGCGGCGCTCCTCCTCGCTCGCCTCGAAGCGAACCGGCATCCCGTTCTGCGGCAGCTTGGCAACGCCCACCTCCAGCTTGAGGGGGGCCGGCTCCAGGTTCGGTTCAGAGCGATTCATCAGGCCTTCGTTCCACTGTCTGTTTCAAGGCGCCCGGCCAGCAGCCGGTCGGCCGACAGGCTGTCGTACCAGCGCGCGTCATCCATCATATGGGATGCGAGATGCTCGGCCGCATCGGCCCGCCCGCCCGGCGCATCCGTGAAGGCGCCAGCGCGCAGAACATCGGCCAGCGCCGCTCTATCGCCTACCGAAAGCGGCCCTTCCATGGCGGCGACGCGTGCATAGAAGCGCGCGGCCAGCGCCCGCATGCGCTTGGGCACCGCCAGATAGCCGATCCCCAGCTCGCGAAGCGAATGGTCGAGATCGGTCATGAACCGATCCACCAGATCCTGCGAGAACTCCGCCAGCGACGGGTCGCGCCCGCATCGCCGCAACACGAGGAAAACCTCGATGCAGAGCGATTCGTAGCGCCCCATCACCGTGTCCGGCAGGCCGCCCTCTTCGAAGCGGGCGGGCTGACGCGCACGCGCGACGACCTGATCCCAGATCGCCTCCACGATATCCCGGTTCCGACGCCTGCGACGGAAGGCTTCGAGCATTCCGCATCCTATTGCTTGATCCCCAATCCGGTTCGCACGGGCGCGGTACGATTGCAACGCTTCCCAAGGTGCTTTACCAAGTCGCCATCTATTTAGAGGGCATTTGCCTCAATTTCCGACCATGTCCGGCCCTAAGCGGCGGTCATGTGCTGTCTAGGTTCGGGGAGTAGCGCCAGCGTGAGCGATCTGAAACGAGTTTTGCGTCCCCTGACCCTGGCGGCAGGCCTCGGCGCCAGCTTGGCTCTTGGCGCGTGCCAGACCTCGCAGGTCTATAATCAGGGCTATATCGTGGATGAGCAGACCCTGGCGCAGGTGCCGGTCGGCTCCAGCCGCGAGCAGGTTCTTCTGGCGCTCGGCACGCCTTCCACGACCGCGACCTTCGACAACGAAGTCTTCTACTATATCTCGCAGAAGCGCGTTCGCCCCGTCGCCTTCATGAACCCGCGCCTCGTGGATCAGCGCGTGCTCGCGATCTATTTCAACAAGAACAACACGGTCGATCGCATCGCCAATTACGGGCTCGAGAACGGTCGCATCTTCGACTTCATCTCGCGCACGACGCCGACTTCGGGCCGCGACACGAGCTTCCTCGGCTCGATCCTGTCCGACAAGGGACCGTCCGGCGGCGACATTCTCGAAAAGATGGGCCGCTCCAGCGTTTCGCCGGGCCGCTGAGTTTCGGATGATGGGCAGGCCGCTTTTGCGGCTTGGCTCCCGCCAACGAAAAGGCCGCCGGCATATTGCCGAGCGGCCTTTGGTTTATCGAAGATGGAAGGCCGGCGAAGAACCGGCCGTCGGCTTCAAGAGCGGGCGCTTGGTCCGCGAGCATCGCCCCGCGCGTTGCGCGCGACGCGGTCGAGCACGGCGTTGACGAGGCGCGGTTCTTCGTCGCCGTAGAAAGCCTTGGCAATATCGACATATTCGCTGACGATCACCGCCGTCGGCACATCCTTGCGGCTCGTCACCTCGTAGGCTCCGGCGCGCAGGATGGCGCGCAACGTCGTGTCGAGGCGCGACAGCGGCCAGTCGGAGGTCAGCGCCGAATGGATCAATGGGTCGATCGTGGTCTGCGCGCGCACGACGCCGGAGACGATGTCGCGGAACCAGGCCGCGTCGGCCTCGCGATACATGTCCCCGTCCAGTTCCCGGCCGAGGCGGAAGGATTCGTATTCCGCCACCGTTTCGAGAAGGCTCGTTCCGCCCACATCCATCTGATAGAGCGCCTGAACGGCGGCGAGGCGCGCCGCGCCGCGCTTGTTGGCGGGGCGCACGGTTTTCGGATCGACGTCGGACATGGCTCAGCCCCCAAATCGCTGGCGCAGAGCGATCATGGTGAGCGCCGCTTCGGCTGCCGCCGCACCCTTGTTCTTGCGATCGGGCCGCGCGCGCTCCAGCGCCTGCGCCTCGTTCTCGACCGTCAGAATGCCGTTGCCGATGGCCACACCGTCCTGCACCGTCAGGTCCATGATGGCGCGGCTGGACTCGTTGGACACGACCTCGAAGTGATAGGTCTCACCGCGAAGCACCGAACCAAGGGCGACGAAACCGTCATACTCACGCCCGCCTTCTTCGGCGCCGGCGAGAGCGAAGGCGATGGCCGCTGGGATCTCCAGAGCGCCAGGAACGGTCACGACCTCATAGGTCGCGCCAGCGGCGTCGAGATGCGCCTTGGCGCCTTCAAGGAGGAAGTCTGCGAGGTGATCGTAGAAACGAGCTTCCACGACCAGAATATGCGGCGCCGACATGCGGGGAACCTTCCAATAAGCGAAGCGGCGACACTCGGCTGAGGGAGGACCGGGCTCGGCACGCGACTATTCAACAAAGGCAAGGGCCGGCCGGCATCAGCCGATCGGCCCGAAACTTAACCGATACGGCAACACGCGACGTCAGGCGGCGCGGCCAGTACCGAACAGACGTTCCGCATAGCGCGCAATCTGATCGACCTCAAGGTTCACCGAATCGCCAACCTTCTTTTCGCCCCAGGTGGTTACTTCCAGCGAATGGCGGATCAGGAGAACATCGAAACGCCGATCGTCCACGCCATTCACCGTGAGCGACGTACCATCGAGGCAGACGGAGCCCTTGGGCGCGATATAGCGGGCGAGCGACTCCGGCGCTTCGAGCGTGAAGCGAACGGCCTCGCCCTCGTCCTCGCGCGCCACGATCTGGGCTTGCCCGTCCACATGGCCGGAGACGAGATGCCCCCCCAGCTCGTCACCGACCTTCAACGCCCGCTCCAGATTGAGCCGCGTGCCCTCGCCCCAGCTACCGGCCGTCGTCAGACGCAGCGCCTCCTCCCAGGCCTCCATCTCGAACCAGCGGCTGCTGGTGCCGCTTTCGGGCAGCTTCGTTACCGTCAGGCAAACGCCCGAGCAGCTGATCGATGCGCCGATCAGAATGGTGCTTGGATCGTAGATCGTTTCGACCCGGAAGCGCCGTCCCTCGTCCAGCGCTTCAGTGGAAACGATACGGCCTATATCCGAAACGATACCCGTGAACATCAGCGGGGTGACCTTTCCCATTCGATCCAGCGATCATCGCCGAACTCTTCGTCGCTTTTCCGGAGAAAGCCAGACAACGCGTTCAACCCTGCCGGCATCGCAACACCGGGGCCGCCGATCCCATGCCGCGAGCGAACCAGGATCACACGATCCACCAGATCGGCTTTCAGGAGGCTTTGTGCAAGGATCGGACCGCCCTCCAGAAGCAGGGTCGCGATCCCGAGCGGCACGAGACCGATCAGAAAGCTCCGCAAATCCCCCGCTCCGGCGCTAATGATCCGCGCCTTGCGAGCTTCGAAGGGCGCGAGGCGCGCCGCCTCCGCGACATCGGTCGCGATGAAGGTCGGTACGCTTTCCGCCGTGTCGATCAGCGGATGATCGAGCGGCAGGCGCAAATGGCGATCGAGTACGATCCGTCGCGGCGAACGAGACTCCAGCCCCGGAAGACGGCAGGTCAGAAGCGGGCGATCCGCGACCGCCGTGCCAAAGCCCACCAAAATCGCGTCCATTTCCGCGCGCAGGAGATGGGTCTGACACCGGGCGATCGCACCCGAGATCGCCACCTGCCCCTCACCCACGCGCCCGACGAAACCTTCGCTGGAGACGGCCATCTTGAGGGTAACGAAGGGCCGGCCGCGCCGGATGCGCGACAAGAAACCCTCGAAGGAGCGCTCGCCGTTCGGAGGAAGTAAAAGTTGGTCCACAAGAACGCCGGCCCGGCGCAGGATCGCCGCGCCCTCGCCGTTCACGCGCGGATCGGGGTCGCTCGCGCCATACACGACCCGCCGCACGCCCGCTTCCACCAGCGCGTCGGCGCAAGGCGACGTCCGCCCGTGATGGGCACAGGGCTCCAGCGTCACATAGGCCGTGGCGCCGCGCGCAGCCGATCCTGCCTCGGCCAGCGCCACGCGCTCGGCATGGGGCCGCCCGCCATGCGCCGTCACGCCGTGCCCTACCACGCGCCCATCCCCTGAGACGATCAGCGCGCCCACAGAGGGATTGTCCGCCGTCAGGCCGACATGGCGACGCGACAGGCGAAGCGCGGCGGCCATCCAGCGTTCGTCATCGGCCTGCATGTCAGGCCCGGTCATCGTCGGAGGCGGCGATCGGATCGCTTTTCAGCTCCTCGATCACCGATGCGAAATCCTTGGCCTCGCGGAAATCGCGATAGACGGAAGCGAAGCGGACATAGGCGACATCGTCCAACTGACGCAGCGCGTCCATGACCAGCCGCCCGACCAGCTCGGACGGCACGTCCGTTTCGCCGCTGGATTCCAGTTGGCGAATGATGCCGGAAATCATGCGCTCGGCCCGCTCGGGATCGACGGGCCGCTTGCGCATGGCCGTGTGAACCGAGCGCGCGAGCTTCTCGCGCTCGAAGGGCACGCGCCGCCCCGACTTCTTCACCACCATGAGATCGCGCAATTGCACGCGCTCGAAGGTCGTGAAGCGGCCATTGCAGTCCGGGCAGATTCGCCGGCGCCGGATCGCCCCGCCGTCTTCGGCGGGGCGGGAATCCTTCACCTGGCTGTCCTGCGAGCCGCAAAAGGGACAGCGCATGAAAGCCGATCAGCCGAGATTGGCGTAGATCGGGAAGCGCTCGGTCAAGGCCTCGACCTTGCTCTTCACAGCCGCCTCGACGCTGGCATTGCCCTCATCGGAATTGGCCGACTTCAGGCCGTCGAGCACCTCGACGATCAGACGGCCGACCTCTTCGAACTCCGCCGTGCCGAAGCCGCGGGTGGTCGCAGCCGGTGTGCCGACGCGGATACCCGAGGTGATGGTCGGCTTTTCCGGGTCGTTGGGCACGCCGTTCTTGTTGCAGGTGATGCCGGCCCGGCCGAGCGCGACTTCCGACACCTTGCCCGTCAGCATCTTGGGGCGCAGATCGACCAGCATCAGATGCGTGTCGGTTCCGCCCGAGACGATGTCGAGACCGCCATCGCGCAGCACGGCGGCCAGCGCCTTGGCATTGTCCACCACGGCCTTGATGTAGGTGCGGTAGCTCGGCTGCAGCGCCTCGCCGAAGGCAACGGCCTTGCCGGCGATCACATGCATGAGCGGGCCGCCCTGCAGGCCGGGGAAGATCGCCGAATTGATCTTCTTGGCGATGTCCTCGTCATTGGTCAGCACGAGTCCGCCGCGCGGGCCGCGCAGGGTCTTGTGCGTGGTCGAGGTCGCGACATGGGCGTGCGGGAACGGGCTCGGATGCTGACCGCCCGCCACGAGGCCGGCGAAATGGGCCATATCCACCCAGAAGAAGGCGCCGACCGCGTCCGCGATCTGGCGGAAGCGCGCGAAATCGATCTGGCGCGAATAGGCCGAGCCGCCCGCGATGATGATGTCGGGCTTGTGCTCGTGGGCCAGACGCTCGACCTGATCGTAGTCGATGAGGCCGGTTTCGAGATCGAGTCCGTACTGAACCGCGTTGAACCAGCGGCCCGAAAGATTCGGCTTGGCACCGTGCGTCAGATGGCCGCCAGCGTCGAGGCTCATGCCCAGAATCGTCGCACCCGGCTTGGACAGCGCCATGAGAACGGCCTGATTGGCCTGCGAGCCGCTATTGGGCTGAACATTGGCGAAGCCGCAGCCGAACAGCTGCTTGGCGCGATCGATGGCCAGCTGCTCCGCCACGTCAACGAACTCGCAGCCGCCGTAATAGCGACGGCCAGGATAGCCCTCGGCATATTTGTTCGTCAGCACCGAGCCCTGCGCTTCCAGCACGGCGCGCGAGACGATGTTTTCGGAGGCGATCAGTTCGATCTCATGCTGCTGGCGATGCAACTCGTTGCGCATCGCGGCAAAGAGATCGGGATCGACAGTCGCGATGCCGTCGCCGAAGAACGGGTCGTGACGGGGCGACGTGTCCAGTACGGGCGCTTGCGACATGGGAACCTCCTGATCGCCGCCGGAAACGATCCATATCCGGCCGGTTTCGCGCGCTTAACACGTTCTGCAGCCTTGGCCAACCGGATGATGTCCAACGTAAAAAGGCCGGACACTAGGTCCGACCTGTTTTGTCGTAAGCAGGAAAAATCCAGCGAAAAAATTCAGTAAGGCAGGTCGGCGCTCGCCTGCTCGCCGACCGAATAGGCCGTGGTCTGGAGACGATTCATGGCCAGCTGCGCGTCGCCGTCGAGATGGTAGATGTCGTCGCGGAACTGCACCACGGTCGGCTCGGTCGCCCAGGCCGTGAGATAGGTGAAGTGCAGCGGCACCGGGTTCGGGAAGTTCACGTCCTGCCTGGTGCGGGCCGCGATCGTCTTTTCGATCGCCGCGCGGTCCCAGCCCGGCGTGTCTTTCGCCAGCCAGACGATGAGGTCGCGCACGTTCTGAACGCGCACGCAGCCCGACGATTCGAAGCGCATCAGCTGTGAGAAGACGCTCTGCTGCGGCGTGTCGTGCATGTAGACCGAATAAGGATTCGGGAAGTTGATCTTCACCGACGACATGGCGTTCATTCGGCCCGGATTCTGGCGGAACAGATATTTCACCGCCTCGTCCGAATGCCAGTTGATGGATTCGGGCGGAATGACGCCGCCATCCGGCCCGTAGATGATGATGTCGTTGCGCGTGAGGTAGGTCGGGTCCTTCTGCATCAGCGGAATGATGTCCTTGCGGACGATCGAAGCCGGCGCATGCCAGTAGGGATTGAGGTTAAGATTGGTGATCTTCGAGTCGAGAATCGGCGTCTGACGGTCGATCTTGCCAACGACCGCCGTGTGACGCTGCACCACGCGGCCGTTCTCGACAGCCTCAATGGCGGCCGCGGGGATGTTGACCATCACGAACCGGCCGACATCGGGCTGAATCTTCTGGAGACGGTCGATGTTCTTGTAGAGCTGATTCAGGCGCACGTCGGCCGGCACGTTCAGCGCCTTCCACGTGTATTCGCCCACCGTGCCGTCGGCCGGCAGACCGTGGCGCGCCTGGAAACGCTTCACCGCCGCATCGACATAGGTGTCGAAGGCCGTCGAGTTGCCGGCTTGGCGATCCAGATCGCCGGAGATGGCGAGGCGCTGGCGCAGCGCGGGAACCGCCGGGCTTTCCGCGCCCACCGCCAGCTTGCCGGCATCGGGAATGCTCGGCCAGCCGCCCGCGTTGACGATCTCCTGATAATGGCCGGCCGCCTGCTGCATCGAGCTCAGCGTTTCAGGCGAAAAGACCGGCTGATAGGAGGCGACATTGCGCACGCTCGCCGCGCGCGTGTCGAACTGGTCCGTCCAGCCTCCGCGATTGGGCGCGGCCAGAACACCGTCCAGCGCGCTCTGGGCGCGCGCGGCCCCCGCAAAAGCCGCCGCGCCGGCTGCGGTCGCCGCACCCGCCAGAAAACGGCGCCGCGACAAGCCATTCTGCATCCGGTCGGTCTCGCTCTTCGTCATGAAACCCTCTCGATATGGTTCTCGCTCGTTCATGCTTGCCTTTTCATAAAGGACGCATGGTAAACCAAAGTGAAACGAGCGGCACACGATCTCGCGAACAAGGGTCGCGAGTGACATGGCTTTGAAAGCGCATCGAAATAGGGCGAAAGCGTGAACCCGGCCGGTCATCGCGGACACACGAGCGAGAGGGCGATCGTCTGTTGCCGAAATGCTCATGCGGCTCGCATAGGAGCACGGGTCAACGCAAATGCAAAACACCCCGCGACCGGAACGACGGTCGCAGGGCGGCGTGGAAGAACGCGGACTGGAGGACGCGCCCTCCCGCTCGTCTCAGAGACGATACATGATGGAGTCGTTCCAGAAGCGGTCGAGGCGTTGCAGCGACTTGTTCATCTTCTGGAATTCGCCTTCGTCGAGTCCCCCGACCTTGTCGATCGAGCCGATATGGCGGTCATACAGCTCGGCGACGATTTCGGCGACCTCGCGCCCGGCCTTGGTCAAGGACACGCGCACGGCGCGGCGATCGACGCGGGACTTCTGATGGTCGATGAAGCCGAGTTCCACGAGCTTCTTCAGATTGTACGAGACGTTGGAGCCGAGATAGAAACCGCGCGAGCGCAGCTCGCCCGCGGTCAGAACGGCATCGCCGATATTGAACAGAAGAAGCGCCTGCACGGCGTTGATGTCGGTGCGACCGTTGCGGTCGAATTCGTCCTTGATCACATCCAGCAGGCGACGGTGAAGCCGCTCCACCAGCTGGAGCGTTTCGAGGTAAAGAGACTTCAGTTCGACCTTCTCGACCATCGACTGCATATCGCGGCGGGCGGGCGTCGTTGACATGGGAACGGCTCCGTTGTTGCTTGGCGAAGGCCTCTTTTGGACCTTTTCTTGAAACCCAATCTACGGGGCGCCCCTAAAATTCGACTTAAACGTCACTGTTAACGAATTCTATCCTTCAGCGTTTACTATTTTTGCTTAACGATTGGTCATAATCAAAGAATCAATTCGAACGAGCCTTGCGCCGCGTCTCGACGAAGGCGACGAGCCGCAGCATGGCGAGCAACGCCAGCCCACCGGCATTGAGCCCAACCGCCAGAAGCTCAGCCCCGAAGAGATGGGGAAAGCCGAAATGCATCAGTGCCTCGACCAGGGTCAACAGAACCCAAATGACGGTGCCCCAGGACGTGACCATCCACAGGCCGATGCCGGCGATGGGATAGAGAACGGCAAGCGTGGGCGCCGCGAAGCGCCACCAAACCGGCATCAAGTCGAACCGCCAGAGCGGACCATCGAAGATGCCGATCAGCCTCACCCAGTAGAACAGGCCCATGCCAAACAACGCGAGCCCCGCGATTCGGCATAGCCACGCCGTCAACGCCCGGTTGAGGCTCGCTTCCGGGTCGGGCTTGAACAGTTCGATCGTCATCGCTGACGCCCGCCGCGCCCTGTTGGAGCGTTCGGCAGATCGAAGGTGAATGCGGTCATGTCATCGTCCCGTGGCCAGAAACCGGCACGCTGGCCCGTCTCGTTCCAGACGTAGAGCATCGGATCGCACGATGGCAGGGTGCGATGGTTTTTTCCCGCTGCACGGTTTCGTCAGGACGGATGCGGGTCTATCTAGCGGGCGGAATGGGCGGCCGACCCGCGACCACCCGCTTCGACGGCGTTTTCACGATTCCATCAGCATGAGCGGCCCCGACATGAAGAACGAAAGCTCTCTCGCGCGCACGATCGATCAGGTAACGGGCGGCACGCGCCTGCGACGCCTTCGACAGAACGACTGGGTGCGCCGGCTCGTGCGCGAGAGCGATGTCAGCGTCAACGATCTGATCTGGCCTATCTTCGTGCGCGAAGGAGACGGCGCGCCGGAGCCCGTGGCCTCCATGCCCGGCGTGTTCCGCTATTCCGTCAAAGGCTGCGTCGAGGCGGCGCAGCGGGCGGCCGATCTGGGCATTCCCGTGATCGCGCTGTTTCCCTTCACCAACCCGGAGCTGCGCGACGAAACCGGCTCGCAGGCGCTGAACGCCGACAATCTCGTGTGCCGCGCCACACGCGCCATCAAGGACGCGGTTCCCGAGATCGGTATTCTCTGCGACGTCGCGCTCGATCCCTATACGAGCCACGGGCATGACGGGGTGGTGCGCGAGGGGCGAATTCTCAACGACGAGTCGGTCGAGCTTCTCTGTCGGCAGGCCGTGGTTCAGGCGCAAGCCGGCTGCGACATTATCGGCCCCTCCGACATGATGGACGGACGGGTGTCCTGCATTCGCGCGGCGCTCGATGGAGAGGGTCTGCGCGACACGATGATCATGTCCTATGCCGCCAAATATGCCTCCGCGTTCTACGGGCCATTCCGGGACGCGGTGGGCTCGACCGGCGCTCTGAAGGGCGACAAGCGGACCTACCAGATGGACATGGGCAATGCGGCGGAGGCGATCCGCGAGGCCGCGCAGGACATTGCCGAGGGCGCGGACATGATCATGGTCAAGCCCGGCCTGCCCTATCTCGACATCCTTGCCAAACTGGTCGAGGAATTTCGGATGCCGACCTTCGCCTATCAGACCTCGGGCGAATATTCGGTCATCATGGCAGCGGCGCAGAACGGCTGGATCGACGGCGACAAGGCGATGTTCGAGACCTTGCGCGCCTTCAAGCGCGCGGGCGCCAGCGGCGTTCTCAGCTATTTCTCGCCGCGCGTCGCCGAAGCGCTTCAGCAGCGCTGAACGTCGTTGCGAATGGGGCGCGGGCTTCCCATCTTTTCGTACAAGAACAAAGGAACTCCGCGCCGATGAGCAATACCGCCCCTTTCCAGCCCGCCGCCTCCTGGCTCGACCAGCCGCGCGCCTATTCGGGCGTGCGCACGCGGCGCATGATGGCCTTTCTCGTCGATTACTCGATCGTGCTCCTGCTTTGCGTCCCCGCCTTCTTCGTGGTGGGTCTGCTGGGGATCGTCACCTTCGGGCTCGGCTGGATGCTCTATGCCATCCTGTTTCCGCTGGTGGCCTTGCCCTATGTGAGCTTCACGCTGGGTGGAAGCGCTCAGGCGACGCCGGGGATGCGTCTCTTCGACCTTCGCCTCGAGCGCTTGGACGGCGAACGGGTGGATGTCGGCATGGGAGCCGCGCACAGCATCCTGTTCTGGGTCGCCGGAACGCTGACCTCGGGCTTCATCGTTCTTCTCGCGCTCTTCACACCGCGCAAGCAGCTGCTCCAGGACCTTCTTCTGGGCACCGTGGTCGTGCGCCGAAGCTGATCGGGCGCCCGGCGCGCGGAAGCGTCCGAGCGGTCTTTTCAACGCAAGCTCCAGGTTCCAAACTGGGACATCCCGCCAGCGGCCTCCTTTCGCTGGCGGATGCACGACGAGGCGGTCGGAACTCATGACGGCGCATCCCCAGACTCCGCAATTCTTCCTGACCTCGCCTTCGACCTGCCCTTATCTGCCTGGCCAGCTCGAACGAAAGGTCTTCACGCATCTCGTCGGGCACCGCGCGCCGGAGCTTCTCGATCTTCTGACGCAGGGCGGCTTTCGTCGCTCGCAGAACATCGCCTATCGCCCCGCCTGCGAACGCTGCCGGGCCTGCGTGTCGATCCGCATCCTCGTGGACGAGTTCAAGCCCGCCAAATCCATGCGCCGAACTTGGGCTGCCAATTCCGATCTCGTGGGGCGCATGGCCGAGGCCGAGCCGACCAGCGAACAATATGCCCTGTTCCGCCGCTATCTCGACGCGCGCCACACGCAGGGCGGCATGTCGGAAATGTCCGTCATGGACTACGCAATGATGATCGAGGACAGCCAGGTCGATACGCGGATCATCCAGTATCGCCGCAAGGGGCCGGATTCCGCCTTTTCCCCGCGCTCGGACGGCGCGCTGAAAGCCGTCGCGCTGACCGATGTCATGGGCGACGGCTTGTCGATGGTCTATTCCTTCTTCGACCCGGACGAGCCGCAGCGCGGGCTCGGCACGTATATGATCCTCGACCACATCGAGCGCGCGCGTGCCCTCGGCCTGCCTTATCTCTACCTCGGCTATTGGGTCGATGGCTCGCGCAAGATGGATTACAAGATCCGCTACCAGCCGCAGGAGCACCTGATGCCCAAGGGCTGGGAGCGCTATCAGCCCAAAACGGCCGTAGTCCCGCCCATCGAAGGCGAGTGACACGGCCACATCTCCATCAAAAAGCCGGCCTTGAAGGCCGGCTTTTTTGTCAGGTGAAACGTCCGCTCTTGGGGAAGCCCTTCGGCACCAGCCGGCCGGCTTGAGCCCTGTCGCCGCGCCATTCCAACAGGTCGGCTTCCGAGCGCTGATGCTGGCGGCCGGCCGTGTCGTTCCAGGTCAGGCCTTCGGCAAGGTTGAAGATCTTCAGATCGAGCAGCCCGCCATCGGCATAGCGTTGGAGGCGAACGCCCTTGCCGCGAAGCATCTCGGGCACCTGCGCCAAGGGGAACACGACCATCTTTCGGTTCTCGCCGACAACGGCCACGCTGTCGCCGGTCACCCGCTCGGCGCAGGCGAGGCGCGCGGGATCGGCGATGTTCAGCACCTGCTTGCCCTTGCGCGTTCCCGAAATCAGTTCGGCTTCCGGCACGATGAAACCGTTGCCGTCGGTGGAGGCCACGAGGCGCTTCTGCGCGGGATCGGCAACGAAGCCGAGAGCGATGTCCTGATCATCTTCCAACTCGATCAGAAGCCGGATCGGATCGCCCTGCCCGCGCCCGCCCGGCAGCTTGTCGGCGTTGAGCGTGAAGGCCCGACCATTGGTCGACAGGAACACGAGCTTGTCGGTGGTCATCGCCGGAAAGGCGATCTTCAGCCCATCGCCCTCACGGAAGCCCAACGTCGAGAGATCGACCCCATGGCCCTTCATGGCGCGCAGGAAGCCCTTTTGCGACAGGACGACCGTCACCGGCTCCTTCTCGATCAGGGCCACCGCGATATCGTCCAGCGAGCGTTCCGGCGCGCCGGCGAAGATGGTGCGGCGTTTGCCGAGCTTGGTCTTCTTGGAGAAGGTTTCGCGGACCTCGCGGACCTCGCCGGCCACGCGCTGCCATTGCAACTCGCCCGAAGCGAGCATCGCCTGCTTGTCCGCCCTCTCTTCCGACAATTGATCGAATTCGCGGCGAAGCTCGAACTCTTCCAGCTTGCGCAGCGAGCGCAGGCGCATGTTGAGGATCGATTCGGCCTGGAGGTCACTCAGCTCGAAGGTCCGCATCATGACCTGTTTGGGCTCGTCCTCCTCGCGGATGATGCGGATTACCTCATCAAGATTCAGAAACGCGATGAGATAGCCGGAGAGGATTTCCAGTCGCCGTTCGATCTGGTCGAGGCGGAACTGCGAGCGGCGAACCAGGACTTCGCGCTGATGCGCCAGCCACTCGGAGAGAACCTCCTTGAGCGACATGACCTTCGGCACCTTGCCGCCCGACAGGACGTTCATGTTCAGCGGAATGCGCGACTCGAGGTCGGTGAGTCGGAACAGCGATTCCATCAAAAGCTCGGGATCGACCGTGCGCGCCTTGGGCTCCAGAACGACGCGCACATCCTCGGCGGACTCGTCCCGGATATCGCCGAGCAGCGGCAGCTTCTTGGCGACCAGGAGGTCCGCGATCTTCTCGATCAGCCGGGATTTCTGCACCTGGAACGGGATTTCGGTGACGACGATGACATAGCCGCCGCGCCCCTGCTCTTCCTTCTCCCACTTGGCGCGAACGCGGAACGAGCCGCGCCCGGTCGCATAGGCCTCGCGGATGATTTCCGCGCTGTCCACCACGACGCCGCCGGTCGGGAAGTCCGGCCCCTGCACGAAGCGCAGGAGCGTGTCGAGCGAGGTCTCGGGATCTTCGATCAACTTGAGCGCGGCGTCGCACAGCTCGGCCGCGTTGTGCGGCGGGATCGAGGTCGCCATGCCGACCGCAATGCCCGAGGCGCCATTGGCCAGAAGATTCGGGAAGGCGCCCGGCAGGACGACCGGCTCCTCGTCTTCCTCGTTATAGGTCGGCTTGAAATCGACGGCATTCTCGTCGATCCCGCGCAGGATCAGGGTCGCAACCTCGGTCATGCGCGCTTCGGTGTAGCGCATGGCCGCCGCGCTATCCCCGTCGATATTGCCGAAATTGCCCTGCCCGTCGATCAGCGGATAGCGGATCGAGAAGTCCTGCGCGAGGCGCACCAGCGCGTCGTAGATCGAGGCGTCGCCATGCGGATGGAACTTGCCCATGACGTCGCCGACGATGCGGGCGCATTTCTTGTATCCCTGATCGGGGTCGAGCTTCAGCGCGCGCATCGCGTGGACGATGCGGCGATGCACCGGCTTCAGACCGTCGCGCACATCCGGCAGCGCGCGACCCATGATGGTCGATAGCGCATAGGCCAGATAGCGCTCTTCCAGCGCCGTCTTCAGGTCGATCGGTTCGATGTCGCCGCCGCCGGCGGGAGGATCTACAGGCTTGCCCATGCGGGCTCGATAACGCAATCGACGGGCGCGAACAAGGGAAGAACAAAACGAGGACGGGCCTCTCGCGGCTCTCGCAACCATAAGCGCAGAAACGCGGGTGGCGGGCTTACACTCCCGGCCGAATTCGCCATATTAGCGCGGAACTCGTCCTTGCATCGCCCGAATCCGCGCCAACCCGGCTCCGGCTTCGCCGTCCGTTCGAAAGGTTTCCCGCTCATGACCGCTTTGCGCACCCGCAGCCTTCTGGCGGGCCTGGCTCTTGTCCTCGCCGGTTCGTCCTCCGCCTTCGCCGTGGATGGGCAAGCCTTCGCCGACCGGTTGAAGGCCGTGCTGGGCGAGCAGAACACGACGCTGTCCTACAGCGGCGTCGCGACCGACGACGACAATGTCACGCTGAAGGGCGTGCAACTGACGGCGAAGGGCGAGGCCGCGCAGCCGGTCGCGCTGGGCGATCTGCATTTCGAGACCGTCACCGGATCGACGCCGGACGGCTGGCGCGTCGGCCGCCTTCAGGTCGCGGATGTCGATCAGACCGAGGAGGAGACGCGGGTCACGCTGTCGGGCGTGCAGGTCGAAGGGATTCAGATCAAGGGCACCAACGACAAGTCCGCCTCGCTTTCGCCGCTCTATTTCGAGCGCGCGCAGATGAGCGGCGCCACCATGGAGCGCGCCGGCAAGACGCTCGCCTCGGTCGAGAACGGGCGCATCGAGAATCTTCAGGCCGGCAATGGCGGCTACCGCTCCAATTTCGGCGTCGGCCGCTTCCTGTTCGACGCGACGGCAACGGCCGAAGGCAACGAGACGCCGCCGCTGGTCGCGCTCGGCTATCCGCAGCTGACCGGTGATCTGACCGGCTCGGGCGCGTGGGACCCGCAGACCGGCGCGCTTTCTCTCGATCCGCTTCAGCTGGAAGTGGACAATGCGGGCGCCCTGTCCTTCTCCTATACGATCACCGGCTACACGCCGAGCTTCATCCAGTCGCTCGCGCAGCTGTCCAAGCAGATGCAGGCATCCCCTCAAGCCAGCGACGGCGCGGGCATGGCGGTGATCGGGCTGATCTCGCAGCTCTATCTGCGCTCGGCCGAACTCTCCTTCACCGACCGCTCGCTGACCAACAAGCTGCTCGACTATTACGCCAAGGAGAACAACACGACGCGCCCGCAGCTGGTGGACCAACTCGTCGGCGGCCTGCCGCTGGCGCTGGCCTATCTCCAGAATCCCACCTTCCAGGCGCAGGTGACGGACGCCGTTCGCAGCTTCCTTCAGAACCCCCGTTCGATCGCGATTTCCATCGCGCCGCCGAGCCCGGTTCCGGCGACGCAAATTCTGGGGGCTGCCATGGGCGCGCCGCAGACGCTGCCGCAGATTCTCAATCTGTCGGTGCGCTCGGGCAACTGATCGACCGTTCCGCACGCAACCCTGCGACGCCGCGCCCCGGGAGCCTCGGGCGCGGCGTTTGCGTTGGGGGCGCATGAACAACGAAAGCCCCTTGATCCTGACTCTTCGCCTCGACGCCGCACTCGGCGCTCGGTTCGAACGCGAACGACGGCAACATTTCCCGCCGAAACGCAATCTCATCCCCGCGCATCTGACGCTGTTCCATGCGCTGCCTGGGAGCGAAGAACCCGGCATTATCCGCCATCTCCGCGCGCTGGCGGACGAGACGCCGCCTCTGCCGCTGCGCGTATCCGGCTTTCGCTTTCTGGGTCGCGGTGTCGCCTATGAGATCGAAAGCCCGGCGCTTCTGACGCTGCGTGGCTCTCTCGCCCAACACTGGAAGCCATGGCTGACGCCGCAGGACGCGCAGGGCTTCCGTCCGCATGTCACGGTTCAGAACAAGGTGGAGCCCGAGGCCGCCCGCAGCCTGCTCCAGCATTTGCAGGCGGGGTTCGAGCCCATCGACGGCAGCGGCACGGGCCTTCTTCTCTGGCGCTACCTCGGCGGGCCTTGGGAGTTGGCGGCCGAGTTTTCCTTCCCGTCCGACCGGACATGAAAAAGGGCGCCGCAGCGCCCTTTCACCGTCATTGAGAGTTGGTTCGATCAGGCCTTTGGCGCCTGCGGCATCGGGCGAATCTGGAGATCGCGCAGCTGCTGCAGCGTTGCGGGCGACGGCGCGTTCATCAGCAAGTCGAAAGCCTGCTGGTTCATCGGGAAGAGCGTGATCTCACGCAGGTTCTTCGCACCGCAAAGCAGCATCACCACGCGGTCGATACCGAAGGCGCAGCCGCCGTGCGGCGGAGCGCCGTACTGGAAGGCGCGATACATGCCGCCGAACCGGTCCTCCACATCCTGCTTGGACAGGCCGACCATCTCGAAGGCCTTCACCATCAGATCGGGCGATTGGTTGCGGATCGAGCCGGACGCGATCTCGAAGCCGTTGCAAACGGCATCGTACTGGTAGGCCTTGATCGTCAGCGGGTCCTGATTTTCCAACGCCTCCATACCACCCTGCGGCATCGAGAACGGGTTGTGCGCGAAGTCGATCCGCTTCTCCTCTTCGTTATATTCGAAGAAGGGGAAATCCACGATCCAGCAGCACTCGAACCGGTCGCGATCGACGAGGTTCAGCTCCTCGCCGGCGCGCGTGCGCGCTTCGCCGGCGAACTTGTAGAACTTCGAAGGCTCGCCTGCCACGAAGAAGCAGGCATCGCCATCGCCGAGACCCAGCTGCGCGCGGATCGCGTCGGTGCGCTCGGGGCCGATATTCTTGGCGAGCGGGCCAGCGCCCTCCAGCGTCTCGCCTTCCTTGCGCCAGAAGATATAGCCGAGACCCGGCTGGCCCTGGCCCTGCGCCCAGGCATTCATGCGATCGCAGAAGGCTCTGGACCCGCCGGTCTTGGCCGGGATCGCCCAGACCTCGACCTTCGGGTTGGACGCGATCATGCCCGCGAAGACCTTGAAGCCCGAGCCCGCGAAATGCTCGGTCACGGCCTGCATCTCGATGGGGTTACGCAGGTCCGGCTTGTCGGAGCCATACTTGCGGATCGAAACGTCATAGGGAATGCGCGGCCATTCCTTGGTGACGGGCTTGCCGTCCGCGAACTCCTCGAAAATCTGCGTCATGACCGGGGTCATGGTGGTCCAGATGTCGTCCTGCGTGACGAAGCTCATCTCGACGTCGAGCTGGTAGAACTCACCCGGCAGGCGGTCGGCGCGCGGGTCCTCGTCGCGGAAGCAGGGCGCGATCTGGAAGTAGCGGTCGAAGCCCGCCACCATCAGAAGCTGCTTGTACTGCTGCGGGGCCTGCGGCAGCGCGTAGAAATTGCCGGGATGGATGCGGCTCGGCACGAGGAAGTCGCGCGCGCCCTCTGGCGAGGAAGCCGTCAGGATCGGCGTCGTGTATTCGGCAAAGCCCGCGCCCGTCATCTCGCGGCGCATGGCGGCGATGATCTGCGTGCGCTTGACGATGTTCTTGTGCAGCGTGTCACGGCGCAGATCGAGGAAGCGGTACTTGAGGCGCACATCTTCGGGGTATTCCAGATCGCCGAAGACCGGCAGCGGCAGTTCCTGTGCCTGCGCCAGCACTTCGATCTCGCGCGCGAAAATCTCGACTTCGCCCGTCGGCAGCTTGGCGTTCACCGTGTCGGGCGTGCGAGCCTTCACCTCGCCGTCGATGCGGATGACCCATTCCGAGCGAACGGTCTCGGCCGTCTTGAACGCGGGGGACTCGGGGTCCACCACGATCTGCGTCAGGCCGTAATGATCGCGCAGGTCGATGAAGAGCAGGCCGCCATGATCGCGCACCCGGTGGACCCAGCCCGACAGGCGAACGGTCTGGCCGACCTCGGAGGGGCGGAGAGCGGCGCAGGTATGGCTACGATAGCGGTGCATGAGGATCCCTTACATCAGCCTCCGATCCCGCGAGGCGCCGGGGGACCGCGCCCGACGGCACAGCCCATTTTTGCGCGGAAAAGCGCATCAAGCACCCGTCCTGTCAAGGTTTGGCGGGTTCGCGCGCTTTCCTTTGCGCGCCCGCTTCGTTTATGGATCGAAGCATGGAGCCGATTACGACCACAGCCGCCCTTTCCGATGCCTGCCGCACCCTGGCCAAGGCCGAATTCGTCACCGTCGATACGGAGTTCATCCGCGAGACGACCTTCTGGCCGGAGCTCTGCCTGATCCAGATGGCCTCCGACGATCTGGCTGTTCTGGTCGATCCGCTGGCCGACGGCATGGACCTTCAGCCCTTCTTCGAGCTGATGGCCGACCGCTCGGTGCTCAAGGTCTTCCATGCCGCGCGTCAGGACGTGGAAATCATCCACAAGCTCGGCGGGCTGATTCCCGAGCCGCTGTTCGACACGCAGGTCGCCGCCATGGTCTGCGGCTTCGGCGAGTCGATCGCCTATGACCAGCTTGTCGCGCGCACCACCAAGGGGCGCATCGACAAGACCTCCCGCTTCACCGACTGGCGCCGCCGCCCCCTGTCGCAGGAGCAGCTGGATTATGCGCTCGGCGACGTGACCTTTCTGCGCGATGCCTACCGTTTCCTCGCCAAGGCGCTCGAGGTGGAAGGCCGTGAGAACTGGCTGGCGGACGAGATGGCCGTGCTCGGCGACCCCGCGACCTACGATATCCACCCGGATGATGCCTGGAAGCGTCTGAAGCTGCGCATTCGCAAGCCGATCGAACTTGCCGTTCTCAAGGAGATCGCCGCCTGGCGTGAGCGAGAAGCCCGTGCCAAGGACCAGCCGCGCTCGCGCATCCTGAAGGATGACGCGCTCTACGAGATCGCTCAGCAACAACCGCGCGACGAGCAGGCTCTTTCGCGCCTGCGCACGGTCTCCAAGGGCTTCGAACGTTCCAGCGCGGGCCGCGAGTTGCTTGCCGCCGTTGCGCGCGCCCATGCGATTCCGAAGTCGGCCCTTCCGCCCATTCCGAAGCCCCCGACCCTGCCCGAAGGCACGGCGGCGGCGGTGGAGTTCCTGCGCGTTCTCCTGAAGATCGTGACGGAAGAGCGAGGCGTCGCGGGCCGGCTCATCGCCTCCAGCGATGATCTGGAAAAGCTCGCGGTCGATGGCGAGAAGGCCGATGTGCAGGCCCTGCAAGGCTGGCGGCGCGAATTGTTCGGCGAACGCGCGCTTCAACTTCTGGCCGGCAAGACGGCTCTCGTCTACCGCAATCGAAAGGTCGAGATCGTCTCGCTCTGATCCCCCAAAAAAGGCGGCTCCGGGAGCCGCCTTTTTTGTGAACCAATCGGCGTCAGCGGACGTCGAACCGGAGCGTGCGCTCCACGATCTTGGAAAAGGCCTGAAGGCGCGCCTCCGGCCGCTCGCCCAGAAGCGGCTCCAGATCGCGCGGGATCACCAGCGAGAAGCCGCCGCGCGGATCCTGCTTCCATTGCAGCCGTCCGAGAACGCCGGGCATGGCGGCGGTCAGGAGATAGCTGACGCGGAAGAGCGAGGCGAGGACGCGCGCGAGATAGAGAAGCCTCGGCTCCACCACGCTGCCCATGCCGTCCAGAATGCTCGTGTCGAACTCGCCCTCGTAGCGATAGTAATTGGCGAGCGCGAGATAGACGCGGCCGGGATGATCCACCGCCGGGATATTGGCGTTGACGATGATCGAAAGGCTCTGGCGCCCGCGATAATCGGGATGCGCGCGCCAGGAAATATCGGTCAGCAGGCAGGCCGCCTTGCGCAGCCGCGCTTCGGATGGCGTCTCGCCGATCGACAGCGCCTCGAAGGTGCGCGTCGACCAATCCACCAGTTCCTCGTTGTGGATTGGGGAACGCGAGCGCAGAAACGAAAGCTCGCGCGCCGATTCCAGAAGCGGATCCTGCGCCTTTTCCTCGTCCCACAAGCGCGAATGGAGGTAGCCCTCGCGCACGCCATAGGCCGAGAGCACGATCTCGGACGGCTTCAACTGCGAGATGACGGCCTGCATTGCGACCGCGCCGAAGGCCAGAAGCGACCGGCGGTTGCGCGAGATGGTCGCAATGCCGGGCAGTTTGTCGGGGTCGCCCTTGGCGACATTGGCGAGGAAGACTTCGATCTCGGCCACCTTGGCTCGGTAGCCATGCATCACATGAACGGGATAGCCCGACTGCTCCATGTGCAGCTTGAAGAGGTTTCGCCAGGTTCCGCCCACGGCGTAGAAGGGGCGGCCGGCGGCGACCGCTGCGAAGTCCGATCCGGCCACATAGTTTTCTGCGATCGCACGCGCCTTGGTCACGTCGTTGCCCGACATGTCCTGCAAGCGGAGACCACCGAGCGGCATGGTAATGCCCTTGCCGATGCGCCCGTCCGCGACTTCGACGATCTCCAGACTGCCACCGCCCAGATCCCCGGCAATGCCGTTCGGCGCATGGAAGCCGGCGATGACGCCTTCGGCCGCATAATGCGCCTCATCGGCGCCCGACAGGATGGTGATGGGGCAACGCAGGGCCGCTTCGGCGGCGGCCACGAAGTCCGGCCCGTTGATCGCCTCGCGGGCGGCGGCCGTCGCGATCGGATGAATTTCCTCCACCCCGCTCTGGTCGCAGAGCGCGCGGAAGCGCTTGAGCGCACTGATGGCGCTGGCGACCGATTTGTCGTCCAGCCGATTGGTCTGGGCGATGCCACGCCCTAGACCGCTCAGCACTTTCTCGTTGAACAAGGTGGTGGGGGCGCGAACATTGCCTTCGTAGATCACAAGGCGAACCGAGTTCGATCCGATGTCCACGACAGCCACGGGCGAACGGCCGGGAATCCGGCCGTTCGGATGCAGGAGATCAATCGAAGCGTGAGTGCTCGGCACGCTGCCTCGCGATGAGCTTGGGTGCATTCGACTTCAGGGCCTTCCCCCGACCCGAGAGGCTCGGGTTGGTCATAAAATAACGCTGGGCGTTGAACGGCTGCTCGCCTTGCGACGGCTCGATGCGGCGCGACGTGCCATCGGCCAGAACCGACCAGCTTTGTTGATTGTCGAGAATATTGGCGAGCATGATCTGCGACAGAACCTGACTGTGAACGGTCGGCGTGGTGATCGGAATCAAGGTTTCCACTCGACGGTCCAAGTTGCGCGGCATCATATCGGCCGAGCCCATGTAGACGATCGCCTTTTCCGAAGGCAAGCCGTGCCCCGCGCCGAAGCAGAAGATGCGGCTGTGCTCCAGAAAGCGGCCCACGATCGACTTCACGCGGATATTGTCGGACAGGCCCGGCACGCGTGGCTTGAGGCAGCAGATGCCGCGCACCACGAGATCGATCTCGACGCCCGCCTGACTCGCCCGGTAGAGTGCGTCGATGATCTGCGGATCGACCAGCGAGTTCATCTTCATCCAGATCTGGCCCGGACGACCCGCCTTCTCGTGCTCGATCTCTTCCTCGATATGCTGGATGATGCGCTTGCGCAGCGTCAGCGGCGACATGGCGAGCTTGCGAAGCTCGGTCGGCTCGGCATAGCCGGTGATGTAATTGAAGATATGCGCGACATCATAGGCGATGTCGGAATCGGTCGTGAAATAGCTGAGATCGGTATAGATCTTCGCCGTGATCGGGTGGTAGTTGCCCGTCCCCACATGGACGAAGGAGGTCAGCTTGCCCTCCTCGCGACGCACCACGAGCGAAAGTTTGGAGTGGGTCTTCTTCTCGATGAAGCCGAAAACGACCTGAACGCCCGCGCGCTCCAGATCGCGCGCCCAGCGGATGTTGGCTTCCTCGTCGAAGCGTGCCTTGAGCTCCACCAGCGCCGTCACCGACTTGCCCGACTCTGCCGCGTCGATCAGGGCGCGCACGATCGGCGAGTCGTTCGAGGTGCGGTAGAGCGTCTGCTTGATCGCCACCACGTCGGGGTCGCGCGCAGCTTGGCGCAGGAACTGCACCACCACGTCGAAGCTCTCATAGGGGTGGTGGATGACGATGTCCTTCTCGCGGATGGCCGCGAAGCAGTCGCCATTATGCTCCCGGATGCGCTCGGGAAAGCGCGGGATATAGGGATCGAATTTCAGATCGTCGCGCGGCAGCTTGACGATCTGCGACACCGAGTCGAGCGCCAGCAGCCCGTCCATCACCGAGATGCGATTTTCCGCGACGCCGAGTTCGCCGGCCACGAAATTGCGCAGGCTTTCGGGCATCACATGGTCGAACTCGATGCGGATAACCGAGCCGCGCCGACGGCGCTTGAGCGCCGTCTCGAACAGGCGCACGAGGTCTTCTGCTTCTTCCTCGACTTCGATGTCCGAGTCTCGGATGATACGGAACGTGCCCTGCCCCTTCACCCGGTAGCCGGGGAAAAGTTTGGAGATGAAGGTCGCAACGACGCTTTCCAGCGGCACGAAGCGCGCTTCGCCCGCCTCGGTCGGCGGCATCTCGACAAAGCGCTGGAGCGCGACGGGCAGACGCAGAAGCGCGTTCATCCCCTGCGAATCGCGCTCGCGCACCATGGACAGGGCCATGGTGAAACCGAGATTGGGAATGAAGGGGAACGGATGCGCCGGGTCCACCGACAGCGGCGTCAGAACCGGGAAGATCGACTCGTTGAAATGGCGCTCCAGCCAAGCGCGATCATCGCGCTTGAGATCGCCGGCGCCCACGATCGCGATGCGCTCGGCCTTCATATCCTTGACCAGCGAGGCCAGAGACGCCTGCTGTTCTTCCTGAAGGGCCGTAACCTCGGCGAGAATCCGGTCGAGCTGCTCCTGCGGCAGAAGCCCGTCGACACTGCGCACCTCCACCTTCTCGCGCACCTGCCCGGCCAAGCCGGCAACGCGCACCATGAAGAATTCGTCCAGATTGCCGGCCGAGATCGACAGGAAGCGCACACGCTCCAGAAGCGGATGGGCGGGATTCTGCGCCTCTTCCAGAACACGGCGGTTGAACTGGAGCCAGGAAACTTCCCGGTTCACATAGCGGTCGGCCGGCAATTCGCTCTGAACGGACGGCGCCTCCGGTTGCGTGACCGGAACAATGCCGATCGCCTCCATCAGGGGCTGATCGGGCATGGGCTCGTCGTCGAAGCCGCCATCGACCATATTGTCGTCGGCAACCGTGAGGTCGGAATCTACGGGGTCTGCGCGCTGAATAGCATCGCCACCCGCCGGGCTCCGGCGGCGCGGCGAGCGAACCGTGCTCCGGCCCTTGGTCTTGTCGGAGATGGTCGAATCGCTCATGTCAGCCGTCGTCAAAAAGAGGTGTCGGAGATTGCCCTAGGGGCGGCGCACGACTGTTTCATGACGCGCGACTTCTTTCCACGTCCATTTCCGCGAGTATGCGTTGCAGCAGCGTTTTCGTGATCCGCTCCTTCGACGCCAGCGCTTCCATGTCCAGCCTCCGGATCAGCTCGGCCGCCGCCTCCATCGAGCGCTCCATGCGCGCGACAGCGTAGTCGATCAGGCGAGGATCGAACTCGACCTGTCGATCGGCCGCAAGTTTCATCAAGACGCCCGAAAGAAGCGCCTCATCAGGCGCGCTCAGGTCCGTCACCGTGGCCGCGCGTAGGCGCGACAAGAGATCGGGTAGCGCGAAGGGCATGGCCGAAACCGGCTTGCGCGACGTCAACAGAACGGTACCGCCGCCAAGGCGCGCGGCGTTCAGAAGCGCGAACAGCTCCTCCGCCTCGAAACCCGCCCGGTCGATATCTTCGGCCAGAACCGCCAAAGGCGCCTGGCTGATGAGGTCCGACGCCGGCTCGCCCGCCCGAAGCACGCTTGCGCCGGACGCTTCGGCCCATGCGGTCGCCAGATGCGTCTTGCCCGAGCCGATGGGGCCGACCACGAGCAGCACCGGATGAGACCAATGCGGCCATTGATCGATCGCCTCGACAGCCAGGGCGTTTCCCTCGCCGACGATCAGGTCGTCCCGCGCGAGCGAGGGCGTGGGCGCGAGGTCGAATGGAATCTGTGAAGGCTGACGCACGATCAACCGGACTTTCCCGTTTTCGGATCGAACTGGTTCTTCAGGGCGAGATCGAGGCCGCCGCTTTCGATCTCCCGTGGCGAGGACATCTCGATCGTACGCCCAAAATACATTTCGCTCTCGAGATATTTATGGATCGCGAAGCGCACGAGCACGCCCACGGCGGCGGCGGCCGGCACAGCCATGAGCAGCCCGACGAAACCGAAGATCGCGCCGAAGGCGAAAAGCGCGAACATCAGCCAGACCGGATGCAGCCCGACCGAGGCACCCACCAGCTTGGGCTGGAGGATGTTGCCCTCCACGAACTGACCGGTGAAGAAAACGCCCGCCGTGGCCGCGACCCAAATCCAGTCCGGCGCGAACTGAACGAGCGCGACGCCAATCGCCACGATCAGACCGATAGCCGAACCGACATAGGGCACGAAGGAAATGATGCCGGCAAAGAAGCCGATCAGGAGCCCGAAGTTCAGCCCGACCAGCGTCAGGCCCACGGCATAATACGTGCCGAGGATGAGGCAGACGCTGCCCTGCCCGCGCACGAAGCCGGCAACGGCGCGGTCGATCTCGCGCGCCAGACGGCGCACGGTCGCCACATGCTGGCGCGGCACCAGACCGTCGATCTTGGAGATCATCCGGTCCCAGTCGAGCAACAGATAGAAGGCGACGACAGGCGTCACGACGAAAAGCGAGACGAAGTTGACGACCGCGAGACTGGACGACCAGAGCGAGGCGACGAGCGCCGTCGTGTAGCCCGAAAGCTGGCGGACCAGCGTCTGGAAATCCTGGCGAAGGGTCTGATCGTCGCCATTGAAGAAGCGTGACAGAGAGCCGGTGCGCAGCTCAAGCGCCAGTTCCTGAAGCCGTCCGAGATATTGCGGCAGGCGATCGGCGAAGCTCGCGACCTGCGAACTGATGACCGGCACCACGATCAGGATCACGAGCGCGATCAGGATCACGAAGGCCACGAGGATCAGAAGACTGGCGGCCAAGCGCGACAAGCCCCAGCGCTCCAACCGATCGGCGATCGGGTCCAGGAAATAGGCCATGACCATTCCGAGGACGAAGGGCAGAAGAATGCCCCGAAAGAGCCACAGGCAGATACCCAGCACGAGAGCCGAGAGCCCCCAGAAAAGCACCTGCCGTTTCAGAAGCTTGGTACGATCATGAACCATCGATGCGAAGCTCCGGGGCGCGCGGGGACGAGAGGGC
>NZ_LDQA01000170.1 GCF_001475935.1 Aureimonas ureilytica
GCTTGGGGCGATGCGAGGGGCAAAGCCGCCGTTGCTTGCGCCGTCCCGGGCCGGCGAGCCATTTGGGCGGGGCCTTGGAAGCGGATCAGCGCACAGGACGTCGCAGCGTCCGGCTCCGTGTTCTGGCGAGGGGGAATGGCCTGGACGCGAAAGACGATCCGGCGCTCACGGACCAGGCGCTACCTGCGCGGCGCCGCGATGGGCTGTCGGGCCGGTGGCCGGTGCCTCGCGGCGGTGTCGCTGTCAGCCCGTCCGATGCCGGCGGACAGGCTTCGCCTCGGGTCGTGCGGGCAATTCAGATCGCGAAGCCTTGTCGGTGAAAGCGGCCTCGGGCCGCACGCCATGAGCGCCGCGCAAGAGAACGCCCGACGAAAGGCGCGTTCGTCGGCAGGTCATATGGCGGCGGGTCAGACGGCGATCGGCAGGGGCGCTGTCGCCTCGACATGCTCGCGCAGGAGCGCCTCGACGGCCCGCTCGTCCAGGGGCCGGCCGAGGAGAAAGCCCTGCGCGGTGCCGCAGCCAAGCTCGGTCAGGCGCTGGAGCTGCGTTTCGTCCTCGATGCCCTCGGCCGTCGTGTCGATGCCGAGCTCTCGCGCCATGGACAGAACTGCGCGCACGATGGCCGCGGAGCCCACATCCTCCCCGGCATCCTCGCCGGACGCGGCGACGAAGCTGCGGTCGATCT
>NZ_LDQA01000171.1 GCF_001475935.1 Aureimonas ureilytica
CTGCGAGCCCTGTGCCGATCACTTTGGCGATCGTCGCCCGGACGCTGCATCAGGGCGCGCTTTCGGGCCTCGCTTATGGCGCGGGCACGGTGAGCGGCATTCTCGTGTTCCTGTTTCTGGCGGCGATGGGCCTGTCGGTGCTGGCGGGCGAAATGGCGGGCGCGATGACCGTGCTGCGCTATGCCGGCGCGGCTTGGCTGGTCTGGATGGGCATTCGGCTCTGGCGCTCGCCAGCCGTCGTTCCCGATGTCTCAGCTCGCGCGCCCCGGCGCGGTGTTCTGCGGGATTATCTCACCGGCCTGACGCTGAATCTCGGCAATCCGAAAATGCCGCTCTTCTATATCGCGCTCCTGCCCAACGTGGTCGGCCCGAACCTGACAGGGGCCGAGGCGGGGCAGCTCGCGCTGGTCATTCTTCTGGTGGAGGCGCTGGTGATCGGCGGCCATGTCCTGCTGGCCAGCCGGGCGCGGCGCCTCCTTCGTTCGCCGCGCGTGGTGCGCCGCGTCAACCGAACCGCCGGCGGGCTCATGGTCGGCGCGGGTGCGGCCACGGTGGCCGTCCACTGAACAGAAAAAACGGCGCCTTGCGGCGCCGCTCTCTTGGTTGCATCAATAATCTTCGTCCCAACCCCGGCGCTCTTCCCAATGGCGCGGCGGCGGGGGAGGCGGGGGGCCGTCCTCGAAGCGCTCGCGGTCGCGGCGGCCTTCGAAGCGGTCGCGGTCCCGCTCGAAC
>NZ_LDQA01000172.1 GCF_001475935.1 Aureimonas ureilytica
GGGCCGGTCAGCGGCAGGTCGGTCAGCCGCCAGAGCGCCCCGAGCGCGAGGCCATAGACCAACGCGTTGCGTGACAGGTTGCGCCCGACCTGGGCCAGCGTGCGCCGCGCGGAGGGGGCGGGCACCGGCCCTTTCGTCAGTCCGGCCCGTGCGTCGGCCACGGCCGCCCGCTCCAGCAACAGGGTGGAGGCCGTCATCATGACCGGCAGATGGATGGAGATGATGAGGGCGAGCACGTCGAGACCTTCACGCCCGAAGGCCCGCTCGGCCACGGGAATGCCGACGAAGATGAGGTTGGAGAAGGAGGCCGAGACACCCCCGATCACCGCGCCGCGCCGATCGACGCCCGCGAGCTTGCGCGCGATCACCATGCCCAAGCCGAAGCTCACGAGAACGCCGGCGAAGTAACTCGCCCAAAGCAAGAGCGGATTGGCCTGCCCGAACTCGGCGGTGGCGAGCGTGCGAAACATCAGCGCCGGCACGGCGACCAGAAACACGAACTGCGTCAGCACCTCGCCTGTCGTGTCGGGCAGAAGCTTCAGCTTGGCGACCAGCGCGCCGAGGGCGATCAGTATGAAGATCGGCGCGACGATCGACAGGACGAGACTCATCGGGGCATCCGGGACGCGAGCAGGAACGCGCTGTCCTTAGCAACGCGAGGGCGAACTGGCGACAGATCATGCGCAGTGCCGTCCGCTTTGACCAAGTGAAGCCTCGAATGCGGGCGAGGGCTCGCGGCCGAACGAGAATATGTCCGCTGATTCGACGCATGCCGGGGGGG
>NZ_LDQA01000173.1 GCF_001475935.1 Aureimonas ureilytica
GATCGTCGGCACCTTCAGATGTTGATAAGAGACAGGGCGATGCCTATGTGGCCGCCGTTCTGGAGGCGTTGATCGCCGAACCCAGCCTGTTCGACACGCAGGAAAGCCCCCGCATTTCTCTCTACAAGCTCTTCTCCTCGCTCTGGCAGTCGCTGGAAGTGAACGTTCGGGAGGATGCGCCCGTTTCGGCCTGGGAAGAGAAGGCCTCCCGCAATCTCCGTGGCATCTCGCCCTTGCCGCGTCAGGCTTTCCTTCTGGTGGCTGTCGAAGGCTTCACAACGGAAGAGGCCGCCACAATTCTCGGCGTCGGCGATGGCGATTTCTCCGAGCTGATCGATCAGGCGAGTTCCGATATCGGGCGTCAGGTATCGACCAACATTATGATCATCGAGGACGAGCCTCTGATCGCGATGGATATTGAGCAGATGGTCGAGAGCCTCGGCCATGGCGTGACCGGCATCGCCCGCACGCACAAGGAAGCCATCGCTCTGTTCGAACAGCAGAAGCCGGGAATGGTTTTGGCCGACATCCAGCTGGCCGACGGCTCCTCGGGCATCGATGCGGTCAACGAAATCCT
>NZ_LDQA01000174.1 GCF_001475935.1 Aureimonas ureilytica
GCCGATATCCCCGGCGGTGGCCTCCCGCACGCACAGCAGCACCTGGGACCCTCTCTGCTCATGCGTCCGATACCTGAGTCCGGTGGGACTGCCCGCGGCGGTGGAGCTCTGGGACTCCCAGTGGCACAGCGACTCATCCACCGCATAGTCCCTATAGAGGGTGCGCGGGGAGAACTGCGCCTCCGATTTGCGCAGGGTCACCAGCAGCAGGTCCACCCGCGCCTCGGGAAACCATCGGACTCCGGAGACCAGTGACCCCGGGGTCCCCTTCGTCCGCGTGCCCAATCCCAGCGCGGCGGCGAGCTCATCCCTCGAATATCGGGCATGGCTGCGCAGCGGACTGCTCTCCAGCGGCCCGTTGAGCCTCTCCGGCAGCGCGCGCGTCTCGGTCTCGCACACGTCCAGCAGCTGGAGCAGCTCACGCCTCACGTGGACGGATCTCGCCAGCCGCTGCAGCGCCTCAGTCATGCCCTCCGGGGCGCCCTGAGGCCAGAAGGAGAAGTACAGCATCGGCGCGAAGGGATCCTCCGCCCGCACCCGGGGATCCAGAGCGGGGTCCAGCAGGCGTCTGTAGGCGCGGATCCGCTCCGGGTCATCCACATGCGTCAGCCCCCGGATCCTCCGGAGCAGATCGTATTCTGCGGACAGCGGTGGGAGAGCGTCATCCGGCCGAGC
>NZ_LDQA01000175.1 GCF_001475935.1 Aureimonas ureilytica
GCACAGACTGGCGTGATGGTGAAAACCACGCCAGTTGCGCCCTTCATAGTGATGCAGGCCCAACTCCGACTTCAGCTCCTGATAATCGCGTTCAATCCGCCATCGGCCTTGTGCCGTGGCAACCAGTGTCTTGACCGGCGTTTGCTTTGGTCGCGTCGAGAACCAGTAGTGGCGGGGCTCGAACTCTCCCGGCGGCCACTCGATCAGCAGCCACTGCTCGTCATGTGCCTGGCGATTGTGTGCGGCACGAACCCGCACCGCCGCGAACCGCGAACTGAGCGTTGCGTCGCTGCCCTGGCGCCAGCTGACCTGCCGATACGTCCTTGCGGACAAGCGCTGCGCGACTTCATGTACCGAGATCGGCACATGTGCGCTATCGCGCATCGGTCGTGTGCGGGGCCGACAGCCCTTAGGGCTGGCTGGCGGCATGGGCGCAGGTTGGTGCGATCCCCACCAGACCTTCGTGTTGCTGCGGACGCCAACCATGTACAGCAGGCCGCGTTCGCTGAGCTGGTCTCGCCAGTGGGTCTCGGTGCCGTAGGCCGCATCGGCTAGCACGACGCCTGCCGCCATCCCTGTCGCCAGCGCGCTGTCGATCTGATCCATGGCCAGCGCTGTCTTGGTCTGAAACACGACCTGATCCGGAACGCCTGCCTTCTTGCGCCGCACAGTGTCCTGAGCCCACTGCTCGGGAAGATACAGCCGATAGCCCACTGGCAGGCTGCCGTGTTCGTTGGCGATCGACAAACTCACGGCAACCTGGCAATTGTCCGTCTGGCCAAGGCGCCCACAGTACTCGCGTGCAACACCGACCGAATGCACCCCCTTCTTTGAAAATCCCGTGTCGTCCACGATCCAGTGACACGCTGCGCTCTTCCTGCTCAGGGGCGGCAGCACCTGTGCCGCCACCGCCGCCAGCAGCGCTTGATCGCTCCAGTCGGCATCGGCCACCAGATGGTGCATCGATTGATGGGCTGAGCGCACGTTCTGCGGGTGCACCCGCGCGGCCATGGGCTCCACGCTCTTGCGCCCTCCAGGCAGTAGCAACCC
>NZ_LDQA01000176.1 GCF_001475935.1 Aureimonas ureilytica
TATTCACCGTGATGGTCGGCACCGTTGGCGCACCGCGGGCACCGTCCGGATCAGTCCCGGTAGCTCGGGGCCGGCCCCGCCCCCACGAACTCCTCGTAGCTGTGGACCCCGGAATCCCGGTACCGCTGGGCCTGCTCCTGCCCGATCCAGCGCAGGTGCCAGGACTCGTACCAGTACCCGGTGGTGTCCTGCTGCTGCCAGGGAAAACGCAGGATGAACCCGTACTCTGCGCCGTGCTCGGCGAGCCAGTGCGCCGCCGGGGTGTCCCGGAAGCACGGCTGCAGATCGCACGCCCCGGACCCGCCGAAGTCCACGGCCAGCCCCGTCTGGTGCTCCGAGTACCCGGGCCGGGCGGAGGCGACGTCGGCCCGCTCCTGCCCGTAGGTGCTCACCCACTGCCGGTAGGTGGCCTCCTGGGTCTGGTGGGAGCGGTAGCCGGAGATGGGGCTCAGGCTCACCCCGTCCCGAGCCGCGGCCTCGATCATCCGGCGGGCGGCCGCGGCGGCGTCGGCTCGCAGCTGCACCGAGCCCACGAGAC
>NZ_LDQA01000177.1 GCF_001475935.1 Aureimonas ureilytica
CGCCGAGCCCGCGCCATGCGCGATCAACGCTCGCGCCGCTTCAGTGGGATCGCGTTCGCCCGTCAGCATCGCGGCCTCGCCCCGATTGACGATGACGACATCGGCCCCGAGCGGCATCGAGCACCCATCCGCTAGAGGGCTGGCATTGAGTACCGTCCGACAGGAGGCGGACCGCGCGGCGTCCAACATAACGCGCGTCACGTCCATCCCGAGATTGCCTTGCAGCACCAGACTATCGCCCGCCTGCGCCAGAGCCTATGATCCGCTCAGCGTCGGCTGGGCGAATATCGCGCAGGCGACAGCGCTGACGATCTGGTTCTCGCCGGACGCGTCGATGAGGATGCTGGATCGGTCGCTCGGCAGGGGCAGGGCGGTCAGGAAGCGATCGCCTAGGCCTTCGCGCGCCAGTCCCCGCCGGATCGCCTCGGCCTCGCTGTCCTGCCCGAGGGCCGCCCAGA
>NZ_LDQA01000178.1 GCF_001475935.1 Aureimonas ureilytica
GGGCTGAAAATGGTGTATGTTGCGCCTGCGTCGAATGGTCGACGCGTGGAACGTCGCAAACCGGTTGGCTTTAACCAAGCGACCGCTTTGCCTGGCCCGCCGCTATCGGGGGCCTGAACCAACTGGAGGGCGCTCAATGGCCCGTACAGCTACACTACCGGTTATCAACGGAGAATCCGGACTTGCACGCTACCTCGCTGAGATCCGCAAGTTCCCGATGCTGGAACCGCAGGAGGAGTACATGCTCGCCAAGCGTTGGCGTGAGCATGACGACAGCGACGCAGCGCATTAAGCTTCTCACCAGCCACCTCAGGCTCGTGGCAAAGACTGCCATGGGCTATCGCGGCTACGGCTTGCCGATCTCCGAGGTCGTCTCGGAAGGCAATGTCGGCCTGATGCAGGCGGTGAAGAGATTCGAACCCGAGAAGGGCTTCCGTCTCGCCACTTACGACATGTGGTGGATCAAGGCGTCAATACAAGAGTACATTCTGCGTTCCTGGTCGCTCGTGAAGATGGGCACCACCGCGAACCAGAAGAAGCTGTTCTTCAACCTGCGCAAGGCCAAGAGCAAGAT
>NZ_LDQA01000179.1 GCF_001475935.1 Aureimonas ureilytica
GCTGGACACAGCGCCCCAGTGTGGTTGAGCAGCGCAGCCGCATCGGCGACTGGGAGCTGGATACCATCAGGGCCTCGCACGGAAAGGGTGCGGTGGTCAGCATGACCAAACGCACCAGCCGGCTGCATCTGCTGGCTTACTCCCCCGACGGCACCGCCGAGAACGTGCGCAACGCCATTGTCCAGCGACTGGGCGGCCTGCGCCATACAGTTCACACGCTCACCGCCGACAACGGCAAGGAGTTCGCCGATCATCGGCTCATTGCCGCCTGCTTGCAGAGCGATTTCTATTTCGCAGATCCGTACTGCCCATGGCAGCGCGGCAGCAACGAAAATGCCAACGGATTGACACGCCAATACTTGCCACGACAGACCGATTTTAGCACCATCACCGATGCGCACCTGCGATGGATAGAGCAGCGGCTCTACAATCGTCCGCGCAAGATACTTGGATTCAAAACGCCCCTCGAAGTCTTCTCCGAGGAGGTCCTCAAAAGCGTTGCGAATCAGAGTTGAATTCGCCGAAGCTATTTGCAGGACTGCAACAAAAATCCAGCTGACGGTCAGGGCTAATCACGAAAAGAAATCCATCCCCCCATAGTCCCCGATGGGGACTCAGAAGCCAGCGAACAACTGCTAACCAATCAGGAAGATCTGAGCAATCAGGGAGAACTGGGTCGTCAGGAAGAGCTGGTTCAGCAGAAAGATCAACACGGACAACCGAACCCGGTGGGGGTTATCCGAGAGACCTACAAC
>NZ_LDQA01000018.1 GCF_001475935.1 Aureimonas ureilytica
CCACCCCCCTTGCCCTTGCTACCCCCGGCCCTCGCCGGTCAGGCAGAGAGGCAGCTACGCTGCCCCTCGCCTTCCACTGGTGCCCCTGTGCAAAACTGCCTCACCTGTGGGCAGAACCTTGGCCGTGCCTCTGGAACGAATCCTGAACCCGTGCAATTTCTGTAACAGAAATCAAAACGGAGGGTACGGCCTTGGACACGATTGAACGCCGGGGCGGCCCCCGCTCAAAAGCTGGCAGGCCCAAAAGCGCCGCCACTCGCGTTGTGCGCCTTCCCGTGCCGATCGCCCAGATCGCCCGCCGCATGAACGAGCGCGGTTTCCGCGCGGGCGACGTGAACGCCTTTTTGGACGTGGAAGCCCGCATAGCCCAAACCGTGCCGCTCATGAGCGCGTCGGCGGCCTGTGGCTTCCCATCCCCGGCCGACGACTACATGGAAGGACCGCTGGACTTCAACGAACTGATGATTTCCAACCCAGCCGCCACCTTTGCCGTGCGCGTGTCGGGGGAGAGCATGACCGGGGCCGGGATTTTTCCCGGCGATATTGCCGTCATCGATCGATCGCGCGGCCCGGTTCATGGCTGCGTTGTGCTCGCGTGCCTGGACGGTGAATTTACCATCAAGCGGTATCTAATCCGTGCAGGCGTGGTCACGCTCAAGGCGGAAAACCCGGCTTTTCCGAACATCACCCTGGCCGAAGGGCAGGAATTTGAGGTTTGGGGCGTGGTTTCCGGCACCGTCCGCAAGTTCTGACCGTGCCCCAGCCCATTGTCGAATTAGGCCCCCCGCTTGCCGGGGGCACTCCAAGGGCTGGCAGCACGCAAACGCTGTTCGCCCTAGTCGATTGCAACAACTTCTACGCCTCATGCGAGCGGGTGTTTCAGCCCAAGCTCCGGGGCAAGCCGGTGGTGGTCCTGTCGAACAATGACGGGTGCGTCATCGCCCGATCGAACGAGGCCAAAGCGCTCGGCATCGACATGGGCGCGCCCTGGCACCTGAACCGCGACCGCTTCAAGAAAGCGGGCGTTATCGTCAGATCGAGCAACTACCCCTTGTATGGCGACATGAGCGCCCGCGTGATGCGGACCCTCTCCAACTTCACGCCCGAGCTTGAAGTTTACAGCATCGACGAGGCGTTTTTAAACCTCGCAGGCTTTGCCGACCCGGAGGCGCACAGCCGCGTCATGCGGGCCACCGTGCTGCAATGGACGGGCATTCCGGTATCGGTCGGCATAGCGCCTACTAAGACGCTGGCAAAGGTCGCCAACCGCCTCGCCAAGAAGACCCCGGAGAGTGGTGGCGTCCTGGTGCTGGCCGACGAAGCGGCGCAAACCGCCGCCCTCGCCCGCATCGAGCTAACGGACGTGTGGGGCATCGCCAACCGGATTGCCGTGCGCCTGGTTGAAATGGGCATCACCACACCGCTGGAATTGCGTGACGCCGACCCCCGAAAAATCCGCGCGGCCTTTGGCGTGGTCCTGGAACGCACCCTGTACGAATTGAGGGGCATTTCCTGCCTATCCTTGGAGGAACATTCCCCCGACCGGAAAAACATCATGGCATCCCGCTCATTCGGCCGCCCGGTCGAGAGTGCCGACGAGATGCAAGAAGCCGTCGCTACCTACATGAGCCGCGCGGCCGAGAAGATGCGCCGCCAAGGCCTGGTCACGGCCTCAATAACCGTATTCGTGAACACCAACCGTTTCCGGGAGCAGGACGCCCAATACTATGCCACGCAGACCGTCCGGCTGCCCGTAGCCACCGCCGACACCGGCAAGCTTATTCGGGCCGCCCTGCACGGCCTCAAGTGCATCTGGCGGCCGGGTTTCAGCTACAAGAAAGCGGGCGTGATGTGCCTGGACCTGCACCGCGCCGAGAACCTGCAAAACAGCCTCTTTCACCAGGCCGACGACCCCGGCCGGGTCGAGCTTATGCGCCTCATGGACGGGCTAAACCAGCGGTTTGGGCGGGGGGCCGTCCACTTTGCCGCCACCGGCACCAAGGGGTCGTTTGCGGGAGGGGGCGGAATCCTACGCTAAGGCTTTGGCCAGCGATATTCTCCGGTGAGATTGATGTGTTCCCATCCGAGCGGCGAGACATGGGCCAAGAGATCGGGCGATAGCAGCTTTCCATCGCGTTTGTGGTTGGCAACGACCTCGCCGAGCTTCATGGTGTTCCAGAAGATGATGATCGCGGCGAGCAGGTTCATGCCGGCGATCCGGTAATGCTGGCCTTCGGCGGAACGGTCGCGGATTTCGCCACGGCGATGGAAGCTGATTGCCCGCTTCAGCGCATGATGGGCTTCGCCCTTGTTGAGCCCGATCTGGGCGCGGCGTTGCAACTCGGCATCCAGAATCCAGTCGATCATGAACAGGGTTCGTTCGACACGGCCGACTTCCCGCAGGGCTGTCGCAAGTTCGTTCTGCCGAGGATAGGAGGCGAGTTTCCGCAGGATCTGGCTTGGCGCGATGCTTCCGGCGGCAATTGTGGCGGCGATCCGCAGGATGTCGGGCCAGTTGCGCTCGATCATGGCCTGGTTGATCTTTCCACCAATCAACGGCCTCAAATGCGCCGGCGCGTTCGACGGACTGAAGGCATAGAGTCGCCTGGACGGCAGATCGCGGATGCGTGGGGCGAAGCGGTAGCCGAGAATGGCGCACGCAGCAAAGACATGATCGGTGAAGCCGCCCGTGTCGGCAAACTGCTCCCGAATATGGCGACCGGCATCGTTCATTAGCAGGCCATCAAGGATATAGGGAGCTTCGCTTGCCGTTGCAGGGATCACCTGGGTCGCGAACGGCGCATATTGGTCCGAGACGTGACTATAGGCTTTCAGGCCCGGGGTATTGCCGTATTTCGCGTTGACCATATTCATGGCCTCACCTTGCTCTGTGGCGGCAAAGAACTGACCGTCGCTCGAAGCTGAGGTGCCCATGCCCCAGAACCGGGCCATAGGTAACGCCGTCTGCGCCTCGACCACCATGGCCAGCGCCCGATCATAGGCTTCGCCCTCGACATGCCACCTGGCAATGCGGATCAATTCCCAGAACGTGTGGGTGTTTGTCGCGTCAGCCATTTTGCGCAGGCCAAGGTTGACCCCCTCGGCAAGAATGACGTTCATCAGGCCGATCCGGTCGGCGCAGGGCGCTCCAGTGCGCAGATGCGTGAACGCTTCGGTGAAGCCGGTCGCTGCATCCACTTCCAACAAGAGATCAGTGATGCGTGTGGGCGGTATCTGCTTGTAGAGATCGAGCACCAGATCTTCGGCGCCGGTCGGCGCGGCGGCTTCGAGCTTATCGATATGCAGAACGCCATTTTCGATTGACCCGCCGGGAATCGTGCCTGCGCGAGCGGCACGGCCAAGCTCGCGCAACCGCATGTCGAGGCGAGCTTGCCGGTCTGCCAGCCATTCCTCCGGCCGCAATAGCACAGCGAGACGGCCGCCTTCCGCAACAGCTTGTGCCGGAATGAGTGCGTGTTTCAGATCGCCATAGCGCCGGGACCTGGCAAGCCAGACATCCCCGGAGCGGAACGCATCGCGCAGATGGAACAGCACCGCGATCTCCCATAGGCGGGTGTCGTCAGCCGTCTGGGCCCGAAGATGGCGATGCCATTTCGAGCTCGGCCGCAGGAAGCCAGTATGTGCGGCGTCGTTCAAACCGGCGCGCAGGGCCGTCACCGCTTCCAGAAGCGGCTGCGCGACTGGCGCAGCCCGCAAATCGAGCAGGCGCAACATACGCGGAGCGTATCGACGGAAGCGATGATATCCGTCGAGCACATGATTGAGCGGATCGTCAGTCATGGTGGCGGTTAGCCTGGCAGCCATCGCGACAAGGGTTTTGAAGCCGTCCCACCCTGATCCGGTTGCGATGACGGCGTCCAACGGCTGGCCGTCATCCTGCGCATCGACCAGGGCCCCGCCGATTTCGGCGAACGATTTCAGGGTGTCACGCACCGCGCTCGCTTCGTCCGCGACCTTTGCCTGGCAAATACGCTCCGAAGCACGGTAGAGACGGCCGACGATCCGGTCGTGGGTTTCGACCACGGCGTCGGCAAGCATCGCCTGCCATTCCGATACGCAGACGGCCAGAATCGCAAGCCGCCTGTCCTCCGGGAGATCGCGCATGCCGTCAGCATAGTACCGTTCGCCCTGCCTGCGCAGACGGGTCACCCGATGGGCAGGAACACCGGCAAGCAGATCCTCGGGAAGATCGACATGTTGCAGATATTCGAGCCGGTCGAGCAGCCGGTTGGCCGACGAAGAGTTCGAGCCGGGTTCAAACTGCCGCAGCCACACGAAGCGGGTCACCCGATCGTCAGCCGTCTCCTCGAGCAATGCCAGTAACTGTTCCCGGATCGGCACCGACAAGCGACTGGCGATCCTCGTCTCGATTTGCCGCTCGGCATCAACCAGAGCCGTGGCGCAGAGCCGCTCGATCGTGGATGTCGCGGGCAGGACGGTGCGGGTGCGTCGGCATTCAGCCACAAAGCGACGGCCAATGTCCTCGTTCGACACCGCCAGTTCGGCTTCCTGGAACAGCCAGTCCTTCAACTCACGCGCACCACCTCCGGAGAAAGTGCGGTATCCATAGATTGCCCGCAACTCGGCAAGGTGCTCGTGCCGCGTCTCCTCGCGGGCGGCATAGTCTACCAGATCATCGGCATGCAGACCGAGTTGAGCTCCGATAAATTCGACGACCTCAGCCGGTATCAGTTCGCCCGGGCCTAGCACCCGACCGGGATAGCGCAGAACGCACAATTGCAGGGCAAAGCCGAACCTGTTGTGAGCGCGTCGACGTTGCCTGATATGCCCGAGATCTTCATCGCTCAGCGTATAGTGTTTGAGCAAATCCGTCTGCGAGGTCGGCAGGCGCAACAGCACATCCTTCTGCCGACCGCTTAGGGTGACGCGCCGCGGCATTCATGCCCCTTCAGCAAAATTCGATGAATGACATGGGGAGAGATGCAATACCCCAGCTCTTTGAGTCAGAAGGACAAGCTAATTTCGGGCAATCATACCAATCGCTTGTGAATGGCCGCCCCTGGAGCCGACATCGACATCACAGAATGTCCGAGATGAGGACGAAAGCCGTGCGTTACTGACATCGAAACCCGACCGGCCGTTTTTACGCGGCCGCTCAGGTAAGCTGTGTCGGTTAGCTATTCGTCACAAAGTCAGGCGTTGACGTCGCTGTAATGTGCGCGTGCAACATGCGGGTGTGAACGAAGGCGCGCTTTTAGATGATTTGCACCGACATCATTCAGGATCGGATTTAGCGGATCAACCGTGACACCACGCTCGGCGTGCCTGATGTGCTCAGGCATATCAAACACGGGGATTTTTGCTCCATAGTAAGCGCCGAGGAAGAAAACGACCGAGTAGCGCTCCATCCCTTCTGGCGGAAGGGTCACGGCATGAACATCTGCGCGCACGAATCCATTTGTCACGAGCTCCAGCAGCTCACCGGTGTTAACGATGAAAGCCCCTGGGATCGGCGGTGCATCGATCCAATCTCCAGCTTCCGTTTTCACTTTCAGGCCCGGAACTTCGTCGTTCAGAAGGATGGTGACGAGGCCACCGTCCTTGTGAGCGCCGACGCCCTGCTCGGAGGTGGTTTGATCCTTGCCCGGATATCGAAGAATTTTGAGATGTTGGGCGGGATGTGGATCGAATATCGGAGCAAAAGCGTCAGGGCTCTGACCGAGCGCGACCGCAATGGCGCCAAGCACGTCCTTGGCGACGTGCGTTACTTCCGCCTGATACTCGAGAATCACGTTCTTCAATTCCGGCAACGCTTCGGGCCATTGATTGGGACCAATGACGCGTTTCCACAGAGGGTCGCTTTCTGAAAGCGCGACTGGCTCGCCCTCAGTGTCGAAATCGACCTGCTCCCGCCAGTCCCGCTTGCCGCCGGTCAGCTCGAAGCCAGCGCGGTTATAGCCCCTGAAACGGGGTGTTTTGACCATCTCAATGGCAAGCTTATCCTTTTCGGGCAGGGCAAAGAATGTTTTCGAGACCTCGAGAATGCGTTGGGTGGTCTCTTGGCTGACGCCGTGTCCAACGAGGTAGAAGAAGCCGTAGTCGTGCAGGATCTCGCGGAGCGACAGTATGAAAGTTTCGCGTTCAGCCGCGTCACCATGAAAACGCGAGATGTCAACCATAGGCAAAGAGATGGGGAGAGTGTCAGAAGGCATAGTTTTCCTAATGTGTTGGTTCGAACTTGTGTTGGGTAGTGGCAACAAGCAGCCGACAGTGCCGTCGCCTGCCGTCAGCGACATGGGTGCCATCCGGCTACGGACCCGCCCCTGCCTTGCGTACGGCCGGGCATAATGTGCAGGTGTGATGCGCATCCAGGGCTCCCCACTGAGGCCGATGTCAATCAGCCTCATGTGAAAGCAACAGCGCACTGCCCAACACCTGGGAGCTCGGTTGGGTCGGTCGCTATGCACCGCCTCACGTGTCAAATTTTTGCTCGAGGGGCGCCCAAACGCTTCAAGACCAAAGCTCTTTGGTCGCGAGCGCCGCCCCATCGGTAAGTGCCTTGAGTTTCAGCCAGGCGATTTTGGGATCGACAGGCAGGAAGTTCGCGAAAGTGGCGAATCCACAATCGGTTCCGGCTATGACACGCTCGCGACCGACAATGTTGGCGAACCGGACGATCCGTTCAGCAACAAGCTCAGGGTGTTCGACATAATTGGTGCAGGTGTCGATGACACCGGGCACAAGCACCTTGTCTTGCGGAATGGTCACCTCTTCAAACACGCGCCATTCATGGGCGTGGCGTGGGTTGGCTCCCTCGAAGAGAAGAGCCTGGGCGCGAAGGCCAAATATGAGATCGACGATGTCGGTCAGGGGGACGTCGTGATTATGCGGCCCTTCATAATTGCCCCAGCAAAGATGGACCCGAAGCCGGTCGGCGGGAATATTACGGGTGGCATGATTGATTATCTCAACCCGTTTGGCCACCTGCTTCCGGAATTCCCCGACTTCGAGCACCTTATGGCCGACATGCCGTCCCATCGCGAGATCCGGGGAGTCAATCTGAAGCAGAAAGCCGGCTTGGTGAATGGCCTCAAGTTCCGAGCGCATTCCTTCAGCGAGCGCTTCGATATACGCGTCTTCGCTGGGATAGAACTGGTTTTCCAGGAATATGGAGATGACGCCGGGCGACGCGGCACTGATGAAAGCGTCGGAAGCGGATACTTTCTGCGTGGCGGCTTTAAGATTGCTAATATCCTCGTTGACCGCGTCTTCCCCCCTGTAGCTGATCGGGCCAGTACAAGCAGGCATCGCTACATCGAGGCCCTTCAGGGCATGCGCCGCGAACTCCGGAACATCGTGCAGGTCAGCGATTGCGATACCTGAACCGCTGCCGTCAAATCCGCTTAGACGGTCTTTGACGTAGGTCGCATAGCCGATCTTGTTCGTCTCACCGTCGCTTACAATGTCGATGCCGACCTCTGCCTGTTTCCGGACGATTTCGATGACGGCGTCTCGAATATCCGCGGACAAATTCTCGTCGCCTGCTTGCTCTTCTCCGCGGTCTTTCCGTGTCAGGGCCTCCGCAAGCCAAGTTGGTCGTGGCAAACTGCCGGTGTGGGTGGTGAGAATCCTGTCCAAGCTCTGCTGCATTTCTTGCTCCCTTTGCTGGATGTTCAACGATCCACTGCCTTGCTAGGGGCACGCTAGCTCCGCTTCGTGACACAGAAATGAAAATTTCTCACTCTAATTGGGTATTGACTTGAGCGAATCGCAAATACCGCGCATCAATGATCGTGGAAACGGCGTTCCGCGAGAGCCGTGCATTGTTCATCAGAGGCTTGGGATAATTTCACATGAGGCTGACATCCAATTGCCGACCCACGATTGATGTCGCGGCCGTCGTTGAGACCGGAGCCGACGCTTTGCTCTTAGATCTCGATGGTACGCTGACCATCGGCGAGCATGCAGTCTGTGGCGCGGACCGCCTGCTTGCAAGCTATGCGGACCGCTTCGCCGTAATCACCAACAACTCCAGCGATCTGCCCGAAACAATTGCGCAGCGCCTCGCCGAATGCGGCCTTTCAGTTCCGGCATCGCGTATCTTCACGGCAGGAATGGCAATGATAGAGGCTCTCGCCGAACGGCAAGCGCCGACCTTGGCGCTCGTCTCGTCGGTCATGCGTGCCCGCGCTTTGGAGCGCGGTGTGCTCCTCGTCGATAAGCACGCTCACACCGTGGCGATCGGTCGTGATGCAGCGTTCGACTACCCCATGCTAACAAATGCGGCCAATGAGGTACGCTACGGTGCGCGACTTGTCGCGTCCAATCTCGACAACAACCATCCTGGCTCGTCCGGGACCATCGTGCCAGAGACCGGCGCGCTCGTTGCTGCCATTCTCGCCGCGGCAGGATCTCAGGACGTGGAGGTCATCGGCAAGCCATCGGTTCGCTTGGCTGAACTTGCCCTTGATGCGCTCGGATGCTCGGCCGCACGCTCGGTGGTCGTGGGTGATAATCCCGCCACCGATGGAGCGCTTGCGGCCTCGATTGGCTCTGCTTTCGTGCCCGTTATGGTGCGAACCGTCGACGTCAGAAGCGCTTCTCGGAGAGCACGCGTGCGCTGAGCTGTAGCTTTTCGGCTGAATGCTCGGGATTTCCAAGCGCGCAGCAGGACACCAGAGTGTCGATGATGGCGAGTTGCGCCACACGGCTCGACATGGCCTCCGGCCGATAGCGGGTCTCGTTCGCGACCGTATGGAGAACAACGTCGCAATGACGTGCGAGGGGCGATTTGCCGAGACGCGTGATGCCGATCGTCTTAGCGCCAGCTTCCTGTGCGAGACGGGTCGCTAGAACCGTTTCAACTGTGCTGCCGGAATGAGAAACGGTGATCGCGGCCACCTCGCTGGATGCCATCGCTGCGGTAACGGCCTGGACGTGTGAGTCGACGATTGCTCTGGCATCCAGCCCAAGCTGGAGCAAACGGTATCCGAGATCCTGAGCGATGGGTGCCGACGAACCGATTCCATAGACCTCGATGCGGCGGGCGTTCTGCAAGATCGCGATGGCGCGTTCCAGCGCTTCAGGCGAAAGGAGCTTGCGCGTCTCGGCGAGCGAGGCGGCATGTGCGCTGAAGATGCGCTCGCCGACGCGCGTGAAGTCGTCCGTTTCCTCAAGGTCTTCCTGGATGAAGCGAACCGGCTCGACGAGGTCGCGCGCCAGCAGGATCTTCAGGTCCTGAAAACCTCCGGCGCCGACGCGGCGGCACAGGCCGACAACGCTGCCCTCGCTCGCGCCGGTTTGCTCCGCGAGTTCGGTGATCGACATGCGGATCACGTCCTCAGCGTTAGCCTCGATATAGGAGGCGATCCGCCGGGCGGTTGGAGGAAGATCGTCCCGCGAATGCCGAATGCGGGCGAGCATGCCATTCTGGGCAATTTTAGGAGTCACGGGAGGGGGGTGTTGCTCTGATCTGGACATAGCGGATGTTAGCGGGCTCAGCGAGTCATAGCAAAGATATGGGCAGCGGAACGCATCCCGCTGCCCTTGCGACGGACAATGCGAAGATAAGGCTACTTTTTATCCACGCTGACCAGCGTTTCCACTTCATGCGCCGCCTGCTTGATTCCCTCTTCCGGGCTAACTTGCCCGGCAACGATCGCCTGAAGGCTGTCGCGGATCACATCGATGCTCTTCAATGTGTTTTGCCCCGGAAATGCATACCACGTGAAAATATACGGGATTTGTTCGACGGAGATCTTGAAGTTTGGGTTCTCCTCGTAGAACGACGCCAGCCGTTTTGTGCCCTCCTCGTGCATGGGCATATAGCCTGAACCAGGGACCATGATTGCGGTGCCGATCGGCCCTGCGGCGAACATGGCGTATTCGTAGGCAGCCTTGGCCTCCTCCGGATCATCGGTGATGATCATAGCGGCATTACCGCCTGAAGGCAGGCGCCGCTCGCCGGTCGAGCTTTCTGGCCAGAAGGCGGTGCGGATGTCGAAGTTCGCTTTATCCTGAACGCCGGCGAGCCAAGCCGTTGACGAGAAGTAGAACCCGACCTGGCCGGCGATGAAGGATTGCTCGCCTTGCGCGCGGGTCCAGTTCTCCATCACTCCCTCGTCCACGAAGGAGCGCAGAAGCCTGACTGCCCGCAGGCCCGGCTCTTCATCGAACGTCACCTCGGTCTCGGCCTCGTTCATCATCGACCCGCCTTCTGAATACACGAGGACCTGGAAGTCCCAATTGCCGGTGATGAGATAGTCATAAAATAGACCAGTCGTACCCGGAACGGCGGCCTCGATCGCCTTGGCGGCTTCGATGACTTCGGGCCATGTGGTCGGCGGGGCGGAGGGGTCGAGCCCAGCCTTTTCGAAGAGATCGGCGTTGAAGTACATGATCGGCGTAGAGATGGCGAACGGAATTGCCATCTGCTTCTCATCGAAGCGACCGAGCTCCATCATGGTCGGGTAGTAGCCGCCTTCCTTCCATCGCGGATCCTCGGCGACGAAGGCGCTGAGATCATGGGCCTGACCCGCGTCAACAAACTGGCGAATTTGGTTGACGCCCTGGAACGTTAAAGTCGGGGCGTTGCTCTGCGGGATGCCAGAAAGCGTCCGCTGAACAAGTTGCTCGTAGTCGGGCTGCGGAGCTTCGAGCGTCACCTTGATGTTCGGGAACTCCTTGTTAAACTCGGCGATGATCTGCTCGTGGATCGGCCGGAAGATGGCGCCGTATGCGTGCGCTACGGTGATCTCCACCTCCTGCGCCATGGCGGCTGGAACGAGAGCGCCGAGCCCGATCGCGGCGCCGGCGAGAAGTCTGATCAAATGCATCATGCTTGGTGCTCCATATCATCGATGAAATGCGGGCTCATCCTTTGAGGCCCGAAAGCGTGACGCCTTCCACGAAGCGCCTGCGGGCGATCAGGAAGGCGATGACGAGTGGCATCACGACAAGGGTGGCGGTCGCCATCATGGGGCCAACCTCATTGCCGCCTTCGTTGGAGGCGAATATCGAGATGCCGAGCGGCGGTGTGGCGCGCTCAATCGAGGTGACGACGAGCAGCGGCCAAAAGAAGTCGTTCCAATGGGTGACGACTGAGAAGATGCCGAAGGCCGCAAGAGCGGGAAGCACCTGCGGCACGACGACGAACCACAGGGTGTAGGCTTCCGACGCGCCGTCCATGCGAGCGGCATCAATAAGTTCCTGAGGAACGGTCCTGAAGCTCTGGCGCAGCAGGAAGATGCCGAATGCGCTGCTGGCGAACGGGATGATCAGCGCTGCATAGGTGTCGAGAAGCCGGGCTTCGGCCAGCATCATGTAGACCGGGATCGCGGTCACTTGGGGCGGGATGAGCAGGACCGCCAGGACCGTGGACATGATGAGGCCGCGGATGCGGAAGTTCTTGCGGGCAAGGACGTAGGCGGCGGGTATGATCGTTAGATATTGCAGGACCAGGATGCCTAGCGTGACGATCACGCCGTTGATGACGAACGTGCCGGCATAGCCGACGGTCCAGGCCTCGACATAGTTCGCGAAATCCCATTCCCGGGGCAGGAAGGCGATGTCGGGTGTGTAGATCTCGTTCTCAGGCTTCAGCGACAGGCTCAGCATCCAGGCGAAGGGCAAGAGCATCACGAGGCCGCCGGCGCCGAGGGCCAGATTGATGACGAGGTTCTTTATGCGCATGGCCGTCACCCCTCAGCCGTAATGGACGCGCCGATCGAAGACGCGCATCTGGTAGAGGGTGAGAGCGAGCATTACGAGGAAGAACAGCGTTGCGATCGCCGCCGCGATTCCGGTCCGGAAATAGATGAAGCCTTCCTGATAGAGCGTATGCAGGACGATCTCGCTCGCTCCATTGGGTCCGCCCTCGGTCAGGACACGCACAACGTCGAAGATCTGTAGTGACTTGATGATGGTGATGATCAGGACGAACAAGGCCGTCGGTCCAAGCATGGGCCAGGTGACATGCACGAACCGATCGAGGCCGGTGCGGGCGCCGTCCATCTCCGCCGCCTCGTAAAGGTGGCGCGGAATGGCAAGCAGGCCCGCCAGGAAGAGGACCATGTAGTAGCCGACGAGCTGCCACATGGAGATGAAGCCGATCGTATAGAGAACCAGATCGGGATCGTTCAGCCAGTTGATGGGCTCCAGACCGAGCTGACGCAGCGCCCACGCGACCATGCCGACCTGCGGATGCAGCACCCACTGCCAGACGATCGCCATGGCGATCAGTGTCGAAGTAACCGGGAGGAAGTAGACCGTCTGCCAAAACGAGGCGAGGCGCGCCTGCGAATGGATCGCAAGCGCCAGCAGCAGCGCCATAAAAAACGAGCTGGGAATGACGAAGAGGTTCAGCTTCAGCGTATTCCAAAGCGTCCCGGCGAAATGGCTGGAAGCCAGAAGCGTTCGGTAATTGTCGAGGCCGACGAAGGACAGCGAGCGCGCACCGAGCCGCCAATCGGTGAAAGACAGCGCGATCGTCGCGAAGGTCGGTAGGATGAAGAAGACGAGAAGGACCGCCACCGCCGGGATTAGATAAGCGGGGTTCGCGATTATAGGCGTGCGTTCGAAGCCTTGATCGGTTCGAGAAGCATCGGCGGCGATTGAGCCTGGCTCGGTGATCGCGCTCATGCCGCAGCCCTCATTCGTTCGCCGCGCCGGCGTGATCCGGCTGCATCGAACAGCAACGCGCTGTTCCAATCAGGCCGCACTGCGATCTCATGGCCGGGAGAGAGGCCCGCAGCCTGTGCAGGCTGCACCCGGACGCAGATGTCTTCCCCGCCCAGCGACATATGCAGAATTGCTTCGTTGCCGAGATGCTCGACAATGTGGATGTGGCCACGCAGCGCGTGTGGGTGATCCACCGGACACAGATGTAGCGCCTCGGCTCGCAGCCCGACACGCAGAGCCCCCTTTCGCGGTGCCGGCGCACCATCGAGCTCGCCCGGCATGTCGCGGATCGGTTGCCCGCCGAGGAATGCATTCCTGTCCTCGATGCGAAGGTCGAGGACATTGATCTTGGGCAGGCCAATGAACTCGGCCACGAAGAGGTTGGCCGGGTCGTTGTAGAGTTCGAGCGGAGGGCCGACCTGCTGAAGGCATCCTTCATTCATAAGCACGATCCGGTCGGACATCGTCATCGCCTCGCCCTGGTCGTGCGTAACGTAGAGGAACGTGACGCCGAGCCGGCGATGCAGGTCGATGATCTCGGCCCGGGTCGTCGCGCGCAGCTTGGCGTCGAGGTTCGACAGCGGCTCGTCCATTAGAAATAGCTTGGGCTGACGCACCATGGCTCGTGCCAGCGCGACGCGCTGGCGCTGTCCGCCTGAAAGCTCGGCCGGCTTGCGTCGGGCCAAATGGTCGATCCCAAGCATCCGACAGACTGGATCAACACGCGCGGCGATTTGGTCGTCGACGAGGCGCCGGCCGGGAGCAAGACGCCTCAGCCAGGGCAGGCGCATGATCATCGGTTCCTGCATCAACAGGGGGAAGGCGACGTTCTCGAGAACGGTCTTGTGCGGATAGAGCGCGTAGTTCTGAAAGACCATAGCGATATTGCGCTCGCTCGGGGGCAGATGCTGGATGGACTTGCCTCCCATGCCGATCTCCCCCGCCGTGGCGGTCTCGAGGCCCGCGATCATGCGGAGGAGCGTGGATTTTCCGCATCCGGACGGACCCAGCAGGCTGATGAACTCGCCGCCGGCGATATCCAGCGAAACGTCACGCACCGCCTCGAATGAATGAAAACGCTTACAGACACCTTTGAGGCTTATAGACGTCATTCGAATTCCTTCCGGTCGCGAGCTTCAGATCGGCTCGCGCACGGCAGGGGAGTAGCAGCGTCAGATGACAGATGTGTGTAAGTCTCATTTGTTGTGAGTCTCGCATTAAAATTTTCTCATCGTGATGTCGCAGTTCTGCTATTCGAACCGGCTACCGGCTATGCATGCTGTGCTGAGAGGAAAGGAATTCACACTGATGAAGATCGTTCAGATTACCGACCTGCATCTCGGACCTCCCGGCGAACGCGTGTTTGGCCTCGATCCGTGGATGCGTCTCGAAGCCTGCATCGCGAACGTCAACCTGAACCATGCGGATGCGGATCTTGTGGTGTTCACCGGAGACCTCGCGCATAACGGCGAGGAAGCCGCCTATGTAGAGTTGAGGATGCGCCTACAAGAACTTAAGGCGCCCTTCCGCCTGCTAATCGGCAACCACGACGATCGTGCGACCTTCCGTCGGATTTTCCCTCAGGCGCCGGTCGATGATGCCGGCTTCGTTCAATCAAGAATTCAGACCGCCGCGGGAAACCTGATTTTTCTCGACACGAATGAACCGGGCACTCATGCGGGTCGTCTCTGCGCCGCGCGTCGGACATGGCTCGAGGACGCGCTCGGTGCCAATCCGGGGCCAGCATTCCTGTTCATGCATCATCCCCCGCTGAGCCTGCACCTTGCGCCAATGGACGCAATCAGGCTACGAGATGCCGAGGCCCTCGGCGAAATTCTTTCCCGTCATGGGGAGGTGCGACACATCTTCTTCGGACATGTGCATCGACCGATCGCAGGAAACTGGCGGGGCATCCCGTTCTCCTGTCTGCGTGGCACGAATCACCAGGTCTGGCTGGACTTCACGGCAGAAAGCGAAATTCCGTGCAGCCTCGAGCCACCGGCCTACGCTGTCGCATTCATTCAGCCGGAGCAGGTGGTCGTTCACACACATGACTTTCTCGACGCGAGCCCGAAATACGCTTACGATCCTGATCTGTCATCGGATGAACAGGTCAAACTGGTTTAGGCACCCAACTAATGGCTCGTAGTCACTTGGCGAGGTTGCTTGCCGTGTCGCCTACTTGCGATGAGCGATAATTCTGCACTTGGTATGAGCGACGGTTTAAGCCACGGCGGCGGTTAACTTCAGGTCCGCTTTCAGCAATACCGCTTGACGGCCCAAGGTCCGATAGACCGTCGGCCGGGAAATCGAAAACACCTCGGCAAGATCGCTGACCGAGTATTCGCCGGTATCGTACATGCGGAGCAGCTCTTTTTGCTGGCGATCGGAGAGCTTCGGCTTCTTTCCGCGTAGCTTTCCCCTGGAACGTGCGAGCGCCATGCCCTCGCGCGTTCGCATCCGGATCAGGTCGGCCTCGAACTCGGCGAAAGTCGCAAGGATATTAAAGAACAGCCTACCCATCGGATCGGACGGATCATGAATGCTGGCGCCGATCTGCAACCTCACCCCCCGAGAGGCAAGGTCATCCCCGATCTCGCGTGCGTCAGGGACGGAACGTGCAAGCCGGTCGAGCTTGGACACGACAAACGTATCGCCACTGCGTGCGGCGGCCAGCGCTTGGTTCAGACCGGGCCTTGCTCGGTTTGAGCCGGTAAAACCGTAATCTGTGTAGATGCGATCAGCCGCAACCCCGAGTTTCTGCAGAGCTTCCATTTGCGCTGCGAGATCCTGTTTGTCGGTTGAGCAGCGGGCGTAACCGATGAGTATGTTCATCATCTTAGAATCTGTAACGTAAGAGGCCCCTTCAACGCAAGAAATATAGTACCATTCAAATGAGACAACCGACTTCCGGCTAAACTGAGCCTTTCGGGCCCATCGAAATGTGACGGAACAATCGTCCGTTGAACGACCCTCATTCGGACAGGAGGTTGGGACAGATCGCACAGGCTTTGCGCTTAGCGTAGGATTCCGCCCCCTCCCGCAAACGACCCCACCAAGCAGGAATGGAAGCTGCGCAGCGAACACCTTTCCAGCCGCTACAGCACCAACTTTAGCGAGCTTCTGCGGGTCTAGGCAGCCCGCTAGAGCGCTTGTTTGTTTGGATAAACCCTATGCTTGGGGCAATATGAATTCATGGCTATATCGAAAGAACTGGATTCACTTGCTTTTGCCGTCTATGGCGATGAATGGGCAACGCGTAAAACAATGGCTCAAGAAAGAGCTTTGCTTATCCGTCTTTCGATACAAAGTTTTGGTTCAATCCAAGAGAGCTACATTCAAAAAAAGTCCGTTGAGGACGAAATGCGGCTAATGAAAGAGATTTTGTCCTACGTAAACTTCCACGCCGACACCGACCCCGACGAGCCTGTGAGCAACACGCAGATCAACTAGCACGCCCTATGTCGGAATAGGCTCAAAGCTGCGGCGGCCAGGGTAGGTGACTCATTCATGGCCACCCATCACAGCTGCCCGTTCTGGAACCCACGGTTTCGTGAAGTGTGCCCTGCACAACCGCCATGGACAGCGATTCCGCACCCCTATACCGTGTAAAGTATGCGTGAGGATTGGGGAGTCCTAGCACCTTGTTCAGCACATAAAGCCTGAAAACACCGCAGCAACTCCATCTCATCCGTAAGCAAGCGATTGTTTCGCAGCTAACGCATTAGTGCGCTCCTATCTAGACTTTCTGTAAATGTATTTTCTCAGCCAGCGTGTCGCAAACTCTATGAGCATTGCGACTGGCAGCAGTACGTGCATCACGCCGAAAAAACGTCCTACAGGGTTCCATAGCGTCCACAATTCCTTAAACGGCCCGAACCACATCGCAGCGCAAAAGAGGATTATGTAGGCATATACAGCTGCCAGAATGATGGCCCCAAACGTGTCTATCTGAACCTTAAACATGCTTGTGAAGTATTCTTTGACCGGCGGGAAGACGGCAAAGAACAACATCGCAGGTGCGATAAAACCTAGGTACAGAATTGAAAGCTTAAAATTGCTTTCACTAGTGAATGTGACGTTCCTGTGCATCAACTCACCTAGGAACGGTGATTCAATCATCAACAGAACCATAATGGTCCTAACACCGGCTGCGAGCAATTTGCCTTCAAAAGTGTGAACTTGCATTCTTACTTATAGTCTCAAAGACAAGTATCGCAAACACCTTATCGGGGAAGATTGAAATGTCCGTCTTCAAGTCCACCACTGATGCTACCACCGCCCTTAAGTTCGCTCAGATGGCACAAGCGGCCTATTATGACTGGATGGTTCCTCCAGCTGGTTGGACAGCCGTCACCATGGGCCAACTTGGCCTTGGAAATGGAAGCAATGACGCCAGCACCGTTTGGCATGGCGCATTTGGTACGGGCGCTCAAGCCCGTGTCTTCACTAACGGAACAGAAGTTACGGTTGCAATTGCAGGCACACAAACCGACAACTACCAAATGGGCTATGCTGACTGGATGCAGAACGTCCGAGTTGGCCAAGGGCTGACGGATTATAAGCTCAATTTCATTGCTCTAGTTGACGCTGTTAAGACGTTTTCGGAAGCTCCAGCAACTGACCTAGCTGTTTCTTTCACCGGACACAGCTTGGGCGCGGCGGCTGTTAATCAGATCGCTGAGAGTAACGCCTTTGGCCAGCTGCCCAGCACAACGAAATACTATGGGTTTGAATCCCCTTACGTATTCAATCCCCCTGCAAGCCATCAAGCGCATGGGGACGTGATGAATTGGGGCGTTGAGTTCGACCTAGTTTCCGGCTTGGGATTGGGTTCGGGCAACCCTGAGTATGGGCAGAATATCTACCTAAAAAGCGATTTTGGCTTAACCTCCGATCTGTTCACCGTGCATTCAATTGATACGCAGGTGAGAATAATCGAAACCATCAATAAGTCCGCATTTTTTACGGAGCTAAACACTCCCGCCACTCCGAACGAATCCCCGTCAACCGTATTCATTACCGACCAGTATGGTTTCGGCAATCATGATTTCAGCGGCTCCATACCAATGGATGGGGCCTATATTATTGGTAGCAACAATTGGGAAAGAATTACTGGAAGCATCCATGACGATCGCATCGACGGCGGCGGTGGTAATGACATTATTATTGGTGGAGCAGGTGAAGATATTGTCGCTGGCGGCGGCGGCGCTGACACATTTATCTTCAGCAGCGTACCGGTTGACGGTCTCCCAAACGTGTTCTCACCAGAACTGGACTTTGTGAAAGACTTCCAAGTCATGGCCTACGAAGGTCAATGGAACTGGAATCCGGACACCATGGAATGGGTTTGGCAAGGGGGTTTTATCAAGGACGTCATAGACCTTACGGCTGTACGCGGCATCGCGGACTTCCAAGGATTTGCTGCCGCACTGGAAGATACCGCAGCAGGTCTGCGCATCGAGGGTTCCCACGACACGATATACTTGCAGGGCGTGACCAAGCTTGAGATGCTTGGAAGCTTCCAAGACCTTGGCGGCGGGTTCATGTTCAGCGAGAATGTCAGGTATAATTCATCGCCGTACATGAGCGGTAATCCCTACATGAGCAGCGAGATTAACCAGGCAATGACTGGTCAGATAAACGGCTACGATGACAACACCCTGTCGAGCGAACTGGTGTATTCGGCCGATCCTGTCAATAATCCGCTCGGTTTTAGCATTGCTTCTGATGGCACATATACATGGAGCTATAGCGGCCCACCAATCCCCACAGATGGCAGTGCCTATGGTTACGCCGAAGAAGCCCACGTCACAATTATCGACAAGTATGGTGCTGAAAGCGATGTGACTTTGTACGGAACATTCTACAGCTACGGCATGGCCTGATATAAGCGGCTATTCAGCGAAAGCCCCTCAACGAGGGGCTTTTTGCTGTGTCAAAAAAACGACCGTTTGTTGGACAGTAACCGGAAGCCCCTTGCGAGGGGCTTTTTCGGGTCCGAATGTGTCAAGAAACTATGTCAATAAATCAATTGTCAAGAAAACCCTATTGTGGGACTATCTTGACATGTTGATCGGCTACGCCCGCGTCTCACGCGAAGACCAGAACCTTGACCTGCAACGGGACGCGCTGAACCGTGCCGGGTGCCACAAGATTTACGAGGAAAAGAAATCCGGCCGCGCCGGCACCAAGCGCCCCGCCTATGCGGACGCCCTGGCCTACCTGCGGCCCGAAGACCAGCTGGTGGTTTGGAAGGTGGACCGTCTCGGCCGTTCACTGCGCGAAATGATCGAGACCGCCCACGACCTTCAACAGCGCAATATCAAGGTGCTGTCCCTGACCGAGAACATCGACACCGAGACGGCCACCGGCCGCATGATGTTCAACATGCTTGGGACCGTGGCTGAGTATTTTCTGGACCTCAACCGTGAACGCACCATCGAGGGCATTAAGGCCGCTGCCGCGCGCGGCCGGTTCGGCGGGCGTCAACTTGCCCTCTCCAAGGAAGACCAGGCTGTGGCAAAGGCCCTGCTGGCCGATCGGAGCATTCCGGTTGCCCAGGTCGCCAAGCGGCTCGGCGTCAGCCGCCAGACCCTTTACACCTACTTTCCCAACCCAAGAGCCGCCAAGGAGGCCTAACCCATGAGTGAGCGCATATGCCTCCAACATGTCGATGAATCCCGCAACATGCGCCGGTTCTATGTCCTGGACATTCAGCCCAACCTTTTCGGGGAATGGGTACTGGTCCGGGAAAACGGCCGTATCGGCAGCCCCGGCCGCGTGATCGAGAAGGTGTTTAACTGCCCGGTCGAAGCCCAGCGGCGGTTCGCCCAGCTGATGCGCGAGAAGACCCGCAAAGGCTACCAGTGACGAGGCAGGCTTTTCAAATCTGAAAGGCCACTGCACATGTCGTTCAAATCTGTAACGCTTGCCAATCAGTCAGCCATCCCGCTTAATGCAGCATGACGGATTCAGTAAGGCACGGAGAGAGTATCAACGACATTTTAGAAATGTACGTTGGCGAACAATGGCGGAACGCGGGAACGCCAGAGCAGAAGCTGCCCCTTCTAAAAAGTGCCCTTGATAAGATTTCCGAGGCTACAAATTTACGCGCAGTCGTTGAGTTAGATTTTGGCGACCTGATTATAAAGCAGATGGCTTTGATGGATGAAATTGCTTCCATCGAGTCCCCGGATTGCTTCAATAATCACAAAGAAAATATCAGCTACACGTTCCCAATATTTGTGAAGGGTTAGAAGCGCCTGACGCTTGAACCACCTTTAGCGCGCGCGGACCATCTGGGAAAAGGGAAGCCGAAAAACAAACATGCCCCGGAGGTATGCAGAGCAGGGACCAACCAGGGCTTCCACGCGAGATAAGGCAGAATTTCCCGGTGATTGGCAAGCTTTAACCCGCCATGGAACCTAAGAACCATGAGGCCATGATTCTTAGGTTCCATGGTTCCGCGTCAATCGAAGATGCTACCGACCGGCAACGGCTTGGCCTTCCCTTGAACTGGTAACTGCCATCTCCCTCGCACACGGGCTGTTTCAATGACCCCTTTGAGCTTTAGCCGGTGCAGATGCGTCCGAAACGTGCTGGCCTTCAAGTCGAATGTCACCATTTTGGCTTGGGCGTACAGTTCCTCGCTGGACATGGGAGACTTGGCCGTCAAAGCGTCCACGACACGGCGTTCAATCATGACGCGGTTCACGCTGTTCTTACGGTTCACATCGTGGACGCCTGACATTTCCTGGCGGGCCTTAATCAGCTGGCGCTCCAGGGCGCGCTTCTCGGCTGTCAGTTCCGAGATTCTACCGTTGAGAGATTCGATTTCCTGTTGCAAGCGACGCTCATAAGCGGCCGAGCTAAGCGCCTTTTCCATGTTGCATTTCCTTTTTTGCAACAAAATAACGTTTCATATTGGGGAAAAAGTCAAGGATTTACGCCGCTTTTAGCCGATTGACAAAGCCTTGTGAGCATGCTAGTGACAACGTC
>NZ_LDQA01000180.1 GCF_001475935.1 Aureimonas ureilytica
GCTCGGCCGAAATCGCGCAAGGCTCGCCCAGCCCAAGGCTGAAGGCGTCATAGAAGCCGGCGTCGGAACCCCGCGCCTCGGACTTGTTGGCCACCAGAATCACCGGCTTGTCGCGGCGGCGCAGAAGCTCGCCGAAGACTTCGTCCTGCGGCGTCATACCGGCCTTGGCGTCCACCACGAAGAGCGACAGGTCGGCGTCGTCGATGGCGCGCTCGGTCTGGGCGCGCATACGCCCTTCCAAGGATTCGGCGCTCGCCTCCTCCAGACCGGCGGTATCGATGACCCGGAATTCGAGGTCCTGCAGCGTCGCGTCCCCCTCGCGCCGGTCGCGCGTGACACCGGGACGATCGTCCACCAGCGCCAGCTTGCGGCCGACCAGACGGTTGAAGAGCGTGGACTTGCCGACATTCGGCCGTCCGATAATGGCGATGGTCACCATGAGAGTGTTCTCGCTCCTGTTTCGGTTCAGGCCGGGGGCTGGTTGGGTTTGGCGGCGGCGGGCGGCGCGTCGCTCGGCTGCGGCGGGCTCTGAGCCTCGCTCGCCTCGGCATCGTCGGCAACGGGCTTGGCCGGCGCGTTTGCTGCCGGCGCGTCCTTGGCGCCATGCTCGGCTTCGATCAGTTCCACCATCAGCCCGGCGCGGCGCTTGATCCCGGCAGGGGTGCCGAAATCCTCCTGAAGTTCGGTGAAGAAGCTGCGCGCCGTATCGACATCGCCTGCCTTCCAGGCCGCCAAGCCGATCGCCTCCCGCGCGCCGTAGCGCAGCGGCTCGCCATCGGTCGTCAGGCGCTCGGCGCGCGGGAGGCGATCG
>NZ_LDQA01000181.1 GCF_001475935.1 Aureimonas ureilytica
GCCTTCGTGGCGGGTACGAAGACCGGCGCGCCAGGCTTCAGATCGGCTGCGCTCGCATCGGCGAAGGTTACGACGGGTATGTTGGTCGGGAGCGAAACCGTCTTGGAGCCGGTGGGATAGGTCAGGGTCAACTGGCGGCCCGATACGTTCTCCACCGCGTTGGAAACCGTGGCATTGGTCATCGTGGAATTGGGTTGCAGATCCCACGGGAAGCTGCCCTCGTTGGCGCCCTTCATCGCTGCAGGAAAGATCAGGACTTCCAACGCCCCCGCAGGCTGGCTGCCGGATGCGGGGGCGGAGGCGACCCCGACATAATCTCCCGGCTTGATGTCACTCGCTGCGGCCGTCTTGATACCGCGCAGGCCGACATTCGGTGCCATCTGGATCTTCACCACAGGCCCCTCACGCGAGGTCACGGACAGGGTCTGGCCCTCGACGGCCGCGATCGTTCCGCGCACGCGTGCCGGCTGTCCGTCCTGGGCTTGTGCCCATGAGGTTGCGAGAAGCAGCGAACCGACGACAAGACTCATGGAACGGGACAGGCGCATGGGGCACTCCGTTGGTTGAGGCGCGATCAAATCGCGACCAGGTTTTCATCCATAAGCTTCTGCCTTCGCGTTGGTTTCGTGGCGAAGCGTTGCGAAATCCCGCAAGCGTCCTCGTCGGCGACACATCGGGCGGCTGCGATCGCGGCCCGACGATCGGACGCCGGCTCGATGATGCCGCCACGGATCGAAACGCACCTGTGCGTCCTGACGTCCATGACGCTGACCGACCGCCATCCGCGTCATGGGAGGCGGGGAGCCCGGGGGCGATCGCCGTTCCGATGTTGGGCGAGAAGGCAGGCCAGGC
>NZ_LDQA01000182.1 GCF_001475935.1 Aureimonas ureilytica
GGGTCTGGCCGAGGGCGGCGTGGGGACGAAAGCGATCAAGGCCGGCGAAAAGCTCACCTACGCCAATTGCGAGCCCGACGCCTCGCTGGAGGTCACGCAGATTCGTAAGCTTCTGGACACGGCGGATGCGCGGTTCGTCGGGGCGTGAGATGAAGTCCACTCGTTTATGCGCTGTGGTTTATGCCCTCGGTCTCACCTTGTCTCATACCCATGCCGTTGGTTTTGCTCATGCCCAGACGGATGAAAGAGCTTCGAGCGAGGACGTCTCGGCCGACATCAAGGCCGTAAAGGCCTGTGTGAATTCGCTAGGGCGCCAGAAGAAAGGACGTTCGGCAAACGAAAAGTCCCATGACGATCAGTACGATTGCATCGGCGTGATCATGAGGCCTTGTATCGATGAGCCGTCGGATGAAAGCTCTTCAGACCATTCTTTGATGTGCGCGGAGCGTGAGTTCCAGGCTTGGGATGCCGTCCTGAACGAGAACTATCAAAAGAAGCTCGAGCAGATTCAATCTGGCGATGACGACGACGAAGACGTCAAAAGAAGACAGGTCGAAACTCTGCGCGCCGCTCAGCGGCTTTGGGTCCAGTTTCGAGACGCCGAAGTAGAGCGCATGGACGCGGAATCCTACGGCGCTGGGGGACATTGGATTGCCTACAACGACGAGTTCGTCAAAATGGATTTGACGGCCAAGCGCGCGATCGATCTCAAGTGAACCCAAAGCGAATGGCTTGATAAACAGCGCCGCTCCCTTCGGGAAGCGGCCATTGAATTTCTGAACTCTTGCGTCCGTCAACGTGTGTAGTTGATCGGCACGGTGATCGGC
>NZ_LDQA01000183.1 GCF_001475935.1 Aureimonas ureilytica
CGCATCAACGAAAAGGCCCGCGAAGGCACCGACACGATCAAGACCTCGGCCTCATCCTTCGCGCTCGACGACACGGCGTCCATCGATAAGCCCGGCCAGGCCCGCAATGCCAACCTGTCTGGCACGGGCAACGATCTCGACAATGTGCTCGCCGGCAACAGCGGCGACCTTATCCTAGACGCCGGGCGCGGCAACGATGTGCTGATCGACGGCGGCGGGCGCGACACGTTCGTGATGCAGAAGGGCGGCGGCCAGGATGTGGTGCGCGACTTCGCCGCATCGGGTGCCTCGGCCGACAAGCTGCTGATCGAGAACACGGGTTTCGCAAGCTTCGCGCAGTTGAAGGAGCGGATCGTACAGGTCGGCGCCGACACGCTGGTGCTGCTGGAGGAAGGCGACGCCGTTCTCCTCAAGGGCGTGAACTCGGGCGACCTGACGGAGGCGAACTTCGCCTTCAAGCCCAGCGCCACGACCTCCTCCCCCGTCCAGAAGGATGCTGCCCCTGTCGAGACCCCTGCTCCCCAGACCGTCGTGATCGCCCCCTCGGCCCTCACGGAAAAGCTCCTGGCGGTGTCCGGCGGGCCGGGCGCATGGCTCAGCGCCAAGACCGCCAATGGCAGCCTTCAGGGCGGCGCGGGCAACGACCAGCTGTCGGCCCAGGCCGCCTCCGTGACGCTCATCGGCGGGGCGGGCGACGACACCTATATCGTCAACCCGACGACGCGCATCGTCGAGAAGGCCGGCGAAGGCATCGACACGGCGCAGAGCTGGTACAGCTACAAACTCCCCGGTGACCAGTCGATCGAGAACCTCACGTTGATGGGCTC
>NZ_LDQA01000019.1 GCF_001475935.1 Aureimonas ureilytica
GATAAGCCGCCCGCGCCGGGGCGCAACGGCTGGCGGGGAATTGATGGCCCGCCAAGCATCGGGGCGGTGAGTACGCCGGCGTGCGATCCCCTCGCGTGTCGATGGGCAGCTACGGAAAATGCCGGCCAAACCAATTGCGTGCGACAGGTTCTTTAACTGACCTTCCGTAACCTATGGCTCTCTGCCTCCCCCTCGTGCGGACGACGATGCCAGATACCTCGCTTTATCGCGCGCCGCGCAATCCGATCCTGCGATGGCTCGCCGAAATTGGCGGCGGCCTACCGGACGAAACGCAGCGTCGCCTGCGCTCCATGTTCTTCACGTCGAAGGTTCCGCTCGTCATCGGCGCGGTCAACACCATCGTCGTGGCCCTGGTGATCTACGCGCACAATCTGCAGCCGATATTCCTGGGGATCGCGGTCTGCGATATCGCGCTTCTTCTGTTTCGGGTCGCGTCCCTTAAACGTGTCGACGCACCGGCCGGGCCGCTCTTCGCCGGAGGGCTTCTCTGGGCCTGCCTGCAGGGCCTGACGATCTTCCTCGTCGTAAGTTCAGGCGATCTCACTTTGTCTTTGCTGGTGCTCGCGAGCGGGCTGGCCGCCATCGGGGGCATTGTCGGGCGCAACTTTCCCGCCCCGCGCTACGCCATCGTCCAGACGCTTCTGATCGACGGCAGCTATAAGATCGCATTCAGCCTCCAGCATCCACAATTCATACCTCTGATTGCGGCGCAGACCGTGATCTTCATCGTTATGAATCTTGGGATCATCCGTCAGCATCGTGAAACCGCGATCGGCGCGATCAGGGCGGAGTTCGAAAACCGCGAGAAAGCCTTCACCGATCCCGTCACCGGGCTGGCGAGTCGCTGGCGGTTGGAGGATTGCTTTGCCCGGATGCGCCCTCCCACTCGAGGACGCGCGCTTCTCTATCTGGATCTCGACGGTTTCAAGCAGGTGAACGATCGGCTGGGCCATGCAGCCGGCGATCATCTCCTTCGTGAGGTGGGACAGCGCCTCAGCGAGTTCGCAACGCCGGACTCCGTCATCTGCCGCCTCGGCGGTGACGAATTCCTCATTCTTCTGAAGCAATCCGACGAAACCGAACTGCGTCATCTCTGCGCGCGCGTTCTGGCGCGCATCGCCACCCCTTACGAGATCGCGCCTGGCAGCTTGGCGCGGGTGGGCGTGAGCATCGGCACCGTCATCGATCGAACGGGCGATCAAACGCTGATCGGCCTGATGCTCAAAGCGGACCGCGCGCTCTACGAGGTCAAGGCCGGTGGCAAAGGCGCCTTTCGGATTCACGAGGAACAACCTCACGAGGCTCCAGCTCTTCGCTGCGCTGCGGGCCCATAGACCACGGGATGGGTGGGCCGATCGCGAAGCGGCGCTCCGGGGGCAAGGCGCCGTGAGCCACCGAGCCTTCGCTGCAACGCCAGGGCGTGGGGCCGGGACCGGCGAAAATCGCCGCTCCCTTGCCTCAGTCGTTGAAACGGGCCTCGCCTCGCGTCGGGTCCGCTCTTAAGCGCTCAACCTTGCCTTCGAATCGACCGACGCGGCTTTGGCGCTCGGCGTGTCGTTGACGCCGTCGAGATCGGGCGCGTGCCCGTAGCTCATGTTCTTCATCTGCTGAATGACGCGCGCCATTTCCTCGTCCGACAGGACCGGCGGCTCACCCAGAACCCGCGCCTGGACATAAAGGCGCGACAGCGTTTCGACCTCGATGGCGAGCGACAGCGCGCCTGACAGTGTCTTGCCGAGCGCGATCTGGCCGTGCTGGCCGAGAAGGCAGGCCATGCGGTCTTCGAGGGCTTCCAGCGCCGCGTCGGACAGGGCCTGCGTGCCGAAGGTCGCATAGCGCGAACAGCGGATCGTCGTGCCGCCGGCGATCGCCGTCATGTAGTGGAAGCTCGGGATCTCATGGTGGTGCACCGCGAGCGTCGTCGCATAGACGGAATGGCAGTGGAGCACGCAGTCGACATCGGAGCGCGCGGCGAGAATGTCGCGGTGGAAGCGCCATTCCGACGAGGGGCGGCGCGCGCCCTCATAGGTGCCGTCGAACGACATCTGCACGAGATCGCTGGGGCGCATCAGATCATAGGGCAGGGAGGTGGGCGTCACGAGGAAGCCCGCCGGATTGCGCACGGAGAGATTGCCGGCCGTGCCCTGGTTGATGCCGCTTTCGTTCATGCGGCGGCAGGTGGCGACCATCTCTTCGCGAAGGGCGTCGTCGTTGTAAGAGGCATTCATGAGGCTTGGCTCCAGGGATGGCAGAGGTCGCGCCAGTGCGACCAATAGGGGAGAAGATCAGGCAGGCCGGACATATCTGGCATTTCGACGCTGAGCGGGGCAGGGCCGCGCCGCATCTTATGCCCGGCAAGAAGGGCCGCCCCCGCCGCCGTGCCGTGCGCGTCGCGGTTGACGAGCACGCGTGCATCGGGATTCAGCGCGGCGAGGATCGCGCCGAACAAGGGATCGCGCACCAGCCCGCCGTCGATCACGATGGTGCGGGACGCGGGAAGCATACGCAGGCATTGGTTGGCGAGCATGGCGGCGTAGAGAAGGGCGAGCGTGAAGCGGACCGAGGGATCGCCGGCGAGCGGACCTCGGATCGAGCCGCGCCGGGCCGTGCCGGGAAAGAGCCCGTCATCGGCCCCGAAGGATGGCAGCGCGACGGTGCGGCTCGCCACGATCCGCGACAGGGCCTTTGAGGTCGCCGGTCCGCGTTCCACGCCGGACACGGCGGCGAACTCACGTCCGCCCATGGTCAACATGCCGGGAACCGGGCGACCCGCGACATCGGCATTGCAGGAGCGGCCGGGCGCTTCCTCACTGAGATCGATGCCGGTTCGATCCGTCAGGGCGACGATCCAGGTGCCGGTGGAAACCACCGTGAGATCGGACAGGCCGGCGGCCTGATAACGATAGAAATTGGCCGAGGAATCGTGAATGCCGCAGAGGACGCGCGTCTCCGCCGAGAGGCCGCAACGCCGCGCCCAGTCCGGCTTCAGGGTTCCGAGTGTCTCGTACGCGGGGCGAAGCGGGGGCAGGAGGCGCGCCCAGCCGCGATCCGCAACAAGCCGCGTCGGCGCGCCGTCCGCACCGGACCAGAGATGCGACTGCGCGGCGAGGCTGGTGACCTCGCCCGCCGCCACGCCGCAGAGGCGAAAGGCCCAATATTGCGGCAGAGCCAGAAAGGCCCGTGCTCCGGCGAAGGCATCCGGCCAGCCGCGTTCCAGCCAGAGCATCTGCCGCGCCAGATGCGCCGAGCCGAGCATGAGCGCGCTGCCGCGCTCGCGGAACGAACCGGCCATGGCGGCATAGTCGGCCGCCATGTCCGCCGGCGGGTCCTGCTCGTAGTCGATCATCGGCATGAGCGCGCCGTCTTCGCCTACGAGAACCCCGCCCGATCCGTGCGAGCAGGCGACGATCGCCTCGATGGAATGGCGCTGGCCGAGATCGGCGAGCCCCGCGAGCAGCCAGTCTTCGAGGGCCGCGAGGTCGTGGTGGCGATAGGGCGGGCCGTCCAAGACGCGATTGGGCGCGGACAGTTCCTCCAGCACCGCGCCGTCCGCTGTCGTGGCGAAGAGCTTGACGTTGGTCTTGCCGATGTCGAAGACGGCGACCGCGCTCACGCCTGCGTCTCCCCGCGCCGACGCAGCGCGGAGAAAAGCGCCGGGAGATGCGGGCGGATCGTCTGCGCCACCACGACGGCGATCAGCGTGCCGCCCCAGATCGCCAGCGTCAGATAGTTCGACAGGCCGAACTGGTTGAAGCCGGAGGAGATGACCTGAAGGATCGCGAGCGCCACCATGAGCCCGCCGACCGTGCCGAAGCCGCCGAACGGATCGACCCCGCCGAGCACGGCCGCCAGAATGGTGACGAGAAGATAGGACTGCGCGTAGTCCGGGCTCGCCGAGTTGAAAATGACGAGCGTCACCAACGCGGCCATGAAGCAGACGAGGCTGGACAAGGTGTAGACGCCGACCAGAACCCGCTTCGTATCGATCGCCGAATAGCGCGCGGCTTCGAGGTTCGAGCCGATCATGTGGCAGGCGATGCCGAAGGCGGTTTTCTTGAGGATCAAGCCGACCAGGATCGCGACCAGCATCATCACGATGAAGACGAGCGGCACGCCGAGAACGCTCGAATTGCCGAGGCGGGACACGAGATCGGGCACGCCCGAGAGCGCCTGGCCGCGCGTGAGATAGATGCTGATGCCGTCGATCAACGACTTGGTGCCGAGCGTCACGAGGATGGGGTGAACGCCGGTATAGGCGACGAGCGCGCCCGTCACGAGGCCGATGGCGAGGCAGAGGAGAAGCCCGGCGGCGAGCGCGAGCGCGACACCCGCGACGACGGCGCCCGTACCGGCTCCATCGGGAATGGCGATCTGTATGACGAAGACCATCAGGAGCGCGCATTGGTTGGTGGTGGCGATGATGGCGAGGTTCAGACCGCCCGTGATCAATGGCACGATCATGGCGAGCGAGAGAAGCCCCAGAAGCGGCATCTGGAACATGAAGGATTGCAGCGTGCCCATGCTGGCAAAGCCGGGAACCGCCAGCGAGAAGACGAGGACGAGCGCCACGAGGAGGCCCGTCAAGCCGAGATGGGCGTTGGGAACACCCGCGCGCAGCCGGGCCATGAAGTCCGCCAGGGCCCCGTCCCGCGCGATGGGATGAGATGTCCGGTTCTCAAGCATGGGCGGCCTCGCCGAGGGTTCGATGGCGCCGACCGCGCCGCGACGACAGGACGGTGAGCGAGGTGGAGGCGAGGATCGTCAGGCCGATCACGATCTGGAAGAAGTAGGAGGAGACGCCCAGAAGATTGAGCCCGTTCTGGAGAATGGCGAGCAGCACGATGCCCAGAAGCACGCCCGGCACGGTGCCGATGCCGCCCGTCAGGCTCGCGCCACCGAGCACGGCTGCCGAGAGAACGGCGAGTTCCGTGTTGACCATGGCGTTGGGCACGCTCTCCCCGACGCGGTGCGCCTGGAGCATTCCCGCGAGGGCGGCGAGGAACCCCAGAACCCCATAGGCCACGAAATGCAGGCGGCCGATCGACATGCCGATGCGGCGCGCCGCTTCCGCATTGCCGCCCATCGCATAAAGCTGGCGACCGACCGAGCTGCGTGTCATCAGCGCCCAGATGCCCAAGCTCACGACGATCATGGCGACGATCGGCAAGGTGACGCGAACGAGATCGCCGCTTGCGGTTTCGGTCTCGAAGAAGGTGACGCGCGTCGTCCACCAGTCCGGCAGGTCGTAGATCGACCGCCCGCCCGAGAAATACATCAGAAGCGAGAAGGTGACGCTCATCATGGCGATGGTCGCGATGATGGAGGGAATGCGCACGAAATGGATCAGCGCCGCGTTGAGGCAGCCGAGCGCCGTGCCGATCCCCAAGCCCACCGCGATCACGAGTGGGGCGGGAAGACCCAGCCGCGCCGCCAGGAGCGCCGCGACATATTGCGAGACGGAGGCCGTGGCGGCGAAGGAAATGTCGATGCCGCCAGAAACCAGAACCACGAAGAGGCCCATCGCCATGATGGCCTGCACCGAATAGGTCTCTAAGAGATCGATCACGTTGGGCAGGGTCAGGAAGCCCGGCGCGGTCGATCCGAAGAACAGGATGGCGAGGACGATCACGCCGAAGAGCCAGGCTTCGGGGCGGCGGCGAAGCCGCGCCAGCGCGGCGGCTCCGGTGCGCTGCTGGACATCAGGCATAGATGCGCTCCTCCAACTGCCGTTCGGTGATGCGGCCGGGAATGGTTTCCTCAAGGATGCGCCCGGCCCGCATGTGCAGGACGCGGTCGCAGGTGGCGAAGGCTTCGCTCACCTCATCGGAGATCACGATGACGCCGACGCCCTCGCGCGACAGTTCGGCCACGATTTCGTAAATGCCCTGCTTGTTCTTGATATCGACGCCGACGGTCGGCGAATCGAGGATCAGGACGCTCGGCCGCGTCGCCAGCCATTTGGCGAGAACCACGCGCTGCTGGTTGCCGCCCGACAGGGTCTGCACGGGCCGGTCGATATCGGGCACCTTGATGGCCAGCCGGCGCACCCAGTCGCGCGCGAGATCGCGCCGCCGCCGACGGGCGATGAGGCCGGAGCGCCCTGCGAGCCCCTTCATGACCGCAAGGCCGATATTGTCCTCGATCGATTGCGGGAGGATCACGCCGAGCGACAGGCGATCCTCCGAGACATAGGCGATGCCCGCACGCACCGCGTCCCGGTTGGAGCGCAGCGAGAGCGGCTGGCCGTTGAGCCGGATCGTTCCCCCCTCGGCCCGGTTCATGCCGAACAGCGTCAGCGCGAGTTCGGTGCGCCCGGCGCCCAGAAGTCCGACCAGCCCCAGCACCTCGCCCTTGCGCAAGGTGAAGCTGACATCGGCGAATTCGCCGCGCCGCGACAGGCGCTCCACGCTCAGGAGCGGCTCGGCCGCGCTCATGTCCCGCGCCACCGTGCCATGGTCGATGTCGAGCCCGGTCATCAGATGGGCGATGCGCTTCTGGTCAACCTCGGCCACCGGCCAGGTGCCGACCTTGCGCCCGTCCCGGAACACGGTCACGCGCTCGGCGATCTCCACCACCTCTTCGAGGCGGTGCGACACGAAGACGACGGCAATGCCGTCCGCCTTCAGCTTGGCCACGATGGAGAGGAGGCGATCGACTTCCGCGCGGGTGAGGGAGGCCGTCGGTTCGTCCATGAAGATGAGGCGCGCTTTGGCCGCCAGCCCGCGCGCGATGGCGACGATCTGCCGTTCGGCGACGGGCAGGTCCGACACGAGGGCGGAGGGGTCGAGATCGAAGTCGAGGCGCTTCAGGACGCTTTCGGCGATCCGCCGCATATGGGCCTTGCGCACCGGCTTCAGCGCGCCTTCGAGATGGCATTCGACGGCGATGTTCTCGGCCACCGAGAGATTGGGAAACAGGGACAGGTCCTGAAAGATGACCTGGATGCCGAGCGCCTTGGCGCGGGCCGGCGTCAGCGGCAGGACGTTCTCGCCCTCGATCTCGATCGTGCCCTCGCTCGGCGGGTGAACGCCGGCGACGGTCTTGATGAGCGTGGATTTGCCGCAGCCATTCTCGCCGACGAGGCAGTGAACCTCGCCCGGCCGCACGTCCCAGTCGATGCCCTCCAGCGCGCGCACGCCGCCGAAGCGCTTGGAGAGGCCGGTGAGCCTGAGAAAAGGAACGTCATCAGTCATCGGCCGCCTCCCGTCGTCCGAATGGAAAACCCGGCGGCGCATCGGCCGCCGGGATGGTGGGATCAGAGGCCGAGCGCCACGAGGCGGTCGATATTGGCCTTGTCGAGCGATTCCAGCTTCTGAGCCTGGATCAGCTTCTTGTCGGGATAGACCCGCACGGGGCCGACGCCGACGATCTCCATATTGTCGGTCGGCTCCTTGCCGGCCGCCAGCATGGAAGAAAGCTGCGCGAAGACCTCGCCCGCCGTCAGCGGGTTCCAGATATAGCCGCCCCGGATCACGCCCGACTTGACGTATTTCGCGCCCTGGCCCGGCGAGAAGCCGCCGACCAGCGCGACCGTCTTGGCCTTGCCGCGATCGTCCAAGACGCGCCCTGCGCCGATCGGGCCTTGGCTGCCGAAGGTCAGGATGCCCTTGAGGTTCGGGTTGGCGCGCAGCTGGTCCTGCGTGGTCTTGATGCTTTCATCCAGGCTTTCGGCGACGCCGAAGCGATCGCCCACCATCTGCATCTTGGGATACTTCTGCTTCTGATAGGCGATGGCGGCGTCGGCCCAGGCATTGTGCAGCGGCACGGTCAGCGAGCCGACATAGACGATATACTTGCCCTCTTCGCCCATTTCCTTGGCGAGAAGGTCCATATGCGCCTGACCATAGGCCTCGGTCGTGGTCAGCTCGAAGTCCCAGTCCTTTTCCTTCTGGTCCGGCCCTTCATGCGCCAGAACCTTGATGCCGGCGGCGCGGGCGCGCCCGAGCACGGGTTCGAGCGCGGCGGAATCGTTGGGCACGATGCCGATGACATTGACCTTACGGGCGATCAGATCCTCGATGGCGCGGACCTGCTGGGCCGCGTCGGCCTGTGTCGGGCCGACCATCCAGGCATTGACCTTATACTCCTTGGCACCCTTCTTGATGCCTTCTTCCATGGCGTTGAACCAGGGAATGCCCCCGATCTTGACCACGATCCCGGCCTGCGGCTCGGCGCTCTGCGCAAAGGCGGCAGGGCCGGCGAGGGTGAGGGCCAGAAGACCTCCCATGGCCGCGAGGGCGCGGCGGCGCGACATCAGCATGTTTCATCCTCCCGTTATCAGACCTTGCCCGCCCGGCCTCCCCGCCGGGGCGGGACCCGCTGCGTCGAGCCGCGGATCGAGACGGCGCATCCTAGGCGCCTTGTTTCTTGGGGCTCATCGCTCCCCGCCATTCGGCCGCGCAGGAGCGACCAGGCGGCAACAGCCATGTCCTCCACGGGTTGGCGCACGGCCGTGATGCCGGGCGAGACGAGCCGCATCCATTCCATTTCGTCGAACGAGGCGAAGGCGATCTCGCCGGGGATCGACAGGCCCATCGCGGCGATGAGCTGATAGGCCATGAGCGAAGTCATGTGATCGAGCGCGAAGAGCGCGGCCGGGCGATCGGCCGACAGGCGCTCGCGCAGCAAATTGGCCGACGCCTCCGCCTCGAAGCCGACCTCCAGCATCTGCGCCCGCATCGCGCCCGCACCCGTCAGAAAGCCTTCCCAGCGCTCGCGCACATTGCTGATGCCGAGACTCGTGCCGACAACGAGGCAGTTCGCCAGTCCAGTCTGGGCAAGATGCGCGGCGATCGCGGCCGAGGAAGGGCCGTTGTCCACCGCGACCAGATCGAACCTTGCATCGTCGGGAATGCGGTCGGCCACCACGGCGGGCGCGGCGAGCCCCGCCGGCAGGCGGGACGAGAGCGCGCCGTCGCAGGGCACGACGATCAGCCCGCCCGGCCGCCAGGCGCGGACATTGGCCAGCCGGTCGGCCTCCTCCATGGGGTCGTTGCGCGAGGAGAGAACGGCGAGATCGAACCCATCGCCCCGCGCCTCGTGCTCCAGCGTGGAGACGAAGCTCGCAAACATCGGATTGGTGAGATCGGGCACGATGACGGCGACCAGCGCCGCCTTGCCCGAGCGCAGCCGCGAGGCCGCAATATCGGCGACGTAACCCAGCTCATCCACCGCCGCGCGCACACGATCGGCGAAGTTCTGCGAGACATTGGGCTTGCCGTTCAGGACGTTCGAGACGGTCGCAATCGACACGCCCGCGCGGTCGGCGACCATACGGATGGATGGCGTCTGCTGTCGTGACATCGACGCCCCTCCCAAGACGAACCGTGCCCAAGCTTTTTGAGAAAACGCCGGTGAAACGTTTTATTGGAGGCTAGACATCAGTTCCAACTTTGTCAATCATGTCCCGCATGGGCAGAGAAGCCCGTTTTATTGCATTGCCGCAGTAGTCTTCGCTTGCGCGAAGAATGTCCGCGGCGCGGGGAGGAAACAGGATGAACAAGCTGGGTGTGCACGCTCTCGTCTGGGAGGCGGGGTGGAGCCTTGAGGAATGCGCGCGCGCGATCGCCAAGACGGCCGAGGTCGGCTACGACTTCATCGAGGCTCCGGCGCTCGATCCGAGCCTGATCGATCCGGTCTTCACGCGTCGCCAGCTGGACCAGGCAGGCATCGGCATCAACTTCTCGCTGGGCCTCGATTTCGACAGCGACATTTCCTCGGGCGACCCGGAAAAGCGCGCGCGCGGCAAGAAGAAGCTGGAAGACGCGGTGGCTGTCTGCCGCGACTGCGGCGGCGAATATATCGGCGGCATTCTCTACTCCGCCTTCGGCAAGTATTTCACGCAGCCGACCGCCGACGGCATCCGCCAATCGGCCGAGACGCTGGCCGAGGTCGCCGAGATCGCGGCACGCAGCAACATCACGCTCGTGCTCGAAGTGGTGAACCGCTACGAGACCAATATCTGCAACACGGCGGCGCAGGGCGTCGAAATGGCCAAGCTCGTCGGTGCGCCGAACGTGAAGGTCCATCTCGACGTCTATCACATGAACATCGAGGAATCTGATATCGCGCAGGCGATCATCGAGACCGGCGAGCATATCGGCTATTTCCACACCGGAGATTCGCATCGCGGCTATATGGGCTCGGGTTCGATCGACCTCACCAGCGTGTTCCGCGCTCTGGTGCGCACCGGCTACAAGGGGCCGATTACCTTCGAGAGCTTCTCGTCGCGTGTCGTCGGTCAGCCGCTGGAAGGCATTCTGGGCATCTGGCGCAATCTCTGGGAAGACAGCCACGATCTGGCCTCCCATGCGCTGATGTACACCAAGTCCCAGCTCAAGGCCGCGCAGGAAGCCGAGCGTCAAGCCAAGGAGCGCAGCCGCCTGCCGCTCGGCTGACGCTCATCGCTTGCACCCTCCATCCTCGCCAAGACAGGGCGGCGACATCTTCGCCGCCCTGTCTTGGTGACTCAACCCATATCCCTTGGCCCGCTCGGGATGACCCTTCGGGCGATATGATGACGCGGATCGCGCTAACGACCCTGTTCGGCCGGTCCTCCTCGTATTAAACGGGGGAAAAGCGGCGTTCCGTTTCCCATGCGAGGGGCGCCTGATCTGGAGGCTTTCATGACCGTCGACGCACCCGGTATCCGCTTCGAACTCAAGAGAAGCTCGAATCCCGTGCCGGCGGCGGAGCGAGCCGAGGCGTTGAGCCATCTCACCTTCGGAACCCTGTTCAGCGATCACATGGCGGTCGCGCGCTGGTCGCAGGACCGGGGCTGGCATTCGGCCGAGATCACCGCCCGCGCGCCGTTCCCGATCGACCCGGCCAGCAGCGTCCTGCATTATGCGCAGGAGATTTTCGAGGGCATGAAGGCCTATCGCACGGCCGATGGCCGCGCGCTCCTGTTCCGCCCCGAAGAGAACGCCCGCCGCTTCAACCAGTCGGCCCGCCGCATGGCCATGCCCGAACTGCCCGAGGCCGATTTCGTCGCCGCCGTCGAAGGGCTGGTGGCCGCCGATCAGGATTGGCTGCCGGAAGGGGAGGCGAGCCTCTATCTCAGACCCTTCATGTTCGCCAGCGAGAGCTTCCTCGGCGTGCGTCCGTCGCGCGAATATATCTTCTGCGTCATCGCGTCGCCCGTCGGCCCCTATTTCAAGGGCGGATCGAAGCCACTGACGCTCTGGGTGTCGCAGAATTACAGCCGCGCGGCGCGGGGCGGCACGGGCGAGGCCAAGTGCGGCGGCAACTATGCCGGCAGCCTCGCCGCGCAGGCCGAGGCCAGCACCAAGGGCTGCGATCAGGTCGTGTTCCTGGACTCGGCGGAGAACCGCTGGGTCGAGGAACTGGGCGGCATGAACCTCTTCTTCGTGATGGCGGACGGGCGTCTCGTCACGCCCTCGCTCGGCACGATCCTGCCCGGCATCACGCGCAAATCCATCATCGAGATGGCAAGCGCCGAAGGCCACATCGTGGAAGAGCGGCCCTATTCGTTCGACGAATGGCAGGCGGACGCCGCCAGCGGGCGCATGAAGGAAGCCTTCGCCTGCGGCACGGCGGCCGTCGTGGCCGGCATCGGAACCCTTCGCCATGCCGGCGGCGAGTTCACGATCGGCGACGGGCAGGTCGGCCCGACCACCGAAGCCTTCCGCCACAAGCTCGTCGGCATCCAGCGCGGCGCCGCGCCCGACAGTTTCGGCTGGACCCGCGAAGTCGCCCGCGCGGGGTGACAGGCTTGAGCGAAGCCGGTCACGCACCGGCTTCGCTTCTTGCGATGAGAGCGATCCGGCTGACCGAGGTGCCGAAGCCTGTTGAAAATGCGATCGATGCGATTTTGCGATCGATCGCCACGCTTCGAAGGATCGCACAGCCCGCCGCCATCCGTCCAACGGAGCGGTTCGTAATTTACATTATGGAACGGTTTTTGATCTTTGCAGGTGGAGGACATTCCCTAGCCATTGGGTGGTCGCGGCGATCGAGGTGACATCACCGAGATCGTCGGCCACAGCGATGCGCGTCCAGGTCTCGAGCCTGCCGGACAGGCGCGCTCCTAGCAACTCTACTTTCGCTCTGGATACCGACGGGAAGCCAGGGCGCCATCGCTGGGCATGAGCGGGCCTTCGCTCGGCCCGACCGGTTCCAACGCCGGCACTCGTCATGCGCGAATGAACGCTGAGGCGGCCTTTGGGGGACGATGCGGAAGAGCGTCAGCTCGCCGCAGCGGTCTCGAAGGCCCGCAAGGGATTGCGCACCTCGCCGGCCCAGTCGGGAACTAGGCGCAGCGCCAAGCGCTCCGCCAATTCCGAGAACCGCTCGGCGTAGCGATCCACGACGCGCCGGGCCGCGCGCCAGAACGCGGCTTCGGAAAGGCCCGAGCGCTCGGACAGAACGTCGAGATGAAGCGCAGTACGCAGACGAAAAGCGTCGTGTGCACGAAATGCCTCATGTAATCGGGCGGCAGGCGCAGCAGCACGTCGGCGACATCCTTCGGCAGGCTCTGCGTCTCGGGAAAGTCGAGATCGCAGACATTCACATCGTCGATGAAGTCGCGCAGCGCGAGGCGCACCGGCCAGCCATCCTGCACGATGATCGTGGCGTTCTGCCCATGAGCGGAGAAGCCAAGGCCAAGCCGGACCAGAAGATGCAGAACCGGCGTGATCAACACCTCGAGAAAGCGCTCGATCCATTGGGCCAGCGGGCGGCCGGAGCGCGCGGCCAGGGCCTCGGCCACGGGCACACCGTCCGCGCCTTGATGCAGCAGAGCCGCCAGCGGCAGACCCGTCTCGCCGCGTCCCAAGGCGTGGCTCTCACGCCGGAGATCGGGCGAGACGGCGAACCAGCGGAGCGGGAAACGCGCGGCAAATTCCAGCAAGTAGCGTGTCTCGTCCACTTCCTCCATGCCGTCGCGCGCCTTGGGCGCGGGGTGGATGGGATGGCTGGCGAGAGCCCCTGCTCGCTCGCTCCGAAGCTCAGCCGCATGTCGGTGAGACGGAGAAGGTCGTCCGGCCGCGCCGCCAAGGCCCGCGCGATGAAAGCGCTGCGGGCGCGCAGACGGCGACGGAGATCGTCAGCCCCGTCCGCGCCCCCCAAGCCGTTCGAGCAGGAGTTCGGCGGCCGCCTGCGGTTCGATCAGCGCGTCGACGCCTTGCACAAGGTGCAGCGGCGCGCCGAAGAGACGATGGCCCGTCGGCGAGCGATGCTCGAAGGGCACGCGCGGCGTATCGTCGCCGTTCCCGCTAGGGGACAGGCCGATCCGCACGGACGAACGATTGATGTCGACACGCTCGGGATATTCGCGCAACACGCAGTTCAGGAGCGAGCGCAGCGACAGGGCTGCGGCATTGAGATCAGACATGGAATCGGTCCAGTTCGCCGGCGAGGTCCGCCATCTCGGCGAGCACGGGCTCCACCGCTCGGAGCGTCGAGGCCGGGTTGAGACAATCGGCCTTCAGGGCGAAGGGTGCGAAGGCCGCTGCAAAGCGGACCAGCAGGACACCGCAGGAGACGGGCTGGAACAACATCTTGTGGAAATCGAGCGCTACGGAGTCGCCGCACGCGATGCCCTCAAGCTGCGAGCGAAAGCGCCGTAAGAACAGGAGCCCACCGCCATAGGCGGCATCCACATGCAACTCGGCGACTAGAGCCGTCAGGGCGACCGGGCATTGGAGACGGGCCATCGTGTGAGGTGATGGACGGCGAGCGCATGATGGAGCGTCAGCGCGCCAACCTCGCCGATCGCCGTGCGGAGCCCGACGCTCCGTTCGGGAAAGGGGGCGAGCCCGCTTGGAAACTCGGCCCGCTCCCAGCCCCCATGGAGCCGGTCGCGGCGTGCGACATCGTCGGCCACGAGATGAAGCGCCTGTTGCAGGGCGGCGCGGTAAAGCTCCGCGCTGCGCGCGCTATGGCCCAGGATCATCTCGCCGGCCTCGCCTCCTGCCGTTGAACGAAGTCGCGATTGGTGGGCGCAACTTGGGTCGTGATCGACTCCTGGAAGCGGGGTATGAGATCAGAGGGCGGAGGGCGCGTCCGGCGCGGCGTCGCGCCGGCCCTCCAGCCGCACGCCCGGCAGGCGCGCGAGAATGGCGATCGCAACCGCGACGCCGACCAGCGACAGAAGCGTCGCGAGAGCAAACAGCGCACCGTAGCCGACCGCATCGGCGATCCACCCGGCGACGCTCGTGCCGACGAGATAGACGACGAGTTCGGCGCAGGTCAGGATCGTGAAGTCCGTTCCCGGCTGGCGCGATGACGAGGCGCGCATGAAGAGCGCGTAGAGCGCGACGAGTTCCATGTAGCGGATCATCGTCTGAAAGCCCGACGCGCCCATGGCGACTTGGAGCCCCGGCAGAACGCCGAGGGCGCTCAGCGAAAACACCAGGAAGCAGAGCGTGCGCAGGAGGCCGAGAAGCCCGAGCGTGGCGGCCAGCCCTGTCCGGCGGATCAGGAGCGCGGCAAACGTCGCGCCCGCCAGACCCGCGCTGATGGCCGCCGCGCCGTAGAGCGTGCCGATCCAGGACAGCGGTACGCCGAGATCCACGAGATAGGCACCCTCCATGCCGCGCACGAGCCCTTCGCTGGCGCGGAAGGTCAGCGCGAAGAGGAAGAACAGCCGCGCCTCGGGTCGGGCGAAGAAGGCGCGCAGGCTGGGGCGTGGGGCGGGCTCCGATCCGCCCGCTTCCCCCTCGCCCGCATCGGCGCGCTCGCGCATGAAAGGCGTGGCGAGGAGCGGCAGAAGCGACAGGATCGCGACCGTCAGGAGCGCGGCAGTCCAGCCGATGCGCTCGAACAGAACGAGCGAAAACGTGCCGCCGATCACCACGCCGAGCGCCACGGAGGCCGCCTGAATGGCGTTTCCGGTGGCGCGCGTGGTGGCATCGAGCTGGCGCACGGCGAACCCGTCGGTCGCGATGTCCTGCGTGGCCGAAAGGAGCGTGATCGAAAAGGCGATGGCGAACAGAAGCACGGTCTGCGTCGGCGCGACGAAGGCCATGGCGGCGATCAGCGCGGAAACGAGAAGCTGGGTCGGCACGATCCAGCCCCGCCGATGCCCCAGACGCCGGATCAGGGGATAGCGATCCACCAGCGGCCCCCAGGCGAATTTCAGGACCGTCGGCACCATGAGAAGCGTGAACAGGCCGATCGCCGTGCGCGAGGCGCCGCTGTCTCGCAGGAGGGGCGGCAGGGCAACGAGCAGGAGATAGGTCGGGATGCCCTGCGCAAGATAGAGCGCGGCGAGGACGCCATAAAGGCGGCGCGTCGGCTGGGCGGGAATCGAGATCGACATTGCGGGATCAACTGCCTGCCGAGTTTAGAACGGGATTAAATACTAACGGCTACATCGGAATCGCCGCTCCGAAGCGCGCCGTTATCCCTAATGACTCTGTTTCTATTTCGCAAGCCATAACATGATTTTTAAATTCATGTTTATGGGTCGCGCCCGCTGAAACCCCTTAAAGTTGGAATCCTGAGGAGAATTCCCCGAGATTCTGGAACGGTTATCGTCTGAAGCGTGAATCCACGCGTTAGTTGACTCGATTTATCATGTTATGATAGCCGACTGCATAGGGCGTCTTCCAGCGTACGGAGGAGTCTGATCCACGTCAAACGACAGCAAATCCACGCCATTCTCGTCCGATCTTCAGGATAGCGAAGTATTCAATCTGAATTCTCGTGTCTTGCTGAAGTGGGCGCATCTGGCGTCCGCAGGAGCACAAACCCGCGATGCCCCTATTGTCCGCCCGCCGACGCGCGCTTCGCCGTTCGATTTCGCTGGTCGCGCTCGGCTGCGCGCTGACCCTGTCGTTCAGCGCCACGGCGCAGGAAACGGTCGCCGGCGCGGCCGAGCAAACCGCGCCCGCAGCCGTGGGCACGGGCGATGCCTCCGTCCTTCTCGATCCGATCGTCGTCACCGGCTCACGCGCGCCCCAGCGCCTGTCGGAGACGGCCCGCACGGTCTATGTGGTCGAGGGCCGGGAGATCGAGGCGCGTGTGCGCTCGGGCCAGACGCTTCAGCAGGCGCTGGGCCAGGACGTGCCGAGCTATGACGCCGCCAGCAGCGGCGCGCGCACCTCCTATGGCCAGAACCTGCGCGGCCGCCCGGCGCTCGTACTGATCGACGGCGTGTCGCTGAATTCCGCGCGCGGCCTGTATCGCCAGTTCGATTCCATCGACCCGTTCAATATCGCGCGGGTCGAAATCCTGTCGGGCGCGACCTCGCTCTATGGCGGCAACGCGACGGGCGGCATCATCAACATCATCACCAAGAAGGGCCGGGACGCCAAGCCGGGCCTGGGCGGCGAGGCGATGGTCGGCGCGGAAAGCGGCTTCCGGGGCTCGCGTGATGGCGACGGCAAGCTCGCCGGCGCGCTCACCTATAATGACGATCTCTGGGACGCCCGCCTCTCGATCGCCGGCAACAAGACCCGTGCCTTCTACGACGGATCGGGCACGATCCTCGTTCCCGATATCACGCAGACCAGCCTCGCCTTCAACGAGCGGGTCGATCTGTTCGGCACGGCCGGACTCCAGATCGACGAGAGCCGGCGCGCCGAGATCAGCGCCCAGCATTATCGCAGCGAGCAGGACAGCGATTACGGCCTCTTCTTCGGCACGAATTTCGCCGCGCTGCGCAACCCCAGGCTTTTCGAGACGCGCCAGGGCTACCAGTCCGACGTGCAGCCCGCGACGCGGCGCACCGGCGTCAACGGCTCCTATACGGACAGCGACTTCCTCGGCCAGGAGTTGCTGGTCCAAGCCTTCTGGCGCACCGAGTCCATCGACTTCCACCCCTTCCCCGTCACCGTCCCGCTCTTCTATTTCAACGCCACTGAGCAGGACACGAACTTCTACGGCTTCAAGGCCGCGATGGTGTCGAAGCCGCTCGAGGGCCTGCGCATCACTTATGGCATCGACGGAGACCGGGACGAGTTCTCCTCCTCCCAGGCGGTGTTCGACAGCCGGATCGCCGCGCGTTCCGGCGCGCTGGACATGCGCCGCGTCGGCGAACTCGGCCTCTACCCGGCCATCGATGTCTCCACCATCGCGGGCTTTGCCGAGGCGAGCTATGAGGCAACGGACGCGCTGACGCTCACGGGCGGCGTGCGCTATCAATATGTGGATACGAAGGTCGGGGATTTCGTCGCGGCCGCCGCGCAGGTCAACAATTTCTTCGGCCGTGGCACGTCGGCCGACACCATTCCCAGCGGCTCTGTCTCCTATGACGACCTGCTCTTCAATGCCGGCGCGACCTACCGCTTCGACGATCGCAGCCAAGTCTACGCCAATTTCAGCCAGGGCTTCGAACTGCCCGACCCCTCGCGCTATTATGGCCTGGGCACCTACAGCCTTGTCGGCAATCGGCAGGTTCTGCGCAGCAGCGTCAATGTCGCCGATTCCGCGCTTCAGTCGATCAAGACCAATGCCTACGAGGTGGGCTATCGCTATGCGGACGGCATTCTCTCAGCGGAGGCGGCGGCCTATTACTCGCTGTCGGATCGAACCATCCAGCTCAACCGGCAGACGCTGAACATCTCGCTTCTGGATCAGGACCGGCGCGCCTATGGCGTCGAGGGTCGTCTTGGCCTCCAGCTCGGCCATGGGTTCGACGCGGGCGTTCTCGGCAATCTCGTACAGACCGAGGTCGATCAGAACGGCGACTGGCGGCGGGCCTCCGTGGGCGATGCCAGCACGTCGAAGCTCGGCGGCCATATCGGCTGGACCGACGACATCACCTCCGTTCGGCTCGAAGGGCAACACGTCTTCAGCCTGTCGGACACCGCCGGTTTCGAGATCAAGGGCTATACGCTCTTCGATCTCATGGGCAGCCATCGGTTCGAAACGGCGGATACGACGCTGAACTTCGGCATCCAGAACCTGTTCGACAAGGACTACACCACGATCTGGGGCCAGCGCGCGGTCGCGCTCTACGGCTCGCTCGCGGACAAGAGCGTCTTCGACTACAAGGGACGGGGCCGAACCTTCGCGATTTCGCTGAGCAAGGAATTCTGACCTTGCGGCCGTTCCCGCGCGGAGACGGCGACAAGCCCGGCGGGTCGCCGCCGGATTTCGCCATGCGATCCTGGCTGTTTCCAGGCGGTGAGCCGCTCGGCTCGACCCGCCGGGGCGCGCGGATCGTCGTGCGGGGAGAGGCCGGCCAGAGCGTTTTCCGGCTGGACCTCGACGGGCCGAAGGGTACGATCTCGGTCTGAGGAAACGGCGGGCCTGCATGGACGGGCGAGGCGTCTCGGGAGTACGGTGCGCGGGAGCGTGCCGCGCTGTGCCGACAGCTCTTCGCCGCGCTCGATTGTGCGATGTGCGATCCCGGCCGGCCCGTGTCGGACGTCCGGCTCGGCGGCGACGCGCTTCTCGCTCTCACACCCGATCTCGCCGCCATGGGCCTTCTGACGGACGCGACCCATCCTGTTCTGCGCGATCGGGACGTCCTGTCCTATCGCGCGGGATGGATGGGCGTTACGACCCCTTCGCGCGCCGGTGAAGTGCCAGGCAACGTTTCGGGCCGGCCCCAGCGCCCGCCCATGCCAACCGGCCCGCTCTATGTCAGATATATTCCCTGGCTTGGCCGGACGCTCTCGTTCGTCGCCGCCACGATGAACGACCTGCCCCGCCTTCACGGGTGGTTGAACGATCCCTGGGTCGATCGGTTCTGGCGGGAGGCCGGCTCGCTCGAGCAGCACCGCGCCTATCTGCAACGCCAACTCGACGATCCGCATACGATCCCGATCTTCGGGCAGCTGGATGGCGTGCCCTTCGACCATTTCGCAACCCTCGATCTGCCCATGAAGCGCGCCGCGCTGGTGGCCCTCAGCCGGGAGCGGTTCCAGACGAGCCGGCTCTGGCTTCCCGCGCAAAGCGCGATGCCGCCTTCCTGATCGCCGCCGGGGTGAACGCAGGCGCCGCGCGCAATCTCAATCGCTGCGGCCTCGCCGCTGCGACCGGGAAAGACGATATTATCGCAAGTGCATGGACCCTTCGCAGGCGCAAGCCTCTGCCGAGCCGTCGCCCGTGGTTTCGACCGCCGCCCAACCGCGCAGGCGCGAGGTTTTGCCGATGCCCGGATTGAAGGAATTGGTCGGGTCGAGCTGGCGATAAAAGGCCTTGAGCGCGGGCTTGGCCTCGTAGAGATGGCCGACATTGTGCTCGGCCGGATATTCCGCGCCCCTCGCCTCCAGCGTCTCGAGGATTGCGTGTTCCAGCGCCTCGCAGTCCACGCCCTTGTGGACGAGATATTCCTGATGCATCACTTGGCACAGGAAATGGCCGACATAGAATTTCAGCGCGATCTGCTTGTCGATCTCGGGGGGAAGGGTCTCGAACCAGTCCCGCGTATCGCGCGGCAGGGCGACGTCCAGCGCCACGATATCCTCGATGCGGTCCCGGTGGACGGCGCGGTAGCGCACCACCGCCCCGCCCGACACGAAGCGGTTGAGAAGCGCGGCCTTCCCCTCATCCTCTGTGCATTCCAGAAAGCCGCCGTGCGGCGCGGCGAGGCCAGTCGTAAAGACTGACGAGAGATAGTCGCGCATCTCCGCGATGCCCTCGCCGCCGGTGCGCAGGATCAGATGGTGGGCGTAGCGGTCCCGATAGTCGATGAGCCGCTGCGGCAGATGCTCCGGCAGGAGCCTGGAGACGCGCTGAAGCAGATGGTCGGAGATGCTCTTGCCGAGCCCCAGCGCCTCCGTGACGCCATCGAACCAGCTTTTCGCCGCGAAGGCGCGCGGGACATTGACCGAGCCGAAGCGGCGGATGAAGACGAAAAGATCCTTGCCATAGGTCTGCGCAGCGCGGAACGCGTCGGAATGCATATATTCGCCCGCGATCGGCAGGTGCTGGAACTGGCCGAGCACATGCCGGCGGATCTGCTGGAGCACGGCCGGGTCGTTCGTGCCGACATAGAAGACCTGCTCCTGCGGCTCGGCGACGAACGTGTCCATGCGCAGGGCGAAGACGGCGATCTTGCCCGCCGAGCCCGACGCCTCGTAATGGCGGCGCGGGTCGGCGTTGAAGCGCGCGGGCGTCGAGGCGTCGATGTCGCGCACATAGGTCGCGTATTCGCGGTCGGACGCCCAGGCGCCGTTCTCGTCGTGAATGTCCGACGCGCCGTAGGTGCCGGCGTCCAGGCGGGCGAGGATGGCCTCGGGGGTTTCGCCCAGTTCGACGCCCAGATGGTTGACGAGTTCGAGCCGCCCGGCCTCGTTGACGCGGGCGAACAGGGCGAGCTGCGTGAAGGCCGGGCCGCGCTGCACCAGCGAGCCGCCCGAATTGTTGCAGATACCGCCCGTGACCGAGGCCCCGATGCAGCTCGATCCGATCACCGAATGCGGCTCGCGGCCGAGCGGCTTGAGCTTGCGCTCCAGACTTTCCAGCGTCGCGCCGGGCAGGCACAGAACCTGCGCGCCGTCGCGGATCAGATCGATCCGTTTGAGGCGCATCGTGTTGATGATGACGATGGGCCGGTCGTAGCCGGTACCGAAGGGCGTCGAGCCGCCCGTCAGCCCGGTATTGGCGGCCTGGAGGATCACGGCGACGTCGGCCTCCACGCAGGCCTGCAAAACCCGCCACTGTTCTACCAGCGAACCCGGCTGCACGGCCGCCGCGATCTCGCCGTCGCCATAGCGATAGCCCGTGCGGAAGCGCCGCGTCGCCCGCGTGCCGACATGGACATGGGCCTCGCCGGCGATGGCGCGCAGGCGGGCGATCAGGGTTTCGGTCATCAAGGCAGCCTCCCGAGCATGGCCGCCCCACCACCCCCGGGCTCACCGGCGGACGAATGCGTGCGGACGGTGCTGCTCGGTCCCGGCGGGACAGCGCGCCCACTCTAGGGATCGGTGGAAGCGTGTAAATCCGGCGTTGTGCGATAAGGGTATAACGAACAGGGATATCTTACCCCTCAACGCAGGGTCAGAAGCCGGATGAATTCGGAGGCGGCGGGCGGCAGGGGCGTGCGTGTGCGCGTGATCAGTTCGTAGGCCTGGCTCTTGGAGCGCAGGCGGAAGGCCAGCGTGCGGGCGACGCCGAGGCTGGCGAAAACATTGGCGACGTCGTTGGACAGGAGCGCGACATAGTTCGGGCTGGATTGGACGAGCGACATGGTCGTGAAGGCCGAGCGCGTCTCCACGAGGGCGCGTGGAAAGGCGAGGTCGGCCTCGCGATATTCCTGCTCCAGCGACAGGCGCATCGGCATCCGGGCCGTGTAGACGATCCAGCGCGAATCGGAAAAGTCCGCGAGCTGTACGCGCTTGCGCCCGACCAGCGGATGCGCGGGATTGGCGACCACGCTCAGAAGTTCGTCGTGAAAGGCGAAGGTGTCGTAGAGTTCGGGTGTCGCGCTGACCGAGCTGCGGCCGATCACGAGATCGAGGTCTCCCCGGTCGAGCTGGCGTAGAAGCTCGCCGCTCGTATCCTCCAAGATCTCGATCGACACGCTGGGAAACCGTTCGGTGAAAACGAGCACGGCCTCGGTGACGAGCGGAACCGCGCCCATGATCGTACCCACCCGTAGCCTCGCCCAGGCGCCGTCGGCAATATGGCGCAACTCCTCCCGGAAGCTGCGGATCTGCGAGATCATGACCTTGGCGTGCCGGATGGCGCAACTGCCCGCCGGTGTCGGCGTCAACCCGCGATTGGTTCGTACGAAGAGCTGCTGCTCGGCCGCTTCCTCGATTTCCTGGAGGCACTTGGTCGCGCGCGGCTGGCTCATGCCGATGCGCGCGGCGGCGCCCTTGAGCGAGCTTGCGTCGTCAATCGTGGCGAGGAGATGAATCTGACGCATGGTCAGGCGGCTGAGGCCACGCGCTGCTTGGTCCGGCATTCCTCTATTCCCAGTTGTTATACCCGTATCGACATTCAGCGCATTTACGGCAAGGGATTTCTCCGTAATTTTGCCTAGACGCACGGGGAAATGACCGCCGGACGCCCTCAAGGGGGCGATCGCGGGCCTGTGCGCGGATTTCGGGAGGACGGGCTTGGCGCTCATCAATTACATCACCCGCGTGCAGTTCGGATATGGAATGCTCGCGACGCTGACGGACGAGCTGCCGCTGGCGGGCATCGGGCGCGCGCTCGTCGTCACCGACAAGCCGATCGCCGCGCTCGGACTGATCGATCGCATTCGCGCTCTGGTCGGCGACAAGGTGGCGGGTGTCTTCGATGAGACGCCAGGCAACCCGAACGAGGCAGCGGTTCGCGCGGCGACCGAGCTGTTTCGATCCGCGGGAGCGGACGGGCTGATCGCCATCGGCGGCGGATCGGTGCTGGACCTCGCCAAGGCTGTCGCGGTGATGGCCGCCCATGACGGACCCTTGAAGACCTTCGCAGCCATCGAGGGCGGCACCGAGCGAATTTCCGCCAGAACCTTCCCGATGGTGGCGATTCCGACCACGTCCGGCACCGGCAGCGAGGTCGGGCGCGGCGCGATCCTCATTCTGGAGGACGGGCGCAAGGTCGGCCTCTTGTCGAACCATCTGGTTCCGAAGGTCGCGATTTGCGACCCCGAGTTGACGCTGAGCCTCCCCGCGCATCTGACGGCGGCGACGGGCATGGATGCGATCTCGCACTGTATCGAGACCTATCTCTCCGCCGCCTTCAACCCGCCCGCCGACGGCATCGCCTTGGAGGGCCTGCGCCGGGCCTGGGCGCATCTGGCGACGGCGACCGCCGAGCCCGACAATCGCGACGCCCGCGCCAATATGAGCATCGCCGCGACCATGGGCGCGATGTGCTTCCAGAAGGGCCTCGGCTGCGTCCACAGCCTCAGCCATTCGCTAGGCGGGCTGAACCCCCGGCTGCATCACGGCACGCTCAACGCCGTTTTCCTGCCTGCCGTGCTTGAATTCAACCGATCCGCGCCCTCGAGCGTAGCCGAAGGCAAGTTCGACCGGCTGGCCCATGCGATGGGCCTATCCGGCGCCGACGACGTGGTGCCTGCCATCGAGGCCATGACGCGGCGCATCGGCCTGCCCGGCAAGCTCTCGGAACTGGGTGTGGAGGCCGATCTCTTCCCCGCCATCATCGCCGGCGCGCTCAAGGATCACTGCCACAAGACCAATCCGCGCGAGGCCTCGCCGCAGGACTACGAGGCGATGCTCGCCCGCTCGCTCTGATCGCGCCCGCGATCGACCGGCCCTTGGCAGGGGTGGGAGCCCCGCCAGCCAAGCCGCATCCCGACAACGAAGACATAAGTGGAGGAACGATGTCGAAGATCCAAGACGGGAGCCTGGAGGCTTCCACCATGAAAGCCGTTCTGTGGCGGCTCATTCCCTTCGTGATGCTTCTTTATTTTATCGCCTATCTCGACCGCGTGAATATCGGCTTCGCGGCGCTCACGATGAACGCCGATCTGGGCTTCTCCGCGACGGTCTATGGCCTCGGCGCGGGCATCTTCTTCATCGGCTACGCGCTGTTCGAAGTGCCCAGCAACATCTTCCTTCACAAGCTCGGCGCGCGGGTCTGGATCGCGCGCATCATGATCACCTGGGGGCTTCTGTCCGGCGCGATGGCGCTCGTCAGCGGTCCGATCAGCTTCTACGTGATCCGCTTCTTTCTCGGCGCGGCCGAAGCCGGCTTCTTTCCCGGCATCATCCTCTATCTCACCTACTGGTTCCCGGCCAAGACGCGCGGCAAGGCCGTCGGCCTCTTCATGGTCTCCATCCCGCTTTCGGCCATGATCGGCGCGCCGATCTCCTCGGCGCTTCTCGGGCTCGACTGGCACGGCCTCAAGGGCTGGCAATGGATGTTTATGCTGGAAGCCATCCCGGCCGTACTTCTGGGCATCGTGACCCTGTTCACCCTGACGGATCGCCCGGAACAGGCCAAGTGGCTACGCGCCGACCAGCGCGAATGGCTGGCGGCCAAGATGGAGTCCGAGCGCGGCGCGATCGCCTCCACTCATGGCGAGAAGTCGCTGAAGACCGCCCTTTTCGACAGGAAGGTCCTGGGCTTCGCCTTCATCTATTTCTGCGTGGTGCTCGGGTCCTATACGCTGGGCTTCTGGTTGCCGCAGATGATCAAGACCTTCGGCGACATGAGCAATCTCCAGATCGGACTGGCGACCGCAGGCGTCAACATGTTCGGCGTGGTCGCAATGATCTACTGGACCCGTCGCTCGGACGCCCGACAGGAACGCCTCGGCCATTTCGCCGCCGCCGTCATCCTGGCTGCCATCGGCTTCGGGCTCTGCGCGGCGACGCTCTCCACCCCGGCCGTCGCCATCGTCGGCCTGACCCTGGCAGGGATGGGCGTCTTCTCCGCGCTGCCGACCTTTTGGGCTCTGCCGACCACGTTCCTGACGGGCGTCGCCGCCGCCGCCGGCATCGCGCTCATCAACTCGATCGGCAATCTGGCGGGTTATCTCGGCCCCTTCGTCATGGGCTATCTCAAGGACATGACCGGCAGCTACGCGGCCGGGCTCGTCATCGTCTCGGCGCTTCTCGCCTGCGCCGCGCTCAGCCTGCTTCTTGTCGCCCGCATGAGAGCCCCTGCCCTCAGCACCCATCGCAGCGCGTAAACGGCCCTCCCGGCTCGAAACCTCCCCACGAGCCGAGCCCGCGCTCCCCCACCCTGTGGGGGAGCGTTTTTTCTTGTCGGGCTTCCCCTGAAAGCCCGCGCGAAACAGGGGGCGCACTACGCGGGGCCAAGGCCGCGCGCGGTCGGGCGTCGGCCGAAAATTCGCATCGATCCTTTATGGCGGGGTCTGCCAGAAATGGTCTTATCGAAACAACAGGACCCGTTCCTTCGATGAGTTCCGTATTCTCCGGCGTGGTCACCTCCCTGATCACGCCCTTCAGGTCCAGCTTCGACGCCGACCTCGGCCCGTCTTCCGACGTGGACACGTTCCGCGTCGCGTCCCTCACGCGCTGGCAGGCGCGCAGCGGCGTGCGGGCCGTCGCCCTCGCGGGCTGGGCCGGCGAGGGCTCCACCCTCCGCCGCGCCGAGCGCATCGCTCTGGTCGAGGCCGCGGTCTCGGCCAAGGGGCGGATGGCCGTACTTGCCCATGTCGGCACGCCCAGCACCGCCCGATCTTGCGCACTCGCGCTGGATGCCGAGGCGGCCGGGGCCGACGGGCTGGTGCTCGTCATGCCCTTCTACAACAAGCCCTCCTTCGCCGGCATCCGCGCCCATGTCGAAGCCGTCGCGGCCGCGACCGGGCTGCCCCTGTTCCTGGAGTTCGACGAGGCCGCGACGCGCGTGCATCTCTCGTCCTGTCAGATGGCGGAGCTTTCGCGGATTCGGAATGTCGCGGCGATGATCGACCATTCCACCAATCCGCTTCATGTCGAATGCATGAGCCGCGCCAAACCCGGTGTGGCCTTTCTGGCGGCCCACGACCCCACGTTTGCCGCCACAGCCCTTTTGGGCGCCGATGGCCTGTTCAGTGCAATGGCGAACGTGGCGCCCGACCTCGTCGTCGGTCTCTGGCGGGCGATCTGCGAAAACGATGTGGGGCTGGCGAGGGAATTCCAGCGACGCCTTCAGCCTCTGGCCGACCTGGTGGAGGCGGAGGGGGCTGCGGCCTTGAAGGAGATGCTGCATGGGATCGTGGGATGCGATACGGCCGTGCGGCTGCCGCTGCACAGGCTCGGCCCGGACGCGCGCCGACAGGCGGCGCTGATGCGCCAAGAGATCGAGGCGGTGATTCCACCCGTTCCGGCCAGCCTTGAGATCGCCAGGGAGTCTGTTCGATGAGCGCGCTGTCCAAAGCCGAGTTCGAGCCGGACCCGTTCGCCTTCACGCTTCGTCCCGATGGGCACGGGAGCTGGATCGTCGAAGGCCCCTGCAACGGCTGCGGCGGCATCTTCGTTTCGCGTGAGGCTGCCTTGGAGTTCGTCAGGAGGGAGCGCCGCGCGATGGATGAGATGTCCCGGCATGTCGGCTTTGCCCCACGCGCCGATGGCCTCGGGGCATGGGCCGTCACAGCGGCGCGCCCGGTGCCCGATAGGCTTACCCGGCTGCCCAAGGAGAAGCACCCTCCTGGCCGACAGAGCCGGGAACTCGATCCATGCGGCGACCGCATATCGGACGTGCTCAGGGCCGATAGCGAAAGGCTGCAAACCTCCTCTTCGAGCTTTGCGCTACTGCCCGATCAGCGGAAGGCGTAGGTTCTCCTCATCGGAAGAACACGCACATGCCGGCCACCACCGATGAGAGGCCGGGCACGAAAGGAAGGCATCATGTCTCTCGCTCGCTCCTTCAGCAACTGGCGCCAGTATCGCAACACGGCCGCCGAACTGAACCGTCTCTCGCAGCGCGAACTCGCCGACCTCGGCATTGCCCGCTCCGACATCCCGGCCATCGCCCGTCAGGCGGTCCGCTAACTCTTTCCCCCTTTCGCTTCAGCTGGTCCTCCCCCACCTGAAGCGGACCAGCCGAACGGTTCCTCCCACCCTTCGGCTTCTCTCCAACGCCCTTGCCGGTCCTCCCCCGGCAGGGGCGTTTTTCGTGGGGATCACAGCCATTCGGCCGAACGGGTTTCGAACGGTTCGGATGGAGGGCCGCGTCCGCCTTGCTGAATGCTCCCACGGCCTCGCCGATCGGACGCGAGATGCAGAACCCCGTCTCTCCAAAGCGGGCGAGCGGCGTAGAAAACATCACCGCGGACAGCGGCGCATCCGATTTTGATCCGAAGCAGATTTTCTCCGCTCTGGCGTCCGGTAGAGCCTCGCGACTATATTCTGCGAATGAGCGTAAGGAGCGTGACCGATTCCTGCCCGGAATATACCCTCATACCGGCGACCGCTGAGGACTTCGACCGCCTCTTCGGACTGCGGGTCGCTGCCATGCGCGAGAGTCTGGAACGTATCGGACGCTATGACGAGCAGCGGGCTTTCGAGCGCTTTAGATCAACCTTCACACCTGAGCATACCCGCCTCGTACTGGTGGCCGAAGAGCTTGCTGGTTGCGTCGCCGTGAAGCCGGAAGCAGACGGGCTGCTTCTCGAACATTTCTATATCGATCCAGCGTTCCAGGGGCGTGGTTTGGGCGCTGCCATTCTCCGGCAGATCCTCGCCACAGCCGACGAGTCAGGCCAGTCCGTACGATTGTGCGTGTTGCAAAGGAGCGATGCGGGACGCTTCTACCGGCGCTTCGGTTTCAACGAGACAGCGCAAGACGATGTCGACATCTATCTTTTACGCCTCCCCTCATAGGCTTGCCCGCCAGCGGGCGAATGTCATTTTCCCTGAACGACCGCTTTCCATTCGAACGCCGGTCGAGCGTGCGGAAACACATGCTCCGCCTCTTCCCCTGGTGAGCGTCGCCCGCTTTATGATGACGGGCTGCACCATACGACAAAAACCCAAAAAGGCCGCTCCGGGAAGGAGCGGCCAAGCTTGACCGCCGCGTGGACGAAACGCGTCCGGTCGTCGTCAGTCTGACTGGAGGTCAGGTCATGTGCCGGCGGACCGGCGAAACCTGCGGGCCGGAGCCCGCAGGAACTTGGTCGGATTAGAAGTTGCGCTGCAGGCGCAGGAAGCCCGCCACCTGATCGACGTCGCCGACCGGACCGCCGAAATCGACGTTCTTGTAGGAGACTTCGCCGAGCGCTGCGAAGTTGTTGGTGATCGCGTAGCCGACGTTGCCGACAGCGGCCCAGTATTCGCCCTGACCGATGAAGGTCACGCCGTTGATCGGGGTCACGAGACGCGAGTCGAAGGTCTTGCCGTACTGGCCGGCGATCGCGAGACCGACCTTGCCGAACTTCTGCGCGTAGCCCGCACCAGCGGCCCACTCGAGAATGATCGGAACGCCGGCATTGGTCAGCTGGTTGCTGGACAGCGTGCTGACCGTGTTGATGGCGGTGATGCCGGCATAGACGGTCGGGTCGAAGGCGTAGTGACCTTCGATCTTCAGCTGCGAGTCAGCCGCGATCAGGTTCTTGAGGAGGACGCCGCCCTTCAGAGCGAAGGCGTCGTTGTTGCCGTCGCGCAGCAGCGTCGGGAAGGTGCCGACGATGGAGATCGGAACGCCGTTGATCGCGATCGTGTTCGTGATGCCGTTGGCGTTGACCGGGTTGTAGGTCTCGTCATAGACGGCCGAGAGGTAAGCACCGCCCCAAGCGCCCGAATAGACCAGCTTGGCATGGACGTCGGGAACGATGTCGCCGGTGCGGTCGTCTTCGAGGCCGAGCGTGGCCGAGAAGCCGTTCACAGCGAACGTATAGGACACCTGATTGGTGTTGAAGTCGCCGACCACGAGATCGCTATCGGTCAGCAGGCCGTCTTCCAGACCGCCCACGCCCGAGGTCCAGAGCGAGTCGCGGTAACCGACGAGCAGGCCGCCGAGCTGGACGTAGGCCTGGTCCATCACGTAGCTGGCGCCGAGCGAGGAGTCGGGCTGGGCGATCGTGTTGTTCTGGGCCTGGACGCGAGCGAAGGCGCGCAGCGTGCCGAGTTCGGTCTCTTCGCGAGCGTCGAAGTTCAGACGGGCGCGGACCGAGCTGCCGGCCTGATAGTCGTCGCCTTCCAGGTTACGAGCCGGATCGCCAGCCACGTTATACTGGAAACGGACATAGCCGCCGACGCTGAGGCAAGTCTCGGTGCCCGGGATGTAGTAGAAGCCCTTGCCGTAGACGTCGCAAACGCGGACGTAATCGACCGGCTCAGGCTCGGCGACGACGACAGCATCGGCCGCGCGGGCACCCGTCATCGCCACGAGGGCCGCAGCGGAGCCAAGAAGAAGGCTCTTCAAATTCATAGTCTTAATCTCCAGCAGACTGTTTTTGGATGTGTTCGTTGGGCGCCTATGTCCAAAGCCATCCTTACCAAACTTTCATGTGGAGTCACGCGGGAACAGCACCGACACCCTTGTATGACAGCTTCGAACGACTCCATTGATGCAATCATGCAACGTTTTCTATTGGTGCGTGTCGTTTGATGACACATTCGTGAAGAAAGCTATACTTTGGCTGTTGTGTAAACGTTACAGGCGTGTCGAAATGCCGTGGAGGCATCATCAACCGATGGCTTGGGGGGACTTAGCCAGTCGATGCGCCGGATGCAGAAGCGTGGCGCTCGGTGCTTGCTATGGCGCCCCGTCGGGCGCGGCGACGCGCCTTCGTCAGTCGTCGAAGCGCAGATGAGCGCGCCCATGGGTCAGATCGGCCACCAGTCGGGCCATCGTCTCTGCCATGTCTTGCGGGACGGCGAGCGACCATTGGGCCCCCGTCTCGCCGAACGTGGTGGCTTGGATCTCCACCCCGGCCTGAGCCGCGATGCGCGCCTGCAAAAGCGCGAGATCGCCGAACAGGCAGGTCAGCGTTGCCGCAACCATATCGCGAAGCGGGGCCTTCTCGCCCTCACGCAGGCAGAGCGCGGCGGTTCCGCCATAGGCGCGGACGAGACCGCCGGTGCCCAAGCGAATGCCTCCGAACCACCGCGTCACCAGAACGGCGACGCGATCCAGCCCTTGTCCGTCGATCGCCTGCAGGATGGGCTTGCCCGCTGTGCCCGTCGGCTCGCCGTCGTCCGAGAACCGATAGGTCTGCCCGATCCGCCATGCCCAGCAATTGTGATGGGCCGTCGGATCGGCGTGCCGCGCCAGAAAGGCCTGCGCCGCCTCCACGTCCGAAACGGCATTGGCCACGGCAAGGAACCGGCTCTTCTTGATGTCCTGCTGGGCGTGTGACGCTGCGGTCAGCGTGTGGAGTGTGCTCATCGATCGCTATTGCAGGCTGGACGGTTTCGAAGCCCTCACGAAGATTATGCCGGCTTCGTCTCCCTGCATAGGATGGCCGCTGCCGTCGAGGAAGACAGGATCATCGCCAAGGCCGCCCAGCCTCCCTTCGTCTTCGGCAACTGCCAGCCCGCAAGCGAACTCCGCACCTCCTATGCCGTGTCCGATGAACAGGTCGCGGCCGAGCTGCAGACAATGAAGGTCCGCCGACGATTGCGGGCAAGGGCCGCATCACGATCCTGATGGATGAACTCAGCTACCCGGCGGCCAAGGCGCGCATGCCGAAAATGCACAATGTTCCGGCCACCCCCGAATGCAGCGGGCTGCGCATCCCGGAGGAGCAGAGCGCCAACGGGACCCTTGGGCAAGCGGCCGACGTCATCCGCGTCCGGCTGGGCGGAGGTCCGCGGCCGAAGGACGTGCTCGCCGAGAATGACGGGATGCCGCTGCGCGCCGTCGAAGCGATCAAGACGACCGGCGCGAGCGGGCTCGCATGGCAAAGGCTTCGCCGTTATCGCCTCCGATGTCCGTAAGCTTGCCGAATGCAGAGAGAAAGTGGCGGTCGAAATCGGTTGCCCTGCGGTCTCGATCCTGGCGACACGCGAGGACGCGGGCGGCAATCTGCGCGAACTCGTGCCCGACATTCAGCGCACGGCCGGGTTGGTGTCGAAAATCTCGGCCGCCTGCCGCGAGCTGTCGGTGGGTATCGAGCAGATCAATTAGGCTGTTCAGCAGTTCGATCAGGTAACGCAGGCCAATGCCGGCGTGGCCAACGAGATGAACGCGGCCGCCGAGGCGTTATCCAGCGAAGCGCGGCTCTTCAGCGAGCGCACCCGCTTCTTCCAGCTGAAGGCGAGAGCAAACGCCTCGACGGACACCAAGCCTGCGTCGGCGTAGGCGCCGAACGTCGTGCGAATGCCGACAGACGCCTTGCCCGGTTGGTCCTATCCGTCAGCCAGCGCGTAGTGTGTCCGGCATCGATCTGAGCTTGGACAACTGAAGCGGCTTCGAACGTATCAGCGCTGGTTCTCCGGGAAGCCGAGCGTCCTGGCCCCGCCACAGCTCGACCCCGCCGGCCTTCGTGCCGACGGGTTTGCCGTTTCCGAGGTGATGCCAACGCGCCTGGTGAAATTCTTAGAATCCGTCGTGGAACCGAAAAAGGGGGCCGGGGCAGGCAAGGAACTCTCAATCGGCTCTTGCGCTTGCGGCGTCTAATCGCGGCGGTATCCTGTCCTCATCATCCCATAGGCCGATTGCCGACCGGTGACGACCAGTGTGCGGCCCTCCCAAGTCTCTGGAGAACCTGTCATCCTCACACCACAGAGTTCATCGTCGTAGAATGCCGTATTGATGCCGATCACACCGCGACAAGGCCTCCCAACCCTGTCTCCCGTTAGCGTGAAACGGTATTCGACGTCCTGTTTGCCGGCCAGCAGGTGCTGTGTAAAGGGAAGCCAGAAGGTGACGGCGAACCATCCGACGCAGAAGCCGACCGCTGCGGACGCGGCGAGGCCGACGAGAAACTCGACAGCTTCGACCATTGCGGATTTCGTCCGGTCGGTCGTATCGGGCCTCTTCATCGTCAGGAACTTCCAGCCCATGTAGGCGGCCAAGCCCGCTCCCAAACCGTGACCGTAGGGCCGGTATGTCGCGCTCGTCGCGGCGAGCCGAAGGAAGCGCAAGGGGTCGGGCGGCCAAAGGTCGAAGCGGATGATCGCGGCCGCCATACCCGAACAGAGAACTACGGAAGCGATATTGGCATAGGGAACGCGCGGCCGCCAAACCTTCCGCGTCGGCTTCCCCGCCTCTGGCGAGACCGGCTCCGAACCATCGCTCATTCAGATCGATCCCACCATGGACATTCGCTGTCATACTTTTACGCGGGCGACGTTGTCAGAAAGGAAATCGTCCCGAATTTGCCTGATCGACGCGATCAGGAGGAAGCTCCTGCTTGGAAGCGGCCGTAAGGTTAACAACCCAGAAGCATTGCTCCGCAGCCGGATCCGAGTTCGATGCGCTGCGACGCGGTATGGGGAAAATGACGGGTTCACTAGACCTAGGGGATGCTTTGGAAGTGACTGTCGCTGCCGTTCTGTGCTCCGCCGAATGAGGTCGTGATCCACGGAATGGCGGATGCGATTCCGTCCCGGCTCGATACGTCACATGCGTTTCGGATCGTCTTCGCTCACACGCGAGAAAACCCCCGAGCGGGAAAGTCGCCCGGGGGTGTCTTAGGAATTCGATGGGCTTATAGCTCGCTCAGGCCGGCTGGCCGTTGCCGCCGGTCGCGCCGAAGATCTGGCCGGTCGAGTAGCTGAGAAGCGGGTCGGCGGCGGCGACATAGAGGCCCGCGATCTCGGCGGGCTGCCCGGCGCGTCCCATGGGCGAGTCGGCGCCGAAGGTGCGCAGCTTCTCCTCCGTCGCTCCGCCCGATATCTGGAGCGGTGTCCAGAAAGGCCCCGGCGCGACCGCGTTGACGCGGATGCCGCGCGGCGCCAATTCCTTGGCTAGGCCCTTGGTGAAGTTCAGCACGGCCGCCCGCGTCATGGCGTAGTGCATGATCTCGGGCGAGGGATTGCCCGCCTGCTCGGAGGAGGTGTTGACGATCACCGCCCCCGCGCCCATGCGCTCCAGCGCGGCCTTGGTCAGCCAGAACGGGGCGTAGACATTGGTCTTCATCGTGTCGTCGAAGAGTTCGGACGAAATGTCGGCGATGGAGGCGCGAGTCTGCTGGAGCGCCGCGTTGTTGACGAGGATGTCGAGACCGCCCAGCTGGTCGGCCGCCTGCGAGACGAGGCTGCGGCAGAACTCTTCGGACCGGAGATCGCCGGGGATCGCGACCGCCTTGCGCCCTTCCGCCTCGATCAAGGCGACGACCTCCTTCGCGTCGGGTTCCTCGGCGGGCAGATAGTTGATGGCGACATCCGCCCCCTCGCGCGCATAGGCGATGGCCGCCGCGCGGCCGATGCCGCTGTCGCCCCCGGTGATCAAGGCTTTCTTGCCGGCCAGTTTGCCGGACCCTTTGTAGCTGGTCTCGCCATGATCGGGGCGCGGGTTCATGCGCGAGGCCAGCCCCGGCCAGGGCTGCATGTCGGTCGGATAGGGAGGCTTGGGATAGGTGGCGGGATCCGGGGCGGTTGGCTCGGCACCGGCGCCGCCTCGGGTTTGCGCGGATGCCGTCGTGTTCGAGGCAAGGGTCATGGCGGCGCCCGCGGTCAGGGCGGCTCCGGCCAGGAACGTGCGGCGGTTGGTGTCGGTCATGAGGCTTTTCTCCGTGTTCCAACCCGAAGGCCGCCATCACCGGGATGGTTCCCGATCATCCTGGTCGCAGATGTGGCGCGTTCCGAACCGGCAGGCCATGCCTGACTTGCGCAAAGCCTGCCAACGCCAACGTCCTGGGTCGCATCCAGACGATTCCCGAGAGCCCGTCCCTTGCGACGCTTCACGATGCAGAATGGACGGAAGCGATTTCTCCCCGCCGCGACGGTGCCGGTCCGTGCGCTGCGGAGTCTGCGTCCGGTGCCTCGCCGGCGGAAGCCATCCCTCGATCGCCGTCGACCGAATGGTTCGGCCCTCGGCTCTAGAAGAAGCGGTTGGCCGGTCGTGGCAGGCCAAGGTTCTCGCGCAGCGTCCGGCCCTCGTACTCCGTGCGAAACAGGCCACGGCGCTGGAGTTCGGGCACGATCTGATCCACGAACGCGTCGAGCCCCTCCGGCAGATAGGGGAACATGACGTTGAAGCCGTCGCAGCCCTCGCTCAGCAACCATTCCTCCATGGCGTCGGCGATCGTCTTTGGCGTGCCCACGAAGGAGAGGCCGGCATAGCCAGCAAAACGCCGGGCGAGCTGGCGCACGGTCAGGTTCTCGGCCCGCGCGATGGCAATCGCCCGCGCCTGACCGCTCTTGGAGGCGTTGCTTTCGGGGATTTCGGGAAGCGGCGCATCGGGATCGAACCGGCGCGCATCGTGGCCTAGCGCGATCGACAGGGAGTCGATGGCGTTGTCGTCGTGAACGAGGCTGTCGAGAAGATCGCGCTTCTCGCGCGCCTCTTCGTCGCTCGCCCCCACCACCACGAAGGCGCCGGGCAGGATTTTCAGGTGGTCGGGATCGCGCCCGATCCGGGCCATGCGCCCCTTCACGTCGGCATAGAGCGCGCGTGCATCCGCGAGGCCGTTCGGCGCGGCGAAGACGACCTCCGCCGTTTCGGCGGCAAGCTGGCGCCCCGGCTCGGAGGCCCCGGCCTGCACGATCACCGGCCACCCCTGGACGGGCCGGGCGATGTTAAGCGGCCCGCGCACCCGGAAGAATTCGCCCTGGTGCGCCAGGACATGCATCCGCGCCGGGTCGAGATAGGTGCCGCTTGCCGCATCCCGAGGAAAGGCGTCGTCGGCGAAACTGTCCCAAAGGCCCGTCACGACGTCGAAGAATTCGCGCGCCCGGCGATACCGCTCGGCATGATCCAGATGCTCCTCGAGGCCAAAGTTCAGCGCGGCGTCGGGGTTGGAGGTGGTGACGATGTTCCAGCCGGCCCGCCCCTCGCTGATATGGTCGAGCGAGGCGAAGCGCCGCGCGACATGGAAGGGCTCGTCGAAGCTGGTCGAGCCGGTGGCCACGAGGCCGATGCGGCTGGTGATCGCGGCCAGCGCCGACAGCAGCGTGAAAGGCTCGAAGGAGGTAACGGTGTGGCTGCGTCGAAGCGCCTCGGTTCCCATGTTGAGCACGGCCAGATGGTCCGCCATGAAGAAGGCGTCGAAGCGCCCCGCCTCCAGCTTGCGCGCAAGATAGGACAGGCGTGGGAACGAGAAGTTCGCGTCGCGCCAGGCGCCGGGATAGCGCCAAGCGCCCGCATGGATGCTGACGGGCCGCATGAACGCGCCGAGCCTCAGCGTCTTGCGTGCATCGATCATGGCCGATGGCCTCCTTGCTGCCGCCCGCCCCTTCGACGGTCGATCATCATTCGAAGCCTAAGCCCGCAACCTTGCGCCCCGTTCCAGATACCCGATCAGACGGCCGCGAGGATCTGCTTCTGCAGGGCCGTCGCGCGCGCATCGGCCAGATCCTCGCGCGGGCGTTCTAGCTCGACCTCGACATCGAGCGCGATCCGTCCGTTTTTCAGAACGATCACCCGGTCGGCCAGCGCGACCGCCTCGGCGACATCATGGGTGATCAGGACGGTGGTAAAGCCGCGCGCGCGCCAGAGACCGCCGAGAAGACGGTGCATTTCGAGGCGCGTGAGGGCGTCGAGCGCGCCGAAGGGCTCGTCCAGAAGCAGGATGTCGGGGTGAGAGACGAGTGCGCGCGCCAGCGCGACCCGCTGCTTCTGACCGCCCGACAGCACGGAAGGCCAGTCGCCGCCGCGCCCGTCAAGACCGACATCGGCGAGTGCGGCCTCCGCCGCCTCTCGCCAGCCCGGTCCGCGCGCGAGGCCGACATTGTCGACGACGCTCAGCCAGGGCACGAGCCTCGGTTCCTGAAACAGGAGCCGGACATTGGAGCTGATGCCGGCCACCGCCCGCCCGCCCAGCTCGACGCGCCCGCCATCGGGATGGTCGAGACCGGCGAGAAGACGGAGGAGCGTCGATTTCCCGCCGCCCGAGCGGCCGATCACCGCGACGAACTCGCCGGCAGCGATCTTGAGATCGAAGCTCCGCAGGACGGGCGTTTGGCCAAAACCCTTCGACACGCCGGACAGGGTGATCGGAAGGCCTACCGAGGCGGCCTCGACGCTTCGACGCACCGCGCTCATCGGCTTCTCTCCGTGTTCGGTTGCCAGGCCGGATGCCAGGCCAGCGCCCGGCGCTCGATCGCCCGCGTCGCCGCATCGGCCAGCTTGCCGAGAAGCGCATAGACGAGGATTCCGAGGATCACGACATCGGTCTGAAAGAACTCGCGGGCATTCATCGTCATGTAGCCAAGGCCCGACGAGGCCGAGATCGTCTCGGCGACGATCAGAGTCAGCCACATCAGGCCGAGCGCATAGCGCAGACCCACCAGGATCGAGGGCAGAGCGCCCGGCAGGATGATGCGCAAAAGCTGTGCGCGCCGGTCGAGCCCATAGACCTCTGCCATTTCCACCAACTGCCGATCGACGGTGCGGACCCCGTGGAAGGTGTTGATGTAGATCGGGAAGAAGACGCCGAGGACCACCAGGAAGATCTTCGCCGTTTCCCCGATGCCGAACCACAGGATGACGAGCGGGATCAGCGCAAGATGTGGCACGTTGCGGATCATCTGGACGGAGGAGTCCAAGAGCGTCTCGACCGGACGCCAAAGGCCGGTGGCGAGCCCGAGCCCGAAGCCGAGGCCGCCGCCGATCACGAGGCCGATCAGCGCGCGCTGGCTGGACGCCAGAACATTGGCCGCCAGGCTCCCGTCGAGAAGCGTGCGCCAGCCGGCGAGAGCCACGGCGGAGGGGGCCGGCAGGAGGCGTGCATTGACGAGCCCTGTTCGGGCCGCGACTTCCCAGACGATGAGAAGGGCGATCGGCAGCGCCCAAGGGGCCAGCGCCCGGCCGAGGCGGGCCGGATCGAGTTTCGGTCCCGCGCGCGCCGCGGTCAGCGCCTCGACGCTCACGAGCCCGCCTTTCGCACGGCATCCGCGATCTTGATCGGCGCGGGGATCAACCCGAGGGCATGGAACGTGTCGGCGATCCGCTGCTGCTCGGCGATCACGCTTCCATCGAGCGGCTTCACGCCGAAGGACTGGCGCTCCAGCGCGCGTGTCAGAATATCGGCGGGAATGCCGACCGAGGGCGCAAGCTTGGCCGCCGCCTCACCCGGATTGGCGCGCGTCCATTCGTCGATCTCGCCGATGGCGGAGATCAGCGTGTCGATTGCCGCACCATTCGCGTCCACGAAAGGCTTGGCCCCGAGATAGAACTGATGATTCGAAACGATGCCCTCGCCGTTGCGCAGCGTGCGCGCTTCGACGGCGACTTCGGCTGCGGCCTGAAACGGGTCCCAGATCGCCCAGGCATCGGCCGATCCCTGCTCGAAGGCCGCCCTTCCGTCGGCGGGCGGCAGGAAGGAAACCTTTACGTCGCCATAGGCGAGCCCGGCCTCTTCCAGCGCTTTGACGAGAAGGTAGTGAACGTTCGAGCCCTTGTTGAGAACGACGGTCTTTCCCTTCAGATCGGCGACCGACCGGAGGGGGCTGTCCTTGGGAACCAGGATCGCCTCGCCCTTGGGCGCGGGCGGTTCATGGGCGACATAGACCAGCGGCGCGCCCGCCGCCTGCGCGAAGATCGGCGGCGCCTCGCCGGTCGATCCAAAGTCGATGGCGCCCACATTCAGGGCTTCCAAGAGTTGCGGCCCGCCCGGAAACTCGGTCCACTGGACGCTCCAGCCGAGAGGCGCCAGCTTCGCCTCGAGCGTTCCCCTGCCCTTCAGGAGAACCAGCGTGCCGTATTTCTGATATCCGACGCGCAGGACCTTTTCGGCCGCCTGCGCCGGCGAGGCCGTCGTCAGAAGAGGCGATAGGCCAAGCGTCAGCGCTCCGACCAGGGCTGCATTGAAAAGGCGGCGGGTGATACGCATGGATGGGCTCCGGCTTCGGCAGCGATAACCGGATGCTAGCGGGAAGCGGCGCTCGCACCGAAGCATAAATCCATCAAATCCACCCAATTAGTAGATATATTTTGCTCGCGCGGATGGTGGCTTGTGCGCTCGCTTCGAGACATGGACGGGGCGCGTCTTATACCCATCGTCCGTGAACTCGTTGCAGCCTCTGAGCTGGCCTTTGAAGCTCAAGCATCCAACCCTACGAGCATCATAGACAGTGGGGCTGTGATAGGAAAAGGCGCGCAATGATGCTTCGATGTGACCGGCTGTGGGGCCACCGTCAGGCTTGGACAAGCCATGCCCACCTGCGCCTCGCAGCGATCAGGCTGCCCGGTCCCGCTTCGTGTCGTACATCGCGGCATCGGCGGCAGCCCTGAGATCGTCCGCCGTCATGCTCGGTTTCCAGAGCGCCGCACCGAGACTGACCCCGACCGGGACGCTGGTCTCACCAAACTCGATGGGCCGCATGAACTGGCGGCTGATCCGATCGAGAGCGACGGCGACCGCGCCATCCGTCGCGGAAGACAGAATGGCGGCGAACTCGTCGCCGCCGACCCGCGCGATCCTGTCCCTTTCCCGCACGCCGGACCGCAGCCGCACCGCCGTCTGACGCAGGACCTCGTCGCCCACTGCATGGCCGAACGTGTCGTTGATCGACTTGAAGCGATCGAGATCGGCCAATATCAGCGTGAAGGGAACGCCGCTGTCCATGGACTGCGCCATGGCGGCGGCAAGGTCGAGGTCGAAGCGGCGCCGGTTGGCGATGCCCGTCACGATGTCGATGAAAACAGCCGCCTGAAGCTCGATTTCGGCGCGCTTGCGATCGTTGATGTCGGCGGCCAGACCCAGGAGCTGGATGATCTTGCCGGTCTCATCGACCACCGGCGACAGGATCGTGCGCCACCAGCGCAGACCCGAGGGGGTTTCGGCCAGTTCTTCGTACTCGTCCATGACGCCGGAGGCGAGGCAGCGGCGATAATTGGTTTCCCACGCCTGAGCGCCCTCGAAGGACATGAACTCGGCTGCGGTCTTGCCGATGAACATCTCCTTGGTCAGGCCCGAGATCTGGCACAGAATGTCGTTGATACCATCATAACGAAGCACGCCGTCGTCGGTGATGGCGACCGAGAATGCCGGAACGGCAAGCGAATCCACGTTGATCTTCGACACCGTCCTCGGCCCCATTCCGCAAAGACAAACTGAAGGACGAGGGTAAAGATCGTCTGAAGAACAAATCTTCCGCAGCTCTCTTCGAAATGTCGTGTGCATGACGGTTGGTGATGTCGAGCTTAGGCGGCACAACCACCGACCTGCGCGACGCCCGCCCATCAGCATTTGAAGGGATTTCAGACCGGGCCGGTCGGAGAAGCGGGGATCGACCCGAAGTGTCTCGAGACGCGGACGGTCAGCAGGTGAGTGACCCGAGGGGCACAGCCAAGATCCGGTTCAGCCGCTTCCCTCCCGACCCGGGATCGCCCGTCCTTCCTCCTCATCGACGATGACGGCGGCTGCGGACGCGTTCACCAACCTCGTTCTTGTTGTCTCGCGGTTCGGCGCGGGACGGGCGGACGGCCGACATCCAACGCGTCCGCGCGAACATTTGCCTACCCAGCCCTGGCAGGCCGGGACGGGCCTGCCCGGCGTGTGTTGGCCATCGCGACGCCCAGCGCGACGGCCACGACACCCACGATCGTCAGGAGGGTCGGCTGCTCGCCGAGAAGAGGAATGGCCGCGCCCGTCACCAGCACGGGAGCCAGAGCGCCCATTGTGGCGCAGCGGAGCGCGCCGAGATGGCGGACGGCGATGGCATAGACAAGCGTTGAGACGATGCCCGTGCCGATCCCCTGAACACCCGCAAAAACGAGCACCTGATGCGGATCGATGCTTCCCAGATGGCTTTCGAAGACGCCGCTCGCCTTCAGGAGCGCGATGGCGATCGCCGAAGGGTAGGTCACCAGCATCAGGCAGGTCATCGGGGTGACGGCGGCCAGTCGCATTCCCATCGTATAGGTGCCCCAGAGAAAGCTCGCGGCCAGCAGCAACGCGGCGCCCGCGATCACGCGTCCATCGACCACGCCCAGCCCAAGGACCAGCAGCGCGATGCCGAGGACGATGGTGGCGAGCCCCGGAAGGCTCGCTCCCCTTTGTCCTGTCAGGACGCGGGCGAGGATCGCCACGGCCAAGGGGGCCGTTCCGGCGACGAGGGCGCTGACATGGGCCGCGGAGGTGAAGCGGCCACCCGCCGCGACGAGGCCGAAGAAGGGCAGGCCCGCACCCATCACGATCATCAGGGCGGGCGCGAGCCGAACGGATTTCAGTTCGCGAAGGCGCGCGGGCACGAGTGGCAGGAGGATCAGGGCGGGCACGGCGAAGCGCAACAGCGCGACGTCGCTCGGCGTCAGAGCCGACGCGCCGATCCCTCGCATCGACAGGCTGAAGCCCGCCCAGGTAACGAGCGCGGCACACATGGCCGCCCATCCCAGCATCGAGTTCGACATGGGGCGCGCAAGGGTCGTCGACGCAAGCGACATGAGGCATTCCTCGCTGGGGTGATGCCCGCAGAATACCAAAACAGACGCGCCATATCCTGCCTATCTCAGCTATGATGGTGCTTCACATTGGCAGATTCTGCCACGAACCGGGGATCCATCATGGACGACAAGGACAGGCAGATCATCGCCGAGCTTCAGGCGAACGCCCGGCTGACGAACAGCGAGTTGGCCGAGCGCGTGAACCTGTCACCCTCACCCTGTCTGCGGCGCGTCCGCCTTCTGGAGGAGGCCGGAATCCTGAAGGGCTATACGGCGATCGTGGATACCGAGGCCTGCGGCTATCCCGTGACGGCCTTCGTGCGCATCCGCTTGCAGCCCCACAATGGAGAAACCGTGCAGGCGTTCGAGGCGGCCATCGCGAAGATCGACGTCGTGATGGACAGCTACGTGATGGCGGGAAACGCCGACTACATGCTCCGGGTCGTGGTGAGGAGCCTCAAGCACTACGAGACGTTCATCCGTTCCGATCTGCATTCCGTCCCCGGCGTCGCTTCGATCGACACAAGCTTCACCTACGGCCACGTGAAGCATTCGCTGGTGCTGCCGATCGACCGAGATCGCCACTCCTGACCCTTCGGAAATGCCTTACGTCGCAATCGGGCGACGGAAGGCAGGGTTCACCGGACGTTTCGCGTCAGCCGAGGCACGACATCCGTTCAAGCGTGCTCCGCCGCCACACGCCTGCTGAAAGACAACCCCTTCATGCGATCCAGCAGGAGATAGATGACCGGCGTCGTGTAGAGCGTCAGCACCTGGCTGACGAGGAGGCCGCCGACGATGGCATAACCCAGCGGCTGGCGCAGTTCGGAGCCCGAACCGTGGCCGAGCGCCAGCGGGATGCCGCCCAGAAGCGCGGCCATGGTGGTCATCAGGATCGGGCGAAAGCGCAGCCGCGCGGCTTCCACGATCGCCTCATCGGGCGTCTTGCCGGCCTTCTCTTCCTGAATGGCGAAGTCCACCAGCATGATACCGTTCTTCTTCACGATGCCGATCAGAAGAATGACGCCGATCATCGCGACCAGTCCGAAGTCGAAACCCGCCCATCGCAGCGCCAGAAGAGCGCCGAGCCCGGCGGGCGGCAGCGTCGAGAGAATGGTCAGCGGATGGATCAGGCTCTCGTAGAGAACGCCGAGAATGATGTAGACGACGACCAACGATGCGAGGATCAGGAGCGGCACGGTGGACAGCGAGTCCTGAAAGGCGCGCGCGCTGCCCGAGAAGCTCGTTTGCAGCGAAGCGGGAGGATGAAGCGCGGCCACCGCGTCTTCGATCGCGCGCGTGCCATCCCCCAGCGCGACGTTGGGCGCGAGGTTGAAGGAGATCGTCACCGCCGGGGACTGTCCCTGATGGGAGATCGACACGGGCGACACGCTGTCGGTGGTCCAGCGCGCGACGGCCGACAAGGGAACGAGCGTTCCGTTGGCGGCCCGAACCGACAGGCGGTCCAGCGTGCTCATCTGGCTCTGGAGATCGGGCAGCACTTCGAGCACGACATGGAACGTGTCGGTCTGGGTGGAATAGGAGGCGACCTGTCGCTGGCCGAAGGCGTCGTAGAGCGTCTGGTCGATCGCGGCAGGCATGACGCCGTAAAGCGTCGCCGCGGCGCGGTCGATCCGGATCGACAGGGTGGGCGCTTCGGCCTGCCGGTCGCTCCCGACGTCGCGCAGATCCGGCAGGGCGCGCAGGGCCTGCGTCACCTTGTCGGACCAGTCCGACAATTCGTCGATGCTCCCGTCCTGCAACGTGTATTGATACTGCGTCTTGGCGGGGCGGGCGCCGATATTGATGTCCTGCGCCGACTGCATGAAGAGCTTGATGCCCTGCTGGGCGTCGAGCGCCGTACCCAGGCGTTCGATCACCTCGCGCGCGCTCGCATCGCGCTCGGCCAGCGGCTTCAGCGTGATGTTGACATGGCCTTGGTTCAGCGCGTTGCCGCCATTGCCGCCGCCGATATCCATGAAAACGCTGTAGACGGCGGGATCGCGCAGGATGATTTCGCTGACGCGCTCCTGCAATTTGGCCATTTCGGAAAAGGAAATGTCGGGCGAAGCCTGCGACAGGCCGGCGATGAAGCCGGTGTCCTGCTCCGGGAAGAAGCCCTTGGGCGCTTGGTAGAAGAGATAGCCGGTGAGACCGACGGTGCCCAGAAAGGCCAGAAGCGTCAGACCCTTGTGGCGCAGAACCGGCTGGAGGCTCGCGATATAGAGCGCCGTCAGCCGCTCGAAGAAGGCCTCCCCCGCCCGGTAGAACCAGCCGCGCTTCTCGTCCGGCACGACGCGCACGAAACGCGAGGCGAGCATGGGCGTCAGCGTCAGCGAGACGAAGGCCGACAGGACGATGGTGAGCGTCAGCGTCAGCGCGAATTCGCGGAACAGGCGTCCGACGATGCCGCCCATCATGAGGATCGGGATCAACACGGCGATCAGGGACAGGCTGATCGAGACGATGGTGAAGCCGATCTCGCCCGCGCCCTGCCGCGCGGCGGCCAGCGGCTCCATCCCGTCCTCGATATGGCGCGAGATATTTTCCAGCATAACGATCGCGTCATCCACCACGAAGCCGACCGCGACCACCAGCGCCATGAGCGACAGGTTGTCGAGACTGAAACCAAGCACCCACATGGGCGCGAGCGCCCCCAGAAGCGCGATCGGCAGCGTGATGGCGGGAATGATCGTGGCGCGCAGATTGCGCAGAAACAGAAAGATCACGAGCACGACGAGACCGATCGTCAGCCCGAGCGTGAACTGGACGTCGGACACCGACGCGCGGATCGTGGAGGTGCGGTCGGTGACGAGTTCCAGATGGATCGATTTCGGCAGCGAGGCCTGGAGGGCGGGCAACTGCGTCTTGATCGCGTCCACCACCTTGATGACATTGGCGCCGGGCTGGCGGAACACATCGAGCGCGATGCCGCGCTGGCCGTTGGTCCAGTGCGCCATCTTGGTGTTTTCGGCGCCGTCCACGGCGCGGCCGATGTCGCGGATGCGCACCGGGCCGCCGTTTCGATAGGCGATCACGGCGTCGTTCCAGGCCGAGGCCGAGGTGATCTGGTCGTTGGTCAGGATCGGGAAGGTGCGTGTGGGATCGTCGATATTGCCCTTGGGCGCGCTGAGGCTGAGATCGGAGATCGCGCTGCGCACGTCCTCCAGCGTCACGCCGGCTTGCGCGAGGCGGCCGGGATCGACCGCGATGCGGATGGCCGGGCGCTGGCGGCCGCCGATATTGACATAGGCGACGCCCGATACCTGACCGATCTTGGCGGCGACATTGCGCTCGATATATTCGTCGAGCTGCGGCAGGGTCAGCGTGTCGGACGTTGCCGAAAGCTGCATCACCGGCGCATCGGCCGGGTTCACCTTATGCACCGTCGGCAGCGAGGGCATGTCCTTCGGCAATTGGCCGGAGGCTTCGCTGAGCGCCGTCTGCACGTCGCTCGCCGCCGTCTGGATGTCCTCGTCCAGCGCGAACTGCACCGTGATGGACGAGGTGCCGAGCGAACTGTTCGAGGTCAGTTCCGTGATGCCGCTGACCTTGGACAGCGCCTCCTCGATCGGCTGCGCGACGCTGGCGGCCATGGTCTCGGGCGAGCCGCCGGGCAGGCTGGCTTCCAGCTGGATCGTCGGAAAGTCGATCTGCGGCAGGGCCGACACGGGCAGGAAGGGATAGGAGATTGCGCCCAGAAGCAGGATGCCCGCCATGATGAGGGACGTTGCGATCGGATGAAAAATGAAGAAATCGAACAGGCTTCCCTTCGCCTTGGCGGGCGGCGGTGCGGTTTCGTTCGCTCCTGGCTCGTTCGCCTGCGGCCTGGCGTGCGGCACCTTCATCGCGGTATCGCTCATGGCGCGCTCGTTTCGGCCAGTTCGCCGACGGGCGAACCCGACCAGGGCGTCACGCTGACAGGTGTCCCGTCCGCGATGCGCGACTGGCCGTCCATGACGACCTGCTCGCCCGCCTCGATCCCCTTGGTCACCAGCGCACGGGCGTCGGTGACGTAGGCCACCGTCACCGCGCGGCGAGCGACCTTGCCGTCCCCTTGCACGATATAGGCGTAGAGCCCGTTCGGACCGCGCGCCAAGGCCTTGTCGGGAACCACCACGCCGCGCCGATGCTCCACCGTCAGGCGCGTCGCCACCGGCAGGCCCGGCCAGAGGCGCTCCTGCCCGTTGTCGAATTGCGCGCGCAGGTGGATGGAGCCGTTCTCGGCGTCCACCGCATTGTCCATGATCGTCAGCCGTCCGGTCGCGAGCTTGCGGCTTCCGTCGGTGGTGGACACTTCGACGCTGGCAATGCCCGCCTTCATAGCCTCGCGAATGTCGCCGAACCGATCTCCCGGCGCCACGAAGGAGACGCCGATCGGGTCCATCTGCGTGATGGTGACGATGCCATTGGTAGAATTGGCATCGATGATCGCGCCGACGTCGACCTGCCGGAAGCCCGCGCGGCCGGTGAAGGGCGCGTGCACCGTGGCGAAGCCGAGTTGGGTCTGCGCGTTCTTGATGACGGCATCGTCATATTGGATCGAAGCCGCGAGCTGCTGGTTCGTCGCCCGCTTCTGTTCGAGGGTCGAGGCCGAGGCGACGCCCTTTTCCGCAAGGCTGGCATAGCGCTCCACATCGGCCTTGGCATTGGCGACCTGCGCTTCGTCCTGGGCCTTGCGAGCCTCGGCGGACGCTAGATCGGCGCGCAGCTGCGTGTCGTCGAGTTTCAGAAGAACGGCGTCCTTCTCCACCGTCTCGCCCTCGGTAAAGGGAATGGCGATCACCTGCCCGCCCATGCGCGGGCGAACGGTGACGGATTGAAGCGGCGCCACCGTCCCGATCCCGTCGATCACCCGGTCGAGTTCGTCGCTCACCGCCGCGATGGCTGTGACCGGCACGGGGCGTTCGGCGTCGGACTGCTGCGCGCCGGAGGCGGCCCGAGCGCCGCCCGCGAACAGGCAGGCTGCCGAAAGGGCACCGACAAGAGCCCCGAGCGCCCTCGGGCTTCTCGTTCGTTCAGGCGGGACAGACAGCATGGCACGAACCCCTCAAGGCAAGCTCACGGGAACGTGATGCCCTCCCGATGGTTCAATGGCCAGCTCAATAAATGCGTCGGTCGGAACCCCGTGCCCGTTTTTAAAATCTGCGGCTCCAAGGTGAGAGGTCGGTCCGGTCCAGGCCGCCGTTCCCGCACACCGCCTGGCGAGCCGTGTCCGACATTCGTGCACTTGCCTCGCACCCTGATCCCATCGCGAGGTGGTCGGACCCATCCGGCCCGTTCGGCATGCCGAATGGCCTCCTCGCAGTCCGGTGGCGGGTGCCGTGCATCTCATCTCCCCTTCCCAGCCGGCCTCGCGGCCACGGCATGTAGCGCCCGCGTCACAGCGGATCGATGCGCTCTGCCGCACGCGCGAAGTCGGGGCGTCCAGGGCTGGTCGGTCGGCGCGGCGGCGCTACGATCATCGCCGGCGCATTCGCATGTGCCGCAAGGCGGGATGGCGAACACCGGGGCGGTTCGACCCCAGACATGCAGCTCCAATCTATCAGTGAAAGGCCGTCCATGCCGACCCACGTGCCGATCGGGTTCAAGCTCGAGGATTTGCGACCGACCCAGATGACGGTCGGCTTGCGGGAGGTCGAAGCGAAGCGGCGCCACTGGCGCGATGCCGACGACACGGAGCGGACCCTTCTCCTGCGCCGCCACGTGATCCCGGCCGTGATCGGCCCCAAGCAGCGGGCCTATATCGTCGATCACCACCATTTCGCCCGGGCGCTTCTAGAGGAGGATGCCGGTCCCGTCGGCCTTTACGTCCTGGCCGATCTGTCCGATCTGCCCAAGGGCGAGTTCTGGTGCTTTCTCGACAACAGCCACTGGTGCCACGCCTATGACGCATTGGGCACGCGGTGCGATCTCGCCGACATTCCCAAACATCTGTCCGACCTCGCGGACGATCCCTATCGCAGCCTTGTCGGCGCTCTCATCCGGCGGGGCGGCTGCGCCAAGAGCGACAAGCCGTTTTCCGAGTTTCTCTGGGCCGATCATCTGCGCAGGCGGATCGACGAAACGCTGGTCGAGCAGGATTTCGACGCGGCCGTGGAAAAGGCCCTGTCTCTGGCGCGAGCGAGGGAAGCGCGCTCGCTGCCCGGATGGTGCGCGGCAGGAGGCGACGGGCTGTGAGCCGCGCAGAGGCAACGAGCACCGCGCCCGCCACACCCCGGACGGGGCCCGCCCTCAAAACGCACCTCGCCCTCGCACTCGCCGCGCTCGGCATCGTCTATGGCGACATCGGCACCAGCCCGCTCTATGCCTTCAAGGTCGCGGTGGGGGCTGCGGGCGGCGGCGCCCATGCTGCGATCGGCATCGCATCGCTGATCATCTGGTCGCTCCTCCTGGTGGTTTCGCTCAAATACGCCCTGCTCATCATGCGCGCCGACAATCGCGGCGAAGGCGGGGTGGTGGCCATGCTGGCCCTCTTGGGCGCGCGAAGCGCGAAGCCGCGCAGCCGCCAGTCGGTGCTTCTGGTGCTCGGGCTGATCGGGGCGGCGCTGCTCTATGGCGACGGCGCGATCACCCCGGCCATCTCGGTGCTCAGCGCCGTGGAAGGGCTGAAGCTCGACGCGCCCTCCCTCGCGCCCCTCGTCCTGCCGCTGACGGTCGCGATCCTGGTGGGTCTGTTTCTGGTTCAGGCAAAGGGAACGGGCTTCATCGGGCGCATCTTCGGCCCGGTCATGCTGGTCTGGTTCGTGCTGATCGCGCTTCTCGGCGTTTCCGGCATCCTGCGTCATCCCGCCGTGCTGGATGCGCTCGACCCGTTGCGGGCCGTCGGCTTCCTGCTGCACGCGCCGCCCGGCATCAGTTTCGCGGTTCTCGGATCGGTGTTTTTGGCGGTCACGGGCGGCGAGGCGATGTATGCCGATATGGGGCATTTCGGCCGGTTTCCGATCCGGCTCGCGTGGTTCGCCGTGGCGCTGCCGGCCCTGGCGTTGAACTATCTCGGGCAAGCGGCGCTGGTCGCGAACGATCCCTCAGCCCTCGCCAACCCGTTCTACGGCCTGGCCCCCGGCTGGGCCCATTATCCGCTGGTGGTCTTCGCCACCGCCGCCACCGTGATCGCCAGTCAGGCCATCATCTCGGGCGTGTTCTCGCTCACGCAGCAATCGATCCAGCTCGGCTTCCTGCCGCGCCTGTTCATCCGGCACACGGCGGCCGATCAGGCGGGGCAGGTCTATCTGCCCCTCGCCAACTGGCTGCTGGCGGGCGGGACGCTGGCCGCCGTTCTGATCTTCCGATCCTCGGACGCGCTGGCGGGAGCCTATGGCATCGCGGTGTCGGGCCTGATGGCGATCTCGACGTTTCTGGCCGCGCTGATCGCCCTGCGTTGGGGCTATAGCCTCGTTCTGGTCGCGCTGGTGAATGGCGGCTTCTTCCTGATCGACATGGTGTTCTTCTCCTCCAACGCCGTGAAGATCCTGGAAGGGGGTTGGCTTCCGCTCCTGATCGCCGGGCTCGTCGCCTTCATCATGTTGACCTGGCGCGGCGGCGTGGTTCTGGTGGAGCAGGCGCGCATTCACCTGCGCGAAGAGGAGCAGGCGTTTTTGTCGACGCTGGACCATGCCGTGTCCTGTCGCACCGAGGGCATCGGCGCGTTCTTGAGCGCGGCCAAAACCGGCATTCCCCTGTCGCTGACGCATCACATCCGGCACAACCGAGCGCTGCAGAAGCGCGTTCTTCTCGTGTCCGTCGGCACGCTGGAGAAGCCTCACGTGCGGGCCGACGAGCGCGCGGAGGTGACGCAGATCGGACCCGACATGCACCGCGTCATCTTGCGGTTCGGCTTCATGGAGCGTTTCGACATCCCGGCTGGCCTCCGCAGCACCGGTCTTCTGACACCGGAGGAACTGGACGGCATCAGCTATTATATCGGCCGGGAAACCGTGATCCCCGATCCAAAGCTGAACGGCATGGCGCAGTGGCGCAAGCGCCTCTTCGTCTCCATGCAGCGCAACACGGCCCCCAACGGGAGCTTCTTCTGCATTCCATCGGCGCAGTTGGTGGAGATCGGGACCGAGGTCAGAATCTGAAGGAGAACGACCGGACCCCTTTCCCTTCCGAGGTTGGAGGTCGAGATGTTCTGAAAGGGGTGCTCTGAATTGGGCGGAACCCTGAAAGAGCGGCATGGGCGCGTTCGGTTGGCAGGTCTTGGTCGAACTCGGGGGGAGCGTTGATGACGCCCATCGTCATGCGACCCGTCGAGCTGGCTGGATCGACACAGTCCGGCGCGCAACAGCGATCCTTCACACCCATCTCGACCGTGACCCATACGTCCATCGGGTTTCGGCCGGGGCGATCCAGAACCGGGCGAGCGGCCCTCGCTCCCCGTCCTGCAAGGGATCAACCTCGCAACTGATCGGGCAAAGCCCTACCGCCCGACGCCCAGATGCCGCTCGAAACGGGACGTGTCGGCCAGAAAGGCGGTGCTCGTCCCTCTCTCCACGATCAGGCCGCGATCGAGCACGATGGCCTGGTCGGCGAGCTTCAGGATACGGCGGGCCTTCTGCTCCACGATGATGGCCGACAGCCCGTCCTCACGCACGATGCGCGACACCGCATGGAGAAGCTCTTCGGCGACGACCGGCGCCAGCCCCTCCAGCGGCTCATCGAGGAGAAGCAGGCTGGGATTGACCGCGAGCGCGCGCCCGACCGCCAGCATCTGCTGTTCGCCGCCCGAGAGTTGGCTGCCGAGATTGCTCCGCCGCTCGCGCAGACGCGGAAACATCGCGTAGATCCTGTCGAGGTTCCATGGCCCCGGCCGCGCGACGGCGCTGAGGTTTTCCTCGACCGTGAGCGAGCGGAAGATGTTGCGCTCCTGCGGCACCCAGCCGAGGCCGAGCGCGACGCGCGCTTCCGGAGCCCGGCGCGTCACATCCTGTCCGCTCAGATGAATGCGGCCGCCATGGCGCGTGGTGACGCCGACCAGCGTGTTGATCAGCGTCGTCTTGCCCGTGCCATTGCGCCCGAGAAGCGCCAGAACCTCGCCGGCCTCCATCTTGAAGGACAGGCCAGCCAAAACGCGCGCCTCGCCGTAGCCGGCCTTCAGCCCTTCGACGCGCAGCAACTCAGACATCCTCGCCCTCCCCGAGATAGGCCGTGCGCACGCGCGGATCGGCGGCGATCTCCGCCACCGTACCTTCGGTGAGGAGTGCGCCCGCGACCAGCACCGAGATGCGGTCGGCGAAGGAGAAGACGAGATCCATGTCATGCTCGATGAGAAGGATGGTCACGTCCGCCGGCAGGGCCTTCACGATGGCGAGGATCTCGTGGCGCTCCTCTTCCGGCACGCCCGCCGCCGGCTCGTCGAGCAGGAGAACGCGCGGGCGCAGCGCCACGGCGGTAGCGATTTCGAGAAGCCGCTGGCGGCCGTAGGCGAGATCGCCCGTCCGCCGCCCGGCAACGTCCGACAGGAGGAAGCGGTCGAGGAGTTCGGCGGCCTCCCGCGTCGCCGCCGCGTCTGCGCCGAGGCGCGGCCACCATCTCCCGCCCCCGCCCTCTCGCTCGGAGATCGCGAGGCTCACCGTTTCGAGCGGCGTCAGATCGGCGAAAAGCTGGTTGATCTGAAAGGTGCGCGCGAGCCCGCGCCGCACACGCCCGTCCTGGCGCAGATGCGTGATGTCCTCGCCGTCCAGCCGGATCGACCCCGCGCTCGGCGACAGCACGCCGGTGAGAAGATTGATCAGCGTCGTCTTGCCCGCGCCGTTCGGCCCGATCAGCGCCTGACGCGCGCCGCGTTTGAGCGACAGGGAGACGTTGCTGGTCGCCACCAGCCCGCCGAAACGCTTCTCCAAGGCGAAGGTTTCGAGCGCGAGGGGTGGAAGGGCCACGGCGTTCATGGCGTCCTCCGGCGAACCATCGCGCCGAGCCGTTCGAACAGGCGGCGCGGGGCCTGCGTCAGGCGCTCGCGGCCGAAGAGTACGATGGCGACGAGGATGAAGCCGATCCAGAACTGCCAATATTGCGGCGTGATGCCCGAGAGCCATTCCTGCAGCACGCGGAAGATCGCGGCACCGATCAGCCCGCCATAGAGATAGCCGGCTCCGCCGAGAACAAGCACGAGCAGCGCGTCGGCCGAGCGATGCAGGGCGAGGACGTCGAGCGAGACGAACTGCGTCGTCTGCGCCAGAAGCGCCCCGGCGACGCCCGCGTAAGCTGCCGCCAGCGTATAGACCGCGACCAGCCGGCGTCGGGAAGCCATGCCAAGGGCCGCCGCGCGCAAGGGGTTGTTGCGGATGGCGGTCAGCGACAGGCCGAAGGGCGAATGCACGACTCGGCGCGCCACGAGGAAGAGAACGAAGAGGACACCGAGACTGTAGGCATAGGCGACCTGCCCCCAGAGATCGAATTCGAAGAGGCCGAGCACCGGCAGCATGGTGATGCCCAGAAGCCCGTCCGCCCCGCCCGTGACCCCGGCGAAGCGGTTGGCGGCCTCGAACAGCATGAGCGCGAGGCCGAGGGTGATCATGAGGCGCGTGAGGTCGGAGCCGCGAAGCACGAGGAAGCTCGTGGCAAAGCCCAAGAGCCCCGAGGCCGCCCCCGCGACGAGAAGCCCTGTCACCGGCTCGCCATAGATGTCGCGCGCGAAGAGGCCCGCCGCATAGGCGCCGAAGCCGAAAAAGGCGGCGTGGCCGAGCGAGACGATCCCGGCATAGCCGAGGATGAGGTCGAGCGAGAGGGCGAAGAGCGCAAGGATCGCGATCTCGTTGAGGAGCAGGAGATAGTCGGGCGCGACGACGAGGCTGGCGGCCGCCGCCGCCCAGAAGGTGATCTCGCCGAGGCCCCAGCGGCTGCGCCGGCGCAGGAGCGTGGAGGCTGCCGAGGCGTGGCCTTGCGCGCCCGCGAGCGGCAGAGGCACGGGCGGCGCGCTGCGATCCACCGCGCTCATCGCCCGCCCTCCCGCGACACAAGCCCGTAGGGCCGCCAAAGGAGAAGCGCGACGGTCACGGCATAGACGGTGAAGGCGCCGAACTCGGGCACGTAGTATTTGCCCGCGACATCCGCGATGCCGAGGATCAGCGCGGCGAGGAAGGGGCCGGTCATCGAGCTGGTGCCGCCGACCGTCACCACGACCAGGAAGTAGATCATAAATTTCAGGGGAAAGGTGGGGTCGAGGCCGAGGATCTCGCCACCCAACGCGCCGCCGAGGCCCGCGAGCCCTGATCCGACCGCGAAGGTGGCGGAGAAGACGAGGTTGACGGGAATGCCGAGCCCGCGCGCCACGCGCCCATCATCGACCGCCGCGCGCAGCCGGCTGCCGAAGCGCGTGCGCGCCAGCGTCCATTGCAGCGCGATCGTCAGCGCGGCGCAGACGAGGATGATGAAGAGGCGATAGACGCCGATCTGCACGCCCCCCAGCTCGAACCGCCCGCGCAGGAAGTCCGGCAGGAGAATGATCTGCTGGCTGGAGCCCATGAGATAATCGACCGCCGCGATCGACATGAAGATGACGCCCAGCGAGAACAAGACCTGATCGAGATGGCTGGCACCATAGAGCCGGCGATAGAGCGTGCGCTCCAGAACCGCGCCGATCGCCGCGCTCGCCAGAAACGCCAGCGGCAGGCAGAGGAGGAAGGGCACGCCGAAGCGCTGCGTCAGCACCACCGTGACATAGCCGCCCGCCATGGCGAAAGCGCCGTGCGCGAGGTTGACGAAGTTCATCAGGCCGAGCGTCACCGACAGGCCGCAGGCGAGGATGAAGAGCAGCATCCCATAGGCGATGCCGTCAAACAGGATGGTCAGCATGGCGGCTCCGGTTGGCCGGGACGGGCAGCGGGGCGGCCCCGCGCGGGCCGGCCCCATGGGGCGGATCGGGGCGGCGCGCTTCGGCCCCGCCCGGCACGACGCCTATTTCTTCGCAGCCTTGACCGGGTCCTTGACCGCTTCGACCTTATCGAACTCGACGTTCCAGAGCTGGCCGTCCTGTTCCTTCACCTCGCGGAAATAGACGGTCTGGACGATGTCGCGTGTCTCGGGATCGATGGAGACGGGGCCGCGCACGCTGGTCCAGCTGAGGCCCTTCATCGCGTTCACCAGCGCCTCGCCCTTGGCGTCGCCGCCCGTCTTCTTCAGCGCCTCGTAGATCAGGGCCATGCCGTCATAGCCGCCGACGGCCATGAAATTGGGCCTCATTCCCCCGTTCGCGGCCTCGAACGCCTTCACGAAAGCCTTGTTCTCCGGCGAATCGTGCGCGGCGGAATAATGATGGGTGGTGATCGTGCCAAGCGCCGCCTTGCCCATCTTGTTCAAGAGGTCGTCGTCGGTCACGTCGCCGGTCGCGATCAGGCGGATGCCGGCCTGAGCGAGGCCGCGATCGTCGAACTGCTTCATCAGGGCCGAGCCGACGCCCGACGGCACGAAGGAAAATACGGCGTCGGGCTTCGCGTCCCGCACGCGCTGGAGGAAGGGTGCGAAGTCCGGGTTGGCGAGCGGCACGCGGATCGATTCCACGATCTGCCCGCCCGCCTTGGTGAACGTGTCGGAGAAGGCCTTCTCGGCGTCGAGGCCGGGCGCGTAATCGGCAACCAGCGTGACCACCTTTTCGATCTTGTTGTCCTTGGCCCATTTGGCCAGCGGCTCCGTCACCTGCGGCAGGGTGAAGGAGGAGCGCACGATGAAGGGCGACTTCTCGGTGATCACCGAGGTGCCAGCCGCCATCACGATCATCGGCACCTTGCCTTGGGTCGCGAGCGGCGCGGCCGCCATGGCGAGCGGCGTGTGGCCGAAGCCCGCCAGAACCTGCACCTTCTCGCGCGTCACCAGCTCCTGCGCGATACGGCGCGTCTGCTCGGCATTGGCCGTGTCGTCGCGCAGGATCAGCTCGATCTTATGGCCCGCCACCTCGTCGCCATGCTCGGCCATATAGAGTTTGGCGCCGGCCTCCACCTGCCGCCCCGTCGAGGCGAAGGGGCCGGTCATCGGCAGGATCAGCCCGACCTTCACGGCATCGGCGGCGAGCGCCGCGCCAGCCGGCAGCATCAGCGCGGCCGAGATCAGAAGCGTCTTCAGGACTTGGCGGCGTTTCATCATGATGGGTTTCCTCCCGTGCGTCGTCTTGTGGTTGCGGGCATCACGCCGGGCCTCCCCGCCCTTCGCGCGCCGGTGTTGTCAGCTGTCCGGCGGCCTGAGCCGGATCAGCGAAGCCCCTTTCACGAGGCCGAGCGCCCGGCGGTTTTCCAGCGCAAGCCGCAGGTTGCGGATGGCGAGCTTGGCGTGTTCGCGCATCAGGCTTTCGGCCCGCGCGCCCTCGCGGTGCTCGATCGCCTCGATCACGGCGCGGTGCTGCTCCTGCGCCAGCGTCAGGATGGTGCGCGCCTCGGAGAGCTGCGACTGTGCCATGACGAAGGCCGAGGGCGAGGCGAAGGGAATGGCCGTCGCCCGCTCCATCTGCCGGGCGAGCGTGGGGGACTGCGCGAGGTCCAGAAGCAGCGCGTGAAAGCGCGCGTTCAGCGGCACGTAGTCCTGGAACCCGTCGCCGGGCAGCCGGTCCTCGGCCATCAGCGCGTCGATCTCGGCGAGGCACGCGCGCGCTTGCGCCAGAAGCTCGGGCGAAGCGCCCCGCTCAGCGGCAAGCCGCGCGCCCGTTCCTTCCAAAACACCGCGAATTTCGATCGCGTCGAGAATGTCCCCTTCGGTGAAGGCGCGCACGGCGTAGCCGCCGGTCGGAAGCGCGTCGAGAAGCCCCTCCTCCTCCAGCCGCATCAGGGCGGCGCGGATGGGCGTGCGCGAGAGGCCGATGCGTTTGGCCATGGACGGCTCGGAGATGCGCTCGCCCGGCTGCAGCGCGCCCTCCAGCACCGCCTCGCGCAGCGCCAGCAGCGCGCGCACGGTCTGCGACAGCGACGGCTCGGCACCCTCGTCGGCTAGAGCGCTCATTCGAAACGGTCGGGCGTGTCGAGGACGATATCGCCCCGCACCACGCGGGAGACGCAGGTGCAGAGCTTGGCGTTGCCGGCCTTCTCCTCGTCGGAGAAGAACACGTCGCGATGATCGACCTCGCCCTCCACTGACACGATGTCGAGCGCGCAGATGCCGCATTCGCCGCGCCGGCAATCGTGGATCATCTCGACGCCCGCCGCCTCCAGCGCCTCCAGCATCGTGCGGTCGCGCGGCACCTCGACGACGCGCCCGAGGCGCGGGATCGTGATGCGGAAGGGCTCGGCGGCATGCGCGCCGCTATTGCCGAAGGTCTCGAAGCGCAGCTCCTCTGGCGGTCGCCCAGCGCGCGCCCAGGCCCGGCGCGCGGCCTCCAGCATGCCGATCGGCCCGCAGACATAGGCCTCGCCGCCGGGCGGCAGCGTGGCGAAGGCGGCGTCGAGGTCGATCCGCCGGCCTTCCTCGTCGAGATAAAGCTCCAGCCGCTCGCCGATCGCCTCGCGCAACTCGTCCGCCAACACGGCGTCCGCCCGGCTGCGCGCGGCGTAGAGCAGGCGGAACGCTGCGCCCTTGCGCTGAAGCGCGTGCGCCATGGAGAGGATCGGCGTGATGCCGATGCCGCCGGCCAGAAGCAGATAGGCAGGCCGGGCGGGCGACAGGGAAAAATGGTTGTGCGGGCCGCTGACGAGAATGTGCGCGCCTGCCTCCAGCGCGCCCATGTGGCGCGAGCCACCCCGGCTGTCGGGCAGGCGCTTGACGGCGATGCGCCAGACGCCGTCCTCGCAGGGGCCGACCACCGAATAGGAGCGCCGGTCCGGGCGGCCTGCGATCTCCAGCGAAAAGCGCAGGTGGCTGCCCGGCGAGGGCGGCACGAAGCGCCCCGGCGGCGGCTCGATCTCCAGCATCCGCACGTCGGGCGAAAGGTCCCGCACGGCGCGCACCCGCGCGCGCATCCAGTCGTCGATCTCGGCCATGAGCCCTGCCCTCCCCGACCCGGCTATTCCGCCGCTTCTGCCGCCAGCGGTTCGAGCGGCCGCTCGGCCTGCACCATCCGGTCGATCAGCCGGTGCGCCCAGAGCGAGCCCATGTCGATGTTGAGATTGTAGAAGGGTGTGCGCGGATTGTTGTCGATCGCCGCCTGCTGCGCTTCCAGAACGAACACGTCCTGATCGTAGAGGCCGGTGCGCTCCGGGTTGGCATGGGCGACGTTGATGCGCTGCGTCAGCGCCTCGTCGTCGGTCGCGAAGCTGCGCACGAAATTCCAGAAATAGTGGCAGGAGCCGTCGGTCTCGGGCGTGATGGCGGCGAGGAAGAAGCCGTTGACGCCTTGCGAGCGGTCGCCCTCCGGCGCGCCGGTGCCGACGGGCGCGACGCCGACGTCCCCCGCGACGATCGAGGGCGCTTCGAAGTTGATGATCTGCCAGCGATCCACAAGACCGGGCTTGCCGAGATTGCGCGCCCAGAAGGGCGGCGGCTCGATGCCCTTCATCCAGCGCGTGACCACCGCCTTGCGGTCGGTATGGGTCACGTCGAAGGGCGTCTGCGTCACATGCTCGTCGCCGATCGAGCCGGCATGGACATAGGTCTCGTGCGTGAGATCGAGGAGGTTGTCGATGATGAGGCGATAATTCGCCTTCAAGCCGTAATAGCTGCCGCCCGCGCCCACCCAGTCGGTGCCGTCGTTCCAGTGGAAGTCGGGCATCAGGGCGGGGTCGGCAAGCGCCGGGTCGCCCGGCCAGACCCAGAGGAGCCGGTGGCGCTCGACCACGGGATAGCTGCGCACGCGCGCCGAAGGGTTGATGGTGCGCTGGGCCGGCATGTGGGTGCAGCGCCCCGTGCCGTCGAAGGCGAGGCCGTGATAGCCACAGATCACCGTGTCGCCTTCGAGGCGCCCGAGCGACAGCGGCAGGAGCCGGTGCCAGCAGGCGTCCTCCAGCGCGGCGACCGTCCCGTCCTCCTTGCGATAGAGGACCATGTCGCGGTTGCAGATCTTGCGCGGCGACAGCGCCCGGCCGACCTCGTGCGACCAAGCGGCCGCATACCAGGCGTTGAGCGGAAAGGCGGCGTTCATTCCCATCACATCCTCCCAGAACGATGGAACACGACCTGTATACAGATCGGGTAGGCAGTCGGCAAGAACAGTTCTAACCAAGCCAAAAAATTCAGCTGGAACTGTGCGATATCAGATGAATTCGCGGTGGCCTGTATACAGCGGAGGCGACGGCCGGGACGCCCCGACCGCCGCAGGGCTCAGAGACGCGAAGACGCGCCCGACTGATCCGCCGCGCCCTTGATCGGCTCACCCAGCGTCTTCTTGAACCAAGCCGTCACGCGGTCGATCAGCGCGGGCTGATACCAGGGGAGATCGCCATGGGCCGCGCCCTCGACGAGCACGTAATCCACCGGATTGCCGCGCGCGCGCAGCGCCTCGAAGAGTTGCTGGCTTTGCACAGGCGAGACGAGCGTGTCGGCGCTGCCGTGCATCAGGAGCATCGGCGGCTTCTTCCCGTCGAGATGGCCCATCGCCCCCGCCGCCAGCGCCTTGGCCGGGTCGCTGGTCACCGGAGCGCCCGGGAATGTGTTGAAGGCCGGGCCGTTGACGAGAAGGGCTTCGGTGACGGCCGGCGAGGCGTGAACCTTATCCCGCTCGGGCGGAAAGCCCTCGCCGATATTGCGCACGTCCGAGATGCCATAGAGCGAAACGGCGGCCTGCACGTCGGAGGGCTGATCGAGGAAATCGCCCGTGTCATAGGCTGTCTCGCCGCCGGTCGTGGCGAGAAGCTCCGCCAGCCAGCCGCCGGCGGAATCGCCGAGGACGCCGATCCGCTGGGGGTCGATGCCATAGTCGGCCGCATGGGCGCGCAGATACCGCACCGCCGCCTTGCCGTCTTCCAAAGGCGCGGGGAAGACGCTCGGCACCACGCGATATTCGGCCGCCGCCACGACGAAACCGGCCTCGGCCAGCTTCGAGCGCATTTCGAAGAACTTCTCGTAATCCGCCGTCGTGAAGCCCCCGCCGGGCACATAGAGGATGGCGGGCTTCAGATCGGGGGTGCGCGGCACGAGAAGCGTCATGCGCAGCGCCCGGTTGGCGCGCATCGTGCGCACCTGCGCATAGACCACGCCGCCGATCTCGTCGATCTGCGGACTATCGCCCGTGACGCGGATCACCTCCGCGCCCTCGGTATAGCCGGGCAAGGTGGTGTCGGCGGAAGCGGCCAGCGCGGGCTGTGCGGCAAGTCCCAAGCTCAAGCTCGTCAAAAGACAGATCACTTTCATGGTCGCTCACCTTTTGGGGTCGATAGAGGCCGGGCGCGGCCTGTTCGCGAGAGGGCGAGCGGGTTTCGATACCCGGCTGAACCCACGAACCGGCGAGCGGGTTCAGATGAGCGGGAGGCCGACGTAGTTTTCGGCGAACGCCGCCTGCGCGCGCGGCGAGGTGCGGAGATAGTCGAGCTCTGCCACCTGCATGCGCCGCTCGAAGGCGCCCGTCTGCGGGAAGCGATGGGTGAGCGAGGTGAACCACCAGGAGAAGCGCTCGGCCTTCCAGACGCGCGCCAACGCCCGCGTCGAATAGGCGTCGATCCCCGCCACCGAGCGCTCGGCGTAATACTCCGCCAGCGCCTCGCCCAGCATCGAAACGTCCGACACCGCGAGATTGAGCCCCTTGGCGCCCGTCGGGGGCACGATATGCGCCGCGTCGCCCGCGAGGAACAGGCGGCCAAAGCGCATGGGTTCGGCGACATAGCTGCGCAGCGGCGCGATGCTCTTCTCGAAGGACGGCCCGCGCTGGAGCCGCTCGCCGAGGCTCGGTCCGAGGCGGAGCGCCAGTTCGTCCCAGATCCGCTCGTCCGGCCAGTCCTCCAGCCGCTGGTCCATGTCGCACTGGATGTAATAGCGGCTGCGCATCAGAGAGCGCATGGAGGCGAGCGCGAAGCCGCGCTCGTGGCTGGCATAGACCAGTTCTTCGGCGACCGGCGGGCGCTCGGTCAGGATGCCGAGCCAGCCGAACGGATAGACCCGCTCGAAATGGCGCAGGATGTCGGCCGGGATGGCCGCGCGGCAGACGCCGTGAAACCCGTCGCAGCCCACGACGAAGTCGCAATCGAGGCGATGCTCGCCGGCCGGCGTGCGGCAGGTGACGGCGGGCCTGTCCGTTTCAATATCGTGGAGGCGCACCTCATCCGCCTCGAACAGGATCGTGAGCCCGCGCGCCTCGGCCGCCTCGAAGAGATCGTGCGTCACCTCCTGCTGGCCATAGACCGTGACGCAGGAACCGCCGGAAGCCGCTTCGAGATCGATGCGGAAGTCCTCGCCGTCGCTGGAGAGGTGCGTGCCGGAATGGCGCAGCCCCTCCCGGCGCAGCCTCTCATCCAATCCGAGCTTGGTGAGGCAGTCCACCGTGCCCTGTTCGAGGACGCCGGCCCGCACCCGGCCTTCGACATAGGCGCGGGTCTGGCGCTCGATCACGACGGCCTCGATGCCGCTGGCATGGAGGAGATGGGCGAGAATGAGACCGGCGGGGCCGGCTCCTACGATGGCGACTTGTGTGCGCATGGTGTCTCCCAACGGGCTGCGGCGGCGCGGTGCGTCTTCGGGCGGGTTCGGCGCGCCGGTCAGGGCACGAGGCTCTCGCGGAGCCGGTTCTTGCGGATCTTGCCCGTCGCGGTGCGGGGCAGTTCGTTCACGATCTGGAACGTCTTGGGCACTTTGAAGCGGGCGAGCCGCGCTTCGCAATGGGCGCGCAGCTCGTCACCGCCGCCCGCGAAGCCCGGCTCCAGGATGACGAAGGCGTGCCCGACCTCGCCCCATCTGGTGTCCGGCACGCCGAGCACGGCGGCGGCGGACACGCCGGGATGCTCGGTAAGGGCGAACTCGACCTCGGCGGGATAGACGTTCTCGCCCCCCGAAATGAACATGTCCTTGCGCCGATCGACGATCGTGACGAACCCGTCCGCGTCGCGCACCGCGATGTCGCCGGTGCGCAGCCAGCCGTCCGGCGTGAAGGCGCTCTCGCGCTCAGTTGGCCGGTTCCAGTAGCCCGGCGTCACGTGCAGGCCCTTCACGAGGATTTCCCCGGCCGTACCGTCCGGTGCGTCCCGCCCTCCGGCATCCACGATGCGGATCGCGGTTGCCGGTCCCGCCTGCCCGACCGCCCCGGCATGGGCCGAGATCAGCGCGGGGTCGAGCGGCATTCCGAGGATGGTGCCGGCCTCGGTCATGCCGTAGCCGTCCACCATCGCGACGCCCCGGTCCAGCCACCATCGAATGTTGGCGGGCGGGTTCGGCCCGCCGCCGGTGAAGAGCGCCTTGAGCGACCAGTTCTCGGGGGCGAATCCATCAGCATCGCGCAACGCCGCCGCCATTTGAGGGACGCAGAAGTAATGCGTGATGCCCAGCGCGCGATCGGCGAGCCTTGCATTGGTGGTGGCGGGGTCGAAGCCCGGCGAGACCAGCACCGTGCCGCCCTGAAGGAGCGGCGGCCAAAAGGAGGTGACGAGCCCGATCACGTGGAACATCGGGGACTCGGCGAGAAAGACCGAGTCCGACGTGACATGGCCGAGCACGCCAAAATTGACGCCGGTGAAGAACAGCGTCTGCGGCGTCAGAATGACGCCCTTGGGCGTTCCCGACGTGCCGGATGTGTAGAGAATGACGCAGGGCTCGCCGGCATCGCGCGCCGGGCCGCGCACGGCCGGCGCCGCCGCCTCGCACCGCGCAGTGAAGGCGCTGACCTCCAGCACCCCAGCGCTCTCCGGCGGAGTGAACCCCACGGCCGTGCCGTCCGTGAGGATCAGCGTCGGGGTGCAGTCGGCGAGGATCGCGTCCAGCTCGGCGGGGGCGAGACGCCAGTTCAGCGGCGTGAAGATGACGCCCGAGCGCAGACACGCCTTGAGCGCGATCGCGAGATCGGCCGAGTTGCGGGCGATGGCGGCGAGCCGGTCGCCCGGCCGCAGGCCGAGCGCGTCCAGCGCGGCGCAAGCCTTCCCGATCGCCTCGTCCAAAGCCCAATAGGTCCAGCGCCGCCCGGTCGCCAGATCGACCAGGGCGGTCTTCTCCGGGCGCGCCTGCGCGTGCAGGCCCACCGGATCGGGGGCAATCCAGTCTTGCATGATTTGGGTTCTCCCTCCCAGTCGAACCGTCGAAGAGCGAACCGACGAACAGCGAACCGTCGTCAGCCCTGCATCTTGGTCTTGTCGTAGGCGCCCAGACCCGGCTTGTAGGCCTTCTCGTCGATGAACTGGCGGATGCCTTCCTTGCGGCCTTCATTGTCGAAGGAGTTGGCCGCCTCCTGGGCGCGCACGAGGTAATCCTCGGCCTCGTCATAGGCCATGATGCCGACGCGGCGCACGGCGTCCTTGGTGGCTTTCAGCGCGACCGGGTTCTTGGCGAGCAGCACCTTGGCTACCTCCGTCACCCGCTCCTTCAGGCGTTCCAGCGGCAGGCTCTCGTTGACGAGGCCCCAGGCGGCGGCCTTCTGCCCATCGATCGGCTCGCCCAGCATCGCGTGATACATGGCCTGCCGGAAGGGCATGAGTTCCACGGCGACCTTGGTGGCCCCGCCGCCCGGCAGGATGCCCCAGTTGATTTCCGACAGACCGAACTTCGCCTCGTCGGCCGCGAAGGCGAGGTCGCAGGCGAAGAGCGGGCCGTAGCCGCCGCCGAAGCACCAGCCATTGACCATGGCGATGGTCGGCTTCTGATACCAGCGCAGCCGCCGCCACCAGCCATAGCTCTCGCGCTGGCTCTGGCGCACGCCGGCCAGACCCTTGGCCTCCGTCTCGCGGAAATATTCTTTCAGGTCCATCCCCGCCGTGAAGGCGCTGCCCTCGCCGGTGAGGACGAGCACGCCGACATCCTGCCGGAACTCCAGCTCGTCCAGCACCTCCATCATGCGCCGATTGAGCGCGGGGCTCATCGCGTTGCGCTTTTCAGGCCGATTGAAGCGCACCCAGGCGATGCCATCAGCGATCTCGGCGGTGACGATGTCGGTGGTGTTCACGGTCTCGCTCATGAGCGTCGTGTCCTTCGTGACTGTCGGAATTTCGGAAGAGTGCGCGCGGGGCAGCCTAGAGACTGTTTCGGAAGTTCCCGGCGGAGGATCGGCGCAAGATTTTCGGTTCAGGCCAAGGCGCCAAACGCAGTCGATGCTAGGTCGGCATCGGCTGACATTGGCAACGACGGCCTGGACGAAAAGAACCGTCGAGCCGACCCGGCGGACTTTCGAAACAGTCTCTTAGATCGGGAAGTGGCCAGGCTCGGTCTCCACCGTGATCCAGCGCAGCTCGGTGAATTCGGCGATGCCCGCCTTGCCGCCGAAGCGGCCGTAGCCCGACGCCCCGGTGCCGCCGAAGGGCATCTGCGCCTCGTCATGCACCGTCGCACCGTTCACATGGCAGATGCCGGAGCGGATCTGCCGGGCGACACGCAAGCCCCGCGCGGCGTCGCGGGTGAAGACGGAGGCCGACAGGCCGTATTCGCTGTCGTTGGCGATGCGGATCGCGTCCGCCTCGTCCCGCGCCCGGATCACCGCGACCACCGGGCCGAAACTTTCCTCGGAATAGAGGCGCATATCTGACGTGACGCCCGTCACGACATGGGCGGGCACCAGCACGCCCTCCGCCTCCCCGGCCGCAACCACGCGCGCGCCCTTGGACACGGCGTCCTCGACCAGCGCTTTCAGCTTGTCGGCCGTCTTGAGGTCCACCACCGCGCCGAGCGGGGTCTTGCCCGCGCTCGGGTTCCCGGCTGCGAGCGTTCGCACCTTGGCGGTGAACTTCTCGACAAAGGCGTCGGCCACGGTATCGACCACGATGAGCCGCTCGGTCGACATACAGATCTGGCCCTGGTTGAAGAAGGCGCCGAAGGCGGCGGCCTTCACCGCCTCGTCGAGATCGGCATCTTCCAGAACAAGGAGTGGCGCCTTGCCGCCGAGTTCGAGCACGCAGGGCTTGAGGTTCTGCGCGGCCCGCACGGCCACGATGCGCCCGACAGCGGTGGAGCCGGTGAAGTTGACGCGGCGCACGGCCGGATGGTCGATCAGCGCGCCGACGACCTCGCTCGCATCCTCGGGCGCGTTGGTGACGAGCTGCACCAGCCCGTCCGGCAGGCCTGCCTCGGCCAGCGCCTCCACGATCAGCCCATGCGTGCGCGGGCACAGCTCGCTGGCCTTGAACACCACGGCATTGCCGCAGGCGAGCGGGGTCGCGAGCGCCCGCACGCCGAGGATCACCGGCGCGTTCCAGGGCGCGATGCCGAGCACGACGCCCGCCGGCTCGCGGATGGCCATGGCGAGACATCCCGGCTTGTCGGACGGGATGACCTCGCCCGAAACCTGCGTGGTGAGCGAGGCGGCCTCACGCAGCATGGAGGCGGCGAGCATCACGTTGAAGCGCGCCCAGCCCTCCGTCGCGCCGATCTCGGCCATCATGGCGGCCACGAAGGCGTCGCCCTTGGCGGCGAGCGCGTCGGCGGCCTTCAGGAGCGCGGCGCGGCGCGCGTTCGGCCCAAGCGCGACCCAGGCGGGCATGGCCTTGGCGGCCATATCGACGGCGGCGCGCGCTTCGTCCGGCGTCTGCGCGGGCGCTTGGCTCGCAACCTCGCCGCTGATCGGATTCATCCGGCGAAACAGGTTTCCGGTGGCACTCATCTGGTCTCCTCCCCAGACATCCGAGGCTCCCGAAGTCCTCGGATATTGCTATCTGAAATAGCGATTGACTGCTATATTTCATAACGGTATTGATCTGGCAAGAGGTCGCGGCGGTCGATTTCGAAAATCGGAGCGGGAGCGGGAATGGGAACGAAGGCCGGCAAGATCGATCTGATGGCGCGTCCCGTGCTGGACGATCTTCTCGGCTATCATCTGCGCCGCGCTTCGATCCTCGATCTGGCGGGCTTTGCCGAAGCGCTGGGCGACGAGATCAAGCCGGTCTCCTTTACGGTGCTCTGCCTGATCGAGGAGACACCGGGCATCACGGCCGCCGAGATCGGGCGTCAGGCGCGGCTCCAGCGGGCCAATCTCGCGCCCATGCTGGCGGAATTCGACGGACGCGGCCTGATCGAACGGCGCGCCGATGCCGAGGACCAGCGCATCCAGCGCCTGCATCTCAGCCCGTTGGGTGCTCGGGCCGTGGCCGACTGGCGCGAGCGCGCACTCGCACAGGAAGAGCGCACGTTCGGCGCGTTGACATCGAACGAGCGCGAGACGCTTCGCGGCCTCCTGTCGCGCATCTGGAAAGACGTCTGACGCGAGCGGGCGCGGCCTGACGAGGCCGAGACGCCCAGCCGCCGGAGGAAACGGTTCACGAGGCTTCGGCCCGCCCATGGAGGCGGCATTCGCTTGGGAGCGATGCCGGGAGCGGGCCGAGCGAACGCATGACAGCCGCACAAGCGGCCTCTGGGAGGAGACGATCATGACATCAGCCACTCATGCCCGTGGAGGGACGCGCGCGCTCACGCTCGTGTTTCTCGCCGCGATCATCGAAGGCTTCGACCTTCAGGCCGCGGGCGTCGCCGCGCCCAAGCTCGTGCCCGCCTTCGGGCTGGTGCCCGATCAGATGGGGCTGTTCTTTTCGGCCGCGACCTTCGGCCTCGTCTTCGGCGCGCTCGGCGGCGGCGTGATCGCCGATCGCTGGGGGCGGCGCACCGGCCTTGCGCTGTCGCTTGCCGTGTTCGGCCTGTTCTCGATCGGCACCGCCTTTGCCGGCACGTTCGAACATCTCGTTCTCATGCGCTTCCTGACGGGCGTCGGCCTCGGCGGCGCGCTCCCCAATCTCATCGCCATCGCGGCCGAATCCGTCTCGCCCGAGCGGCGCGGCCGGGCCGTCGCCTTCATGTATGCGGGCGTGCCGCTGGGCGGTGCGCTGGCGAGCCTCGTCGCCATGGTGGGCCTGCATGACGACTGGCGGTCGATCTTCGTGGTGGGCGGCATCCTGCCGCTTCTCCTGATCGTGCCGCTCCTGGCATGGATGGCGCCGTTCCGCGTGACGCGCACCGCCAAGGGATCGGCCCGCCGCCGCGACGTGCTTCTGGGCAGCGGCGCGCTGGCGCAGACGCTGCTGCTCTGGACCGCCTTCTTCTTCGGCCTCGTGGTCGTCTATCTTCTGCTCAACTGGCTGCCGCAGATCCTCGTCTCGCTCGGTTTTACCCGGGGCACGGCCTCGCTGGTCCAGATCGTCTTCAATATCGGCGGATCCCTGGGCGCGATCCTCGGTGGCCGCTTCCTCGACAGCCGACGGCCCGCCCTGTCAGCCGCCCTCTGCTTCGGCGGGCTGATGCTGGCGATCGCGCTTCTCGCCATGGTTCCGGCGGGCAATGTCGCGGCGGCGCTCGTGACCGGGGCCTTTGTCGGCGCGACGCTGATTGGCGTACAGGCGCTGCTCTATGGCATTGCGCCGCAATGCTACCCGCTCGAAGTGCGCGGCGTCGGCGTCGGACTGGCCGTCTCGGTCGGGCGCTTCGGGTCGATCGCCGGCCCGCTCTTTGCCGGCTGGCTGCTGGCGAGCGGCATGGGCCCGCAGCAACTCCTCTACGCGCTGCTGCCGATCGCCGCGCTCTGCGGAGCAACGACCGTCGCCCTCATCATCAGCCGAGACAAAGTCCCGAGCGCCATCCGGGCCTGAGCCGGGGATCGATCATCTCGGCCTCGGCCGGTCGACGCTCCGAAGCGCGCAAGCGCGGCGAGGATCGGCCGGCCGAATTCACGGCCAGCGTGCAGTCAAAGGGCCGTCGCCAGCCGATCCGCGATGTAGAGGTCCCTCAGCCGGGCGGCTATCGGACCGGGGCGGCCGGAGCCGATCGGCGCTTCGTCGATCGACACGACGGGCATGGCGAAATTGGTGGCGGAGGTGATGAAGGCCTCGGCCGCCTCCTTGGCCTGGGCCACGGTGAAGGGCCGCTCGTCCACCGCGATCCCTTCGGCGCGGGCAAGGTCGAGGATGCTGGCGCGGGTGATCCCGTGCAGGATCGCGTTCGACAGGGGCCGCGTGACGAGGACGCCGTCCTTCGTGACGATATGGGCGGTCGCCGCGCTGCCCTCGGTGACGAACCCGTCCTCGACGAGCCAGGCGTCGTCCGCCCCTCTCCGCATCGCCTCCATCTTGGCCATGGAAGGATAGAGGAGTTGGACGGTCTTGATGTCGCGGCGCTCCCAACGCCAGTCCGGCATCGTGGCGATCGACAGGCCGGTTTTCGTGCGCGGATTGTCGAGGACGGGCTTGGCCTGCGTGAACAGAACGAGCGTCGGTTCGGCGCCCTTGGGAAAGGCGAAATCCCGGTCGGCCACGCCGCGCGAGATCTGGAGATAGATCAGCCCTTCCTCGAGCGCGTTGCGCCGAACGATTTCGCGATGGACGGCGAGCAGCGCCTCCTGCGACAAGGGACAGGGGATGGCGAGTTCCTCCAGCGAGCGACGCAACCGCGCGCCGTGGCCGGCATAGTCGATCAGCTTGCCGCCGATCACCGCCGTCACCTCGTAGATCGCATCGGCGAAAAGAAAACCGCGATCGAAGACGGAGACCTTGGCCTCGGTTTCGGGCAGCCAGTCGCCGTTGAGGTAGACCGTGCGTGTCATGATGATCTCCGGGAAGCGCGGGCGTCAGCGGCGCGGGGCGGCGAAGGGGGCGAAGGACAGGCCATGACCCGCCAGCGCTGCCCGAAGCGCGCGCGCGGTGCCGACCGCGCCCGGCGTGTCGCCATGGATGCAGATCGTGTCGGCCTCGACGGGCAGACGCCCGCCGCCGAGCGTCGGAATGAAGCCTCCCTCGACCATGGCGAGAACCTGATCGACGCTGCGTTCGACCTCATGGATCACCGCCCCCTCGCGCTGGCGCGAGGTGAGCATGCCGGTCTCGTCATAGGTGCGGTCGGCATAGACCTCGCAGGCCGTGCGCAGGCCCGCTTTCTGCGCGGCCTCCATGGTCTTGGAGTAAGGCAGGGTGACGAAGACGAGATCGGGGTCCACGGCCATGATCGCGCGCACGCAGAGCGCGGCGAGCTCGGCGTCTTCGGCGGCCATGTTGCCGAGCGCCCCGTGCGTCTTGACGTGGGTCATCGGCCAGGACAGGGCCGCCGCCATGCCCTGCATGGCCGCAATCTGATAGACGACCTGCGCCTCCAGATCCTCCGACCGCTCGCCCGCGATGCGCCGGCGTCCGAACCCGTAGAGGTCCATGAAGGAGGGGTGTGCGCCGACCGACACGCCCCGCGCCTTGGCGGACAGGATGGTTCGACGCATTACCGACGGATCGCCCGCATGGAAGCCGCAGGCGACGTTGGCGCTGGTCACGAGGTCGAGCATCGCCTCATCGTCGCCGATCGTCCATGCACCGAAGCTCTCGCCCATGTCGCAGTTGAGATCGATCGTGCGCATATCCCGGTCCCGCCCCACCGCCGCGTCCGAAGCTTGCGGCCCAGCATCCTTGCCTCCGACATACGATTGGTATACTGAAAGAGCAAGGGCCAAGCACGGCCCATGGCGGTGGCCGACGGCCGATCAGGGAGACGACGCTCGCGGCATGCCTCACCGATTTCCACGCATCCTGGCCTGCGGCGACAGCGCCCTGTCAGTGGAACTCTCGGACACGATCGACGAGGGCGTCAACGCGCGCGTCATCGCGTTGGCCGACAGCCTGGCCGTCGATCCGATTGCGGGCGTCGAGGACGTCGTTCCGACCTATCGCGCGCTTCTCGTCCACTACGATCCGGCGGTACGACGTGGCGGGGATCTCGCGCCTCTTCTGTTGGATCGCCTCGAAAGGCTCGCGCCCGCCCCCGATGGAGGGCGGCAGTTCGAGGTGCCCGTGGTCTACGGTGGCTCTGCCGGGGTGGACCTCGACGATCTCGCCGCGATGAAGGGCATGACGACGGACGCGCTGATCACCCTGCACGCCGGATCGCACTACCGCGTGCACATGATCGGCTTCGCCCCGGGTTTCGCTTATCTCGGGGGGCTGCCGGAGGCGTTGCACACGCCGCGTCTGTCGGTGCCGCGCCAGCGCGTCGAGGCCGGCTCGATCGGCATCGGCGGGCGGCAGGCCAGCGTGAATTCCGTCGCCGGCCCGAGTGGCTGGCGCTTCATCGGCCGCACGCCGCTGCGCCTCTTCGACCCCGCCCGCCCGGAGCCCTGCCTCTTGCGGGCGGGCGATCGCGTCCGCTTCCGCCCCATCGGGCCGGAGGAGGGCGCGGCGTTGGAGCGGGCCGTGGCGAAGGGCGAGCCGATCGCCGGAGTGCCGCTGTGAGCGCGCTCGACATCCTGCAGGTCGGTCCGATGGCCTCGGTTCAAGACCTCGGCCGCAAGGGTTGGCTTCAGGCCGGCGTCTCGGGCGCGGGGCCGATGGACCCGCCGAGCTTTCGCATCGCCAACGCGCTCGTCGGCAACGAGCCGAACGCCGCAGCGCTGGAATTCGCCGGGATTGGTGGACGGTTCCAGGTCTCCGGCCCCGTGCGCTTCGCGGTGACGGGCGGCGACATGGACATCCGCAGGGGCGAGGAACGGCTTCACGCCTGGGAAAGCCACGACCTGTGTCCCGGCGAAGTCCTGACCATCGGAGCCTTGCGCGGCTGCGTCTGGGGCTATCTCGCCCTTTCGGGCGGTATCGACGTTCCTCCCGTCATGGGCTCGCGATCGACCCATCTGCGCAGCGGCATCGGCGGTCACGCCGGGCGCCGGCTCCAGGCCGGGGACCGCCTGCCACTCGGGCGCGCCGCCCCGGCCCCTCTCTTGGCCCTGCGCCGTCCCCTCCGCCAGCGCCCAGCCGGCACTCTGCGCGTCGTGCCGGGGCCGCAGGACGATCGCTTCGGCGCCGAGGTGCTGCGCCTCTTCCTGTCCGCGCCCTTCATCCTTTCGAGCGCCCGGGACCGGATGGCCCAGGTGCTCGACGGACCGGTGCTCGCAGCCGGGGGCGGACACGACATCGTCTCGGACGGCACCTGCGCCGGATCGATCCAGGTGCCGGCCTCCGGCCGCCCGCTCGTGCTGATGGCCGAGCGGCAGACGACCGGCGGCTATCCCAAGATCGCCACCCTCGCATCAGTCGACCTGCCTGGCCTGGCGCAGCGTCCGACAGGACGCCATGTTCGCTTCCGCGCGGTCTCGCAGGCCGAGGCGGAGGACGCCCTGATCGTCGCGCGCGCCGAACTGGGCCACTGTCTCGACGCGCTGGAGGAAAAACGGCCGCCCCGAGCGAAAGGAGGCATGCGATGAGCCAGCGGCTGACCCAGCAGGCCTATGGGAAGATTCTCGACATGATCCTGTCCGGCGCTCTCGCGCCGGGCGACACGCTGCAGGAAGCCAAGCTCGGCGATGCTCTCGCCATGTCGCGGACCCCCGTGCGCGAGGCGATCAAGCGGATCGAGGCGGAAGGGCTCGCCGCGCAGGAAGGGCGCTTCCTCAAGGTACGCAGGCTGACCCGCCCTCAGGTCGAGGAAATCTTCTTCCTGCGCGCCGCGCTGGAGGCGGCATGTGCCCGGCAGGCCGTGTCGCTGGCACCGCAAGTCCTCGACGCCTTGGCCGCGCGCGTCGAGCGGCTGCTCGGCCAAGGCCCCGGCGAGGAGGACGAGCAGCGCCGGGTGGACGACGACCTCCACCGCGCCGTGGCCCTCGCGTCGGGCAGCCGCACCATGCTGGCGACGATCGAGGATTTGCGCCGGCGCACCTGCATGTTCGATCATACCCAGGTTCCCGAACGTTTCCGCCTGAGCTGCGAGGAGCATCTCGGCCTTATCGCAGCCCTGCGGGCGGGCGACGGCGAGCGCGCAGGGCAACTGATGGGCGCGCATATCGACCACGCCCGGGACGCGATCCTGCTTCGGTTGGAAAAGGCGCCGGGCTCCGAGGGAGCGGCCGCATGAAGTGTCTGATCGTCCAGCCGATCCACGAGGCGGGCCTGTCGCTGCTGCGCGACAACGGCGTCGAGCCGATCCCCTGCCCCGCGCCCGACATGGAAACGGTGGCGCGTCTGGTGGCGGGATGCGAGGCCGCGATCACGCGCGATGCGGGTTTCTCCGGTTCAGCGATGCGGGCGGGCGACCGGCTGCGGGTCGTCGTCGTGCACGGAACGGGCCACGATGCGGTGGACAAGGCGGCGGCCACCGAGCGCGGCGTCCTCGTCTGCAACACGCCGGGGGCCAATGCGCGCTCGGTCTCCGAACTGGCGCTGGGTCTGGCGCTCGCCGCCGCGCGTCGTATTCCGGCGGCGGACCGGGCCGAGCGGGACGGCATGGCGGGCTTTCGCGAGCGCGAGCGCTTCGTGGAGCTGTCCGGGAAGACCGCCCTGATCGTCGGGTGGGGGGCGACGGGCCGGGGGCTCGGCGCGATGCTGAGGGCCGCGCTCGGTATGCGCGTCCTCGTTCACTCGCCGCGCGTCGCCGATCTCGGCGGCTTCGAACGCTGCGCAAGCCTCCAGGAGGGGCTGGCTCAAGCCTATCTCGTCTCGCTGCACACCCCGCTCCGCCCGCAAACGCATCACCTGATCGACGCGCAAGCGCTCGCCGCCCTCAAGCCGGGCGCGATCCTCGTCAACACGGCGCGGGCGGGGCTTGTAGACGAGGCGGCGCTGGCGCGGGCGCTGGACGCGGGGCGCGTCTTCGCGGCGGGGCTCGACGTCTATTCGCACGGCGCGCCGGCAGGCCCGCTCGGGCGCTGCGGGCGCGTCATCTTCACCCCCCATCTCGGCGGCACCACCGGCGAGGCGCTGGAGCGCGTGGCGCTCGGCGCCGCGCGCAACGTCCTCGAAGCCCTGTCGGGCCGCCGCCCCGCGACGGCGCTGAATCTCGAAGAAGGGGTGTCGGCATGACGGGCGATGGGGCCGCGACAACGGTCGAGCGCGCCCTCTGGGACGTCAACGCCCTCGGGGCGGGCGGTTCCGGCTTCACCCGCCGCTCCGACAGCCCGGCCGAAAGCGAGGCGCATGCGGTCATCGCCGACGAATGCGCGGCGCTGGGCCTAGAGGTGACGCGCGACGCGGCGCTCCATCTCGACGCCCGCCTGCCCGGCTGCGACCGTTCGGCTCCGCCGATCCATGTCGGCTCGCATCTCGACACCGTGCCGATGGGCAGCGTCGATGACGGGCTGGCCGGAGGGGTGCGCGCGGCGGCGCTGTTGGCGCAGGCGGGTCGGGAGGCGGTGATGATCTGTCGGCGGAAGGGGAACGCAAGCCACACCCTGGACGAGGGCATGGACCCGGCCGATCCGGCGCAAGCCGTCCAAGGGCTCCACCGCGCGGTCGGCGCATGTTGAGGTTCCGGGCATGAGCGAACGGGAAACCTTGGCCCAGCAGGCCTATCGCGACATCAAGCAACGCATCCTCGAAGGGGCGTTCTCGACCGGGGAGGTTCTCACCGAGCGCACGCTCGCGCTGGCCTCCGGCATCTCGCGCACGCCCTTGCGTGCGGCGATCTCGCGCCTCGAGAAGGAAAGCGTCATCACCCGCCTGCCGAACGGCGTTCTGATGGTTCAGCCCGTCACGCTGGAACAGCTGCTGGAGATCGTCCAGGTCCGCCGCATTTTGGAAAGCGCGGCCGCTGCCCGGGCGGCCGGGCGGCCTTTCACGCCGGCGCTGGCGGCCTCGCGCGAGGTGATGCGGACCTATGCCGAGGGGCGGGACACCGCCTTCGACCAGTTCTGGCTGGACGACGACCGCTTCCACGACGCGGTGGCCGAGGCGGCGGGCCTGACGCTCCTGCCCGACATGCTGACCGAAATGCGCGCCATCGCGCGCCGCTGCACCATCACGCGCACCCACGATCGCTTCGCCGAGCAGGCGCGCGAGCATCTGGCCGTCATCGACGCGGTGGAGGCGGGGGACGCGCCGGGCGCGGCGAGCGCGATGGAGCGCCATTTCGACAGCGTCAAGAGCCGCTTCCTCGGGTGGCTCGCACGCGCCTGACACCCGATCTATCAGAGAGAACCATGCACGAATTTGCCCATATGCAGGGCTCGGAGGCGGCCTTTCGCCAAGCGGAGTTCGCCGAGCGCCAGACGCGAGCCGGACGGGCCGTGCGCGAGGCCGGCTTCGAGGCGCTGATCGTCACTAGCCCCGAGACGATCTACTGGCTGACCGGACGCCAGACCGCCGGCTATTTCGCCTTTCAGGCGCTGATCCTCCCGACCGATGGCGCGCCGCATCTTCTGGTGCGCCGCCTCGAAAAGCCGGGGGCCGTCGCCAACACATGGCTCGCCGACATCGCCGCGTATGAGGACGGCGAAGACCCGGCCGAGGCGCTGGCAAGGCTCCTCGGCGCGCTCGGCATCGCGTGTCCCGCGATGGAGCTGGGCGGCTGGTTCGTCTCGCCGCTGCTGGCCGCCCGGATCGCGGCGAGTCTGAAGCTCGAAGCGCTGCCGGACGGCTCGACCCTGCTGCCGCCGCTGCGCGCGGTGAAGTCACCCGCCGAGATCGACGCGATCCGCCGCGCGGCGACCTATGCCGAAGCCGGAATGCGGGCGGGCCTGGAAGCCTGCCGCGCCGGCAGCGACGAAAACGCGGTCGCCGCCGCCATGCTGGGCGAGGCGACGCGCGCCGGCTCGGAGGCGATGGCCATGGAGCCGCTCGTCTCCTCCGGCCCTCGCAGCGGCTTGCCGCACATGACCTGGCGGCGGCGACAACTGGAGGCGGGAGACCCGATCTTCCTGGAACTGGCGGGAAGCCACGCCCGCTACCACGCCGCCCTGATGCGCTCGGCCTGGATCGGCCCGCCGCCGGCCGAGGCACGCCGCATGATGGATTGCGCGCTGCGCGCGCTGGATGCCGCGCTGGACGCGATCCGCCCCGGCGCGCCCTGTTCCGCCCCGCACGAGGCAGCCCAACGCGTGATCGACGCGGATGGCTACACGGCCGCCTTCCGCAAGCGCATCGGCTATTCCATGGGCATCGCCTTCGCGCCCGATTGGGGGGAAGGCGCTCTTCTCAGCCTGTTTTCCGGCGTTGACCGCCCGATCGAGCCCGGCATGGTGTTCCACCTGCCCGCCACCTTGCGCAGCTACGGCGTCTGGACCGTCGGCGCCTCCGAGACGGTGGTGGTGACGCCGACGGGCGCCGAGCCCCTTTCGTCCCTGCCGCGCGCCTGCGCAATCCTTTGAACCCTCGTTCTCACCCAACCCAGGAGCCAATCCGTATGCGGTCTCTCTTCCACCTCGCCTATCACGTCACCGACCTCGACGAGGCCCGCCGGTTCTACGGCGGCGTCCTCGGCTGCGCGGAAGGCCGATCGACCGACACTTGGGTCGATTTCGACTTCTTCGGCCATCAGATTTCGCTCCATCTCGGCAAGCCCTTCGAGGTGACGCGCACCGGTCGGGTCGGCGACCATATGGTGATGATGCCGCATCTGGGCGTCGTCCTGCCGCTGGAGGACTGGCTGGCGCTCAGCCGGCGGATCGAGGAAGCGGGCGTCGCCTTCGACATTCCGCCCGTGGTGCGTTTCGCCGGCGAGCCGGGCGAGCAGCGCACGATGTTCTTCTTCGACCCGAGCGGCAACCCGATCGAGGTCAAGGGCTTCAAGGATTTCGAGGGCGTCTTCGCCCACTGATGAAGGAAACGGGGCGGACGCCGCGGACCGCCCCTTTCGTCTCGGCGCTTGTCAGGCGCTCCGAGAGCCCGTCCGAAAACTCCGCCGGGTCGGTTCTTACGCCCACCAGTGCGGCGGCGAGCGCGTCAGCAACTCGTTGCCGTCCCGCCCGATGATCAGAATGTCTTCGTAGAAGGCCGCGCCGACGCCCTCCAGCGACAAGAACGCCTCGATACCGACCACCATGCCCGCATGAGCCATGTCGTCGGCGTCCGACATGCTGGTGGAGATGCGCGGCAGCTCGAAGCCGAGGCCGATGCTGTGGCCGAAGAACGGGAAATTCTTCATGATGGCTGAGACCGATCCGCCGAAGGCGGCGGTCAACCGGTCGCCCTCCGCCGCGACGTCGAGGAACCGGGTGCCCGGCCGGGTCATGTCCGAAAGGCGTTGGACGATATCGGCCGCCGCCTCGATCAGTCGCCGCTGGTCGGGCGTCGGGCGGCCCCGCACACCGGTGCGGCCGGGGTCCATATAGTAGCCCTGGAAGAAGGCCGCGTGGATCGTGCCGGTCACCATGTCGCCGGGCTGCGGCGTGTCGGCGCTGTAACCGGTCAGCGGAAACCGCTGGTCGAAGCCGAGCGTGGCCCCGTGATTGCAGCCGATCATCTGGAGCCGGCCGCCGCGCCGCACCACCTCGCGCGCTGCCTCGCCCGCCGCTTCCTCTTCGGACAGGCCGGAGATCAGCCCCTCCATCAGTCGGTTCAGCCCAACCGTCGCCCCCTCGCCGCCGATACGATAGGCGTCGAGTTCGCGCGCGCTCTTGTAGCGGCGCACCGAACGCACGAGGTCGTCCGTCGGCACCCATTCGATGGCGGGCGCCTCCTCCAGAAGCTGGCCGTAATATTTCACCGGGATGAAGTGCGTTCCGACCAGCGCCACAGGCCCGCTCACGCCGGCCTCGACGAGCGATTTCGCGACGCTGCGGAACGGATGGGTCGAGGCGCGCACGTCGGACACGGAAACGAGGTCGGAGCGCACCTCGGGCTCGTCGATATGCAGCTGCGGCGCATGGCCCTGGCGCAGGATCACGGCGGCGAAGGAGCGCGCGCTCCAGATCGCCGAGTCCATGCCGCCGCTGATCGCGTAGTGGTTCGACAGATAGAGAACGTCCCCGCAGGAATCCATCGTACCCCCGCCCCGTCCGAAGACCACGGCGGTTTCCAGCCCACGTCGGCGCATCTCCGACAGAACGCGCTCCCAGCGGGTCTCGTATTCGTCGATCGGGAAATAGGGGCTCATGGGATGCGGCTCCATCGCTCAAGGTTCGCGTGCGCCCAGGGTACGCGGGCAGGCGGGCGGGCACCTGGCATCGGCGCATGGGGGCGCGCTGTCGGACGGCCGCGCGGCGCCCTTCGGCCGTAGCGCGGCTCTTTTCAGTATACCGAAGGTATTCTTCCGGTCAACCGGCGGTCGAGCGAAGTGGGGTCGGAAATCCGATCCGCCCAAACTCTTGGCTCGAAGCGCCCAGGAATTCATCGACCCGCCCAAAAATTCCGCCGTAAATCAATGGTTTTCCTTGTTGAATTCCATTGGTATACCGAATAGCGTCTCTCGTGCCGCTTCTCCCCGTTTCGGCCCTCCCCTCTCCCGACCCGAGAGACCGAGTCCCTATGATACGACGTCACCCAGACCTTGCGAGCCGCGCCGGCGGACGGACGATCCGGGCGCAGGACGGCGCCGCCCGCCTGGGGCGCCTATGACGGCTCCGATCCTCACCCTTCGCGATATCCGCAAGAGCTTCGGCGAGAACGAGGTGCTGAAGGGCGTCTCCTTGAGCGTCCAGCCCGGCGAAGTTGTCTCCATCATCGGCGCGAGCGGATCGGGCAAAAGTACGTTTCTGCGCTCGATCAACGGGCTGGAGGTTCCCCAATCCGGCTATCTCGACTTCGAAGAGCTTCGCTTCGACTTCGACCCCGAGTCCCGCTTCTATCCGACGCCGGCGCAGTTCCAGGCGCTGCGCCGGCGGGCGGGCATGGTGTTCCAGAGCTACAATCTCTGGCCGCACAAGAGCGTCCTCGAAAACGTCGTCTACGCCCCGATCCGCCTTCTGAAAGTTCCGCGCGCGCGGGCGGTGGAGGAAGCGGAGGCGCTTCTGTCGCGCATCGGCCTCTTCGAGAAGCGCGACAGCTACCCCGCCCGCCTCTCGGGCGGGCAGCAGCAGCGGGTCGCCATCGCCCGCGCGCTGGCCATGAAGCCGCGCCTCATGCTGTTCGACGAGGTGACCTCCGCGCTCGATCCCGAACTCGTCCACGAGGTGCTCGGGCTGATGGCGTCTCTCGCCGCCGAGGGCATGACCATGCTGCTCGTCACCCACGAGATCGCGTTCGCGCGCGACGTCTCCTCGCGCGTCGTCTTCTTCGACAAGGGCGTGATGGCCGAACAGGGGCCGCCCGACATCCTGCGCCACCCGGAAAGCGACCGGCTGCGCCAGTTCCTTCACCGCATTCTGCACGACGATCTGCCCCGCGCGGGGCGGCAGGGAGCCTGAGCGCGATGGACGCCTTCCTTTCCGACATTCGCCTTTACGGGCCTGGTTTCGCGCTCGCCGCCTGGACGGTGTTCTGGCTGACCATCCTCACCATCGTTGTGAGCTGGGCCTGCGGGCTGGCGGTGGCGCTCGCCCAGCGCTCCCGCTTTCCCCTCGTGCGGGGCGCGGCGCGGTTCTACATCTGGTTCATCCGTGGCACGCCGACGCTGATCCAGGTCTTCATCGTCTATTTCAGCCTGCCGCCCTTCGGCATCCGCTTGTCCCCGTTCACGGCGGGCGTCCTGGCGCTCGGCATCAACAGCGGCGCCTATGTCGCCGAGATCATACGCGGCGGCCTCTCGGCCATCCCGCGCGGCCAGATGGAGTCGGCCCTCGCCATGGGCTTCAGTCCGGCCGAGACGATGCGCGGCATCATCCTGCCCCAGGTCTTCCGTATCATCCTGCCCTCGATCACCAACGAGGCGATCTCGACGCTGAAGAACACCTCACTGCTTTCGACGATCACGGTCATCGAGCTGACGCTCTACGCCCAGACGCTGATCGCCTCGACCTTCCGCCCCTTCGAATTCTACATCGCAGTCGCGCTGATCTATCTCGCGCTCACCACGATCCTTTCCCAGCTCGCGGCTGTCCTGGAGCGCCGCTACGCCCTGGCCGCCTGACCGGCCGGACATGAACTCTCCCCGGACCCTCCCCACGAAGGACAGTGCTATGCCGTTGAAGACCATCGCATTCGCGCTCGCCACGCTCTCCACCCTCGCCTTCGCGGCGCCCGCGCTGGCGGCGGGGCCCGAACTCCTCGTTCCGGGCAAGCTGCAGGCCGCGACCGAGGGCACCTTCTCGCCCTTCAGCATGCGCGCGCCCGACGGCACGCTGGACGGTCTGGAGATCCGCGTCATGAAGGAGGTCGCCCGCCGCATGGGGGTAGAGTACGCCCCGGTCCTCATCAAATGGGACTCGCTCCTCATCGGCCTCGAAGCCGACCAGTTCGACGTCATCTCCGCCGCCATGGACATCACCCCCGAGCGGCAGAAGCGCGTGACCTTCGCGGACGGCTGGCTGGAATCGGGCGGTCGCATTCTCACGCCGAAATCCTCGCCCATCAAGAGCGCCGAAGACCTCAAGGGAAAGACGGTGGGCGCGCTCGTCTCATCCACCTTCTCCAAGATCGCCGAGGAGAAAGGCGCGAGCGTGAAGGGCTACAAGGCCGACGCCGACGCGATCCAGGATCTCGTTAACGGCAATGTCGACGCCGTCATCACGGACTCGATCGCCGGTGCCTGGGCCATCAAGGAAGCCAAGCTGCCGATTGTCATGACCGACGACTATGTCAGCCGCGTCCAGAAGGGTTTCGCGATCAAGAGGGGCAAGCCGGAACTCACGGCCGCCATCGACAAGGCGCTCGCCGAGATGGTGGCGGATGGCACGTATGCCAAGCTGACGAGCGACCTCATCGGCTTCGACCCGGCCCCCAAAGAGCCTATCCGCAGCCAGCCGTGACGCCGATATTGGATGGAAGGTGGCGGGCACGGTTCGTGCCCGAGCACACCGGGCCGAATCCACCCCCGACGGCAGAAGGTGTCACACAGTCCGCTGGTTGTCGATGGAGCGCTTCGAAGGGCATTCGCCTATGGGTTTATGGATCACTGCTCCCACAACGGCGCAAGTTCCGCATGCCGGGCGACGAACGCTGCGCGTTTCTCGCCGACGTCATCGACGAGTTCACCCATGAGTGCCTCACCATCCGGATCGACGGGAAGCTGAAGTCCACCGACCACCAATGTTCTATCCGACCTCCTGATCCAGCGCGGCGCGCCAGGACATATCCGCTCCGACAATGGTCCCGAGTTCATTGCCAAGGCAGTCCGCGACTGGGTCACGGCGGTCGGTGCCATGATTGTCTTCACCGAGCCAGGCTTCCCTTGGGGAATGACTATTGCAAGAGCGTCATCTCCAAGCTTCGGGACGAACGCCTGAACGGCGAAATCTTCTACAGCCATGCCGAGGCCCGCACCATCAAGAGCTGGTGTCCGCACGACAAGACTGAGCGTCCACACTCGAGCCTGGGCTATCGTCTACCCGCTCCAGCCGCCGTGCCGGGCCTGGCTGCGCAACCCAAACCCGCTTCGCAGGCGAACTCAAATGTCGCCGACAAACCATCCATGCTTTTGATCTGAACCGGGGCATCTAATAGGGGAGGACCATCGGACGACCAACTTTCTGAGGCGGACCAATCTGGCCTGCGAACACGGATTGAAGTCGTCAAAAACATGATTGCGATTGTCATGTTATGCGGCTAAGGGTCGGGGGTATCGACATCGCGAGAGAAAGTCGCAGCGTATGTGGAAGTATTCTAAGGTATTATCCGCTTCGATCCTTTTCCTGTCCTTCTACTGTCCTGCATCGGCAGGCGACAAGACTATTCCCATTACTGACGATCGCGGCGTGAATGTCGAAGTTCCTTTGGAACCGCACAGCGTTGCCGCCATTTCCTACCTCGCTGTGGATGTGGGGCTGGCCCTGGGTGTCCCTCCCGACCATTTCGCCGTGACTTACATGACCAAGGGCCGCAATCCGGATTTCCTGCTGGGCCTGACCAAAGAGATGAAATCGCTCGGCCAGCGCGCCAAGCCCAATCTCGAACTGGTGAGCGAAGCCAAGCCCGATCTGATCGTCGCCATGAAGCGCTACACGATCGGAAACGCGGCCTCCTACGAGCAGATCGCGCCCTACCTCGCCTATGACATCGAGCGATACGACGAGAGCTTCCGGGAAGTCTCCGACCTCGCCAAGATCTTCGGCCAGCCCGAGCGCGGCGAAGCGCTGAACGCCTCCTTCAAGCAGCATTTGGCAGATTATCTCGCGAAGGCGCCCAAAGACGTCCATCCCCGCTTCCAGATCATGTGGGCAGGCGACACGCCCTTCTCCTTCCACACGGAGAACACGGCAGCCTCGATCGTCGCGGCGCTCGGCGGCGACAATATCGTCGGGCCGATGACGCAAGGCGGCCGGTTCGGCATGGAGATGAGCCTGGAGGCCATGCTGGAGAAGGACCCCGAGGTCATCTTCGTTTACGACAGCGGCCCGGACCGGCCGCAGGAAAACAACCCGATCTGGAGCCAGCTGTCGGCCGTGAAAAACGGGCGCGTCCACTATGTCGGCGATCAGTGGGTGGAGACGAACGGCCCGATCGCGCGCGAGATCGTTCTGCGCGAGGCCGCGCATTTCCTTTACCCCGACACGTTCCCCGCCGTGGATGTCCGGGCTGAAGCGGGCAAGATCATCCCCGCCGCCCTGCAGAAATGACCGTCTCCCGCGCCGCTTCGCCGCCGCGCGGCGATCTCCTTCGAATGCCGGTCCTGACCGGCCTCCTCCTCGCCCTCGCGGCGCTCGCGATCCTCGGCGGCCTGATGCTGGGCGACCGCACGCTGCCGCCCGGTACCGTGATCGACGCGCTCCTGTCGAGAGCGGGCCGCGTCGATACGATCCTGGTCTGGACGTTGCGCCTGCCCCGAAGCCTTGCCGCCTGTCTGGCGGGAGCGGGGCTGGCTCTGGCGGGTTTTCTCTTGCAATCGCTGACGCGCAACCCGCTGGCGGGGCCGGGCCTGACGGGCGTGACGGCAGGGGCGGTCACTCCGATCGTCGCCGCTTTCGTGTTCCTCCCCTCCCTGTCCTCGGTCTGGTATCCGCTGGTCGGCTTCGTCGGCGGCATGGCGGCGGCCGGCGCCACCTTCCTGATCGCCTCGGGGCGGATGGCGAGCCCGCTTCATCTGGCGCTGGGCGGCATCAGTGTGTCGCTCTTCCTCCATGCCGTGACGACCTATATTCTGCTTCTCAGCGGACCACAGGTGCCCTCGCTTCTGTTCTGGCTGTCCGGCGGGTTGCAGGGGCGATCCTGGCCGCATCTGGCCTCCATGGCGCCCTTCGTCGTGCTGGCGCTGGCCGGTGCGTTTTCGATCCATCGCGTCGTGGACCTTCTGTCGTTGAGCGACGGGGCGGCCATGGGCATGGGGCTGCGGCTGGCCCTGTGGCGACCCCTCGTGCTGCTTCTCTCCGTGCTGCCGGTCGCCGGCATCGTGCCCGTGGCGGGGCCGATCGCCTTTATCGGCCTCGCCGCCCCCCATATCGCCCGCCTGCTTCGACCACCCGGATCGGGATGGGCGATCGCGCTCACTGCGTCCATCGGCGGCCTGACGACGGTGATTGCAGACCTGATCGCACGCAGTCTGGCGGCCCCGCGTGAACTGCCGGTGGGCCTCGTCACGGCGCTGATCGGCGGGCCGGTCTTTCTCTATCTCGTTCAACGCCCGCGCACTTTGGCCGTCGAGGGAAAGCGATGACGATTTCGGTGTCCTCGTCCGTTGCTCGGCCGCCGAAGCGCTGGCTCCTGCCGGCGCTGATCGGCATGACGCTCCTCGCGCCCCTCGTCGCGGTTTTCTTCGGCGTCGCGGACCTGCCGCTCGGCGACGTCGCCTCGGTTCTGACAGGGGGCGGAAGCGCCGAAGCGCGCTCGATCATCCTCGACATCCGCCTGCCCCGGATCGTCACCGGGATGCTGGCGGGAATGCAGCTGGCGACGGCCGGTTTCCTGCTCCAGACCATCACGCGCAATCCGCTCGCCGACCCCTCGCTCATGGGCGTGTCGCAGGGCGCGACCCTCGCCGTCACCTTGTTTCTGATGATCGTCGTCTATAGCCACGATCCCGGCTCCAACACGCTGGTCGAGCTTCCCTCGTCCTGGCTTCCAACCGTCGGAATGCTGGGCGGCCTGGCCGCCGGTAGCCTCATCTATCTCATGACGCTGCGCCATGATCTCGGCCCCCTCCGGCTGACGCTGTGCGGCGTCGCGATGGGCGCGCTGCTCCAGGCCTTGGCCCTCGGGATCGTGGCGGGCTGGGGCTCGACGCGCCTGGAGGTGCTGCTCGAATGGCTGTCGGGCAGTCTTTATGCCAGACGGTGGGAACATGCCGTGTTTCTCGCGCCCTTCACGCTCATAGGGTTGGCCGTGCTGCCGCTCATCCGGCGGCCGCTCGAACTCCTGCGCTTCGAATCCAGCGTCGCGCGCTCCTTCGGCCTCGCCTACGCCCGCGACTTCTCGGCCGTTCTGCTCGTGTCCTGCGCGCTCGCCGCCAGCGCGGTCGGCGCGGTCGGGCCGATCGTCTTTGTCGGTCTCATCGTGCCTCATCTCGCGCGCAGGCTGGCGCGCGGGCATTTCCCGCTCGTTCTGCCGCTGACGGTCTCACTCGGCGCCATCACCGTGACGGTCTGCGACCTTCTGGGCCGGCTCCTCGGAGGAGCCGATGAAATTCCGATCGGCGTCGTCACCGCGCTGTGCGGCGTACCGGCGCTGATTGCACTCCTGCGTCGAACGCCATGAGGAACCCATGCGTCATCAACCGATGTGTCTTCGCGCTCACGACCTGACGATCCGCTACGGCCAGAGAACGGCCCTTTCCGGTTTCGCTCTCAAACTCGAACCCGGAGAGGTCCGCGCGCTGATCGGCCCCAACGGCTCGGGCAAAAGCACGGCGCTTCAGGCGCTGGCTGGCCTTGTTCGGGTTGCGGCTGGCGCGGTGGAGATCGAGGGACGATCGGTCTTCTCCATGGGGCGGCGCGAACTGGCGCGTCATCTAGCCTTCCTGCCGCAGCAGCCGGTGGCGCCCGATGAGATGACGGTCGGCCAGCTCGTCCGCCAAGGGCGCTTTGCCCATGTCGGCCTGTTCAAGAGCTATGGGCCGGACGACGAGGCGGCGATCGACTGGGCGCTCGAATGCACCGGCCTCGGGCCTTTTTCCGAACGCCCCTTGAACGCCCTGTCGGGCGGCGAGCGCCAGCGGGCCTGGATTTCCGCCGCACTAGCGCAGGAAGCACGCATCCTGTTTCTGGACGAGCCGACGACCTTTCTCGACATCGGCTATCAGGTCGAGCTTCTGGATCTCGTTTATCGCCTCAGCCGCGAGCGTGGCGTGTCGGTGGTCATGGCAATCCACGACCTCAATCAGGCCATGTCGGTGGCCGATCGCATCAGCGTCCTGGAAACGGGGCGCTGCGTCTTCGACGGCGAGCCGGAGGCGCTGGCGTCGAGCGGGTTGATCGAGCGCGTGTTCCGGGTGCACGGGCGCTTCGTGGATCTCGCCCCCGACGCGCCCCCGCATTTCGATGTCGATCTGCTTCGGCGGCAAGGCCCCGTCGGCGTTATGCCTCAGGCGGTCGGGACGCCCTCTCCCCTCGCGTGAGCGACGGCGAGACGACGCAGTTCCACCGTGAAGCGCAGCCACAGGAGGAGGCTCGTCGCGGCAAAGCCGAGGCATAGGCCGAACCAGACGCCATAGGCGCCCCAGCCCGTTCCATGCGCGCACAGGGCCATGGCCGGGATTCCGATCAGCCAATAGCCGATCAGCGTGTTGGTAAGGCCCGCCTTGGTGTTGCCGACGCCGCGCAACAGTCCGACGCAGATGTTCTGCGAGCCTTTGAAGATCTGGTGCGCGACCGCGAACCAAAGAAGCGTCGAGGCGACCGCCAGAACCGCACCGTCGCCGCGCTCGCCCAGGAAGGGCAGAAGTACGACTTCCGGTACGAGGATGTAGACGAGGCCGATCGCACTCATCAGCGACAGGCTGATCGTCAGCGCCTGGAGAGCGATGCGGCCGATCTCGTTCCGCTCGCCGCGCGCGAGCGCCCGGCTGACAAGGATGGACGTGCCCTGCGAGAGGCCGATATTGGCCTGATACACGATATAGGCGAGCTGGTTGACGACGTTGGACGCCGCTAGGGCGACCGGGCCGAACGTGCCCATGAAGAGCGAGGCGATGGAGGTGATCGCCGCTTCCGATCCATAGGTCAGCGAGATCGGCGTCCCCATGCGTACGATGCGCGTCACCGTTTCGCGACGCGCGCGCCAAGCGTCGAGCGCCAGAAACTCCCGCATCGCCGCGTCGCGCCGGATCATCCGCAGATAGACCGCGAAGGTCCAGAGCTGGACCAGCGTGGTGGACAGGCCGATGCCCGCGAGCCCAAGCTTCGGCAGGCCAAGCCAGCCGTAGATGAAGACGGCGTTGAGGAGCGCGTTGACGCCAATCGAGACCAGAGTCACCGCTAGAAGCGAGCCCGGCCTGCGCAGCCCGACGGCGAACTGGCGCAAGACGTTCATCCAGAGCATCGGCAGGAGCCCAGGCGCGAGCGCCCACATGATCGGCCGCGCCAGGGCGACGACGCCCGCATCCTGCCCGAGAAAAGGCAGGAGATGGCCTAGCGCGACCAGAAGCAGGCCGGCGACGAGGCCCGTCACGGTCGCGATCAGCAGGGAAGCGCGCACGAGATCGCGGATGTCCTCGCGCCCCGCCGCATCGATGGCGCTCGATCCGCCGCGCTTCTCGGCGCGGCCCGCAGCGCCTGCGACGAGATTGCCGACGCCCGTCACCATGCCCACGCCCATGGTGCGGAGCTGGTTGTAGAGGAGGAGGCCGAGCCCCCCGGCCGCGACCGCGCCAAGGCCGAGAAGGCCCATCATCAGAAGATCGACCGTGGTCAGCGCCACTTGCGCGAACTGGATGCCGGCGATGGGCGCGGAAAGCTGGATGATCTCGCGGTAGCGCGAAGAGGTGGAAGACATTTCTCAGGTTCCCGTTCGCGCGTGGTCGATCGCCGCCAGACGCTGCGACTCCTCGAAGACCGCCAGCAGGCGGTGGAGGCGCTGATGCGCCGGCTCGTTCAAAAGGCCCCGTTCCATCAACCAGGCATCGTCATAGACCGTGTCGAGATACGTCTCGCCGGCATCGCACACCAGCACCACCAACGTGCTGCCCGGCTCCACCAGGGCCAGCCGCTTCAAGGCGATGAAGATCGCCGCGCCCGCCGTTCCTCCGATCGGAGGGCCCGTCCGCCATACGCTCGGTCTTCACGGATAGGAGGCTCATCCCTCGTCCTTCCTCCAGAGAAAAAGCCCCTCCCGCTGCGTCAGCACGATCTGGGGCGGCAGAGGGAATTGGTGGAATTCACTTTCGTTCTTATCCATCTGGTAGCCGGCGGTGTTGGGATAGACGAGGAGATCGCCATGGCGGGGCTCGCCCGGGAAGCGGATCTTGCGCCAGGTCACACCCTGATATTCCATGCAGCTCGATCCGCCGACCGCCGCCTGGACGGGCGCCTGCTTGCGCGCCGCGTCGCGTGGCACGACGATCGACGTTGGCAGATATTCGCTGCCCTTCCAGTGTTCAGACAGGCTCATGCCGAGCCCCGCCACGGTGACGATGCCGTGCGCGTCGTTGCGCTTGAAGCCCTGCACAGGAAAGTCGCTCATGCCGGCCCCATCCAGAAGACCGAGGGCAGTCCGGTCGTGTCGTCATGGAGGCTGATGGTCGTATCGTATTTCTCGGCGCTTTCGCTGCCCTGTCGGTAGGATGTCGTGAAACCAACCTGTTCGATCGCCCCGTCATAGCCGCGCCTGGTGTGGGACACCGCGTCCCGCAAGGGATCGGGTAGCGGCATCATGATCTTCGTGGGGCAGCGGGACGCGCCTTCGGCACAGGATCGGGAGGCATCCTCGACCAAGGCAATGACCTCCGAGGCGGGATGTCGATGTCGGAGAGTTCGCTTCGCCGGATCACATGGACCGCAGGCGTATGCAGATAGGCGCTGGACATCTGGAAGAACCATTCTCTTTGGAATGGAAGGCCAGCTGGCGCGCGCTCGGGCGTTCGCCGAGCAGGAAGCGGGCGCTGGCCTAGCGGTGTCGGGGACGGCTGTGAGGGCTTTAGGAGCCAGGGACGAATGGTCTCGTGCCGCTTGTTCGATGCGCGTTCGCAAACGAGCGAAGATCCGAGAGGCAGCATAGCATCGGCAAATCCCTTCTTAGGTCGCGCGAAGTTCTGGAAATGCTGGTCGATAGAATCGAGGCGCTTTGGTTTGGCTAGGTAAATTCCGCGTGACGGAAAGTCAACTGTATAAGTAAAATTTTATACTTTTGAATTGTTATAATTATAATTTGCAATCTGTATGTCGCTCGCATTGACCTTTGAAGGTCGCGCGAAGCATGGTCCGGGTACACAGCGAGGAGTGTCGGACGTTCAAGTCCCCCGGAGGCACAGCATTCGTTTTCCGCGCTTCATCGCGCGCGCTGGATGGTATGGCGGCTGACTCCATGGTCGCTTGAAAGCTCCGACACCGGAGCCCCCTCCCCCAACTTCTCACGCACCACCTGCTTCCGGGCAGCCATCAGACTCCGTGGGCGCCCGAGAACCTTACCCTGTTCCTTCCCGGGCAGGCCCGTATGGGTGCGCGCAATCAGAAGGTCACGCTCGAACTCCGCCACCGCGTTGATGCGCTCATCGTCATCCGGCCTGTCGAACTGGTGAGGTTGACATCACCCAATGCCAAGCAGTGACCCTTCATACCGGCTCTGTTGCGAATAGCGGAATGGGACGCGTTAAATGCTGTTCTGTTCTTTCATCCGGCGATGAAGACTTGAAACGGCCCTCCGATGTACCGGGCTTCTGATCTACCAGCCAGGCTGTTGACCATCGAGCGGAACTGTCCCTTGCAGAACAGGCGTATCATCGCGAACCCTCGGATCAAGTTGGGCGCCGTCGCGTGCGACTTGAACCCACACACCGGGCGATGGTGCGGCGAACGGTTCAAGGCCTTGCTGAGAAACTGTCTCGCCACCGTCGCCGAGCGTCCGATACAGATCACCCATTCGCCGCGATCCTTCACAGAGGTCTCGCCCACGAACGAGGTCTTGGTCTGCAAAGGTTTGCGCCACTGGACACGGCGGTCGAGTTCGGGCGCATTATGCAGGATCCACCGATAGATCGTCGTGTGATCGCCCGACAGATGGCGCTCGGCCATCATCCGCTCGCGGTCTCGGTAGGTCAGCGCTTAGCGGCAGTACCAGCGCAGGCAGAGTGGGATGATGCCGGGCGCGCAATGACGGCCCGCGAACGCCGAACTCATGTTGCCGACGCTGGACTTAAGCCGCCTTCAGCTCCGAGGCTCGCACCCTGGATCGCCATTCGCCACAGATCCCCTGTGACGCCCTCCACCGTCGGATACGGCCGGGACAAACTCATCTTGTGGTTGGCGCGACTTACGATCCGTAGATCGAAGCCTGGAGGATGGTGCGAACGAGGACGCCTGTGAGGCCGCCGAACGCCGCGACGACCCAGAGTCGGGCGACGCGGGGGCCGGCGGCGGTGAGGACGGCGATGCCCGGCAGGTCCAGCGGATGCACCAGCCAGCCCGCCGCCGCGTTGACGAAGCGCGCGTCGATCTCGCCGGAGGCTTTCTGGTCGGCGAGGACACCGAGCGCCGCTAGCCCGCCGCCGAGATATTTGCTGAGCGTCGGCGTGACGAGGCGCGGGTCGAGACCGAGCGCGCCGAGCACCGGAGCCAGAAGCCAGTTCAAGGCGTCCAGCCCGCCCGCCGCCTTGAGCGCGGCGACGGCGGTGAGGGCCAGCGCCATGATGGGAATGGCCCCGGTGGCGATCCGGAACGCCTCCGCCCCCGCCCGGTTGATGATCGCGAGAATGCTGCGTGCCTCGTCTCCCGCCGGAAGATCGATCTCGCTGCTTTCGAGCGGGCCATCGCGTGACAGATGCCGGCCGAGAAGGTGATAGGTCGCCGCCGCCGCCACCAGCCCGCCCAGCACGGAGACCAGAACGAACCGCCCGACATCCAGCCCGAGCGCGGCCATGGGAAACACCACATTGGCCTGTCCCATGGCGAGCACCATGGCGAAGGTCGCGGCCAGATGACGATCCGAGACGCCGCGCCGCTCCATGGTGGTGAGCGTCGCCACCGGCGCGGCGAAGCTGACAAAGCTCACCTGCAGAAGCGCGAAGACGCTGAGGCCGAGAAGGCCAAACGGGCGCAGGAGCGGGGTGACGAGCCGCGTCACCCAGTCCAGAAACCCGGCGGCTTCCGCCAGCCGCATGATCGACAGCATCACCACCATGACCGGCAGCAGGCTGAAGAGCGAGAGCTCCACCGCCGCGCGCCCGGCCCCCATGGTGGTGCCGATCATGTCCATGGCCGCGCCTCGCTTGCCGGGTGGTTCAAGGTCTCAGGCGTCGCGATCCACCGCGAAGGGCGACCAGGCCTGGCGCTGGGCCATGATCTCCAGACGGTTGATGTTGATATGCGGGGGCAAGGTGGCGACGTAGACGATCTGGTCGGCGATGTCCTCGGCCGTCAGCGGCGTCGTGCCGCGATAGACAGCGGCGGCGGCGGCTTCGTTGCCGCGCGTGCGCACCAGCGTGAACTCGGTTTCCGCCGCGCCCGGCGCGATGTCGGTGACGCGCACCCCGGTCTTCAGGAGGTCGCAGCGCAGGTTGAGGCTGAACTGCTTCACGAAGGCCTTGGTCGCGCCATAGACATGGCTGCCTGGATAGGGCCACTCACCGGCCACCGAGCCGATATTGATGATGCTGGCGCCACCCCCCGTTTCGATCAGCAGCGGCAGGACGGCATGGGTCACGTTGACGAGGCCGGTGACGTTGGTGTCGATCATCGTGTGCCAGTCGGCCAGTGCCACCTGAGGCGCGGGCTCGGGCGCGAGCGCCAGGCCCGCATTGTTGACGAGCGCGGTGACGCCCCGAAACGCGGGCGGCAGCGCGTCCACCACGGCCTGCACGGCACTCGCGTCCCGCACGTCGAGCGCGGCGATGTGGACCGGCACCTGGTCTTTCAGTTCGCTGGCCAGTTCCTCCAGCCGCTCGAAGCGGCGGCCGGTCAGAACGAGCGCCCAGCCCTCGCGGGCGAAGCGGCGGGCGGCCGCCCGGCCGAAGCCGGAGGTCGCGCCCGTGATGAAGGCGACGTTGGTCATGATCGTATCCTTAAGGTCGAAGAGGCTCGGCCGCGCGGGGAGCACGGCGGAAGGCCGAACGGGATTGGGGCGGCCGCTCAGCCGGGTTTGTTCAGTCCATGCGCTCCAGGAACTTGCGCACGCGCTCGGAATCCGGGTTGCCGAAGAACTTCTCCGGCGGGGCTTTCTCGATGATGAGGCCCTTTTCGAGAAAGACGACCTGATCCGACACGGCCCGCGCGAAGTCCATTTCGTGCGTCACGACGATCATCGTGTAGCCTTCGGCCGAGAGATCGCGCATCACCTGAAGCACCTCGCCGACGCGCTCGGGGTCGAGCGCCGAGGTCGGCTCGTCGAACAGGATCACCTCCGGACTCATGGCGAGCGCGCGGGCGATGGCCACGCGCTGCTTCTGCCCGCCCGACAGGGTGAAAGGATAGACCGCGGCCTTTTCCAGAAGGCCGACCTTTTCGAGAAGGCGCAGGGCCTCCTCGCGCGCCTGCGCCTTAGGCACGCCCTTCACCTGCACCGGCGAGATCATGACGTTCTCGACCACGCTCAAGTGCGGCCAGAGGTTGAAGCTCTGGAACACCATGCCGGCGCGGGCGCGGATGGCGGCCATCTCGCGATTGGTCATCTTGCGCTTCTTGGCCTCGTTGAAGCCGATGCGCTCGCCCGCGATGCGGATCGCGCCGCTGTCGGGTTCCTCCAGCCAGTTGATGCAGCGCAGCATGGTGGATTTGCCCGAGCCCGAGGAGCCGAGCACGCTGACCACCTCGCCCCGGTTCACCGTCAGGTCGATGTCGCGCAGCACCTCGATGCCGGAAAAGCTCTTGCAGAGTTTTTGGATTTCGACCGCTGGCCGTTCAGACATTCTCGAAGCCTCGCTGGGTGCCGAACACGCCCGCTTTTTTCACGGCGAGTTCGAGGCAGAGGGTGATGGCCCAGTAGAGGGCGATGACGACCACGAAGGCCTCAGTGGGAATGAAGTAGCGGGCCTGAAGCGCGTTGGCCGCGGCCGTCAGTTCCTGCACGGTGATGATGGCGAGAAAGGACGTGTCCTTCAGCGCGTAGATCAGCTGGTTGCCGATCAGCGGCCGTGTTCGCAGGAGAAGCTGCGGCAGGACGATGCGCAGGAAGGTCGTGCGCGGCAGGAAGCCGTAGGCTTTGGCGGCTTCCACCGTGCCGGGCGGCAGGACCATGCGCGCCCCGCGCAGGATCTCGGCGAAATAGGCGCCGTGATAGATCACCATGGCAAGAAGCCCGGCGGTTACGGCCGACAGGCGCAGCCCGAGCTGGGGCAGGCCGTAATAGAGAAGATAGGCGAGCACCAGAAAGGGCAGCGCCCGCATGGCGTTGACGCCGCCGCGCAGGGCGTAGGCGAGCCGTTCGCCCCCCTCCATGCCGTAGACGAGGAGGCAGCCGAGAAGAAAGGCGCCGGCGGAGGACAGGGCGAAGATCCAGACCGTCAGCCAGAGGCCCGACAGGATGATGCCGCTATTGTCCCAGAGGATGAGCCATTCGGTCATGCGCGCGCTCCTACATGGCCAGCCGGCTGGCCTTCCGCTCGGCCAGGGACTGGAGTTTGATGAGCACGCCGATGATGGCCATGTAGAGAAGGGCGGCGGCCAGAATGGGGGGAAGCGGCTGATAGGTCACGGCGCTGATCCGGTTGGTGACGCGCGTCAGATCGACAAGGCCGATAATGGCGATGGCCGGGCTGCTCTTGATGAGAAAGGACATCTCGTTGACGAGGCCGGGCAGGCTGGTGGTGATCATCTGCGGCAGCATGATGTGGCGAAAGAAGGTGACGGGCGTCATGCCGCAGGCCAGCGCCGCCTCGCGCTGCTCGCGCGAGAAGTTCAGAAAGGCGGTGCGCCAGATCTCGGCGTTGAAGGCCGAGGTGTTGAGCGTCAGCGCCAGGATCGCGGCGGTGGTGCGGTCGAGCGGGAACCCGAAGCGGGGCGCGGCGAGAAACAGGAACAGAACCAGCGTGACGAGCGGCGTGGCGCGCGCCAGGCTCGTGTAGAGCGCCAGGATCGTATCCAGCACCGGAATGCGCGCCGAGCGCAGGAGCGCGATGCCAAGGCCGATCACCAGACCCAGGGCAATCGCGGTGCCCGAAATCCAGAGAGTGACCCACGCGCCTTCGAGAAGCAGGAACCAGGCTTTTTGCGTCATGTCCGACCTTGGATCGATGGGGGCGCCGCCCGCCGGCTTGTGCGCCATGCGGGCGGCGAGTGGATCAGTTCAGGCCGGCCAGCGTGTGGAACTGCGTGACGTCCTTGATCGGCTCGGCCGGAAGGTTGGGGAAGGCTTCGCCGAACCATTTGGTCTGAAGGGCGGCGAGGCGGCCGTTGTCGCGCACCTCCTTCATGAAGGCGGTAGCGAACTCCAGAAGCTCGGGGCTTTCCTTGGGGATCGGCCAGGCGGCGAAGCCGGGGCCGGACACCGCGATGCCCTTTTCGAAGACATCGCCCCGGTTCTTGACGAGATCGTTGACGGAGATCAGCGCGTTGATGACGTAATCCAGCCGCCCGTTGGCGAGATCGGCATAGGCTTCCGGATAGGACTGATATTCGACGACTTCGCCGATCTCGCAGTTCTTGTCGGCCATCATCTTCTTGAGTTCGGGCAGGCGGGCGAGTAGCGCGCTGCCGGCCTGGAGGCCGACGGTCTTGCCGCAGAGGCTGGCGATGTCGCTCAGGCTGTCGTCGCCCTTGCGCTTGACGTAATAGTGCTGGGCCGAGGCGAAGGGCGGGGCGAAGTTGAAGACGCGCAGCCGGTCGTCGGTGACGAGCGCGCCGGTGAATGCCATGTCGTACTGGCCCGACGAAACTGACGCCAGAAGGCCCGTCCAGGGCAGGATTTCCTGTTTCACCTCGAAGCCCTGCTTCTTGGCAAAGGCCTGCAGATCCTCCAGAAGCTCTTTGTGGAAGCCCTCCGGCTGGCCGTCCACAATGAAGTTGAACGGGGCGTAGTCGTCTTCGGTGGCGACCGTCATCGCGCCCTTGGCCTTGATCTCCTTCATGTCGGCCTGCGCGACCGAGAGCGAGGAGAGAACGGCGCCGGCCATCAAGAGGCCACGCAGAAGGTGTGTCGGTCGCAAAGCCTGGGCCATGGGTGTCCTGCGCATGTCGGATACTCCTCGAAGGGGATGCGGGAGGCGGCTCGGTCGTCTCTGCCACCGAATTGAGCGGATCATAGGAATGCCTATTCCGTCAGCGATAGGACCAGTTTTGCAGCGCGCTTGTGTCAGGTTGCACTGCATGATCTTGCGGCGATCCGTGCGGCCAGCCGCCCAGCCCCCGCCGCATCTGCCTCGCCGTGACGGCGAAACTGGTTCTATCGACTGGCCAAATTGGCCCTCTAGGATCGGTCCCGGCAGGGGCGCGGGTGCCATCCGGCCCATCCCCGCCTCCCATCGCCCACCCGTTCGAAGGGCCGGGCTCCAAGGATCATCGCCATGCGTGCTGCCAGGTTCGCGGGCGGCATGGGCGCTTCCGCAGCGGGAGCGCTCGCGCCGCGCTCTGCTCTTCTCGACCGACCCCGAGGCCGCCGTCGCCTCGCCCTTCGCTGCTCATCCGGCGCGATGGCGAGGCGGGCGGGGCCGTGTGGCGCGCATTTTGCATGGCTCTGCCTCGCAGACGATGCGGAGCGAGCGATGATCGACCATTTCCTTCCTGTGCGGTTCGACGCAGGGCGCGGGTTGCAGGAGCAGCTGCGCGAAGCGCTGGTGACCGCCATCCTCGGCGGCGGCTTTCCGGCCGACCAACCGCTCCCCTCGTGCCGCAAGCTCGCCACTCAACTGCGCGTGTCGCGCAACACGGTGAACCTCGTCTACGAGAGCCTGCTCGACAGCGGCTATATCGTGAGCCAGCCGCGCCGGGGCTTCTTCCTGGCGCCCGCCTATGCCGAAGGAGCTGCCGGCGCGCGAAGCCTTGGCGAGACAGCCGTCACGAACGCCGGAGAGCGTGCGAGCGAGGCGGACGAGCCGGATTGGGACCGGCGCTTCAAGCTGCGGCCGGGCCTGACCTCGGGCGTCTTCCGCCCGCAGGACTGGGCGCGCTTTCCCTATCCCTTCGTCTATGGCCAGCCGATGCGCGATCTCTTTCCGCTGGAGCGCTGGCGCGAGGCCTCGCGCAAGGCGCTGCGCCGGGAAACGGCGTCCTCCTGGCTGCACGACCGCTTCGACCGCGACGACGACATGCTGGTGGAGCAGCTGCGCACGCGCGTTCTGCCCAAGCGCGGCATCTGGGCCAAGCCCAGCGAAATCCTCGTCACGCTCGGCTCGCAGAACGCGCTCTATCTGATCGCCGCGCTTTTGATGAACGGCCAGACCCGCGTCGCCATGGAAACGCCGGGCTTTCGCGACGCTTTGTCGATCTTCGAGCTGCACGGCGCGAAGGTGCAGCTGCATCCGATGGACGAGGAAGGCATGGCGCTCTCGCCTGATCTGGGCGCTTGCGACTATCTTTATCTCACGCCCAGCCATCAGGTGCCGACCGGCATCGTCATGAGCCCGGCCCGCCGCGCGCTTCTGATGGAGGGCGTGCGCGCCCACGACCAGATCCTGATCGAAGACGATTACGACGCCGAGCTCAATCTCGACCGAGACGCGCTGCCGGCGATCAAGGCGGGCGACACGAGCGGGCGCGTGATCTACCTCAGCAGCCTGTCCAAGCCCTTTTCGCCCGGCCTGCGGCTCGGCTATCTCGTGGCCGACGCCGAGCTGGTGGACGAGCTTCGCTCGCTGCGCCGCCTGATGTATCGCCACCCGCCGCTGAACAACCAGCGCATGATGGCCGAGTTTCTGGCGCAGGGCTATTACGACGCGCATCTGCGCGCCTTTCGCGCCGAGCACGCGCGCCGCCGCGACGCCTTGAGCCAGGCGCTGACCCAGGATCTCGACAGCTGCCGGCAGATCGGCTCGCCCAGCGCCAGCGCCTTCTGGCTGGCAGCGCCCGGCGCGGTGGACACGCGCAAGCTCGCCTGGGCCGCCGCGCGCCAGGGCGTCGTGTTCGAATATGGCGAGCAGTTTTTCTTCGAAGGGGCCGCGCCGACCCATTTCATGCGTCTCGGCTTCAACGCCATCGAGGCGCAGCGCATCCCCAAGGGGGTCGAGCTTCTGGCTGCCGCCATGGACCGCATCTGACAAGCCGCCGGGCGAGCCGCCCGGTTTCTTCCGCCTTTCCATCACCGCCGGACCCTTGCGTCCGGCGCGGGGCACCGCGTGTCCCCGCCATTTCAGGAGACCACCCGCCTTGGCCCATGAATTCACCGTCCAGGCCGGCGCGCCGGCGCTGTTGCGCAACCAGTCGCTCGATACGGACGCCGTCCGGCAGGCGCGGATCGATCTGGCGGCCTGCTTTCGCATGGCCGCTCGGCTGGGCCTGCAGGAAGGCATCTGCAACCATTTTTCGGCGGTGGTGCCGGGCCATGACGATCTGTTTCTCGTCAATCCCTATGGTTGGGCCTTTGCGGAGCTCAGCGCCTCCAAGCTCCTGATCTGCGACTTCGCCGGTCATGTGATCGCGGGCGAGGGCCAGCCGGAGGCGACGGCTTTCTATATTCACGCGCAGCTGCACAAGGCGCTGCCGCGCGCCACGGCCGCCTTCCACACGCATATGCCCAACGCCACGGCGCTCGCCATGACCGAAGGCCCGCCGCTCGTCTGGGCCGGGCAGACGGCGCTGAAATTCTACGGCCGCACCGCCGTGGACGAGGACTATAACGGCCTCGCGCTGGACGAGACCGAGGGCCAGCGCATCGCGGCCACGATCGGCGAGGCCGACATCGTCTTCATGAAGAACCATGGCGTGATGGTGCTGGGGCCGACCATCGCCGAGGCCTTCGACGATCTCTATTATCTGGAACGCGCCGCCGAAGCGCAGGTGAAGGCCATGTCGCTCGGCCGCCCGCTCAAGCCCATCGCCCCCGCCATCGCCGAGCGCGCCTATCGCCAGATGCGCGAAGGCGATCCCGAGAGCGCGCGACTGCATCTCGATAGCGTCAAGCGCCAGCTCGCCCGCTCCGAACCCGACTTCATGCACTGACGCAGCGCCCTTCTCCTCCCGTTTCAGGACCGCCCTCATGAACGCCATCCCCCATCCCAACGATCTTCGCCCGATCATCGAGGCGGACCGCCGGCATGTCTGGCACCACATGCTCCAGCACAAGCCGCTGGAAACCAACGATCCGCGCATCATCGTGGAGGGCAAGGGGCTCAAGGTCTGGGACGCGGCGGGGCGCGAATATCTCGACGCGCTGTCGGGCGGCGTCTGGACCGTCAATGTCGGCTATGGCCGAACCTCCATCGCGGACGCCGTGCGCGACCAGCTCGTCAAGCTGAACTATTTCGCCCAGTCCGCCGGCTCCATCCCCGGCTCGCTTTTCGCGCAGAAGCTTCTGGAGAAGATGCCCGGCCTGTCGCGCGTCTATTTCAACAATTCCGGCTCGGAGGCCAACGAGAAGGTCTTCAAGATGGTCCGGCAGATCGCCGAGCGCCATCACGGCGGCCAGAAATGGAAGATCCTCTATCGCGAGCGCGACTACCACGGCACCACGATCGGCACGCTCGCCGCCTCCGGCCAGCTGCAGCGCGCCGCCATGTACGGGCCGTACCCGGACGGCTTCGTCATGGTTCCGCACTGCCTGGAATACCGCAAGCAGTGGGATGTCGAGAACTATGGCGAGCGGGCGGCCGACGCCATCGAGGAGGTGATCCTGCGCGAGGGGCCGGACACGATCGGCCTTCTGTGCCTCGAACCCGTGACCGCCGGGGGCGGCGTCATCGTGCCGCCCGAGGGCTACTGGCCGCGCGTGCAGGAGATCTGCCGCAAGTACGACATCCTTCTCCATATCGATGAGGTGGTCTGCGGCCTCGGGCGCACGGGCACCTGGTTCGGCTACCAGAATTTTGGCGTCCAGCCTGATTTCGTGACCATGGCCAAGGGCGTGGCGTCCGGCTACGCGGCGATCTCCTGCACGGTGACGACGGAGGCGGTGTTCGAGAAGTTCAAGGACGACGCCGATCCGATGGCCCATTTCCGGGACATCTCGACCTTCGGGGGCTGCACGGCGGGTCCGACGGCGGCGCTGGAAAACATGCGCATCATCGAGGACGAGGGGCTGCTGGACAATTGCCTCGCCATGGGCGCGCGGCTGCGGGCCAACCTCCTGGCGCTGAAAGAGAAGCACGCCGTGATCGGGGATGTGCGCGGGCTCGGCCTGTTCCAGGGCGCGGAGCTGGTGAAGGATCGCGCGACCAAGGAGCCGGTGGACGAGAAGAGCGTGGCGCGCGTGATCGCGGAAGCGGGTGCGCGCGGCGTGATGATCGGCGCGTCGAACCGCTCGATCCCCGGCCTCAACAACACGCTCTGCCTTGCCCCGGCGCTGGTGGTCAGCGCCGCCGAGATCGACGCCATCACCGCCGCCATCGACGGCGCGCTGACGGCCGTGTTCGGCTGATCGGGGAGCCATGCGTGAGCCCCGCCGACAGAGGTGGGGCTCGCGATCGACGGGTCTTCAGAAGATCGGACCGCTTCGAGCTGGAATTTTCTTTTTGTGATCGCGGCGGCGGGACGAGGAAAAGTCGGTGAAGACGGCGATTTTCAAGGAAGGCGCAGACTGCGTCCGTCTTGGGAGGATGCCGACGAGGGGCGGTTGCTTTCATGGTCTGCCGGACGGCGACGGTCTCGTGCACGCGCGTCTGGAGCGGATCGAGCCACGGACCGAGCTCCCTTGTCGCTCTCGCAGACCTAGCTCCGTGAACAGACAGACGCCGCAGATGGCTGTTGCCGCGCCTGGACATGCCGGGCAGGGTCGACGGACCGCCTTTGGGATGCTGGCGTGAAACAAGGCTGAGCCAGGCAGCGATGTCACCGCCCCCTTGAACTCAACGCCAACAGCCACGGCCGCGACCATCGCCGTGACGTCGAGCGGTCCGACGTCGGGAATGACGAGCAGACGCTGGCTGCCCTCGTCGGCGACGGTCCTCGCGTCGCTCTCTCTGGTTCCGCTTGCGATATCGCTTCCGAGGCTGCGCGACTCGTACCAGGGCTGGCAGCAGGATGGCGCCTCCGCGTGGATGACGTCGAGGGCTCGTCGATGATCGGTGTCGGCCTCCCTCGTGCCATGTGGCGTCGGCTTCCTGTGGACGAAGCCCCCCAATCCTCTGCTGCTTCCGCCCAGGGCACATAGGCTCGCAACGCGCTGACCGCGTCCCTTCAAGAGGTCGAATGAAGACGTCCGGCAACCTTCCTTCGGATCGCGACGAACCACGTTGCAACGGGCAATTGACAGATCGTATTTTGGTATACCATGATACGGTACGTTTTGAAGGTCGAGAGGGCTTCCTGAGATGGACATTCGCAAAACGCTGCTGCAGGTCGAGACGACCCTGGTCGAGGGCGGCAAGGCGGCACCGGTTCCGCTCAAGCTCTTCACCGCCATCGCAGTGGTGCGGAACCCTTGGGCCGGGCGCGGCTTCGTGGAAGATCTGAAGCCCGAGATCCATGCCGGCGCACCGATCCTGGGCGAGCTTCTGACCCGCATGATCCTCGACGCGGTCGGCTCGGGCGAGGCGGTGGAAGCCTATGGCAAGTCAGCCGTGGTCGGGCTCGACGGCGAGATCGAGCACGCTTCGGCACTGATCCACACGCTGCGTTTCGGCAATCATTACCGGCAGGCGGTCGGCGCGAAATCCTACCTCGCCTTCTGCAACACCCGAGGGCCCGCCAACGCGCCCGTCATGATCCCGCTCATGGACAAGAACGACGAGGGCCGCCGCTCCCATTACCTGACCATCCAGACCTCGGTGCCCGACGCACCGGCGGCGAACGAAATTCTCGTCGCGCTCGGCGCGTCCGTGGGCGGGCGTCCGCACCACCGCATCGGCGACCGTTATCAGGACCTCAAGGATCTGGGCCACGATGTCGCCAACCCCGCAGCGGTCTAGGACGGCGGGCGGCACCGCTTTCCACGAGGCCGGCTCGGGCGAGCCGCTCGTCCTCGTGCATGGCGTGGGGATGCGGCTGGAAGCCTGGGGTCCGCAGATCGAGGCCCTGTCGCGCACGCACCGCGTTATCGCGCTGGATATGCCGGGGCACGGCGAAAGCAAGGCCCTGCCGGCGGGCGCGCCGCTCGAAGTCTTCGTGGACTGGCTCGGCCGCACGCTCGATGAACTGGCGCTGGACCGGGTCAATCTCGCGGGCCATTCCATGGGCGCGCTGATCGCCGGCGGTTCGGCCGCGCGCTTCGGCCCGCGCATCGCCCGCGTCGCGCTGCTCAACGGCGTTTATCGCCGCTCGCCTGAAGCGCGGGCCGCCGTTCTCGCCCGCGCGGCCGAGATCGCCGGAGGCGGCGCGGTCGATTTCGACGGTCCGCTCCGGCGCTGGTTCGGCGAAGGCGCGGAGCATGAACCCGCCTATCGCCTGACGCGCGGCTGGCTCAGCCGCGTGGACCCGGCCGGCTACGCCACGGCCTATGCCGCCTTTGCCGGCGGCGACGCGACCTATGCCGATACCTGGCCCGAGATCGAATGCCCCGCCCTGTTCGTGACGGGCGACGGCGACCCCAATTCCACGCCCGCCATGAGCCGGGGCATGGCCGAGGCCGCGCCCAAGGGCGAGGCCGCCATCATCGAGGGCCACCGCCATATGGTGAACCTCACCGCGCCGGACGAGGTGAACCGGCTTTTATCGGACTGGTTGCGACGCTGACGAACTCCCCGGAGGAAACGGCATGACCTCTTTCGACCCCCGCGCCCTGCGCGACGCCTTCGGCGCTTTCGCCACCGGCGTCACCGTCGTCACCACCCGAACCGCTGAGGGCGGCCCGATCGGCTTCACCGCCAATTCCTTCGCCTCCGTGTCGCTCGACCCGCCGCTGCTTCTGGTGTGCCTCGCCAAGACCTCGCGCAACTATGCCCATGTCACGGGCGCGTCCGGCTTCGCGGTCAATATCCTCGCCGAAGATCAGAAGGACGTCTCCAACACCTTCGCGCGGCCGGTCGAGGATCGGTTCTCGGCGGTGGACTGGCGCGACGGGCCGGTGGGCTCCCCGGTCTTCCCGGCGGCGGCGGCTTGGTTCGATTGCACGACGGACCGGATCGTGGACGCGGGCGACCATGCCATCCTGATCGGGCGCGTCGGCGGCTTCGAGAATTCCGGTCGCAACGGGCTCGGCTATGTCCGGGGCGGCTATTTCACGCCCTCGCTCGAAGCCAAGGCGGCGCGCGCCGCCACGAACGAGGAGACGATCGTCTCGGCCGTGGTGGAGCGCGCGGGCGAGATCCTGCTGGTGTCCGAAGCGGACGGGCGTTTCGCCCTGCCCGGCACGATCCTCGGCGAGCGCGATCCGGTGGCGGCGATCGAGGCCGATCTCGCCGAACGGCTCGGGCTGGAGATCGCGGCCGGTTATCTCTTCTCGGTGTTCGAGGACCGCGCGGGCCGGCGTCAGAACATCGTCTATCGCTCCGTCGCGGAAGCGGGCGAGCCGAAGACGGGCCGCTTCTTCCCCTTGGACGCATTGCCGATGGACCGGCTCGCAACGACCCACGCCGCCGACATTCTCAGGCGCTTCGTGTCCGAGCGGGCGCTCGGCAATTTCGGCGTCTATGTCGGCAATGAGACCGCCGGCCAGGTTCATCCGCTGGCACGAAAGGCCTGACCCCATGAAGTTCTCCCTTTTCGTCCATATGGAGCGCCTCGACGCGGGCCAGCGGCAGGAAGACCTCTACGAGGAGTTTCTCCAGCTCTGCGAGATCGCCGACCGGGGCGGAATGCATGCGATCTGGACCGGCGAGCATCACGGCATGGACTTCACCATCGCGCCGAACCCGTTCGTCACCATCGCCGATCTCGCCTCGCGCGTGAAACAGGCCCGGCTCGGCACGGGCACGGTGATCGCGCCCTTCTGGCACCCGATCAAGCTGGCGGGCGAGGCGGCGATGACCGATCTCATCACGCGCGGCCGGCTCGACCTCGGCATCGCGCGCGGGGCCTATTCCTATGAATACGAGCGGCTGCACCCCGGCCTCGACGCCTGGGGCGCGGGCCAGCGGATGCGCGAGCTGATCCCGGCGGTGAAGAACATCTGGGCCGGCGACTATGCCCATGAGGGCGAGTTCTGGACCTTCCCGTCCACCACCTCCGCGCCCAAGCCCGTGCAGGCCGGGGGGCCGCCGATCTGGGTGGCGGCGCGCGATCCCAACAGCCACGAATTTGCCGTCGCCAACGATTGCAACGTGCAGGTGACGCCCCTCTGGCAGGACGATGGCGAAACGCAGACTCTGATGGAGCGGTTCGAGGCGGCCTGCGCGGCGCACCCGGAGAAAGCGCGGCCGAAGATCATGCTCCTGCGCCACACCTATGTCGGCTCGGACGAAGCCGATGTCGCCGAGGCCGCGCGCGAGCTTTCGGTCTACTACGCCTACTTCTTCGCCTGGTTCAAGAACGAGCGGCCCGTCCATCAGGGCCTGATCGAGCGCCTGTCGCCCGAGGAACTCGCCGCCAATCCGATGATTTCGGCGGACGCCATGCGGCGCAACAATGTGGTGGGCGAACCCGGCGAGGTGATCGAGCGCATCAAGGCCTACGAGGCCATGGGATATGACGAATATTCCTTCTGGATCGACACCGGCATGAGCTTCGAGCGCAAGAAAGCCTCGCTCGAACGCTTCATCGCCGAGGTCATGCCGGCCTTCGGAGCCTGATCCGATGCGAAGCTTCCAGTCCTATATCGACGGCGCCTTCACCGATGGCGAGGCGCGGTTCGAAAGCCTCGACCCCGCCACCGGCGCGCCCTGGGCCGAGATGCCCGAAGCGCGCGAGGGCGATGTGGACCGCGCGGTGCGCGCGGCCGACCGGGCGCTGTGGGAAGGCGAATGGCCCCGCCTCACGCCGAGCGCGCGCGGCAAGCTTCTCTACCGCCTCGCCGATCTCGTGGCTGAGAATGCGCAGGTTCTGGCGGAGCTCGAAACGCGCGACACGGGCAAGATCATCCGCGAGACATCGGCGCAGATCGCCTATGTCGCGGATTATTACCGCTATTATGCGGGGCTGGCCGACAAGATCGAAGGCGCGGTCCTGCCGATCGACAAGCCAGATATGGAGGTCTGGACGCGGCGCGAGCCGGTCGGCGTCGTCGCCGCCATCGTGCCGTGGAACAGCCAGCTCTTCCTGGCCGCCGTCAAGCTCGGGCCGGCGCTGGCGGCGGGCTGCACGCTCGTGGTCAAGGCCTCCGAGGACGGGCCGGCCCCGCTTCTGGAATTCGCGCGGCTCGTCCATGAGGCCGGCTTTCCGCCGGGCGTCGTCAATATCCTCACCGGCTTCGGCCCGGCCTGCGGCTCGGCGCTGACGCGCCATCCGCTCGTCGCCCATGTCGCCTTCACGGGCGGGCCGGAAACGGCGCGCCATATCGTGCGCGGCTCGGCCGAGAACCTCGCCTCGACCTCGCTGGAGCTGGGCGGCAAGTCGCCCTTCCTCGTCTTTGCCGACGCCGATCTGGAGAGCGCGGCCAATGCGCAGGTCGCCGCCATCTTCGCGGCGACGGGCCAGAGCTGCGTCGCGGGCTCGCGCCTTCTGGTGGAGCGCGCCGCCAAGGAGCGGATGCTGGCGCTCTTGAGCGAAAAGGCCGAGCGCGTCGCCATCGGCGCGCCGCTCGACCGCGCGACGGAGGTCGGCCCGCTCTGCACGCGGCGCCAGCGGGAGCATATTCAGGGGCTGGTGGATCGCTCGCTCCAGGCCGGCGCGACGCTGGTGACGGGCGGGCAGGTGCCGGAGGGCGCGGGCTGGTTCTACCCGCCGACCATTCTCGACTGCGACGGCGCGGCCTCGCCCTCGCTGGCGGAGGAGTTCTTCGGCCCTGTCCTGTCGGTCGTGTCCTTCGACAGTGAGGCGGAGGCGATCCGGCTCGCCAACGACACGGCCTTCGGCCTCGCGGCCGGCATCTTCACCACGAGCCTGACGCGGGCGCATCGCGTCTCCCGCGCCATCCGCTCGGGCGTCGTTTGGATCAACACGTACCGCGCCGTCTCGCCCATCGCGCCCTTCGGCGGGTTCAAGCGGTCCGGCCACGGGCGCGAAGGCGGGCTCGCCGCCGCGCTCGACTACACACGGACGAAAACCGTCTGGCTACGCACCTCGGACGATCCGATCCCGGACCCGTTCGTGATGCGCTGAGAGCCCGTTCGACAACCCGTCGGCGGAGGGCCGGCGAGGGAATTTTTGTCCCCGTGATCAGCCAAACGCAGTCGACGCTAGGTCAGCATCGACTGACATTGGCAACGAAACGGGGGCGAAAAGGACCCGCTGGGCCGACCCGAACGGGTCGTCGAACGGGCTCCAACGGATCGGCCCCGGACCGGGGCCAGGGAGGACCGGCGCGCGAGCAAGGCGCGCCGGGCGGAATGCAGACCGTGACAGCCCCTCGAACCCTCGGAGCACAAATCTCATGAAACGCGCATTCCTTCTCTCGGCGCTTCTCGCCGCCGCAGCGCCGATCGTCGTCGTCCTGCCGGCGTCTGCCGCCGACATGGTCTTCACCAGCTGGGGCGGCACGACGCAGGACGCGCAGAAGGCGGCCTGGGCCGATCCTTTCGCGGCCAAGGCCGGCGTCAACGTCCTGATGGACGGGCCGACCGACTACGGCAAGCTGAAGGCCATGGTGGAGGCCAAGGGCGTCACCTGGGATGTGGTGGATGTCGAGGGCGACTATGCCGTGCAAGCGGGCCAGCAGGGGCTTCTGGAGCCGCTGGACTTCGGCGTGATCGACAAGACCAAGCTCGACCCGCGCTTCGTCACCGACCATTCGGTCGGCTCCTTCTATTATTCCTTCGTGATCGGCTGCAATTCGGGCGCGGTCGCCGCCTGCCCCAAGACCTGGGCCGACCTCTTCGACACCGCCAAGTTTCCGGGCAAGCGGACCTTCTACAAATGGTCAGCCCCCGGCGTGATCGAGGCGGCGCTTCTGGCCGACGGCGTGCCCGCCGACAAGCTCTATCCGCTCGACCTCGACCGCGCCTTCAAGAAGCTCGACACGATCAAGTCGGATATCATCTGGTGGTCGGGCGGCGCGCAGTCGCAGCAGCTTCTGGCCTCCGCCGAAGCGCCCTACGGCTCCTTCTGGAACGGACGCCTGACCGCGCTCGCCCATGACGGCGTGCCCGTCGAGACCTCCTGGGACGGCAATATCACCGCCGCCGACGCCCTCGTCGTGCCCAAGGGCACGAAGAACAAGGAGAACGCGATGAAGTTCATCGCCTTCGCGACCTCGCCGGAGGCGCAGGCCCAGATGGCGGCGCTGACGGGATACGCCCCGACCAACACCGGCTCCCCCGCCCTGATGGACCCCGCCGTCGCCAAGACCCTGCCGGACCAGCAGAAGGCGAGCCAGGTCAATGCCGACATGACCTATTGGGCGCAGCACCGCGACGAGATCGGCACCCGCTGGTACGCCTGGCAGGCCCAGTAAGGAGCGGCGGATCGAGGCGGCCCCACGCGCCGCCTCGCCTGCGCTTCCGCTTCCCTGCCCCTGACCCAGAAGGGCGAGAGACCATGTCCCATCTCACCAACAGTCCGGCCCTGATCGCGCGCCCGCAGCGGCGGCGCTGGCTGCCTGCCGGGCTCGGCCCGGCGGTCCCGGCGCTGCTGCTTCTCTTCGTCTTCTTCGTCGTACCCGTGGTGTCGCTGCTTCTGCGCAGCGTTCTCGAACCCCAACCGGGCCTTCAGAACTACGAGACGCTGCTGGGCTCCCAGACCTATCTGCGCGTATTCCTGAACACGTTCACCGTGTCCGGCCTCGTGACGGCGCTCGCCGTCCTGATCGGTTTTCCGGTGGCCTGGTCGCTCGCCATCATGCCGCCGAGCTGGTCGCGCATCGTCTTCGCCATTCTGCTTCTGTCGATGTGGACCAACCTCCTGGCCCGCACCTATGCCTGGATGGTGCTTCTCCAGCGCACCGGCATCATCAACAAGACCTTGATGAATCTCGGGATCATCAGCCAGCCGCTGACGCTCGTGAACAATCTCGTCGGCGTCACGATCGGCATGGTCTATATCATGCTGCCCTTCATCATCCTGCCGCTCTATGGCGTCATCCGGCGCATCGACCCGGCCATTCTCCAGGCGGCCGCGCTGTGCGGAGCGACGCGCTGGCAGTGCCTCTGGCGCGTTCTCGTGCCGCTGGCCGCGCCCGGCATGGCGGCAGGCGCGCTCATGGTCTTCGTCATGTCGCTCGGTTATTTCGTGACGCCCGCGCTGCTCGGCGGCACGTCCAACATGATGCTCGCCGAACTCGTCGCCCAGTTCGTCCAGTCGCTCGTCAACTGGGGCATGGGCAGCGCGGCGGCCTTCGTGCTCCTCGTCGTGACGCTGGCGCTCTACGCGCTGCAGCTCAAGCTCTTCGGCACATCCGAAATGGGAGGGCGCTGACATGCTTCTGCATTTCGAGCGCCTCGGCTGGTGGCGCTATGTCCTGATCGCGATCACGCTTCTGACGACGGCCTTCCTGCTCCTGCCGATCCTCTTCATCGCGGCGCTCTCCTTCGGCTCGTCGCAATGGCTGATCTTCCCGCCGCCCTCCTGGACGCTGCGCTGGTACGCCGAGTTCTTCGCCGATCCGCGCTGGCTGGAAGCGGCTTGGGTCAGCTTCCAGATCGCCTGTCTCGTCACGCTCTTCTCGGTCGGCATCGGGCTTTGCGCCTCCTTCGCGCTGGTGCGCGGCCGGTTCCGGGGGCGCGAGGCGCTGAAAGCCCTGTTCCTGACGCCGATGATCCTGCCCGTCGTGGTGCTGGCGGTGGCGCTCTACGCCTTCTTCCTGCGCGTCGGGCTGAACGGCACGGTGACGGGCTTCGTGATCGCCCATCTCGTGGTCGCCCTGCCCTTCTCGATCCTCGCGATCACCAACGCGCTGGAGGGGTTCGACAAGTCGATCGAGGATGCGGCCGTGCTCTGCGGCGCGAGCCCGCTGGAGGCCAAGATCCGCATCACGCTTCCCTCGATCGGGCACGGGCTCTTCTCGGCGGCGATCTTTTCCTTCCTGACCTCGTGGGACGAAGTGGTTCTGGCGATCTTCATGGCGAGCCCGACACTCCAGACGCTGCCGGTGCGCATCTGGACCGTGCTTCGGCAGGACCTGACGCCGGTCATCGCCAGCGCCTCGACGCTGCTCGTCCTCTTCACCATCGCCCTCATGGTGCTCGCCGCCCTGGTGCGAAAAGGACTCAAGTCGTGAGCGATCCGTTCCTGCAAATCCGTGGCATCCGCAAGGAATATGGCAAGCTGGTCGCCGTCCAGAATGTCGATCTCGATATCCGTCGCGGCGAGTTCATGACCTTTCTCGGCCCGTCCGGCTCGGGCAAGTCCACGACGCTCTACATCCTGGCCGGTTTCGAGTCGCCCAGCTCGGGCGACATTCTCCTGAACGGCCAGTCGCTTCTCTCCACGCCCTCGCATCTGCGCCAGATCGGCATGGTGTTCCAGCGCTACACGCTGTTTCCCCACCTGACGGTCGGCGAGAACATCGCCTTCCCCCTGAAGGTGCGCCGGCGCTCCAAGGCCGAGATCGACGCCAAGGTGCGCGAGATGCTGCGCCTCGTCCGGCTCGAAGGCTTCGAGGATCGCAAGCCCGCGCAGATGTCGGGCGGCCAGCAGCAGCGCGTGGCGCTGGCCCGCGCGCTCGCCTACGACCCGCCGGTGCTTCTGATGGACGAGCCGCTCTCGGCGCTCGACAAGAAGCTGCGCGAGGAAATCCAGCACGAAATCCGGCGCATCCACCAGGAAACGGAAGTGACGATCCTCTATGTCACGCACGACCAGGAAGAGGCGCTGCGCATGTCCGATCGCATCGCCGTTTTCTCGAAAGGCGTGATCGATCAGGTCGGCACGGGCTCGCAGCTCTATGCCGAGCCGGCGACGCGCTTCGTCGCCGAGTTCATCGGCGACAGCGATTTCCTGTCCTGCGCGGTGCTCGCGTCCGACGGGCATCTCGCGGATGTCCGCCTCGGCCCCGATCTCGTCGTGCCGGGCGTGCCCGTCCACGGCGGCGGGCATCGGGGGAACGAGGGCGCTCTGCTCCTGCGCCCCGAGCGCCTGCACCTCCATCGCCGCCAACCCGAGAACGCGCGCACGCTGCCCGTGCGGGTGGACGACATGACGTTTCTGGGCTCGAACGTCCATGTCGCGGCGCGCACCAGCTGGGGCGAGACGGTGTCGGTGCGCCTGCCCTTCGGCCACGAGGCGATCAGCGGCCTGTCGAAAGGGGATACGGTGTGGCTTGGCTTCGATCCACACGCCACGCATGTCTTCTGCTGATAGAGACAGATCGGGACATCGACAGGAAACGGAACGATCATGACAGTGGCAAGCTCCACGGCCCCCGACCCGCGCCGCACGCGCCTGCGCGTCGAGCGCCCGCAACGCACGCTGCGGGAGCTGACGCTGGAGAAGATGCGCGAATCCATTCTGGAGCGCTATTTCAAGCCCGGCGAGCGGCTGGTGGAGCGCGACCTGTGCGAGCAGCTCGGCGTCAGCCGCACCATCGTGCGCGAGGTGCTGCGTCATCTGGAATCGGAAGGGCTGGTGTCGATCCTGCCGCAGAAGGGGCCGATCGTCGCCGAGACGACGCTGGACGAGGCGCGGCAGATCTACGACATTCGTGGCGCGCTGGAAGCGCTGGCGGCGGGCACCTGCGCCGAGCGCAAGGGGCCGGAGGCCGCCGACCGGCTGGAGGTCGTTCTCGGGCGCATCAAGGCCGCCTATGGCGTGCGGGACGGGCGGCAGGTTCTGGCCGAGACCAGCGAATTCTACCGCATCCTCTTCGAGGAGGCGGGCTGCGATGTCGCCTGGAGCATCGTCAGCTCGCTGACGGCGCGCATCAACCATCTGCGCTCCCTCACGATCAAGACCGAGCGCCGCGATATCGAGGGGCCGGAGCAGATGGCGCGCATGATCGCCGCCATTCGCGCGCGGGACAAGGAGCGCGCCGCGAATGCCGCTGCCACCCATGTCGCCGAAGCCTCGCGCATCGCCCAGGCGCTTCTGGCACGGCAGGGCGACTGATCGGAAGGCTCGCCGCGAGCGTTCAGCCCATACGCTCCGAAGCGTACCCGCCGGGGGACGCCGGAAAGACCACCGTGCGGTCGCCATTGGGGAAGACGCGGTGGTGGATATGGGCGTGGATCGCGCGCGAGAGGACCTGCGCTTCCACGTCCCGGCCGATGGTCACGTAATCGGCCGAGGATTGCGCATGGGTGATGCGCGCCACGTCCTGCTCGATGATCGGCCCTTCGTCGAGATCGGCGGTCACGTAATGCGCCGTCGCGCCGATCAGCTTCACGCCGCGCTCATAGGCCTGTTTGTAGGGATTGGCGCCCTTGAAGCTCGGCAGGAAGGAGTGGTGGATATTGATGATGCGGCCCGACATGCGCTGGCACATCGCGTCCGACAGAACCTGCATGTAGCGCGCGAGCACGATCAGTTCGGTCCCCGCCTCCTCCGCGATCTGGAGAATGCGCGCCTCGGCGTCCGGCTTGTTGGCCTTGGTCACCGGCACGTGGTGGAAGGGAATGTCGTGGTTCACCACGAGCTTCTGATAATCGAGATGGTTGGAGATCACGCCGACGATCTCGATCGGCAGCGCGCCGATGCGCCAGCGGTAGAGAATGTCGTTGAGGCAATGGCCGAAGCGCGAGACCATCAAGAGCACTTTCATGCGCTGCGCCGCGTCATGGAAAGCGTAGGTCATGGCGAAGGGTGCCGCAATCTCGGCAAAGCCCGCCTCGACGCCGGCGAGGTCCGCCCCCTCTTCCGAGTTGAAGCCGACGCGCATGAAGAAGCGGCCGGTGTCGAGATCGTCGAACTGCGCGGAATCGACGATATTGCAGCCCTTGGCCGCTAGATGCGTCGAGATGGCCGCCACGATGCCGCGCGTGGAGCGGCAGGTCACGGTCAGGATATATTGGCTCATCGCCGGGTCTCCATCAGGGCGAGCGGAACGGCTCAGACGTCGAGCGTCGTCTCGTGCTCCCAGGCCGTGAGCTGGCTGCAATAGCTGTCCCACTCGCGGCGCTTGAGGGTGAGATAAGCCGAGGAGAATTCGCGGCCCATTGCGTCTTGCAGACCGTCGTCCTTTTCGTATTCGCGAAGCGCGTCGAGAAGGTTGAGCGGCAGGCGGGGCGCGTCGGTGATCGTATGGCCCTCGCGATACATGTCGATGTCGCGATGCGGGCCGGGATCGGCCTTGGTGCGGATGCCGTCGAGCCCGGCGGCGATGATGATCGCCTGGAGCAGATAGGGATTCACCGCCCCGTCCGGCAGGCGCAGCTCGAAGCGCCCCGGTCCGGGTACGCGCACCATATGGGTGCGGTTGTTGCCGGTCCAGGTGACCGAGTTCGGCGCCCAGGTCGCGCCCGAGATGGTGCGCGGCGCGTTGATGCGCTTGTAGGAATTGACGGTCGGATTGGTAATCGCCGCCAGCGCCGAGGCGTGCTTCATGATGCCGCCGAGGAAGTGCCGGCCCTGCTCCGACAGGGCGAAGGGCATGGTCTTGTCGGCGAAGGCGTTCCGCGTGCCCTCGAGGTTCCAGACCGAGATATGGCAATGGCAGCCATTGCCGGTCAGGCCCTTGAAGGGCTTGGGCATGAAGGTCGCGCGCAGCCCGTGCTTCTCGGCCACCGACTTGGTCATGAACTTGAAGAAGGAGTGCTTGTCGGCGGTCTTGAGCGCGTCGTCATATTCCCAGTTCATCTCGAACTGGCCGTTCGCGTCCTCATGGTCGTTCTGATAAGGCTTCCAGCCGAGTTCCAGCATCCCGTCGCAAATTTCGGCGATCGCATCGAAGCGGCGCATCAGCGCCTGCTGGTCGTAGCAGGGCTTCTCGGCCGCGTCATAGGCGTCCGAAATCTGCTGGCCGTCGGGCGTCACGAGGAAGAATTCCGGCTCGACGCCGGTCTTCACCCGCAAGCCTTCCGAGGCCGCTTCCTCGATCAGGCGCTTGAGAAGAACGCGCGGCGCCTGATCGACGGGCTTGTCGTCCATCACGCAATCGGCCGCGACCCAGGCGACGTCCCGCTTCCAGGGCAGCTGCATGACCGCCGAGGCGTCCGGCACGGCGAAGAGATCGGGATGGGCGGGCGTCAAGTCGAGCCAGGTGGCGAAACCCGCAAAGCCCGCGCCGTCGCGCGCCATCTCGCCGATGGCCTGCGCCGGCACCAGCTTGGCCCGCTGCCCGCCGAAGAGATCGGTATAGGAGATCATGAAATAGCGGATACCGCGCTCGGCGGCATAGGCGGAGAGATCGACGGTCATCGCGGAACCCTTGCGCGGTTGCGGATCGAAAGGATGGGGCCATGCTGGGGAGAAGGACCGGCGCGCTCTCCTCCAGACGCGCCGGTCGTGTGGTCGTGACTGTCGGAGCCTGTGGGGAAGGCCGGTCGGGTTGGTCCGCCGGCGTGCTTCCCAAAACCTCTCAGAAGCCTTTGCCGGGAATCCAGCCCGTGCCGGCGATCGGCACCTGCGCCATGGCGGCGGCCTCGATGGTCAGCGCCACGAGGTCTTCGGGTTCGAGATTGTGCAGGTGGTTGTGGCCGCAGGCGCGCGCGATGGTCTGCGCCTCCAGCGTCATGACCTTGAGGTAATTGGCGAGGCGCCGGCCCGCGAGCGCGGGGTCCACCCGCTTCATCAGCTCGGGGTCCTGCGTGGTGATGCCGGCGGGGTCCTTGCCCTCGTGCCAGTCGTCATAAGCGCCGGCCGTGGTGCCGAGCGCCTGATACTCGGCTTCCCATTTGGGGTCGTTGTCGCCGATCGCGACCAGCGCCGCCGTGCCGATGGCGACCGCGTCGGCCCCGAGCGCCAGGGCCTTGGCGACATCGGCGCCCGAGCGGATGCCGCCCGAGACGATGAGCTGCACCTTGCGGTGCATTCCCAAATCCTGAAGCGCCTGCACGGCGGGGCGGATGCAGGCGAGCGTCGGCATCCCGACATTCTCGATGAAAACGTCCTGCGTCGCCGCCGTGCCGCCCTGCATGCCGTCCAGCACCACGACATCGGCCCCGGCCTTCACGGCGAGCGCGGTGTCGTAATAGGGCCGCGAGCCGCCGACCTTGACGTAGATCGGCTTTTCCCAATCGGTGATCTCGCGCAGTTCCAGGATCTTGATTTCGAGATCGTCCGGCCCCGTCCAGTCCGGGTGGCGGCAGGCCGAGCGCTGGTCGATCCCTTCGGGCAGGTTGCGCATCTTGGCGACTCGGGGGCTGATCTTCTGGCCGAGCAGCATGCCGCCGCCGCCGGGCTTGGCCCCCTGCCCGACCACGACCTCGATCGCGTCGGCCCGGCGCAGGTCCTTGGGGTTCATGCCGTAGCGGGAGGGGAGATACTGGTAGACCAGCGTCTGGCTATGGCCACGCTCCTCGTCCGTCATGCCGCCGTCGCCCGTCGTGGTCGAGGTGCCGGCCATGGTCGCGCCGCGCCCGAGCGCCTCCTTGGCGGGGCCGGACAGCGCGCCGAAGCTCATGCCCGCAATGGTGATCGGGATTTTCAGGTGGATCGGCTTCTTGGCGTAGCGCGTGCCGAGCGTGACCGAGGTGTCGCACTTCTCACGGTATCCCTCCAGCGGATAGCGCGAGATCGACGCGCCCAGAAACAGGAGATCGTCGAAATGGGGCACCTTGCGCTTGGTGCCGCCGCCCCGGATGTCGTAGATGCCGGTCGCCGCCGCGCGACGGATTTCCGCCATCGTGTGGTCGTCGAAGGTCGCCGACTTCTTCGGCGGCATGGGAGGGTTCTGATAGCTCATCGGTCCGTCTTCCCGCCTCAATACGCGTCGGCGTTGTCGATGTTGAACGTGTAGAGCGTGCGGGCCGAGCCGTAGCGCTTGAACTCGGAGGGCGAGACGCCCTCGACGCCGGCCTTGGCCAGAAGCTCGCCCAAGGCGCTGAAATGCTCGGGGCGCATCTCCTTCTCGATGCAGTCCGCGCCCAGACTCTTCACCGAGCCGCGCACGAAAAGGCGCGCCTCGTAGAGAGAGTCGCCGAGCGCGTCGCCGGCATCGCCCAGCACCACGAGATTGCCGGACTGCGCCATGAAGGCCGACATGTGGCCGATCGAGCCATGCACCACGATGTCGATGCCCTTCATCGAGATGCCGCAGCGGGACGCGGCATTGCCCTTGATGACAAGAAGCCCGCCTCGGCCGGTGGCGCCGGCATATTGCGAGGCGTCGCCCTCGATCACGACCGTGCCCGACATCATGTTCTCGGCGACCCCCGGCCCGGCCGAGCCCTCGACGGTGACGGTGCCGCCGTCGTTCATGCCGGCGCAGTAATAGCCGACCGAGCCCTTCACCTGCACGGCGAGCGGGCTGTCAATGCCGACTGCCACGGAATGGGCGCCGCGCGGGTTCACCACCTCGAACGCCGTGTCGTTGGTGCCGGCCGGAACGGCATGAAGCGCCTGGTTCAGCTCACGCAGCGGTGTGACAGCCAAGTCGAAGACGGGCATGGAATGATCCTTCGATGGAGCTAGAGCATTTCCAGCGAAAGCCGGGTCGGCTTTCGCGCCCGGACAATGCGAAAAACAAAAGCCTGGAACGGGCGCGCCTTAGGCGGCGGCCTTGTCGTGATCCCAGAAATAGACGGTGGAGGGCTCGGGCTCCCAGACGCGGGCCGTCTCGATGCCCGGCAGGTTCACGAGCGCGCGGTATTCCGAGCCGAAGGCGACATATTGATCGGTTTCGGCCATCACGGCGGGCTTGCAGGCGATCGGATCGCGCAACACGCCGAAGCCCGATTTCGTGCCGACCACGAAGGTGAAGAACCCGTCGAGATCGTCGAGCGCGCCGGTCAGCGCTTCGCCCAGATCCTTGCCCGTCTCCATCTCGGCGGTGAGATAGGCGGCGGCGACCTCGGAATCGTTCGTCGTCTCGAAGCGCATCCCCTTCTTCACCAGCTCGCGGCGCAGATTGTTGTGGTTGGAGAGCGAGCCATTGTGCACGAGGCACTGGTCGGCCCCGGTCGAGAAGGGGTGCGCGCCCATGGTCGTGACCGCCGATTCCGTCGCCATGCGCGTGTGGCCGATGCCATGGGTGCCGCGCATCCCCGACACGCCGAAGCGGGCCACCACATCCTTGGGCAGGCCGACTTCCTTGTAGATCTCGACGCTGGTGCCCGCGCCCATGACGCGCAGCGACGGAGAAATCCCCGCCAGCGCCTCGCGCACGGCCTCCAGCCTGTCTTCCGCCACCGTGATCACGGCATGGGTGCTCTTGACGGCGACCCGGGCCGAGCCGCCGGAGACCTCCGCCAGCTTCTCCTCAAGCCCGGCGAAATCGCTCGTGGGCTCGGGCGACTGCACGGTGAGCTTGGCCTGCCCCTCCGCCTCGCCGCCGTAGATGGCGATCCCGGCCGAGTCCGGCCCGCGATCGGTCATGGTGATCAACATGTCCGACAGGAGAGCGCCGAGCTGGGGCTCCAGGGCCGGGTCTTTCAGGAACAATCCAACGATGCCGCACATGGCCGGTCTCCGTCTTTCGTTGGACGGAACGTAAGCCAAGACGCGGGCGGGAATCAACTAAGAAGAATAAAAAATTCCTCAGAAGAAATATTGGGCAATTGCCTTCTTCATAGGCAGCCTGCTGGCGTCAGGGCGCGGCGGCGCTTTGTGGATAGGCGATGATCGAGAGATAGCGGCTCGGCAGGGTGACGAGCTGTTCCGGCCCGTGCGGTGCATCGGCGTCGAAGAACAGGCTGTCGCCCGGACGCATGTGGAAGAGCTGGTCGCCATGGCGGTACACGACCTCGCCCTCCAGCATGTAGAGAAACTCCATGCCGGCGTGCTGGAAGGTCGGGAACACGTCGGAATCGGTGGTGAGCGTGATGAGATAAGGCTCGACCGTGACGCCGCTCGTGTTCTCGTGGATATGGCCGAGAAGGTTGTACTGGTGGCCCGCGCGGGTGCCGCGCCGTTCCAGCTCCACCCCCTCGCCCGCGCGCACGAACACGGCGTTGCGCACCTCTTCGTAGCGGCGGAAAAAGGCGGTGATGGGCAGGCCGAGAGCCCGCGCCAGCGCCTGAAGGCTGGTCAGCGAGGGCGAGATATTGCCGTTCTCGATCTTGGAGAGCATGCCGGGTGAGAGGCCCGTGGCGCTGGCGAGATCCGCCACGGTGATGCCGAGGTCCTTGCGCCGCGCGCGCACCTCCAGCCCGATCGCCATTTCCAGATTGTTCTGCCGGGGCTCGCGCACGGCATGGGGATCCTGCGCCAGGACGGGCGCCGCCTCGACGCGCATCGTCTCGGAAGACCCGCCTTCGTCCCGCCTGTCCGACCCCGCCATCCGCCCGCCTTTCCAACTCGTTCCCCTTTCCACATGGAGGGGATGGGCGGCCGCGTCCAGAAAAAGCGTCAGGCCGGGCGATGGGCCGCGCGCGCCTCGGCCGGGCTGCGGCCGAAGGCCTCGCGAAAGCGGCGCGAGAAATGGCTCGCGCTGGAAAAGCCGGTGGCGAACGCGATCTCGGCCACCGACAGCGGGCTTTCGCGAAGCAAGCGCGCGGCATGGTCGAGCCGCAGCCGGCCATACTCCGCCGCGAAGGTCGTGCCGCGATGCTCGCGAAACAGGCGGTCCACCTGCCGCGTGGACAGGCCCACCAGCCGCGCCATGGCCTGCCGGCTGAGCGGCGCTTCGACGCTCGCCTCCATCTGGCCGAGGATCGCGACGAGGGCGGGATGGTGCACGCCGTATCGCTCCGGCAGGGAGCCGCGCTGCGGCCCGGCCGCCGCGCCGATCTCGGTGTGGAGGAACCAGTCCGAGACACGCCGCGCGAAATCGGCGCCCATGCGCTCGGCGATCAGCGCATGGGTCATGTCCAGTGGCGCGACGCCGCCGCCGCAAGTCAGCCGATCCCGGTCGATCACGAAGCGCGCCTGCTCGGGCGAGAGGTCGGGAAAGGCCTCGCGCAGCGCCGGCGTGTGTTCCCAATGGATGGTGAAGCGCCGGCCCCGCAGGAGGCCTGCCGCCGCCAGCACGAAGGAGCCGCCCGAAATGCCGCCGAGCCGCACGCCCTCGCTCGCGGCCTGGCGCAGCGCGGCGTGGACGAGCGGCCGGTGCCACGCCTCCGGCGAGCCGCCGGCACAGACGAAGAGCATATCCAGCCCCCAGTCGCGCGCCGGCAGCGCCGCCGCCTCCAGTTCCGCCCCACCGGACGAGCGCACGCGCCCGCCCCCTTCCGCAAAGGCCACCGTGCGATAGAGCGCGCGCCCGGCCAGGATATTGGCCGCGCGGAACGGCTCGCTCGCCGAGGCGAAGGACATGAGGGCGAATCCCGGCAGAAGCAGAAAGCCGATCCGCTCCGAGGCGGTGGATGGGGTGGATGGGTCAGGAAGCGCATTCATGTCTCTGACGTATCAGGATGTGTCTTTCTGAGGCAAGCCAAGCCGCCTCCTGCGCTGGCACTCTCCCACCCGTCAGCCATTGCCGGGGCCGCCCATGCGCTATTCCGCCCTTTCCGTCTTCCTGAACGGCCTTCGCGGCAACACGCGCTGGACGCCCGCCTGGCGCGACCCCGCACCCCAGCCCCGGTATGACGTGGTGATCGTGGGCGGCGGCGGGCATGGGCTCGCGACCGCCTATTACCTCGCCAAGACCTTCGGCATCCGCAATGTCGCGGTGCTGGAAAAGGGCTGGCTCGGCTCGGGCAATATCGGGCGCAACACCACGATCATCCGCTCGAACTATCTCCTGCCCGGCAACAACCCGTTCTACGAATTGTCGATGAAGCTCTGGGAAGGGCTGGAGCAGGACTTCAACTACAACGCCATGGTCTCGCAGCGCGGCGTGCTCAACCTCTTCCATTCCGACGCGCAGCGCGACGCCTATACGAGGCGCGGCAACGCCATGCGCCTGCACGGCGTCGATGCCGAGCTTCTGGACGCGGACGCCGTGCGCGCCAAGTTGCCGTTTCTGGGCTTCGACAATGCGCGCTTTCCCATCAAGGGCGGGCTCCACCAGCCGCGCGGCGGCACGGTGCGCCACGATGCGGTCGCCTGGGGCTATGCGCGCGGGGCCGACACGCTGGGCGTCGATGTCATCCAGAACTGCGAGGTGACCGGCATCCGGCGCGAGAACGGGCGCGTGACCGGCGTCGAGACGAGCAAGGGCTTCATCGGCGCGGGCAAGCTGGCGCTCGCCACCGCCGGGCATTCCTCGCGCACCGCCGCCATGGTGGACATGGTGCTGCCGCTGGAAAGCCATGTGCTCCAGGCCTTCGTGTCGGAAGGGCTGAAACCTTTCATCGACGGCGTCGTGACCTTCGGCGCGGGCCATTTCTACGTGTCGCAGTCCGACAAGGGCGGGCTTGTCTTCGGCGGCGATATCGACGGCTACAATTCCTACGCCCAGCGCGGCAATCTCGCCACCGTCGAGCATGTGGCGGAAGCCGGCGTCGCGATGATTCCGGCCCTGTCGCGCGTGCGGATGCTCCGCTCCTGGGGCGGCGTCATGGACATGTCGATGGACGGCTCGCCCATCATCGACCGCACCCCTATCGACAATCTCTATCTCAACGCCGGCTGGTGCTATGGCGGCTTCAAGGCGACGCCCGCCTCCGGCTTCTGCTTCGCGCATCTGATCGCCAAGGGCGAGCCGCACGAAACGGCGCGCGCCTTCCGGCTGGATCGGTTCCGGCGCGGCTATGCGATCGACGAAAAGGGCCAGGGCGCCCAGCCGAACCTTCACTGAGGACATCATGGCCAGTCTGATCCGCTGCCCCCATTGCGGGGCAAGGCCGAGGGAAGAGTTCACCGTTCGCGGCGCGGCCCTCCCCCGCCCGGTCCCCGAGGCCGGCGAAGAGGCGTGGTACGCCCATGTCTATCTGCGCGAGAACCCGCGCGGGACCTATCGCGAATATTGGCACCATGCGAGCGGCTGCCGTCGCTGGCTGGTGGTGACGCGCGACACGGCGACCCACGAGACATCGAGCGTCGAGGACGCCGCCTCGCTGCGTCTTGCGGCCCCGGCCAAGGAGAGCGAGCGATGAGCGCCAGCCGGCTTCCCCAGGGTGGGCGGATCGACCGCTCGCGCCAGATCGCCTTCACCTTCGACGGGCGCGCCTATCAGGGCCATCCCGGCGACACGCTGGCCTCGGCGCTGATTGCCAATGACCGGCTGCTGATGGGCCGCTCGTTCAAATATCACCGCCCGCGCGGCCCGGTCACGGCGGGCGCGGCCGAGCCCAACGCGCTGGTGACGATCGGCTCCGGCGGCCGGCGGCAGGCCAACACCCGCGCCACCATGGTGGAACTGAGCGAAGGGCTCGCCGCCACCAGCCAGAACCGCTGGCCCTCGCTCGATTTCGACATTGGCGCGGTGAACGGGCTCCTGTCGCCCTTTCTTTCGGCGGGCTTCTACTACAAGACCTTCATGTGGCCCGCGCCCTTCTGGGAAAAGGTCTACGAGCCGCTGATCCGCCGCGCGGCGGGCCTCGGCAGGGCGAGCCACGAGGCCGACCCGGACGCTTACGAAAAGCTCTGGGCGCATTGCGACCTCCTGATCGTCGGCGCGGGACCGGCGGGTCTCGCCGCCGCGCTGACGGCGGGCCGAGCGGGAACGCGCGCGATCCTTCTGGACGAGAATCCGCAAGCCGGCGGCTCGCTCCTCGGCGATACCGGGCGGCGGATCGGAGCCGAGACGGCCGACGCCTTTGCCGACGCGGCGCTGCGCGAACTCGCCGATATGCCGCATGTGCGCGTTCTCCCGCGCACCACGGCCTTCGGCTGGTATGACGACATGGTGTTCGGCGCAGTGGAGCGTCTGCCGCCCGGCTCGCCTATGCCCGAACGCCTGTGGCGCATCGCGGCGCGGCGCGCGATCCTCGCCACCGGCGCGGAAGAGCGCCCGCTCGTGTTCGGCGGCAACGATGTGCCCGGCGTCATGACGGCCGATGCCGCCCTCGCCTATGCCCGCCGCCACGGCGTCGCGGTGGGCAGCCGGGTCGCGGTCTTCGCCCAGTCCGACGCCGGCGCTCACGCGGCGCGCGCGCTGGAGGCGGCGGGCGTAGGCCTCGCGGCGGTCATCGACACGCGCGCCGAGGCAACCGATCCCGGCCTTTCCGCGCCCTTCTTCCCCGGCGCGGTCGTGGCGGGCGCCTCGGGCGGCAAGCGCCTGCGCGCCGTCACGCTTCGTCTTCCGAGCGGCGAAGAGCGGACCATCGAGGCCGACGCGCTCGCCATGTCCGGCGGCTTCAGCCCGCGCATTCACCTCGCCTGCCACCGGGGCGGCAAGCCGCGCTGGAGCGAAGCGCATTCGGCCTTTCTGGCACCCGAGGCTCTCGGCCCCTTGTCGCTGGCCGGCTCGGCCAATGGAGCGATGACGCTGGCCGAATGCCTGGATGAAGGCGCACGCGCCGCGTCGGCCGCGCTCACGGACTGGGGCATCGCGGCTCCGCCCGCCCGCTTCGGCCCGGTCGAGGGCGATCTGTCCGGCGCACCCGCCAAGCCGGTCTGGCGCATCGCCGCGCCGAAGGGCAAGGCCTTCGTGGACTATCAGAACGACGTGCATCTGGCCGATCTCGGCCTCGCCGTGCGCGAGGGCTTCGCCCATGTGGAACTCGCCAAGCGCTACACGACCAACGGCATGGCGACCGATCAGGGCAAGCTGTCCAATGTGAACGCCATCGGCATTCTGGCCGAGGCGCGGGGCCTTTCGCCCGCCGAGGTCGGCACCACGACCTTCCGCCCCTTCTACACGCCCGTCTCCTTCGGCGCGCTGACCGGGGTGGCCAAGGGGCGCGACTTCCAGCCCGTGCGCCGCTCGCCGCTCCATGGCTGGGCCGAGCGGAACGGCGCGCGTTTCGTGGAAACCGGGCTCTGGTATCGCTCGGCCTGGTTCCCCCGCGCGGGCGAGACGCATTGGCGCGAGAGCGTCGACCGCGAGGCGCGCACCGTGCGCGAGGCGGCGGGGCTTTGCGACGTCTCGACGCTCGGCAAGATCGAAATCTTCGGCGCGGACGCCGCCACCTTCCTCGACCGCATCTATTGCAACGGCTTCGCCAAGCTGCCCGTCGGGCGCGCGCGCTACGGCGTCATGCTGCGCGAGGACGGAATGATCTACGATGACGGCACGACGAGCCGGCTCGCCGAGGATCATTTCGTCATGACCACCACGACGGCGCTCGCCGCCGGCGTGCTCGCCCATCTCGAATTCTACGCCCAGACCGTCTGGCCCGAACTGGACGTGCGGCTGGCTTCCTCCACCGACCAATGGGCGCAGATGGCGCTGGCCGGCCCGCGCGCGCGGGACATCCTGTCGCAGGTCGTGGATGGCGACCTGTCCGACGAGGCCGTGCCCTTCATGGCCGCGCGGGCCGTCACGCTCTTCGGCGGGCGGCTGGAAGGCCGGCTCTTCCGCATCTCCTTCTCGGGCGAACTCGCCTATGAGATCGCCGTGCCCGCCGGCTATGGCGAGGCGGTGGCCGACGCGCTGATGGCGGCCGGCGCGCCGCACGGCATCTGCCCCTATGGCGCGGAAGCGCTCGGCGTGCTCCGCATCGAAAAGGGCCATGTCACCCATGCGGAGATCAATGGCACGGTGACAGCAGCCGATCTCGGCATGGGGCGCATAGTCTCGCGCACCAAACCCGATTTCGTCGGCAAGCACATGCTGGAGCGCGAGGGCCTGACCGCGCCCGGCCGCCCGGCGCTGGTCGGCGTTCAGCCGCTCGACCCCGCCACGAGCTTCAGGACGGGCTCGCATATCCATAAGAAAGGCGCGGACGCCACGCTCGAAAACGATCAGGGCTACGTCACCTCCTCCTGCTTCTCGCCCCATATCGGCTCCACGATCGGCCTCGCGCTGGTGGCGGGCGGCGCGGAGCGGCATGGCGAAGAGGTGCTGGTCTGGAATGGGCTCGCGGGCGAGTTCACGCCCGCCCGCCTCTGCGCCCCGTGCTTCGTCGATCCCGATAACAGGAGGCTCCATGCCTGAGGCGCTGCCCCTCTCGCCCGCCCTGCCCTATCCGCCGCTACGTGCGCCGGACGGGAGCCTGACGCTCGCTGCGCTGCCGCAGGGCCGGCTGCTCCATGCGCTCGCCCGCCCCGGCGCGGACGCGGCCTCGCTCGAACCTCTCCTCACGGCGCTGGGGGACGGCAGCCCTCATGCGGTGCGCCCCTATGCGCCCGGCCAATGGTTCGTGCTCGGCTCCGAGCCGCTGCGCCCCGGCGAATGGGCGCGACATACCACTCAGGCCGGTGCCTCGTTGGCGCTGAGCGACCAGAGCCATGGGCGCGTGCGCCTGTCGCTCGAAGGGCGGCGCGCGCGCAGCGCTCTGGCGCGGGGAACGGGGGTCGATCTCCACGAGACGGCCTTCACGCCGGGCACCTCGGCCGCGACGCTCTTCGGCCATATCGGCATCCACCTCACCTGCCTCGCGCCGGAGCGTTTCGAGCTGATCGTCCTGCGCGGCTTCGCCGAAAGCCTCTGGCACGAATTGGTGACAGGAGCCTGCTGCCAATAGCCGATCGGACGGCGACGATTCTGTTCCGTTCCGATTTCCAGGCGATGAACGCGCGAGACGGACGTCTGATGTCTCGAGCCTTCGACCCTGCGACGAGGCTGCCGACCATCGTCTCTTCCGAAGCATGCGCATGACCTCGACCTCGGACACCGCCGCGCTGACGGGCTGACGGGCTGACACAACCAAGGTTTTCCCAAATGGTTTGACGATCAGGACGGACGTTACGAGCCCTCAAAAGCGTCGGCGCGTGGCCAAGAAAGAACGGCGACGGCACACGGCGCAGCGAATGCTGGGTGTGAAGACGGCCCGTGCAGCCCATTCCAGCAGCCAAAGTGAGCTGTGATTCCAGAACGAGGCCCGCGTCGGGCAGAAGGCGTTGCGATCTTCGGCGAATCCCATGAGGCTATTCGGCTTTCGTGGGAGCGATCGTCACGCTCGATGTTTTCTTTTGCGCTGTGCCTGTGGTTGGTATCGCCAACATCCAGACGTTGCTTGAAACGGTTCCGCCCTGCTGGGCCGGCTTTGCCGAGTTTATGTATTGCTGCTATTGAAATCCGAGGACGCAGGAGGGAGGCAAGCGCATGGTCGAGGGCACCTCAATCCATACTGTGGACCGGATCACCAAGCCCATGCTGGTCTTTCAAGCCGCGAACGACGTGCGCCGCAAGCTGGCCGGAAGCGACCACATCGTGGATGCCACTCAGGCGCGGGGCATTCCCGCGTGCGCGCCCCTGCGCTTCAATGCCGGCTCGTCGTTCAAGCTAGCATCACCCAAACGGGCTGCTTGAGCTCCAGCAACGCACCCCGATCCGTGTCCGATGCGCTGATGCGCACTTTGCAGGCCTCCTGCCTGCATTGTCCTTGGGAGCCGATCTCGTGCGCTAACGCCCATCGCCGGGCGCGCCGTGTGCCACTGACGCGGCATGGCACGCTGATGCGCATTTTCGCCGATTCCGGTCTAACGCATTGGAGGGCGGCGCATTACCATTCGAGTTCCTCCAACTCGATCCGCTCGGCCCCCGACGGGTCCGTCTTCCTCGACAACGTGACGGGCGCGAGCGGCAGCAACGAGGCGGAGGGTCCCGCTCCGTCGCAACATTCTCCTTGGCCATCATCCGAGACAAGCGCTTCCTTGGTCGAGACGCGGCAGTCCGTTTCTATCGCGCTGCGCCAGCAGACCAAGGCACAGAGCGCCCGGAGCGTGAGGGAGATCGTGTGCTATGTCCCCGGCGTCATGGTCGAGACCGACGGCATCCAGCCGAAGGGCGATGACCGCGTGTTCCTGCATGCCTTGGCATAACGACGCACACGGGTTTCCCGGGCGCATGATCCTGTTAAGTTCCAACCCATGACCGATCTCCACGTCCCCGCTGCTGCCGCGCGATCGCTGCCACGCCCGAGCGAATCCTCGCGCCCGGTGCTGCGCCCGTTTCAGGGCGTGATCGGCCTTGGCCTTGCGGCCTGCGTCTTCGTCTCGTGGATGTCGATTCATATCGCCGCCGTGTTCTTTCTCGACCTCGGCTGGCGGACGGCGCCGCTGGTTCCCCTCATCATCGCCGTGCAATGCTGGTTGACGGTCGGGCTCTTCATCGTGGCCCATGACGCCATGCATGGTTCGCTCGTTCCGGGCTGGCCCCGGCTCAACGCAGCGATCGGCGCCTTCATCCTGACGATCTATGCGGGCTTTGCCTGGGCCAAGATCCGCGGCGCGCATATGGCCCATCACGACGCGCCCGGCACCGCCGACGACCCGGATTTCTGCGTCGATGAGCCGGAGCGCTTCTGGCCCTGGTTCCGAACCTTCTTCGCGCGCTATTTCGGGCGGCGCTCGATCCTCTTCGTCAGCACCGTCGTCACGATCTACATTCTCGTGCTGGGCGCGCCGGTCACGAATGTGGTGCTGTTCTACGGAATGCCGTCGCTTCTCTCCTCGCTCCAGCTTTTCTATTTCGGCACCTTTCGCCCGCATCGGCATGAAGAAAGCGGCTTCGTGGACCGGCACAATGCGCGGTCCAACGAGTTCGGCTATCTCGCCTCGCTCTTCTCCTGCTTCCATTTCGGATACCATCACGAGCACCACACACAGCCTTGGGTGCCTTGGTGGGCGCTGCCGTCGCAGCGGCGGCAAGGGACGTAGAGAGACCCTGACGACGGGCTGTTCGCGCGGCGGCCCGGTGCGTCGTCCTCTGGCTCCTCCCCAATTTGGCGTGTGCTCAGAGCGGGCACAGATGCGTTTGGCAAGACCGTTAGCCAGCCAAGAAAACCCGCACCTTCCCAAACGGCCGTCGTAGATTTTCTACGCTCGGGAACGCAGACAAGCCCGGATCATTTGGAAGCCGTCGGTCTTTCCCATCCGCGCGAAAATAACGACGCGTGGCGCTTGATCCAAGACCAGTCTTCGGATTGATCGAGATCTATTGATATGTACGATTCGCGGCCCCCATCTGGCGGATCGCACATCTTCAACCCTGTTCCTCGATCGGCCTTGATGCGTTCCATCGATTTCACGACCAACAGCGTCAGGCCCAAGGAACGCTACGAGGCCTGGCGGGAACGGCCCTGGCCGAGCTACGCCCATATTCTCCGAACCGACCGACCAGCCGGCGAGTTCTACTCTCATTCGCGAACGTTTCATCTTGGACTACTTGAGTTCACGGACACGCGCATGGCGGGCCAGAATTACGTGCGCACCGACCCGATGATTCAGGCCGATGGCTTCGATGTCGTCACCCTGGCGCTCGTCCTCGAAGGGCGCTTCCACGGCGAAACGGCCGTTTCGCCTTTCCGGGGTGCGGCGAGAAGCGTCCTGATCGGCGATATGAGCCTTCCCTTCAGCCAGTCCTTCACCAATGCCCGCGTCATCAGCTTGAGCTTCCGCCGCGCGACGATCGAGAGTCTGGTGCCGCGCGTCGAGACGCTGCACGGCCTCGTGCTGACGGGCCGCGACGCCGAACCGCTGGTGCGTCAGGTGCTCCACGAGCTCGACCATCTTGGGGCGATGGATGACGAGGCTGGCCTCGCCATTGGTGAGCGGCTGACCGGGACGTTCCTGTCGTGTCTGGGTCAGTCGGAGATTTGCACCCTGTCCGAGGATGCGGCCAAACGGCGACTCTGGACGGAAATCCGCTGGATTCTCGAACAACGCTACCGCGACCCCGATCTCGATGTGGAGCGGATCGCGACGCTGGCGCGCGTTTCCCGCGCCACCTTGTATCGCGCTTTCAAGGACACGAACGGGATCGCGGCGGCCTTGATGGCTCTGCGCCTGCGAAAGGCGGCCGCCGCCTTGCAGGACCCTCACGACCGACGCCTGATTGCCGAGATCGCCTATAGTGTCGGCTTCACGCGGAGCGACACGTTCAGCAGTGCGTTCCGCGCCGCCTACGGATGCAGCGCTCGCGAATGGCGTCATCAGGCGAGTACGAGCCGAAAGCGCGAGGACTGATCCGCGCCCGCGCGGATCAGGCGCCAATCGGTCGCGGATCAAGCAGGGCGATCCACCAGACCCAGCGCCTGCGCCAGGACGCCCATATCGTGCCCGGACAGGACGGAGGACCGCTTGATGTGCTGTTCGCGCAGGTTCGGAATGAACATCTGCCAGGCCTCGCCTTCGCCCAGCATATTGGGCACCTTGAAGCCGGCCAGCGCTTCCTTCTGGTTCATCTTCTTGACGCGCGCGAGCACGTTCGCGCCGGTGAATGTGTTCTTGTCGTCGCCCCAACCCGGCGTGTAGATCGTCTGGCTGAATTTCGGCATGGGCGCGAACGTGCCCCAGAAGACGCGCGCATCGTCCAGAAGTTCGACCTGCACGTAATTGTCGAGATCGTTCCAGTCGAGGCAGACGCAGGACATAAGCCGCACCATGGCCGACATATCCATTTTGCGGCTCTTGGCCTGCTGAAACCGGCCGAGCGCGCCCTCCTTGTCGTCCAGAAACGGCTTCACGGCCGACCACCAGGGCGTCACCCCGCCATCGTCGCCGGCCGCCGCCACACCGGCGGTCATTTTGAAGAGAAGAGTTCCCTTGGGAACCGTCACGACCCGGTATTTCTTGAAACCCGCTCTTTGCGATGTCTTGATATACTTATCATCGAAGAAATGATGGGAGCCCATTCCAGGATTGATCATGTCGTTCCCTCGCACGTTGCGCGAAGAGTATCATCTCCCGTTGGGGGAGCGTCCCAGAGTTTTTGGTTCAGCGTCTCACAAGCTCGGGGCCGGTTTGCCAAGGAGACAGACAGCCGGTCCGTCAGGGCCGCCCCGTCGCCTGCCCCCGGCCCGGCCGTCGTCAGACGAGCGCAGTCGGCATCTCGCGCCCTGCGAAATGCGCGTCGAGATTGGCGAGCACGAGATCGGCCATGGCTTGGCGCGTTTCGTGCGTGGCGCTCGCCATGTGGGGGGTGAGCACGACGTTCGACAGGGTGAAGAAGCGCTCGGGCACGCGCGGCTCGTCGGCGAAGACATCGAGCGCAGCGCCCGCGATGCGGCCCTGCTCCAACGCGTCCAGAAGCGCGGACTCGTCCACCAGCGAGCCGCGCGCGACGTTGACGAGGACGCCCTTGGGGCCGAGTGCGTCCAAGACCTGCGCGTCGATGATATTGCGCGTCTCGGGCGAGGCGGACGCGGCGACGACGAGCACATCGGCCCACTCCGCGAGGTCCGCCACGCTGTCGAAGCGGGGATAGGGCGTGTCCACCGCGCTGCGGCTGGCATAGGCGATCTCGGCGTCGAAGCCCTCCAGCCGGCGCGCGATGGCCTGCCCGATCCGGCCAAAGCCGAAAATGCCGTATCTGCGGCGCGAGACCTTGGAGCCCAGCGCCAGGTCGCCGGACGGCCAGCGCCCGGCGCGCACATGCTCATGCCCGCGCGGGATCTGGCGGAGCGCCGAGACGATCAGGCCGATGGCCAGGTCGGCGACATCCTCGGTCAGAACATCGGGCGTGTTGGACACGCGCACCCCGCGCCGCTTGGCCTCGGCGAGGTCAACCTTGTCGAAGCCGACGCCGTTGATCGCGACGATTTCGAGCGCCGGCAGCCGGGCGGCAAGCTCGGCCGGAATGCCGATATGCCCGCCGGTGACGACGCCGCGCAGGCGCTCGGCGTGCTCGGCCAGAAACTCATCGGGATCACCGGCCTCGAAGAAGCGGTGGACGGTGAAGCGCTCGTTCAGCGCCTTTTCCAGCGCGGGCATGAGCGGGCAGAGTTGCAGGATGTTGGCGGTCATGGAAGGGCTCACTTCACGTCGGAGCGCACGAACTGCGCCAGTTCGGGGGTCTTGGGGTTCTCGAAAAGCTCGCGCGAGGGGCCGGCCTCGTGGATGCGGCCCTGGTGCATGAAGACGGTCGTGTTGGCGACGCGCCGGGCAAAGCCCATCTCATGCGTCACGAGGAGCATGGTCATGCCGCCGCGCGCCAGCTGCTCCATGACGGCCAGCACCTCTCCCGTCAGCTCGGGGTCGAGCGCCGAGGTCACTTCGTCGAAAAGCATGACCTTGGGCCGCATGGCGAGCGAGCGCGCGATGGCGACGCGCTGCTGCTGGCCGCCCGACAATTCGTCCGGGTAGGCGTCGAACTTCTCGGACAGGCCGACGAGAGCCAGCACCTCCTCGGCGGTGGCGCGGCTTTCGCCTTTGGCCACATCCTTCACGATGCGCGGTGCCAGCATGATGTTCTGGCCGACGCTGAGGTGCGGAAAGAGATTGTAGCTCTGGAAGACGATGCCGACATCGCGGCGCAGGGCGCGCAAGGCGGATTTGTCGGTGCCAACCGTGTGCCCGGCGATCTCGATGGAGCCGGCATTGATCTTTTCCAGCCCGTTGACGCAGCGAAGCAGCGTGGACTTGCCCGAGCCCGAGCGCCCGATCAGCGCCGTGACCTCGCCGCGCCCGACCTCCAGATTGATGCCCTTCAGCACCTCCACCGCGCCGAAGCTCTTGCGCACGTCCCGAATGGCGACCTCAGGCATGGAACCTCCTTTCCAGCCGCCGGGACAGGAGCGACAGCGGATAACAGACGATGAAGTAAAGCGCGGCGACCACCAGGAAGACCCGGAAGGGCTGGAAGGTCGCGTTGTTGACGAGCTGCCCGGCGCGGGCCAGCTCCACGAAGCCGATCAGCGAGGCGATCGAGGTGTTCTTGACCACCTGCACGGCGAAGCCGACCGTGGAGGGCAAGGACAGGCGCACGGCCTGCGGCAGAATCACATAGCGATATTGCTGGACCCGCGTCATGGCGAGCGACTCGGAGGCTTCCCATTGCTGCTTGGCGACGGACTGGATCGAGCCGCGCCAGATTTCGCCCAAGTAGGCCGAGGCATAGACCGTCATGGAAATGCCGGCGGCGATCAGTGGCGGCAGGCGGAAGCCGAGCAGCGCCAGTCCGTAGAAGGACAGGAACAGGATCATCAGAACGGGAATGCCCTGGATGACCTGAATATAAAGCCCCGACAGAAAGCGCAGCCAGCGCAGCGTCGAGGCTCTGGCGAGCGCCAGGAAGAAGCCGACCAAGCCGCCGCCCGCGAGCGCCAGAGCCGTCAGGATCAGCGTCCACTGGAGGGATTCGATCAGGAACAGGAATTCGGACGGACCGAATGAGCGGAAGATCATGCCGATGCCTCCACCACGGGCTTAAGCGCGCGCCGCGCCGTTCGCCGGCCAAAGAGCCAGAGCCCGACAAGGGCGAGGATGCCGCGCAGGATGAGGGCGAGCACGAGATAGAGCGCGGTCACCGCCAGATAGACCTCGAAGGAGCGGTAGCTCTGCGACTGGACGAAGGAGGCCGCCGCCGTCAGCTCGTTCACCGAAATGGCCGAACAGATCGAGGTCGCGAGCATCATCAGCACGAATTGCGACGAGAGAGCCGGATAGACCTTCTGAAGCGCGGGGATGAGGATGACATAGCGGAAGATCTGGAATTGCGTGAAGCCCAGCGCCTCGCCCGCCTCGATCTGGCTCTTATGGACGGCCTCGATGCCGGCGCGGATGATCTCGGTGGAATAGGCCGCGAGATTGATCGTCACCCCGATCAGCGCTGCCGTGATGGCGCTGACGCGCACGCCCCCGGCGGGCAGGCCGAAATAGATGATGAAGAGCTGCACCAGAAAGGGCGTGTTGCGGATCAGCTCGACATAGGCGTCGATCAGGATGCGCACAGGCCGCCCCGCGACCGAGCGCAGCGAGGCGAAGAGAATGCCGAAGGAAGTGCCGCAGATGATGGCAAAGGCGGAAATCTGGACGGTCAGCCACAGGCCCGCCAGAAGCTGGCTCTGGTACTGAGCCAGCACGCCGAACTGGAACGTGTAATTCATGGGACAAAACCCCGCGCGAAGGACAGGGGGCGCCGGCTTGGATGCGAGCCGGCGCCGGGCTCGCTCTAGAGACTGTTTCGAAAGTTCTCCGGGTCGGCTCGCCGGCGCTTTTCGTCCGTGCCTTCGTTGCCAATGTCAGCCGATGCCGCCGGCATCGACTGCGTTTGGCGCCTTGGCTCGAACCGGAAATCTTGTCGCCGATCCTCCGCCGGGAGCTTCCGAAAGAATCTCTCAGAATGCCGGGAGCGTAGGCGGCAGCGGGTCGCCGGTCCATTTCACGGCGATCTTGTCGAGTTCACCGGAGACCTTCATCAAGTAGATCGAGGTGTTGAGATATTGCAGCAGCTCGAAATCGCCCGGCTGCACCGCCATGGAATTGCCTTGGCGGAAGAAGGTGAAGCCGATCTGCAAGCCCGCCTGCGGAGCCTGCCGCAGGAGCCCTAGAGCGACCGTGGAGGGCAGCGCCGTCGCGTCCACCTGCCCCGCGACGAGGGCCTGGGCGGAGGTGGAATCGTCCTCGAAGACGACGATCTCCAGCCCTTCCACATTGGCGCGGCGCAGAGCCGTTTCCTGCGAGGAGCCGCGATTGACCGCGACGCGCTTGCCCTTCAGCTGGTCGAGGCTTTCGAACTTCTCGTTCGGGCCGGACACGATCACCATGTTGAAGGCCGAATAGGGCGAGGTGAACATGACGGATTTGGCGCGCTCGCCCGTCGGCGCGAGGGTCGCGACGAGGAAGTCCACCTGCCCCGTCTGGAGCGCGGGAATGCGCGCGGGCGGCGTCAGCGGCACCAGCTCGACCGGCATTCCAAGATATTGGCCGATCTGGTTGGCGACATCCACGTCATAGCCGCTTGGATTGCCGCGCTCGTCGATCATGCCCATGGGCGGAGCGCCGGTCAGAACGCCGATCTTCACCGTGCCGCGCCCCTGAATGTCGGCGAGCGTCACGGCCTCGGCCGAACCCGGCATCGCCGCCGTCAGAGTGGCCACGGCGAGCGATCCGAGGAAAGCGGCCTTCATCACGGCGCGTCGTGTCGTGTTGGTCATACCCATGCCTCCCATGGCATTTCGAGAAAGGATCGAATGCGACCGGGCGGCCTCCCAGCGGCCCGGCGCACGAAGTGTCAGAGACTGTTTCGGAAGGTCCCGGCGGAGGATCGGCGACAAGATTTTCGCTTCAAGCCAAGGCGCCAAACGCAGTCGATGCGCGGTCGGCATCGGCTGACATGGGCAACGAAGGCACGGACGAAAAGCACCGCCGATCCGACCCGGCGAACGTTCGAAATAGTCTCCTAAAGCGTGGCGAGCACCCCGCCATCGACATAGACGATCTGCCCGTTGACGAAGGTGGCGGCGTCGGAGGCGAGGAAGATGCAGGCGCCCTGCAACTCCTCCACCTTGCCCCAGCGACCCGTCGGCGTTCGGATCTTGAGCCATTCGGTGAACTTCGGATCGTCCACCAGCGCCTGGTTCAGCGGCGTTTCGAAATAGCCGGGGCCGATCGCGTTGATCTGCAGCCCGTGGCGCGCCCAGTCGGTACACATGCCCTTGGTGAGGTTGAGCACCGCGCCCTTGGTGGCGGTGTAGGGCGCGATGGAATAGCGCGCGGCCTGCGCTTGAAGGCTGGCGATGTTGATGATGCGCCCGCGCTTGCGGGCGATCATGTGCTTCGCCACCGCCTGTCCGACGAAGAAGACCGAGTCCACATTGGCCCGCATGATCTCGGACCAGGTTTCGGCCGGGTAGTCCTCCAGCGGCGCGCGGCGCTGGATGCCGGCATTGTTGACGAGAATGTCGATCGGCCCGATCTCGGCCTCGATGCGATCGACCCCGGCCTTGACGGCGGCGTGATCGGTCACATCGAAGACGCTCGTTTCGACCGCGATGCCCTCAGCGCGCAGGCGCTCGGCCGCCGCGTCGAGCTTCGCGCCGTCGCGCCCGTTCAGCACGACGCGCGCCCCCGCGCGGCCGAGCCCTTCGGCGAGCGAATAGCCGATGCCCTGGCCCGAGCCCGTGACGAGGGCCGTGCGGCCGGAGAGATCGAAAAGCTTCAGGGACATGATTCCCCCTTCCCATGCCGATTCAATGTACATGATACCGATAACACCGCAAGCGGACTCACGCGAGCGTGATCGTTCTGCCGTGATTTAGGCCTGCGGCCCGCCGTGATGGCAGACGCCCTCGCGGTCGAGCCAGGGGACCGTGTGCGCGCCGAAGAGATCGGTGGTGCGCCCCCCTCGGAGCGAAACTCTCCTCTGTTTCGCTTCGAAACATCAGCCGCTCGAAACATCAGCCGCGCCCGACGAAGGGCATGTCGGAGGCCATCACCGTCATCTGGAAGACATTGGCTTGCGGCGGGAGCGAGGCCATGAGGACGATGCTGCGCGCGACATTCTCCATCGCCATGACCGGCTCGGGCGCGATGCCGCCATGGGCTTGGAGCACGCCTCCCCCCATGCGGCTCGTCATGTCGGAGGCGACATTGCCGATGTCGATCTGGCCGACCGCGATGTTATGCGCGCGCCCGTCGAGCGAGCCGGACTTGGTGAGGCCGCTCACGCCATGCTTGGTGGCCGTGTAGGGCGCGGAATGGGGCCGGGGCACCTGCGAGGAAATCGAGCCGTTGTTGACGATGCGCCCGCCCCCCGGCTGCTGCCGTTTCATGACGCGGAAGGCCTCACGCATACACAGAAACACGCCCGTCAGATTGGCCGAGACGACGCGCGTCCATTCCGCCACGGGCAGTTCATCGATCGGCACGGCGGATGTGTTGGTGCCGGCATTGTTGAACACGAAATCGACGCGCCCGAACGTTTCGACTGCCCTGTCGAACAGGGCCGCGACATCGCCTTCCACGGTCACGTCGGTCGGCACCACCAGCGTTTCGGGCCCGCCCGCCAGCGCGGCGGTTTCCTCCAGCGCCTCGCGCCGCCGCCCGGCCAGGACGACGCGCCAGCCCTCCGCTGCCAGAGCCAGCGCCGAGGCGCGCCCGATGCCGCTGCCCGCGCCCGTGACGATGGCGACACCGCGCGGTTGAGAGACCTGTGCCATCAGGGGGCCTTTCCGAAATCGAAGAGTTTCATATAGGCCGCGCTGTCCTCGTGGCCGATGCCGGCGGCGACCATCATGCGGTGTAGATCGGCGATGAGATTGGTGAGCGGCATCGGCGTGCGCAGGCCCATGGAGAAGCGCTGCGTGGCTTCGAGATCCTTCAGCATGTTGTCGATGCGCCCGGTCGGGGTCAGGTCGAACCTCGCCATCTTGCCCATGAATTCCTGCAGGATGCGGCTGTCGGCCCGCCCGCCCGCGAGCGCTGCAGGAATGCGCTCGGCATCGACGCCGGCATCCAAGGCCAAGCGCGTGGCTTCGGCTACGGCCATGAAATTGCAAGCGCAGAGCACCTGATTGATGAGCTTGGTCGTCTGCCCCGCGCCTGATGGCCCCATATGGGTCATGTTGGCGGCGACCGCCGAGAGAACGTGCCTCGCGCGCTCCACCTCTTCGGCCTCCCCGCCCATCATCAGCGTCAACCGCCCTTCCGTGGCCGCCGGCGCGCCGCCCGACAGGGGCGCGTCCACCCAGCCCATGCCGGTCTCGGCGCGCAGGCGCTGAGCCATCGCGGCGGTGGCCTTGGGGTCGGTGGAGGACATGTCGATCAGAAGCACGCCCTCGCGCGCATGGGCGGCCAAGCCGTCCGCGCCGAACACGACGGCGTCCACGATCTCGGCCGTGTTGAGGCTGAGGATCACGACGTCCGAGGCCTCCATCAGCGCCTCCGCGCTGTCGGCGACACTCGCGCCCCTGGCGGCCAGCGGCGCGGTCTTCTCCGCGTCGCGGTCGCGCACGGTGACACTGTGCCCGGTTTGGAGAAAGCGGCCCGCGATGGCGCTGCCCATCACGCCCACTCCGACGATGCCGATCCGCGTTTGGCTCATGATGGTCTCTTTCAGATTGTGGAGTTCGAACGCTGGCGCGGCGCGGCGGTGGTGCCGCGCGGCACGACCTC